>CAXEVV010000028.1:0-21681 GCA_963999845.1 uncultured Rhodobacterales bacterium | reverse complement strand
AAATGCGCTCAATACCACAGCAACATTGACCAGAATTAAACATTGCGCCATCTATCAATGTTTCCACTGCTGAGTCTAGATCTGCATCTTCCATTACATATCCAGGGTCCTTTCCTCCAAGTTCAGTTCCAACAGGAGTAAAAGTCCCAGCCGCAGCCCTCTCCATTTCGATACCGCCTTTTAAGGATCCAGTAAAATTAATGAAATCAAATGCGTTTTCTTCAATTAAGCGTGACGTAGTACCATGGTCAAGATACATATTACTGAATACGTCTTTTGGTATACCCACAGAGTTGAAAGCTTCAACGAGGCGTTCACCCACCAGAAGAGTTTGGGTTGCATGCTTCAATACCACAACATTACCTGCTATGAGTGCAGGGGCGATTGTATTTATCGCTGTCATGTATGGATAATTCCAAGGTGCAATAACAAAAACTACTCCATGTGGGATCCGCTTTATATAACGTTTAAAAGTGGGATCATCACTCACCTCAATATTTTGAAGTGCTTGTTCAGCTATCTCACTCATATATTGAGCGCGCTCCTTAAAGCCCCCAAACTCACCACCATACCTTATTGGCCGACCCATCATTTGGGCTAGCTCTGGGACTATTTGATCATTCATTTCTCCAATAGCTTCAACGCCAGCCATGACCAAAGATATACGCTCAGCCAATGGCCGAGCTGACCAGGTTTTTTGCGCCGCACGTAAGCATTGGATCTCTTCTTTTGCTTCTTTTAAGGATAGAGTATTTCTTTTCGCAAATACTGCACCATCAATTGGTGAAATGCATTTAATTTCATTCATAATATCACGCTCTTTCAAAACCTCTTGCTATTTCCCAATCTGTAACCACCCTATCAAATTCTTCCAACTCAACTTCTGCAGCTCGACAGTAGTGTTTGACGACCTCCTCCCCAAAAGCAGACTTCAGCATTTCTGATTGAGACAACGCAAACTTTGCTTCCCGCAAATTTTCAGGAATCATTTTGGTGTCACCCTTATAAACATCGCCCTTAGCAGGCTCATCAAGCTCTAGTTTGTTTTCTATTCCTGCCAACCCCGCAGCGATTTGCGCAGCAATTGCTAAGTAGGGATTCATATCTGAACCACCTATTCTGCATTCTACTCGGACACTACTACTTCCAGCTCCACACAAGCGAAATCCAGCAGTACGATTATCTACCGACCATATAATACGGGTAGGAGCGAACGTCCCCTTTGCAAAACGCTTGTAGCTATTAACGTAAGGAGCAAGAAAAAATGTAATGTCTGACGTGTAATGTAATAAACCGGCCATGTAGTGCTTCATTAATTGGCTCATTCCTAGTTTATCGGAAGGGTCATAGAATGCATTTTCGCCATCCTGCCATAAAGACTGGTGAACATGCGACGAAGAGCCGACCTTATCATGATGCCACTTTGGTAGAAAGGTAACTGCATGCCCCTGACTCCAGGCAATTTCTTTTACGGCATGTTTAGCAATTGTATGATACTCAGCCGTATTAAGTGCATTTCCATATTTAATATTTAACTCTTCCTGCCCTGTCTCTGCCTCTCCTTTTGAATTTTCAACTGGGATGCCAGCATCCCATAAATAATTACGAATAGGACGCATAATATGTTCTTCTTTTGTAGTTTGAAGAATATGATAGTCCTCATTATACGCGCTGATGGGTCTTAATTCTCTAAAACCGTCTTCTTGTATCTCTTTGAAACTTTTTTCAAAAAGAAAAAATTCTAACTCTGTGGCCATCATCGGGTCGAAGCCCATCTTTTCAAGTCGCTTGATTTGTTTTTTTAGAATAGCCCTAGGTGAATGGCTTACTTCTTCATGCGTGTGATGGTCTAACACATCACAGATCACCAATGCGGTCCCATCTAGCCAAGGCGTCCTGCGTAAAGTAGTAAGATCTGGCTTCATAGTATAATCGCCATAACCATCTTCCCAACTGGTAGAGGCATACCCGTCCGGTGTAGCCATCTCTAGATCTGTAGCTAACAAATAATCGCAACAATGCGTCTCTTTGTATCCGTCCAAAATAAAGTGCTTAGCATGGAACCTCTTACCCATGAGCCTTCCTTGCATATCAACCAAACAAACAAGCACAGTATCAATAGTACCATCGCCTACCGCTGCCTCCAGCTCTTTGAATGTCAAATTTCCGATCATATTAATTCTTCCCTATTGAAGAGCGCCCTAAGTTTTAGGGCGCTCAAATATTAATTTTTACTCGAAATTATATGGTGCTCCAGCCTGGTTGATAACTGAGTTATACTCTTTAAAGATATTTACAATCTTTTGATGCACCTCACCCTCTTGGGCTACTTCTTCCCAGAAATCCTTGGCAGCATTTTCAACTTCGGCCCATTCCGCAGCAGGAACTGACCGTAACGCGAGCTTATCACCATTTGCACGTAATGCCGCTTCACCACCCCAATACCATTGGTTACGATATGTATGACCAGCTTCCGTCGCCGCCATTACCACTGATTTTAGGTGATCCGGTAAGTCTGCCCATCTCTTCTCATTGATGAACCATGAGCCGATCCATGCGCCAGAGATATTATTTGTAAGAAAATAGTCCGTTACATCGGCCCATCCCACAGTATAATCTTCGGTAATTCCTGACCATGCCATTCCATCAAGCTCACCAGTTTGCACTGCAACCTCGGCATCTTCGTATGGGATGTTCATTGGCACAACACCAAATTTAGCTAAGAACCTCCCCGCGGTAGGAAAGGAATAAAGCCTTAACCCATCTAGGTCAGCAACACTTGTGATTTCCTTTTTAGTGTTAAAATTACAAGGATCCTGACCAGCCGCTGAAATCCATTTTACGCCAACTTTTGCATACTCTTCGTCCCAAATTTCTTTTAATCCATACTGATTAAACAGTACTGGAACATCAAGAATATGTTTGGTAGCAAATGGAAAATATCCACCGAACATTCGCAATGGGGTCGGCGATGCCATTGAGTCATCATCGGAGTGAACTCCATCAATTGTACCCCTTTGCAAAGCTTGAAACAGCTCTCCGGTAGGAACTATTTGATCTGCGTAGAATAGCTCTACCTGCAGCTCCCCGTTAGAGTTGGCATTTATGTAATCAATTACTGGCTTGGTTACATGCTCTCCTAGAGCACCACCAGCATACGTTTGAAATCGCCATTTTATTGTGCTTTGCGCCTGGACTATTGCAGGTGAAGCTAATGCCGCTGCACCACCAATACTCGCTGTGGTTAAAAACTTACGTCTAGTTGTCATAATATTCTCCTTTTTTATGATACTCTCCTCAACTTTCGTCCCTTTAAATGGGATCTCTCAAAATTAATTTCCATACACTTCCCCTGGTAACCAAAGAGCTAATTCTGGGAATGTCATTATTATTACTAGTGCAAAAACCATAACTAAAACGAATGGCAGAATAGAAGTGTATATATCTTTAAGGCTGATTTCTGGAGGAGCCATAGCTCTCATCAGAAATAGATTATAACCAAACGGCGGCGTCATATAAGCAATCTGTGTTGTAATTGTGTAAAGCACCCCATACCAGATTAAATTGAAGCCTAGTTCGCCAACTAAAGGAACATATAGTGGCGCCACGATTACTAACATTGCTGTATCGTCTAAGAATGTTCCCATGACTATGAAACTAAGCTGCATCAAAATTAGAATAACCCATGGAGATAAACCAAACTGTTCAGTGAAGAGGCTTTCGATGGCCTTCACTGCGCCTAAACCATCAAAAACAGCGCCGAATGCTAAAGCCGCTAGAATAATCCACATAAACATGCATGAAATCCCAAGGGTCTTTCGGACACTATTTTCAAAAACTTCAAGCGTCATCCGTCCTTTTGCTAGCGCTGCAACAAAAGCTGCAATTGCTCCAATTGCTGAACTTTCGACTAAAGATGTCCATCCATTTATAAAGGGAACCATCATTGCAAAAAATATGAATAAAGGTAACAAACCCGCGCCTAAAAGTTTTAATTTTACGGGTAATGGAATCATCCGATCTTCAATCGGAAGAACAGGCCCAAGCGAAGGGCTGATGCGACATCGTACGGCAATGTATATTATGAACATGGCCGCCATTATAAGTCCTGGTATAATTCCTGCTAACCAAAGCTGCCCCACTGGTTGACGAGCAATCATTGCATATAGAACAAGAACGACTGATGGAGGCACTAATATTCCTAGTGAAGATCCTGCTTGAATTACTCCCGTGACCATCCTTTTATCATAACCACGTTTGAGCAACTCAGGCAGTGCTATAGTTGCCCCAATGGCCATCCCAGCCACAGAAAGGCCATTCATAGCTGATATAAGTACCATCAGGCCAATTGTACCAATGGCCAGACCTCCTGAAATCCCACCCATCCAAACATGAAACATCTTATAGAGATCATCAGCTATCTTTGACTCTGATAGAATGTATCCCATAAAAATAAACATTGGTAATGTTAAGAGGGGATACCATTTCATTAACTTTATTGCTGCAGCAAAACCAATATCATATCCGCCCCTATCTCCCCAAAGGAAAAAAGCGGCCATAACTGCAACAAACCCAATAGCCCCAAAGACACGCTGACCTGTAAGTAGCATCAACATCATCGTTGAGAACATCAAGATAGCAATCATCTCATACGACATTAGTTCTTTTCTCCAAAATCATAACCTTTGATGCGTAAAATATCCTTGAAAAACTCTGATATTGATTGAAGTAGCATCATGGAAAGACCAAAAAGCATTATGAGTTTTATTGGCCAAATGTACGGTCGCCAAATGGACGAACTACGCTCTCCCCCATAACTTAAGGAGTACATAAAACTTTCCCATCCACCCCAAATCATGAATATAAGGTAAACTATTAGAAATATTATTGTTATTGCATCAACTTGAGCCTTCCGATGATTATCCCACTCCCCATAGAGTAAATCCATTCGCACATTGGATCCCATCTGGATCGAATAAGCTCCGCCTAACATGTAATAAGCAACCATACAAAATTGAGCCATTTCCAGGGTCCAAAGTGATGGGTTGAAAAATGTTTTTGATACAGATGACCATAGCAAGATACCCATCATTACGAAAATACCATACATAGCAAATCGACCAATACGATAATTAAATGAATCGACAAATGTAATGAAGCGGATCATCACTAACTATCAGTTATAAATAAGAAAATTGTCAAGAAGTAATAGAAAATTCTTCTCAAAAAAGAAAATGGGAAGTGGTTTTTAAATTTAAGTATTAGATCTCCAGGCTTGAGTTCGTTTCAAGACACCCTTTGACAGTGCTAAGTGTATGATTCGTGCAAAAATATTCGTATAAAAAATCATCATACCCATCGCTGCTGCAGGAGCAATATCACCTGCATCATCCATATTTAGTACTGCAATTGAAGCCAATGAAGTTTTAGACGAATAAAGAAAAACAACCGCAGAAACAGTTGTCATTGCGTTAACGAATAAGTAGATGGCAATATCTAGAATTGCTGGCAAACATACTGGCACCGTAACTCTTGAGAAAAGCTTAAATGTAGGTTGCTTCAGGGAAGCTGAGACCGACTCAAATTCACTGTCCATTTGCTTAAGAGCAGTAACTGCTGTTAGATGTGAAACGGTATAAAAGTGCGTAACAGTACATATAACAAGAATGGCCATTGTTCCGTATACTACGTGTAGAGGATTTTCTGGGTTATTAAAAAAGAAAATATAGGCAAGGCCTAGCACCATACCCGGTATTGCCATTGGCAACATAGCAAACATTTGGAATACTGCCCTGCCGGTCTTAAACCCACTGGATTTTTCAACCAAGTAGGCTCCAAAAAATATCACGCATGTGCCTATTAAAGCAGTCAACAAAGCCATCTTTATCGAATTATAATAAGCAGCCCATCCACCACCATCCATTTTATCAAATTGATAATTATTCAAACTTAAGCTCAGGTCGTATGGCCAGAACTTTATTAAGGCAGCAAATTGACAAATACCTAAAATGCCCACAATGAAAAATCCAACCAGACCACAATAAATGGTAAATGTCAGATCCGTCTTGGTACTTGGTTTGGGATGAAAAGGAACCGACCTAGCAGTCAGCAAGGCCACTTGTTTACTTTGAACAAATCGATCGATCGCGAATGCTAGAATCGCCGGAATTATGAGAACCACAGAAACGACAGCACCCATCTCAAAGTTTTGCTGACCAATAACTTGTTTATATATGTCCACAGCCAGAACGTTGAATTGTCCACCGATAACTTTAGGCAAACCAAAATCAGTTATAACGAGGTTAAATACAACAAAAGCTGCTGAGACTATCCCATATCTTGCGCCGGGAATAGTAACGGTCCAAAAAGTCTTCCACGCAGAGGCTTTTAAAGAAACGGCGGCTTCATACAAACGAGCATCAGAAATAGCCAGGGCAGTAGATATTATCAAGAATGCATGCGGAAAGGTGAAAAATACAGATCCGATGATGATTCCAATAGGACCATAAATGCTCGCGCCAAATAACAAGCCCTTGATGACCCCTTGCGCACCAAAAAGGTAAACCAACGCTATCCCCGGAAGCAGTGATGGAACAAGTATTGGAGCCATTGCTATTAGCCTAAAAAAGCCCTTGAAGCGCATGCAACTACGATTAAGAGCATAGGCAAACCAAAATGCTAAAATCACAGTAATTATGGTACTAATTATGGAAATAAATATCGAATTCTGAATTGATTTAAACAATGCCGGTGTGGAAAAATAATTTATGAAATTCGATAAACCAGTCGACCTTACAGGCCGCAACTGAACCCTACGAAAATTATTGCTATCTAATTCTTGCCAATCTGTTCCAGTAACTAATGTCGAACCTACTAGAAACCTTCCTTGCTGATCTACATTTCGAATACGATATATAATAGGACTACGAAAACTAAAGTCTGGAAAAAATACGGTAACGCCAAGTCGTCCGCCAGAACCTGTACTCAGCTCCGCATTTGAAAGAGCTTGCAATTCGTCATTTAAACTCTGGAGATTTGCTTTGGCAGGAGAAAACTGACCGGCATCATCACTTACCTGGACTTCAAATTTTGACAAATCATACTGGAACGTCGAAAATGATTTTGAGAACATTGAATAAAGTGGAAATACCAAACTTATTACCAGGTAGAGTGCAATGACTGCCATACCACCACGCATTATTATGTCGTCTCGACTGAGTTTAGCTTTTATTACTCCATTCGGCCTGACTGCTGTATTGTCTATATTAGTCGAATTCATAGTTAGGTCACTTGAAGATTAAAAGCCAAAATGCTTTCCGAAGGTACTTCAATCCACAAATTTTGGTTTGGCTCTAAAGAAAGTCTCCTTACTGCATTTACAGAAAAATCTGCTGTCACCAATACCTCAGAAAATTCATCAGCCTTTAACTTGCACCGCCAAAAAGAACCCAAAAATTCCATTTCCTCGAGCTTCGTTGAAAAAATGTTCTTAGTCTGATTGGAGGAGCCTTTTTTTGCCTCAGGCTTGGCGCCCAATGGTATTATATCCTCTGGCCTAATGGTTAGCGAGACCTCGTGGCCGTCACCGAATTGATGCGCCACAGTATTTAATTCTGTATTCCCAATTTTGACAGAATTTCTACCACTTGCAGTGCCTGTGAATTGGGTCATTTCTCCAATGAAATCTGCAACAAATAATGTCTGTGGCTTACAATAAACTTCATTAGGAGAACCTATTTGTTCGACCTTACCCTCGTTCATAACGACAATACGATCAGCCATAGAAAGAGCTTCTTCTTGGTCGTGTGTGACCATTATAGTGGTCACCCCAAGTTTCTGTTGAAGAGTTTTTATTTCATGTCTTAAATAGACACGTACCTTTGCATCCAGAGCAGATAGTGGCTCATCTAGTAGCAGCAAACCTGGGCCAGATGCTATTGCCCTCGCCAAAGCGATCCGTTGTTGTTGACCACCAGAAAGTTGAGCTGGGTACTTAGGGCCCTGATCAGGTAGCCCAATAAGATGCAACAACTCCAATACTCGCTCGTTGATCTCACTTTTAGATCGCCCAGTGTTTTCAAGACCAAATGATATATTTTTCTCAATAGTAAGGTTGGGAAATAAAGCATATGATTGAAAGACTATTCCATAATCACGCTCAGAAGCTGGAAAATTAGAAATATCTTTACCACCTTGCACTACTGTCCCACTTGTTTGCAGATCTAACCCCGCTATTGCACGTAAAAGAGTTGTTTTACCGCATCCAGAGGGGCCTAGGAAACAGACAAATTCTCCCTCTTGTATATCTAAAGATACGTCATTGAGAGCTGTAAAGCTTCCAAATGATTTCCAAAGATTTTTTATTGAAAGATACGAGGATTGCGGATCGTTGATGCCTTCCAAGACTTATTCCTTAAGTAAATATTATTATTAATCCAAAATTTGGAAAACAAAAAAGTGTCAGGCAGCAAGAGCTTTACTGCCTGACAAAATTTCCTATTTAGGGTCTGATTTACCATCGTAACGTGACTGCCATTCTTTCAAAATGCGGCCTCTGTTATTCGCAGCAAACTCAAAATCATTTGGAATCATAGCTTCTATCAAGCCTTCAGGAAAATGTTCCACAGGTTTAGCTACACCTGGATAAGCAACAACAGCATAACCTTGGTTATACATTTCGTTAGCTTCCTTTGTTACTGAAAAGTCAACAAGCTTCTGTGCCGCTTCCAACTTGGATGTTCCAGCAACAATAGCTGTAGCCTCCATATCCCATCCAACACCTTCAGATGGAACAATGATATCTAGTGGAGCGCCAGCAGCTTTCGATTTTGCACCTCGAAATGCAAATGAAATCCCTATAGGAATTTCTCCAGCAGCCGCTAGTTTACAAGGCTTTGAGCCTGAGTGTGTATATCTAGCTATATTCTCATGCAAGGCATCCATGTACTCCCAGCCACCTTCTTCACCAAACAGTTGGAGCCAGCTAGATACATCCAGAAACCCTGTACCAGATGAATTTGGATTTGGCATAATCAAATGTCCAGCGTACTGAGCATCCGTTAAATCTTTCCAAGAAGTCGGTGGTGTAAGGCCAGCTTTTGCTGCCTCAACAGTATTATAACATACGGCAGCAACCCAAGCATCCATGCCAACCCAAGCTGGTGGGTTATCGCCATCAACAAATTTACTATCTAACTTTTCCACTCCTGCTGGAGCATAAGACTCCAACATTCCTTCCGATTTAAGCAGAAGCAAGGAAGTACCCGCTAAACCCCATACAACATCTGCTTGCGGGTTGTTTTTTTCCGCTAACAATTTTGCTGTAATAATTCCTGTCGAATCTCTAACCCAGTTGATTTTAATGTCTGGATGACTTTCATTAAACTTAGCAGCATATCTTGTAAGATCTTCAGCTTCGACAGCTGTATAAACTGTAAGCTCTGTATCTGCGAAAGCGGACGTGGCCAGAAGCGATCCGACCGCCAGTGACTTAAAAAAACTAAAATTAAATTTCATTTTTTACTCCCAATGTGGTTTAGTAGTTTGTTGTTCAAAGTAAATAATAATCGAACAATAAGCGATGATGGCACGATTCTTAAATAAATAAAAATTTATTTTATTTTCCTCGATTTAGCAGACCTGGCCCTGGCACACCGTTTTAGGAATTCGCTGTCAAAAGGATCTACCTTGCCAAATCTATCAGGCTTGAATGATTCAATATCAAAATCAGATCTACCTTTTACAATAAGTTCTGACATTATAGAGCCAATGCCTCCAGAAAGACTAACACCTGAACCACAGTCACCAGCCGCTACATACAATCCATCAATTTCCGTAATTGAACCTAAAATGATTTCTCCATCCGGAGTATATGATGATAGACCACTGATATAACTTGAAAAATTTGCGTTTTCTATTTTGGGGAAAACCCGGGATAAATCAGAATAAGAATTTAGCAAAATGTCCCAATGATCTTCCCCAAGTGTTGGTGAGAAGTATTGTAAATCTTCTGGAAGTTTTCTTGCGTCAAAAACTGCGCATTCATTTTCCTGGACACCAATTAATAAGCCTCCTAGTTCCGGGCGAGTGTAAGCCGAGATGTCAGGCATAATAGTTATTGCACCTTCTCCACCATAAATAGGATCAGGCTCCGTTAACCAGTAATGGCTACGGACTGGAGCCATCGCAATTGGCACTTGTACTTGAGACGCAAACAAGGAGGTCCAAACGCCTCCAGCCAGGATTAAATTAGACGAAAACATTTCTCCACTTTTAGTTTCAATGCCTCGAATTTTATCTCCCTCAATTAATATCCCAGTAGCAGCCAAGTTAGAGCTAAACTTCACACCATTATTCTTAGCAGCTTTAATGTACTGCCAGGTCAAACGATAACTATCCACATAACCATCTGATGAAAAAAATGCTGCCTTTTGGATCTCTTGTTGATCTAGCCAGGGAGCCAATTGTGCGATATCTTGCTCGTCTGGAATTGATACATCAATTTTAAAAGAGCGAGCCGCATCAATCATATAATTAAGTTCATCAACTCTTTCTTTAGATGATGCCAGTCGTAAACTGCCGGTTTTGTGGTACTCTAGCGTCTCACCAAGTTCTTCTTCTAGTGCAGTAATTACCTCAACAGTTTTTTTCGCTAATGGAATATTAGATTTTTTAGTGGATCCCTGCAAAACCAATCCAGCAGAACGACTAGAAGCAGCGCTTGCAAATTCGTTCCTTTCTAACACCAAAATCGTGTCATTTGATCTTTTTGAAATATGATAGGCAATCGATGCACCTAAAATACCGCCACCTACAATTATATGATCATAAAACGACAATGTTAGATTCTGACCTACAGCGAAAATTCAATTAGCGAAAAAGTTGCATCTACTCAAGAGTTACCCACCAAGAACAAATGTACAAGTATCCTCTAACATATTTCTAAAAAATACCACAGCGATGTCGGACATGTGTAGCTTTTTATGGCACAACATAGATTGTGTATTTCACAAATAAACAGGATTTATCGAGTTTGGCAGCTCACCCTCAATTGCCGATAGGATATCAAATATCTTCACTGCTCTATGTTTTTTCAAATGTGGCTTGTAAGGTGGCATATTTGTGCATTCAAGCAAGAGAGCCTTTGTGCTCTCAGTGTAAGCTTCTTTAAAGGCAACCAGCAATTCTTCTGCTACTTTTCCCTTATCAAACATGGTCATATCATCAAAGATAACTTTATGTAGATAACTACTGTTTCTAAAGCCATATATGCATTCTGAGTACTTCCAGAATTTTTTTGGTAAATGCTTTTTACAAAGTTTATCAGCATCAATTGTTAAAATTATAACTTGTTCAGGTGAATAAATTTTATTTATTGCATTTAGCTGGCCGATAGATGAAACCACGACAGGGATATTTAAATTTTCTTGGAGTTCCTTTTGAAACGGAGCCAAGAACCCACATGAAGTTGTTAAAATATCTCCTGTTGCAGATTTTGCAGCTTCTAAAAAGGGACCAATATCAATATTTTCAGGCTGAGATGTTACTATCTTATTTGCTGTAACACCCTCCACTATTAAATACTGAGGTTCCTCAATAAATGTCTTTTCACAACCAATATCCCCAGGAATGCGTAAAAAGTTTGTATCGAGCTGCAATATACTAACACGACCCAAAACATTAATTCCGTTGACGAATATTTTCGGGTAGCCACGTAGCCAACTCTGGAAAAATGACTAAAATTACCACCATTAGTAACATTAATCCTACCATTGGAATTGCGGTCTTAGCAATATAACCAATTTCATGTTTAGTCATACCTTGCAGAACAAAAAGGTTGAAACCAATTGGGGGAGTAACCTGTGCTGTTTCAATGACAACGACTAAGAAAATCCCAAACCAAATCAAATCAATGCCTGCTGCCCTAATCATTGGCTCTACAATTGCCATTGTTAGAACAACAGATGATAATCCATCCATGAACATGCCTAGAATTAAATAAAAGACTGTAAGAACTGCGATCAGAGCCACTGGTGATAAATTATAGCTCTCGATCAGTTCAGCCATTGCTCTCGGCAAACCGGTAAACCCCATTGATAGAGACAGAAATGCAGCACCCATGAGTATCAGTGCTATCATCGCTGATGTCTTAGTAGCTCCCATGAGGCTTACTGAAAAAGTTGACCAATTAAGAGACCCCTGGGCTGCTGACAGTATTAAAGCTCCGACCACTCCTACTGCTGCAGCCTCTGTAGCTGTTGCAAAGCCCAAGTACATCGAGCCTATGACGACACAAACCAAACCCATAACCGGCACAAGAAATAGACTTTCTTTTATCATTTTAGAAAATGGCATGGGGGGCTCTTTTTGTGGCCGATCTCCCGTTCCAAAAAAATGCCAAACAACTATGTAAGCCATGAATAGTGCGGCTAGAACAAGTCCAGGGAAAACACCGGCCATGAAAAGTTTAGTAATACTTTCATTAATAGTTACGCCATAAACAATCAAAGTTAGAGAAGGCGGTATCATTAGGCCAAGTGTAGCGGCACCTGCCAAAGTACCGATAATCATATACTCCGGATATCCACGACTGCGGAGTTCAGGGATAGACATTTTGCCTACCATATTCAAAGTTGCGGCAGAAGACCCCGATACCGCTGCAAAGATAGTGCATCCTGCTATATTTGTGTGGAGTAAGCCGCCCGGTAAAAACCGCATCCATGGGGAAAGGCCTCTGAACATATCTTCGGATAATCTTGTTCGAAATAGTATTTCCCCCATCCAAATAAAAAGGGGTAAGGCGGTGAGGGTCCAACTACTGGCACCCGTCCAAATAGTAGTGATCATTGCATCCCCAGCTGGACGCGTTGTAAAAAGTTCCATACCGACCCAAGCGACACCCATTAATGCCAATCCCACCCAAACAGAGCTTCCTAGAAGCAGAAACAAAGCAAACAAAAAAATGATTATTGCGTAGAGCTCAGTCATTCGATTGCTTCCCGAAAAATACGAGTTTCTCTATAAGCAAGCAGACGGAAAAGATGATCCCATATCGCAATTGCTAGTAAGATTGTACCTATAGACATCGCTATCTGTGGAAGCCACACGGGTGTATAAACAAGTTCAGAAGTTGTGTTTGACCATGTTGCTCCCCATTCCCAAGGCCATTGCCCTGTCATTGCAAAGAGTGAGAGCAACCACTCAGGAACTTGGTCCAACCCTTGTGTTCTATCGTTCAAAACTTCTGATAAAAAATTTGTTTTGACAGCATATCGCGCAAAGTATGTAGCAGTCCAAGCCGACACAAGCATTGCAAATGCATCTAACCAAAATTTCAAAAACCCGTTCATATTGAGAAATATAGACACACGAATATGGGAACCTTGTGTTAAAGCAAATGCCAAAGCAAAAAAAGATGTACATGCCATCGCATAACCGGCAAATTCCGTTCCTCCTGGAAAGACCGTATTTGTCCAACGAGCCACCATCTGACCAACAATCAGAAGTAGAATTACTACCATAAAAATTGCAGATAAAATGCCAAATGCTAAGTAAATTTTATCCATAAAGGGCCAAATTCGATGCAATAGCCGTTTTGCTTTACAGGGATAAAAAAGACAAAATAAAGCAAATAAAGTCGGTAAAATAAAGAGCCAGAACCATAAAGGTAGCCCAAAAAAAGGCTGCCAATCTCTCATTTTCTGCCTCCTTTTAAAAAGCCCCGCAGTTAGCGGGGCAATTTATAATATCCTAGTTCGATTTATAAGCATCCAGTATTGCTTGACCATCTGCTCCAGCTGATGCCAGCCAGTCTGCAGTCATCTTTGCTCCAATTGCTTGAAGTTCGGCCAAAAATTCTGGGCTTGCATCTTCAACAGCCATTCCATTTGCTTCAAGCTGTTCAAAGTACCAACTTGCTAATTCAGCAGATTTAGCAGAGCATGCTGCTCCAGTTTCATCTGCTGCTTTCTGGACTGCACCCTTCATGTCAGAATTTAAACCTTCCCATACGCCCTTATTAACCATTACGTAATTGCGAGGTAACCATGCATTAACTTTGTAGTAGTGCGATAGATGTTCCCAAACCTTTCGATCGTATCCAGTAGATCCAGATGATATAAACGACTCTGCTACTCCAGTCGCTAGTGCCTGCGAAAGTTCTGCCGCCTCAACTTGCACCGGAACCATCCCTAACTCTTCGGCAAAAGTTGCCGTTGCAGAGTTGTAAGAACGAAACTTTATGCCTTGAGTGTCTTTAGAGGAGTTAACCGCTTTATTAAAATAAAAACCCTGACCAGGCCATGGGCACGTATACAGAGCAACAAGGTTCAAGTCTGATAACTGTGCATTTACCTTATCCTTTGCAGCTGCCCAAAGCTTATTGTTCGCGTCATAAGTAGTAGCTAGAAATGGTAAATTATCCCAACCTAAAAGTGGCGCTTCATTAGCATGAGCTGACATAAAGCGTTCCCCAATAGGCGCTTGTCCTGTTTGTACGGCCCTTTTTATTTCTCCACCCTTGAATAGAGACCCACCAGGGTGAACTGTAATATTTATTTCCCCACTAGTGTAATCGCGGACTTTGTCAGCAAAAACTACACCCATTTCTGAATGAAAGTTAGTGGCCGAATACGCCATGGGCATATCCCAGTCCTCTGCCATCGAAACGCCGGCGATTAGTGCACCACAAGCAACAGCTGTAGCTAAATTCTTAATTTTCATTGATTCCTCCCATTGTTAGTTTTGTTGCAGACACATTAAACATATCCATTCGGATCAAACCACGATAACTGAATATTTGGTTCACGTTCATCTAGCAACTCGGCTATGATACGACCCGTTTTAGCTCCACCTGTCAAGCCTACATGCTGATGGCCAAACCCAACCAAAACATTTTTGAATTTGTTAACCCTTCCTATCAAAGGAAGACTGCTAGCTGTTGTAGGGCGATGGCCCAGCCACTCAGTAATATTATCATATTTGATATCGGCAAAAAGTTTTTTTGCATTCTTTTTCAAAAGTTCTATCGGCGCCTTGGATGCTTTGGCCTTCAAACCACCAAATTCAACCACGCCAGCTAATCTAATTCGTCCATCCATCGGAGTTACGACAAATTTGCCAGAAGAAACCATTATTGGATTTCGCGGCATTCTTGAGGGGTTAATAAGTTCTATATGGTATCCCCTCTCACTTTCAAAAGGTATATTGAGACCAAGGCGTTTCGATAAGTCGCCGGACCATGGTCCCAATGTGAAAATTACATGGTCAGCTCTATGTACTCCTCTGTCTGTTTCCAAGCCTATTATTGCTGCGTCTTTTTGCTGAAAACCCTTTATATTAGCTTGAATTATTTCGCCTTTTTTATCCACAAAATGCTCAGCCAGCTTTTTTATATATTCGCCTGGATCATTTATTTTACCATGGTTTCGGTTAACTACGATTACTTTGAATGATCCATCGTAGATTGGGTCAACATTATGTAGTGCATCCCCTTTTAAAATATCAAAGTCATGCTGGTGTTTTCCACGGAGATCCCATGCAAAGCGATCTTTTTCAAAAGCTTTCTCTGTGTCATAACCAAACAAATAATCTTTATTTTCGATATAGCATTCCGCCCCGGTACCCCTGGCTAAAGCTTTATGCTGGTCTACAGAATCGTACAATAATTGGGACATTGCCGTAGCATAATTTTCAACATGCTCAATATTTGCATATCTTAGATACTTGAAAAGAAATGGCATTAACCGTGGTAAATATGCATATTTTAGAAAAAGAGGCTTATTAGGATTCATAAGCATTCCAGGCGACTTGGAAATTAAACCTGGGGTCGTGACAGGAATGATTGAGCCTGAGGCCAAAATACCTGCATTTCCATAAGATGTTCCAGACGCTGGGCCACTTCGATCGATTAGTTTTACCTGGTAACCAAATCTTTGTAGCCATATGGCAGTTGATACTCCAACAATCCCCGCTCCAGCCACTATTGCAGTTTTCAATTATTCACCCCCCAATTAGCTAATCAGTCCTCATTAACTATTTGACTAAATTTCAATTCTATTCAAACTCAGTTGAAGCATAAGTGTGGCTTTTTTCTATAAATAATCCAAGGTGAAATAATGATATGGTGGATGATAAAGTTAATCTTTCGTCCAGTTAGATTAATATTAATTGTAACACTAATATGGGTTGCCATAAGTATTTTGAAAAATGAAAATTTATCTACACAAGATGCTGAGGAGTTGGCTTGGTGCACCGAATATAAACCGGACTTATCTTATGAAGAATGCTCGAATGAATTTGGATATTAACTCGTATTTATTGGAGCCATAATGAGTTCTGCACCCATTCATGATATAGATCTCGCAACCTTCAACATTGATCCATATCCAGTCCTTGATTTACTCCGCAATAATTTCCCAATTACCTACGTGCCGCAGCTGAAGGCAACGCTATTTTCAAAGCATCGGGATATTTTTATCTGTGAGAAGAATATTGAGATATTTTCCTCTGTACAACCCAATGGGCTAATGACCAAGCTCATGGGTCAAAATATGATGCGAAAAGACGGAGCCACTCACATGGCAGAAAGAAAAGCGATTTTCCCAACAGTCTCTCCAAAAACAGTAAAAAACTTTTGGAGAAATCAGTTCGTAGACAAAACGAATGAAATTTTAAGCGACCTCAGGGACAAAAAGGAATTAGAGATTGTTTCTGAATTCTCCACACAAGTATCAGCGGAAGCTTTGAAACTTATCACCGGTTTGAGTGGGATGAAATGGATGGAAATGGATCGGGTGAGCCAAGGGATGATTGATGGTTGCTCCAACTACATTAGCGACCCAGTGATAGCAAAAAATTGTGAAGATTGTACTCGATCAATTGATTTGCACATCGATGCACAGTTAGAAGACACTAAACTACATAGCGCACCGTCTTTACTGTCTAGCCAACTAGAAGCAGGAATGTCTATGCAAGCAATAAAAGCGAACATAAAACTCGCCATCTCTGGAGGTCAAAATGAACCACGAGATGCTATTGCAGGAACGATCGGAACCTTACTAGAAAATCGATCTCAACTAGAAATGATTATGTCAGGCACAAAAACATGGCTTCAAGCATTCGAAGAATACGCAAGGTGGATGTCGCCAATTGGTATGTCTCCTAGACGCATAGCAAAAAAATTTATTTATAAAAATGTTGAGTTTTATGAAAATGACATGATCTTTTTCATGTTCGGGTCAGCAAATCGGGACGAGGCTATATTTCAAAACCCAGATTGCTTTGATATCTCAAGAGACAACGGCCCATCCATTGCATTTGGTGCTGGCCCTCATTTCTGTGCAGGTTCGTGGGTATCTAAAACTCTAATCGCAGAAGTAGCACTTCCATTATTTTTTGCACATTTCCCTAATGCTTACTTAACAAAACCAATCGAATTTCAAGGTTGGGCCTTTCGAGGGCCTAAGGAAGTTATTTTAGAAAATAGAAATAAATAACTTGCTGAAAATAAAATTATGAAACATATTCCAAATAGAGAATATATTTTGCTTGGGAAACTACCATGATTATTAAAAGGCGTTCATTTCTTAAAGTAGCGTCCTGTTTGCCATTATCACTAACTTTACCAAGTATTGCGTCTACGCAGGTTAACTTTGGAGCTGCAAAGATTACTACGGTGAGTGATGGAAATATAACGCTTCCAGCAGGCCTGACTTTCGATACAATGCCCCAAAATGAACTTGACCCAATAATAAATGAATTTTCTCTTTCAAAAGACCAATTGATCCGGGAATGTAATGTCACCCTAGTGGAAACGGAAAACCGGAAAATACTCTTTGATGTTGGTGCCAGCATTTATTTTTTGGAAGGCATGGGTGTTATATTAGATAGCTTGGACGAGCAAGGCCTCACAGCTGAGGATATTACTGACGTTATTTTTACTCATGCACATCCAGATCATATTTGGGGGGTCCTCGACGATTTTGATGATTTATTATTTCCCAACGCGGTTTATCATATTGGCAGGATCGAGTGGGATTACTGGTGGGACCCAGAAACAGTTAACAAAGTTGATGAGAGTAGAGTACAGACTGCCGTTGGAGCTAAAACACGGTTCGAAGCATTACAGGATCAAATACAGTTTTTCGATGATGGAGATGAGCCAATACCAGGCATATCGGCGCTGCTAACTCCTGGACATACGCCTGGACATATGAGTTTTGAAATAGCAGATGGCTCGAAGTCAGCGCTAATTATTGGAGATGCTATAAATAACCACCACGTTGCATTTAAAAGACCACACTGGCTTAGTGGACTTGACCAACATCCCGAAGAAGCTGCGTTAACAAGGAAAAAACTACTAAATCGAATATCAAATGAAGATATATTTATAGTCGGTTTTCATTTGCCAAACGGCGGAATAGGCCGCGTCGTTCAGACCGACGACCATTACTCATTTGTAAATATTTAGGTAGAGCTCAGAATAAAAACTATAATTTTTTGAAAGTGCGTTGATAAATAATAGTTATCAATCTAATTGGCTTCAATGCTCAATAATAACATTTCAAATATAAAGGTTTAAAAATGTCAGACACATCAGTTATTAGCTCCGATCATATTGATCGGTTGGCAGAACTTACTGTGAAAACGGGTTTGGCCTTACAACCCGGTCAGGACTTAATGATCACGGCACCTATTGAGGCATTACCATTAGTTAGAAGAATAACCGATTACGCCTACAAATCAGGTGCAGGTGTTGTCACTCCAATATTCTCTGATCCAGAAATGGTTTTATCACGTTATAGAAATGCGTTGGATACTTCGTTCGATCAGGCCGCTAATTGGCTCTATGACGGTATGGGAGCTGCTTTTGATAATAATACCGCCAGACTTGCAATTGTAGGTGATGATCCCATGTTGCTTGCAAACGAAGATCCTCAAAAAGTGGGAAGAGTTAATAAGGCAAATTCGCAAGCACTGACACCCGCCAGAGAGAGAATTACACGCTTTGACATAAACTGGAATATTGTAGCATGGCCAGGATTAGCTTGGGCAAAAAGAATGTTCCCAGATTTACCCGGGAACGAGGCACAAGGAAAACTTGCAGAGGCAATATTTTCTGCTTCTCGTGTGAACGTGAGCAATCCTATTGAGGCGTGGAATAAACATAACAAAAACTTACGGGAACGTTCAGACTGGCTAAACCAGCAAAATTTTGCTGCTTTACATTTTTCGGGACCAGGAACCGATCTCAAAGTAGGACTAGCAGATGGTCACGAGTGGATGGGTGGTGCCTCGTTAGCAAGAAACGGCATTACATGTAATCCAAATATACCGTCCGAGGAAGTTTTTACCACGCCTCACTGCATGAAAGTTCAAGGTAAGGTAAGCTCTACAAAGCCTCTGTCTCACCAAGGTACTTTAATCGATAATATTTGTGTAAAATTTGAAGCCGGAAGTATTACTGAAGCTCATGCATCCAAGGGTGAAGAAGTATTATTAAAAGTTTTAGATTCTGATGAAGGTGCAAGACGTTTAGGAGAAGTTGCCTTAGTTCCCCATAGTTCACCAATATCGCAAAGCGGGCTTTTATTTTACAACACATTATTCGATGAGAATGCAGCCAGTCACATTGCCTTAGGTCAGTGTTACTCAAAATGTTTTAAAGGTGGCGAAAATCTAAGTAAGGACGAGATCATCAAACGGGGAGGTAATAGCAGCATGATACATATCGACTGGATGATTGGATCTGATGAAATAAGTGTAGATGGTGTGAAAACCGATGGAACTGCAGTGCCAGTTTTCCGAAACGGTGAATGGGCTGGATAAGTCAAATTCAAAAAATAACTGTAAAGATACGCCGACAAATAAGTGAGGCAACAACTGCCCCTGGCATGGTAATGATATCTTTGTCAGCCATACCCCTTGGTGCAGCAATTGGAGGCTATCTCCCGCTAATTTCCCTATGGATGGAAACTTTCGATATATCTTTTCAAAGGATCGGCATAGTTTGTGGAGCTGCTGCTCTTGGCGTTGTATCCAGCGCCTACTTTGCACCAAAATTAGCTGCGAAATATGGATATATAGTAACAATTAATGTTGGTTTAATAGTTGCAGCTATAATGACCATTGCATTCCGCTTTACGGACAACTTCGGTTTGTGGCTTGTCTTTCGGTTTGTAAGTGGCCTTGGCTTAGGTCTACATTGGGTTCTGACTGAAGCTTGGCTGGCCAATATTGTAGCTGAAAAATATCGCACCCGCGTAATGGCAATTTATGCTACTGCTATTTCAATAGGATTTGCTGTTGGACCTGTCGTCATTTGGTTATTTGGTGCTCTTTCGATAATTCCATTTGTAATTATGGGCGGTCTTTTGATTTTAGCCGCAATTCCAATATTAAAACTCAAAGGCCTTGAGCCTAAGGATACCCAAACTCATTCTGCATCACCGCTCATATTGATCAAAAGAGCCCCAACTGTAGCTTCTGCCTGCGTCGTTGTCGGTAGTGTAGATTTAGCCTTAATCAGTCTTCTTCCAGCAATGATAACTCGCACGCCCGAAGCTGCACCAATTCTAGCGTTGATTATCGTACCTGCCATGGCACTGGGTGCAACAGTGCTTCAGTACCCTATTGCAATTTTGGCAGATAAATACGGCTTGCGGAAGGTCGGCGTAATAACTGTCTGTGCAGGCCTCATATTTGCCAGCTTGATCCCATTTTTTTTAGGATCAATATTGGTAACTCTTATCTTCGGGTTTCTTGCTGCAGGCTTAGTTTACGCTCTTTATTCGATTGGACTGGCAATGTTGTCTAGAAGATTTTCGGGAGCTGAAATTGTTGCAGCAAATGCTGGGTTTGTAATCCTTTTTGAACTTTCAAATTTGATGGGGCCTTGGGTTGCAGGATTTTTGCTAGATATAAATATGCGGTTAGGCTTGCCTATTTTCACACTCTCTATAGGTATTTTTTATGTGGCTATCTCATGGATAAGAAGACACACAAATGCCAACTATTAGAAATATTTCTAAATGATTTAAACACCCCAGGTGTCTGCAATACGATAGCCGCCTGGCCATGGATCTGCCGGATCAAGCATGTGCTGATGGGTGCCAGTAATCCATGCACGACCACTAATTTCAGGCAATATAGCGTCCATATTTCCGACCTTCGTTAAACCTAAAATTTGACCAGTAAATTTTGAATCAATTATAGAACTTGCAGTCAATTTCTCCCCAATTTTTATTTTTCCACGCTTGTGTAAGATTGCCATTTTAGCTGACAGGGCCGTCCCGGTGGGCGACCTATCAATTTTCCCAGGTTTTATGGCTACCGCAGACTTAAAGTGCTTACCTTTATCGCCTTCGAATAATGGGCCACAAAAATGGCTAAAGGAAAAGTGGTTCCAGTCAGAATATCTCGGATGATAAAAATTTAATTGCTCGTTAGCAGCATCAGTGATCTTTTCTCCCAGTTTCGCCAGGTCTTTTGCTTCGTCTGGAGAAAGCCTTAAACCCAACATATCTGCGTCCACCACCACAAATGAATCACCTCCAAAAGCAGTATCAACGTTTAAAGTCCCATATCCTTCGATCTCAAGAGTTAAATCCAGAGCATTTGAGAAACTTGGCAAATTTTGCACATAGATCCTATTTGCCTTTCCATTAGAACATTCAGCCTTTA
>CAXEVV010000027.1:0-22559 GCA_963999845.1 uncultured Rhodobacterales bacterium | reverse complement strand
ACCTCTATGCGCGCCAATGGAGTTTTGCCAAGAATAGAGTCGCTGAGTTTCTCGGCGATCATTATGGTCGGACTATTAGTGTTTCCATTGGTTGCCGCAGGCATAATAGATGCGTCTACTATCCGTAACCCTGATAGACCATGGACCCTCCCTTGAGGGTCGACAACTGCCTCGCGGTTGTTGCTGGATCCCATGCGCGCAGTGCCAGAGAGATGCCACTGCGTGTTTATTTTTTCTTCAAGACAAGCATCTAACTCATTATCGGATTGAACCGCAGTGCCAGGGTAAATCTCTTCTCCACACAGCGGCTTAAAGGAGGGTTGGTCTGCAAGCTCACGAACGAGTCTAATGCCTTTGCGTAGCAGATCGCGATCCCGAGGATCCTTTAAATAATTTGCTAGAATTCGTGGGTGGGTTGCAGGATTAGCATCCCGAAGCGTGATGCTGCCACGACTGAAATTTCGCATTAGTCCAACATGTATTTGAAAAGCATGCTCTGGTAACGGCTCCCATGTTTGATCATCTACCGCTGCGGGTGAGACTGTTAATTGAATATCAGGATATTCGACGCCAGCTGCTGATCGGACACACGCTACAGTTTCAAATTGGTTTGAAGCACAGATGCCATCACGCCGTAAGAGCCAGCGTATTCCTGCCATATTCCGCCCGATGAACCGTGTTTGAGGCCAAATAGAAACAGGCTGGAGGCACCGAAATTTTAGGACAAAATCAGGATGATCATTTAGATTTTGGCCCACACCTGGTATATCAGTGATGACAGGGATCCCAATTTCTTTCAGGTGCGAGGCTGGGCCCACACCAGACAGCATCAATAACTGTGGACTTCCAACTGCACCAGCACTGAGGATCACTTCTTTGGAGGCATAGGCTTTGGTAATATCACCGTTTCCTCTGTGGTAGCTGATACCCTTGGCCTCTATGCCGTCAAAAAGAATTTTCTGAACCTGGGTATCGGTTATAACGGTAAGATTTTGTCTTGATCTAACGGGCTCAAGGTAAGCCTTAGCTGTGCTGTTGCGCTCACCTTTATCGATGCTCATGTCAAAAACGCCAAACCCTTCCTGGCGATAACCACAGATATCATCAGTAATCGGATAGCCAGCGTCTCGGCCAGCATCTACAAAGGCCTTATATATGGGGTTTTGAGGTGCTGGCCGATGGACTCCTAGGGGGCCGTCCCCACCACGATATTCGTCCCCACCACCTGAGTAATTTTCGATACGCTTGAAATATGGCAATACATCTGCGTAGCCCCAGCCTTCGCACCCGGCTTGTCGCCATCCCTCAAAATCTAAGGCATGACCCCGAATAAAGCATAGACCATTTATAGAGGAAGATCCTCCCAAGGTTTTACCACGATCATGGGTGATCGTACGTCCCCCTAAACCGGGCTCAGGCTCACCCTGATAAGCCCAGTTGTGTTTAGTGCTTTGGAGATTTTTTAAAATTGCTGCCGGAATTTTAAGAGATAGGCCCTTATTTTTTGGTCCTGCCTCAACGAGAAGAACACGGTGGTTGGCATCTTTAGTCAAACGATTAGCGAGCACACATCCTGCTGATCCAGCGCCAACAATTATATAGTCATAATTCATTGATGCATTTCCAACTTATCATAAAACTTGCCATTTCTATCACCATTTTTCATAACATTATTAATACGTTTTATAATTTTATAACATTAGCCTAAAGCAAAACTGACTATTTGACAATAAACTTACCATTAGTTAGTAAAAAAAGGTTAGCAGACAGGCATGAATACTTGATGAACAAATGGTCGACGATAGCATTGGCTCGCTTTGCTTGTCTCTACGCAGGGGCTATCTGGGGAATATTCTGGATACCGGTGAGAGCAATAAATGATGCTGGTATCCATGGGTTATGGAGTTCGGCGATTTGGTTTGCTGCTCCTACAATACTTCTTTTGCCAGTAACGATCCTGCGGTTTAAATCAATAAAAAATGGAGGCATTAGCCTTCAAATTACGGCTATTCTTTCCGGTGTTGCTTTACTCTGTTACACGCTTGCATTTCTTTACACTGATGTTGTTCGTGCAATGCTCCTTTTCTATTTAACACCCGTTTGGAGCACATTATTGGCAGCTATAATTCTTAATGAAACCATTACATGGCAGCGCATTCTCGCCATAATTCTTGCATTAATGGGAATGTTGATCATTTTTGGTTTGGGGCGGAATTTTCCCATCCCGAAAAATGTTGGTGATTGGTTAGGTATTCTTTCTGGGATTATATGGGCGATTGCTACCATTCGTATACGCAAGCATGAAGGTCATTCAGCAGTGGACATGACAATCGGATTTTTTTTCTGGAGTATGATTGCTTCTCTCATTTTGTGTTATTTTTTGGCATCAAATCAACTTCCGTCAATTGAAAAGATAATTGGTGTTCTCCCCTGGCTTTTTACTTTTATGGCTGTTTTTGTTATCCCTGGAGCCTTTGCATCATTGTGGGGCCCCAAGTATATCAGCCCTGGCCTTGTTGGCTTACTGATGATGACTGAGATAATCTTTGGGTCTATCACAGCCGCCCTATTTGCTAATGAACCGTTTGGTATAAGAGAGAGCCTTGGTATTATCTTAATAATATCTGCAAGTGTGCTTGAGCCGTTGTCTGAGATTATTAAAACTCGCTTTGGTCATATTAGTTCTGCTGATTAAGAAAACAATTATTTAGGTTGAAATAGCTCTGGACTGAGGGCGATCTTAGCGATTGTTTTGATTTTTGCGCGAGCGTCTCTGTGACGTTTTTGTTCTTCTAAAGATGCTCCCACAAGATAGAGTGTAGTAAACTCAAATTCATCGAGGGCCTTGTCACAATCAGGAATAATAGCAAATAATCCCGCGCGTACCCATATCCCGTCAATCAAGATTCCTAGAAGATTGGCAATTTCTGATACCTTTTTTTTGGCAACGAAATGTTTCAACTCATGTGATAGATTACTTTTGATACGAGAGTTATTAGCCGCCTGTACCCGCTGACACATCGCATTATGCGGGACTTCTGCTAGTAGCGACACCCAGGCCTGACAAACCTCTCGATTGTAAATGGTTTCCGAAAAATTTGCGTAAGCTATAGCCCAAAACCTCTCATGTGGCGTTTCCGCGTGGCGATAAAGGCGCAAAAGCGACATGCTCAGTACTGAGTTGGAGCGGCGAAAGACGGCTTCAAGTAATGCACTTTTGTCCTTAAAGTGATGAAGGACAACGCCTTTAGATACACCAGCTATTTCTCCGACTTTTTCAAGTGTTGTGCCACGCAAACCGTATCGGATTACCGCCTCAAATGCTGCTTGTGAGAGCTCTGATCGCCTTATTGAACGAATTGATCGCGCTTGCATTTTCTGAATATCACACAAATTAGGATCTTCTAGGGTAAGGGATAACCCTACTGCAGTGAGAGGTCAACTCAACACTATTGACTCACAAAACCTTCTAAGAGTAAGTTTATATACCGCAGGAAAGTGTTGCATTATTTGACGATGTAGCATTTTATTGTGCTGAAAGGGAGAAATAATGTTTAGAAAATTTAAAATTGCAGCGCTTGCTGCATCAATGGTGGTTTTTGCAAATGGGGTTGCTCTGGCAGGTAATGTTCCAGAATCTTCTGATCCAATCAAAGTAATCAAAAATGACTGGACAGGTCAGCTATTCTCTACAGAGGTCGTAGGCGGACTACTGAAGGAAATGGGATACAACATAGAGTATGTAAGTGCTGGAGCATTGCCGCAGCACCCTGGAATTGCTCAAGGTAATCTTCATCTTCAAACTGAGGTTTGGACAAACAATGTGGGTGATCTATACCCGAATTTTGTTGATAAAGGCGAAATTGTGGTTGTTGGTGATCTTGGCCTCGATCCAAAAGAGGGTTGGGTATATCCGCCATACATGGAAGAAAAATGTCCAGGCTTGCCAAATTACATGGCGCTTTATGAGTGTCAGCAAGCGTTTGCCACAGCCGCAACGTTTCCAAATGGCCGGGTTATTACTTATCCTGCAGACTGGGGGACTCGCTCACGTGATCTAGTAGCAAGCCTTGAGATGCCTTTAGAGCCGATTCCCGGTGGTAGTGAGGGCGCTATGATGGCTGAATTAAAATCAGCCTATGCCACAAAGGATCCGATCCTAATGATGATCTGGCAGCCGCATTGGATTTTTGCAGATCTTGATCTTAATTTCGTTGAATGGAACCCGGCCGATGGTGAATGTATTGAGGAAACTCAAGTGAAGGAATCTGCTTGTGGTTTTCAACAGGCTGCTGTGCACAAGGTTGTTTGGGGTGGATTTGAGGATAAATGGCCAGGAGCTTTCAAAATGGTTTCAACTTTCAAACTAACAAATGAGGATGAGAACTGGGCTATTTTTGAGGTTGATAACAATGGCCGTGATGTTGAGGATGTCGCCAAGGAATGGCTGAATAAAAACGAGGCACTTTGGAGGCCTTGGATCGAAGCTGCGATGTAGGATATACATGGCATAATTTTTTCGAACGGCAGGTTATTCTGCCGTTCGCTGCATCTGATATATAATTTTTCTTTTATTTTTTAAATTGCATTATTGGTTTGATTTATGTGAAATCAGACCCAGGAACTTCTATTAAACTGGCAATAATTTTTTGGGGAGGATGCGGAGGTGGAAAAGCTTGATGGCAGTCAAGATATAAAGCTCTCGTGCCGCAATGTATGGAAAATTTATGGTGATAATTCTGATTCATTTTTCATAAATGGAAGCGGTAAGATTGATGATCCGCAAGGACACACTAATACGATCCTGAAAAGTGATCATATAGTGGCTAATGCTGATGTAAGCTTTGACGTGTATGGTGGAGAAATTTTTGTAATCATGGGCCTTTCTGGCTCTGGTAAATCGACAATTGTGCGCTGTCTTTCACGTTTAGTTGAGCCAACCGCAGGTGATATAATTCTTGATGGTGAGAACCTATTGGAAAAAACTCCCGAAGAATTGATCGAAATTCGCCGTCATAAAATGGGTATGGTCTTTCAAAGCTTTGGTCTCATGCCACATCTCAACGTAATAGATAATATAGCATTTCCTCTCAAACTTCAGGGTATTGAAAAGGCAGACCGTTATGCGCAAGCTGAACGCGTTATTGACCTCGTTGGGTTGCAAGGCCGAGAAAGTAATTTTCCTAATGAATTATCTGGTGGTCAGCAGCAGCGAGTAGGTATCGCAAGGTCTCTTGCCGTTGAACCAGACGTTTGGTTGCTTGATGAACCTTTTTCAGCCCTTGACCCTTTGATCCGCAAGCGAATGCAGGATGAGTTTCTCCGCATCCAATCAAAATTACAAAAATCAATTGTTTTTATAACTCATGATTTTCAGGAGGCGCTGCGTTTAGCCGACAGGATGGCAATCATGCGCGATGGGATGATTGTTCAAATTGGTCGTCCCGTTGACTTAATTCTTAATCCTGTTGATGATTATGTAAAAGAATTTACCACTGATGTTCCTTGGGAGTCTGTCCTTTGTGCTTCAGATGTTTGCCAGAAAGCTTCAGGGTCGGTTAGAGGCATGGGGCGAGTATCTGCAGACACGCAGATTGGTAGTTTGCTTGGATATCTAGCCAAAAACCCAAAAGGGGTTGTAGTTGAGGCTGAAGATGGTTCTGTGGTTGGTATTGCCACAGCAAGCGGGGTTTTGGAAGCACTTGCAAATAGCAGCAATGTCCTGCCGGCAGAGGTCAAGGCAACAAAATGAACAGATTTAAATTTGAAGATGGTTTTTTCTTTTGGCTAGGTATTATTCTGATCACGCTTTCATTAATTATCGTACAGGATAATTATAAATGGCTATCAATATATCCAAAAGAGCTGATTATTCCATTTGATAACTGGCTCAATGCTGGGATGGGTTTTTTGATTACCTATTTCGGTTGGTTCTTCATGGGTATGTCATGGCTTCTTGAATGGCCTATTGATGGCGTCCGCCTTGTGCTGCAAGCTCTCCCCTGGAGTGTTATTAGTTTTATAGTCTGTTTATTTGCTTTTATTGCAGCAGGATGGAGGCTTGCTTTATTCGCCCTCGTGTCGTGCCTGTATATGGTGGTCATAGGTTATTGGTCTGAAAGTATGAATACACTCTCGCTAGTGGCCATTTCAGTTCCCCTTGCTGTGCTAATTGGTTTTGGTTTTGGCGTTTGGGCATTCCAGTCAAAGGCTGCCAAAAGAATAATTATGCCAATGCTGGATATACTACAAACTGTTCCCGCCTTTGCCTATCTCCTGTTGATTCTAATGCTGTTTGGTTTTGGTACAGTAGTTGGACTTATTGCCAGTATTCTTTATTCTTTCCCCCCAATGGCGCGAAATGTGATTGTAGGACTTGGGCGGGTTCCGCCTGAGGTTATAGAGTCGGGGCTTATGTCAGGTGCAACGCAACGCCAGTTATTTTGGCAGGTTCGCATCCCAAGTACAAAAAAGCAGCTTCTCCTCGGCGTAAATCAGACGACGATGGCCTCGCTAAGTATGGTAATTATTGCATCAATTATAGGTGGTACTGCAGATATTGGATGGGAAGTTCTATCACAAATTCGTAAAGCCCAATTTGGTGAAAGTCTGCTTGCTGGACTAGTTATTGCTTTAATGGCTATACTGATCGATCGCGCTACCTACGGCTTTGCAAAAAATTCAAGTAATTATAAGGCGAAATATGGC
Source organism: uncultured Rhodobacterales bacterium (assembly GCA_963999845.1). Lineage (GTDB taxonomy): Bacteria > Pseudomonadota > Alphaproteobacteria > Rhodobacterales > Rhodobacteraceae > Salinivivens. The sequence continues at coordinate 15,851 of CAXEVV010000027.1, read as the reverse complement.
CTATCTTCGAGGCAATATGCGCTTATGGCTATTGGAGGAATTCTTGTTTTATTCTCTCTTTCTAGATTAATACCTGCGCTTGATATCTGGCCACGTGAGCTGGAAATAAATCCAGCACGTACCATGAATGAGGGCCTTGAGTACATCATTATCAATTATCGCGCAGCGATAGAGACCATTAAGACCATGGCTTTTTTCTTTCTTATGCTTCCAGCAAAAATTGGCCTTCAGGGCTCTGTTAGTCCATTCACCTGGGGCTTCGAATTGCAGACATGGCATTCAGTTAGTTATGCGGTTGTAATGACCGGTCTGGCGATTTGGAGTGGTATGCGTTTCAACATGCAGCTTGGCTTCATGATTTTACTTTTTGCAATTTTCTTTTTTGTTGGTCTGACCAAAATGCCGTGGCCTGCAATTCTTTTAATCTACACATTCATAGCATGGCAACTTGGTGGTTTCACCCTCGGCCTTGGTACTTTCCTTGGCCTTGGTTTTCTTGTCGTGAGCGGTATTTGGCCTGAGGCCATGTTATCTCTCTATTTGTGCGGAATCGCCGTAATACTCTCGTTTCTTCTTGGTTCTGGGCTTGGCATTTGGGCTGCACATAACTCAACCGTCTCGGCGATCCTGCGCCCTATCAATGATACACTTCAAACTATGCCGTTGTTTGTAATCCTGATCCCTTTTGTGATGATCTTCAAAATCGGTGAATTTACCGCTCTGCTTGCTATTATTGCTTACGCGATCGTCCCGGCGATCCGGTACACTGAGCATGGTTTGCGTAACCTTCCGCAAGGTGTGATTGAGGCGGCTAGAATGATGGGTTGTTCAAAGCATCAGTTGCTTTGGACTGTTAAGATACCATTGGCATTACCAGTGATGATGCTTGGGTTAAATCAGACCATAATGTACGGAATCGCAATGCTTGTTATTGCTGCACTGGTTGGAACGAATGGACTTGAGCAGATTGTTTATATTGGGTTGAGTGATGGAAATTTTGGATTGGGCCTTATTGCTGGAATCGGACTTGCAATTATTGCAATGACTGCTGATAGGATGACACAGGCTTGGAGCCATAAACGGCAAAAAGATCTAGACCTTCAGATTGAATAATTTAGGAACGCTACCGTAGCTTTTTTTGCGAATTACCAGTTTTCAGGGGATGGCGCGGTCGATACCTCGAACAATTTTGTGCTCTCTGTCAAAGAATGGGGTTTCTACGATTTGACAAGCATGCCTACTTCCATCTGATAGTTGAAGGGTCAGGGAGTGGGCCGGCCACTCACCAGGAGTATGAAAACAGGCATAACCGATACCTAAGCCTAGTGTCGGCGATGAGACGCCTGCGGTGATATGGCCGACTTGATTTTCACCATCAAGAATTTGGCTACCGGATGTTGGAGTGGCCGTGCTGCAGGTCAGTCCCATTAAAATAGTGCGTTTGTCTGCATTTAGTAAAGCAGAACGGCCTATAAAATCATCCTTTCCCAAATCCACAAAATTGCCTAGGCCTGCTTCGAAAGGGGTCATGTTCGTATCCATATCAGTGGTATTGCCAAGTATACCTCCTTCAATCCGGCGGATTGTCATGGCACGGGTAGATGAAAACTCCATCCCCAAAGGACCACCTGTTTCCATCAGATGGTCCCATAGTCTGAGGTGATCTGTGCTCAGGCCGTTACAGTAAATTTCAAAACCTAACTCGTTGGTAAAGCCAGAACGTGACACGTAAAGTTTTTGCCCGCCTAGGTCATAATATCCAGAATGAAAATATTTCATTGTGTCGTCGATCTGTCCTGATGATGCGGAGTGCATAATATCAATTGAGGCTGGACCCTGGATTTGTAGTACGCGGGAATGGGGATCGGAGATTTTGACATCAAAGCCATTGCTATGCGCCATTAGCCAAGTTTCAAATGGTCCATCCGCCTGAACATACCAAAAGCGATTTTCACCCAGTTTGAACACCACGCCATCCATAAAAATACCACCCTGAGGCGTACAGGCTAAAGCGTAATAGCCCCGACCTTCCTTCATGGTTGTAACTTTACGGGTTAGCACCTTATCAAGAAATGGAATGGCATCTGGGCCAGAAATTTCAATCGGCTTTTCAGGAACGTCAAATATTAACGCTTTGCGGCGCAATGTCCAATATTTGGCTAAATAATCTTCGCCGTTGTAGACAGCGAAGAACCTTCCTGCATATACACCCCGGACCATATTTTTGGTATCATGGCGATCTATAAATGGTGATTCCTCATATCGCCTTGCGCTGATTGAAACATTATTCACTAGATCCTTTTCTTCCTGCAAATTAACCATTTTTGTTTCTCCCTATCACTAATACTTCTCGGGTGGTTGAGTATGTTTCATTCAAAAATTTACAATGGACTAAAAACTTACCATTGAACAGTAAAAATTAGAATCGTCCAGTAAATTATGATATGTGACCACAAATATTTTATATATGTAAAATTTGGTTATGATTTTAGGTGGCGGGACATAGCATACTTCTTTTACCGTCCAAATATTCACGAGTAATAATCTCCGCTCGTGCTCTATCAAAACTGTCGAAGTGTCCCGCATGGACGACGCTAAAATCCAGTGAAAGCATTTTGTGCAGGCTGTGTACTAGATGATCTGGAACGGAATGAAAGAGATGATCATAAAGCACGCCATCATAGATGGCATCCCCAGTTAGAATGATCCCAGTTTTAGGTTCAAAAATAGCAACTGAGCCGGGCGAATGCCCGGGTACATGAACAATATGAAAATAGCGATCACCAAGATCTATTGCATCACCGTCATCAACCTGTCCTGTCAACGGAGCAGGTTGATAGCACCATGTATTAACGTCGAAGCCTTCATAGGGTGATTTACGAATTACTGATGCATCAAGTAAGTCGGCAACAATAGTTTTTCTTGATGGCTCAGCGAAGATTTTTGCTTCTGCCGAGTGACCTATTCTTATGTCAAACTGGCATAATCCTCCAGCATGATCATGATGGCTGTGGGTGCAAAGTGCAATGATTGGTCGGTCAGATATTTCCGCAATAGCAGCTGTTAGGGATGTTAAGCCAAAACCTGTATCAATCACTAAATCTTTGTCACGACCCTGAATATGCCAGATATTACACCGCCACTCAGCTGAGATGATTTTCTCTCGAATTCGAGTTACTCCGTCCCCAAAGCTTTTAATTTCATAATTTTCCAACATTCGCGCAAACTTATTTAGACCACATTATTTTATACAAGTAGTAATTTTGTATTATTCTTTTAATGGAGTATTTTTAACAATAGAAAAGTATTGATTTTACGATTTTAAAGATGCAGCCCAGTCGTGATAGGATGCTTTTGGCGTTCGTCTTTGTGTTTCATAGTCTACATGAACTAGTCCAAAGCGTTTCCCGTACCCGAAGGCCCATTCGAAATTATCAAGAAGTGACCAATAGAAGAAGCCTTTTAAATTCACTCCTGCATCAATTGCCGCTTTTGCGGCTCCTAGATGGGCCGAAATATAATCAGAGCGAACACCGTCGCATACGGACCCATTTTTTAATTGATCTGCCCATGCCATTCCGTTTTCAGTGATCATTAGTGGAAGTTTCCCAGTATAATCGCGACTAAGGCGTACTAGTAGGTTTTTAAGGCCATCAGGATAGATTTCCCAACCCATCTGGGTCTTTTCCAATGGCCCATCAACATTTTTTATAGATGGCCAAGGTGCGCTAGGATCAGAAGCAACTATCCCGCGTGTGTAATAATTTATTCCAAGCCAATCGATTGGTGCAGAAATTAACTTCATATCTTCTTCGAAATCTGCTGGCATATATTTACCCAGTTCTTTGAGAATATCTTCAGGATATACGCCTTTAATTATGGCATCCAAAAACCAACGATTATGGATCCCGTCCAGTCGTTCTTGTGCGACTAGATCTGTTGGGTCAGTGCTTACGGATTGAGCTTCAGTTAGATTTAGGACAATTCCAAGTTTTGAGTTTCCTACTGACCTTATTGCCTGGGCTGATAGCCCATGAGCTAATAAGACATGGTGCATAGCACGCGCCGCTGCGCGGATATCTTGCAAGCCGGGTGCGTGATGTCCAAGAAAATAACTTAACCATGCTACACACCATGGCTCATTAATTGTTGAAACAGCTTCCATTCGGTCGCCAATTCGTTGAATAACGGCATTGGTATGATCGACAAATCTTTCTGGTGTATCTCTGTTTGCCCAACCGCCAATATCAGACAATGCAGATGGTAAATCCCAATGATAAAGTGTTAAGTTTGGTTTTAAATTTCTCGCACAAATTGCATCTGCTAAACGGTCATAAAAATCTAAACCTTCTTCATTTATGTTTCGCCCGTCAGGCATTATCCGCGCCCACGAAGTGGAAAATCTATAAGAGTCAAAACCACATGCTTGGACTAGATCCAGATCTTGTTCAAAACGATGAAAATGATCGCATGCTATTGAGCCACTTTCTCCATTAGCTACATTGCCGGGCGTTGCTGCGAAGGTATCCCAATGAGATGGCCCACACTGACCATATGCAGAGCCTTCAATTTGATAAGCGGCTGTCGCAGTTCCAAATACAAACCCTTCAGGGAAGTCACTTCGAGAAAAGTTAATTGCCATTTCTAATCTTACTCTTCAGCTATATCAAAAAAATAAATGTGTATTTAATTCTAGGCCTATTCAGCATAAGGAATAGACGAATGATGGAGAACTATTTTAAGTTTGCCACTATTATCTTTTTTGTACCCCCAGCTCTTATCAACTTTCGTAATATCACCATTTTTATCAATTAAAGTTACCCAGCCCATCCACATACCGACTGATCCATCAATATATGAATTACCAGGATGGAAATGAACTTCTCTCCAATACTTAATTCCAAACCCTGTATCATCAGGAAAGTTAGGATCTTGTCCTACAAAGTAGGATAAAGTTCCCTCTCTATCATTACGGAACGTTTTCGCGCCGCCGCTTAAAGTTGGCTTGAACAATATTGGTCCGAGATCAAAACCATATAATTCATCTAAAAGTTCGTTTGCGAAGGATCGTGCTTTTTCTATACCATCAAATTCAAATATTCTCGAAAGTTCGATTAGACCATCACCCCAGGCTTGTCTTACGTCGGCAAGATCGTTCTCTGATATTGGCATGTTTCCCTCATTATCATCAAAAAATAGTCTCAATACGACCATGGAAATATCCGTCTGCAAACAAACATGCAATATATACCATGTCGCCAAACGCTAAAAAATATCCAGTGTGGGTAGACACTATAAAGCTTTTAGCAAACCTAATCGAGTCGTTAACCCGACTTTTAATTTATCCGGTGAGTGATGAAACATATCCCTCACGAATAATCTTTGGATCGTAGGCTTTCCTGTTGAAAATTTCTCTGACCATAGGCTCAAAAGTGTCCAGGGGTTCCATAGGATATTCTGGATCAAAGCTTGACTGGTCCCAGCGTTCACAGAACTGTTCGCAACTTTCGAATAGTGGATGGTCACGAAATCTTTCACGTGCATTGCGATCCCAGTTATAATGGTGAGCGTAATACAACATCTGAAATATACCATGATGTTCAACTGTCCACGCTACATCCCACCTAACAAATGGTCTGATCACCTCTGCCGACATACGATCATGGTTTTGTGGTGCTAGACCGTCACCAATATCATGAAGCAGGGCGCCAACAATCCAATCTATATCCGCACCATCGCGCATTGCTCGGGTGCCTGACTGCAAAGCATGTTCTAGCCTGGTAATCTGATATCCCTCCAGAGTGGTTTCCCCTGATTGACGTAATTCCGTCAAAATTCTATCTGCAGTCAGGGCTAAAAATGGTTTTTCTAATTTTGCTAAGATCTCGTAATCTTCACGAGTACCATCTTTCATTGCTGTGAAACTTACTTTGGGCATTGTGATTTACCGCTTGTTGTAATTCGTAAGTAGTATCGACTGATATACTTTTACAATCTCTTCGAATTGCGACCTTTAATGTCGTTGCGCAGATGAATATTCTATTAAGTTCAATAGCCCGTCATTTCCAAATAACCTCTTCCTGTATGGCTCCCAGTAATATCGACTGGACCCTCCCAATATGGGACTGATAGATTCATCCAAGAATCGGGATTGATTGCTTGAACTATCACATCAACTTTTTTATCTTTTAGTGACAAGTGCCACTCAGTTGGTAGTTTTGTTGAACCTACTGTATGTAAATTCAGTGGCATGGCTACAAATTCGTTATTACCGTATGAGATCTTTGATCCGTCGGGCTCAATCCAGGATGAGGAGCTATACGTTGATCCATCAACTTGACGAAGTTGAAAACCCATTAATTTTGCCCCATTGTTTAATGACAGCGAAAACCAGTCCCAACCCGTTTGGTTTTCAGAAAGGGGCTGGGATGACCACTCACGATCAAGCCAAGCATCTCCCTCGACATATATATCTCCGTCTGGAAGAGTAAGGTTACCTTTTATTTTGAAAAAAGGCTGGGAATAGTAGTAACTGGCTTGTCCCTCAGATGATTTGACTGAGTAACCATTTTCGCCATGAAATACTAAAGGACCTTCCGCCTCTAGAGACATATCATAAGCGAAATTTGCTCCTGCAGCGCTTAGATTCAATTTTTCAAAAGTGTCACCATTCAAGCTCCACTCATCAATCCATGCTTCAAATGGGTCAACCCTTACGCCAGCTTGGCCGATACCACCTCTGGCAAATCGCTCTGTTGTGAAATGTTCCTTAGGAGTGGTTATTGCGGCATGAGCAAACCATATTTGATTAGACCTCCAGCCATTTTCTTTATCTGGTGAACGTGCTGTGCGAAAAAGAGTCCATTGTATTCCAAATGGTGTTCGGTCCTCACTTAATAAGTTTGCCGTCAGATACCACCACTCGACCCGATATTCGTCATGTGGCCCATGATCCAGAGGAAAGTTAAAGTTTGGATTAGGTGTGGGATTAGCAAAACCTTCTGCAGTACTTCCCAAACCTGAAAAGCTTTGGGCTGAAAGATTCAAAGGTAAAAAAACTAATAAAAATAAAACCTTAACGTTCACTGGCGAAAACCTTTAATAAATCACTTGGAGGTGTTCTAATCAGCCTGAAGCTAGGCCATGATGCAGCAAGGAATGCAGCAACAACTGCATAAAGCCCTAACTTAAAGTATTCAGCCGGAAATAGAAACATTGGTAATTGCCAGCCGAATGCTTTGACATTGATCACATTCAATAACACCCATGCAAGTATTAAACCGGTTGGTAGCGAAAAAATCACAACAAATGACGCTAATAGTACCGCCCTAAATAGCTCTAATTTTCCAATTTGTGAACGAGTAAGGCCAAGTGCCCAAACTGGTGCAAGCTGTGGTATTCGTCTATCTGCGAGTGTTAGCAAACTCATTAAAATAGCAAAACTAGCTACTCCAAGTGTCAGGATATTTAAGGCAGATGTCACAAGAAACGTTCTCTCAAATACTTCCATAGAAAACGCTTTCAGTGATTTTTGATCTATTATTGAGTCGCTGTCGATACCGATTTGGTTGATGACTTGATATTGAAGTTCAGTAGGATTACTAGTGCGAATACCAAATCTAGCTGGGTATAATTTAGGGTATAAAGTACTAAAAATTTCTTCAGTAACGATGACCTGTCCCTTAGGATTCCCGTAGTCCCCTACAACGGCGGCTATTGGAAGTGTAAAATTAAGATCAATCGCTACTTGATCACCCACCCAGAGGTTTGTGCGGCGTGCAAATTGTTCATTAACAATGATCGCTTTTCCTAACTGTATGGTATCCCATGGACTTTCAACTGCCTCCAGAAAACGCCAATTATTTCTATAGGTATCTCCAATTTTAATGCCAAACAGTTCAACGGGTTGTTGAGATATAGTCGTTTCAGTAGACATGAGTGGTAATACCTCAACGCCTTTTTCAGAGAGAAAATTGGTTAATTCGATACTTTGATCTTCGTTAGCAACTTGTAGAAAAAGTTCTGGTGCGAGCCGTTGATCTAAAAAGCTTGTAAATGTTAATCTGAAACTCGATACCATAGTTGAAACACCTATGTTAGCTGATACAGCAAGTAACAGCGCCATTAGTGCAAGGCTTAGGCCTGGTAATTGCTGTCTTGTGTCAGCCCAAAACCAGCTCCATAGGGGTGCTTTGGCATATTTTTGAAGTTGCTTGAGGCACCATGCTAGTAGACTTGGTAGAGCTAATGCAGCCGCGATTAGCAAAGCGCCAAGCAGAGCAAACCCAGCTATAAGCCCATCAATTAGTATCGCACAAAAGCCACCTACCGTAAGTAATACGACAGCAATTTTCATCTGCAAATTAAAATATGATGCTGTGACAAGCATCCAAGCTCTAGGTTTTGAGCTAGCTAAAATAGGTAGCTTAGTTATCTGCCAAATCTGTGATGATATGGCTAGTGCAGTTCCTAGTAGGGCAATTAGCATACCTGAAATCCACCAATCTAGTCTCAATTGGAGTGTTCCAGAAATGTTTGCGCCATATAGGCCGCGCAAAGTTGCTGCGACATCTGGCAGCAAAAGGCCTGCCATAAAATACCCTAAAATTATTCCAATAACTGCACCGATCGTGGCAAAAAAAATCATTTCCATTGTCACCAAGATAATAAGTCTTTGTAACGAAACCCCCATAGATCGCATTGAGCGTATCATCGCTCGCCGTTGCTCAAATGCCAGGCCAATTGTGCTATGTACAATAAATAAACCAACTGCAAAACTCAGCAAGCCAAATGCTGATAGGTTCAAATGGAAACTGTCAGTAAGTTGAGAGACATCTGTCATCTGTTTGATGCTCTGTATATTCAAATGTGGCGCTATATCTTTTAGTTTTCTTTGTTCCAATGGCTGTTCTGGATTAATGATTAGGTAACTGATCTTGTCATATTTTAATAGTTTTTGGACTAAACTTACATCTCCAACTGCGATGCCTGGGGCAACATTCTGATCAAATATTACCTGTGTATATGTAACTAAATTTTTTGCTGTATTTTTGTTTGTTATTAATGATTCAAGTAAATCATTGTTGCTAATGGAGTTAGTCAGGTTAGAATTTGCGAATAGAAAAGATGAGGGTAATGTAAGTGGATCCATGCCAACAAGTCGGATATTATCAAAATATCCATCAACCACCGGAGATACTAACCATCCCGATTTTCTGAGTGCAATATAATCGGCCATCGAAATGCTTTTACCTTGCTTTGGCCGAATTAAATCATATTGACCTTCACCTAAGGTCTGAGCTGCAGCTTTATAGCTAGCTTTTGCTTCGAGATTGATTGCTTGTACTCCAGACCAGAGAGCAGTAGCGAGTGCGACACCTGATAAATACGCAAACAGTTGCAGCGGGTTTCGATGCCAATGAGATAGAAGAGTCGAAAGGCATGAAAAGATCACTGTAGCTTTCCTTCTATTAATAGAAGTTGCCTATCCATTCTTGCTGCAACATTTCGAGAGTGAGTAACCACCATTAAAGCAGTGTCAGTCTCCCCGACCAATTTTAACATCTGCTCAAGCACTGCTTGTGCAGTTTTTTCGTCTAGGTTTCCCGTAGGCTCATCAGCCAATAGTAGTTTAGGTTCTGCGACCAGTGCTCTAGCAATAGCAACTCTTTGTTGTTGTCCACCAGACAGGGCCTCAGGGTACTTTTTCATTTGATCCATCAAGCCAAGGGCAGATACGATTTTTTCTATTTTAGTTTTATCTACTGGTCCTGATAAATTAGCCTGAAATGTTATATTTGAGGCGACAGTTAATGATGGAATTAAATTGAACTGTTGAAATATTATAGCTACATCCCTGCGCCTGACGGCGGCTCTTTCCGCATCATCCATCTCTGATAGATTTTTTCCCGCTATTTCTACACTTCCCCCATCAGGTAATTCTAATGCTCCCGCAATGTGCAAAAGGGTACTTTTACCACTGCCAGACTCACCTCGAAGAGCAAGCGTCTCTCCAGCCAAAAGACTTAAGCTTATATCGCTAAGGACAGGTACTTCGCCTTCATTTGTCCGAAACGATTTTTGTATTGCCTTTAAGTTAAGAACCATTGCTACCCTCGCTTATGAAGAAAATAGAGCTGAAAGGTAACTTTGAAAGGATACATAACAGCTGGCTGGCGAGTTTTCTGCTGGGAAAGGTATATACTATCCTAATTGTCCTGATCTTATAAATTACATGGTTAGCGCAAAAGTTAATTTTAGGATTACGTGACCTATACTCTTTAATCATTCAGAGTAGAGAGTTTAAGTAGCAAGGGTCACGGTCTAGTGTGAATAAATTGATCCATTAAAGTACTTTAGAAACATTTCTGTATTTTATTAGCTATACGATGGTAATGTATCTGAAAGTTGAAATTTATGGAAAGTTTAATTGAGTGAAATTGTATTTAGACACCTTTGATACAAACTCTTGGCAGAAATGGATGCCTACGGGTCTTTTCTATGGCATCACAACAAATCCCATTTTGGCAGAAAGAGCTGGTTTATTTTATTCCACAATAAATTGGCAATCAAAGATGACCATTGCTGATGAGCTCAATGTAAAAGAGTTTCATGTTCAAATACCAAGTTGTGATGAGGAGGCTATTAATTTTGCAGCCCAACGAAAAGATGAAGCTGAAAGCTTTAATTTAAAATTAGTAATTAAAGTACCCTTGACAAAAGAAGGTATAAAATTGGTGCCTGAGTTAAAAAAAATGGGGCTCTCTGTCTTAATGACGGCATGCTACAGTGCAAAACAGTACATTATAGCAGATGCTATTGATGCCGATTATATAGCACCATATTATGGTCGTATGGAGGAGTCTGGTCGCGATGCTTTTCACCACCTGTCTCAAATGATAGATTTTGCGAACCATTCTGATAATAAATGTAAGATACTTGTCGCTTCCATTCGTTCTGTCGATCAAATAGCGATGCTTGCATCAAAAGGGCATGTTTATTTTACAATTGCACCTCATATTGCAGATGAGCTGATAAGCGATGATTTAACAATAGAGGCGCTAACAAAGTTCAATATGGCAGCATCCAAAGTGAAGATTTAAAACAAATGTTCTTGTAATTTTTGAGAGGCATTTAGTAATGTATCTTTTCTTTCAACTGCATTTTTGATTGAGATACGTTGAGTTGGGCCATGAAATGCTAACGCTCCCACGAAACGATTTTCTTTGTCTTTTATTGGAACGGCGATAGCGATCATACCTTCCATAAATTCTTCTCTATCCAGAGCATAACCCTGTCTTTTTATTTCGCTGAGCTCTTTCAGTAGGGCATCGACTGTAACGTGAGTTTTATCCGTTAGTGCATCAAGTTTAAGTGAAGACAGGATTCCGTTTGTTTCTCTTTTACTCAAACTTGACAAAAAACACTTTCCGCTTGCAGTACAATGAAATGGCACGTTTGTTCCAATCGGTAATTGAATTCTGAACGCCCAATCCGTCTCGACACGATCTATGTAACTCATCCCGTTATCTTCTGGAACGGCGAAATTTACTGTCTCTCCTACTTGTTCGGCTACCTGTTTTAAAATTTGTCTTCGCGTTATGTGGTCCCTGGATGTATATAGTAACCCAGCACCAAGATCCCGTAATCGACGGGCGGGTAAATAGCGTTTTGAGTTACCCTGGCGTGTCAAAAAATTTTCTTTTTCAAGTGTCGCACATAAACGGTGCACAGTCTGCTTCGGAAGTCTTAGTGAAGCATTAATTTCAGTTGCTGTCATAGCTCTATTATTTTTGCCGAGTACCTCTAAAATCATAAGGGTTCTGAGATTTGTAGCTATTCTGTCATTGGCGTTCATTGTTGGTCTCAAATAAAACTATTGCTTTCTTATAGATTCGTTGTAACGTACTATTTTGCAATAATCGAGAAAAAAAGTCTCAATTTTTGATATTCGGGGGTTTATGGAGTTTGATTACGTGATTGTTGGTGCAGGCTCGGCTGGTTGCGCATTAGCTAATCGTCTATCTGAGTGTGGTCGGTACACGGTAGGTTTGCTTGAAGCTGGGCCTTCTGACTGGAATCCTTGGATACATGTTCCCGTTGGCTATTACAAAACAATGGGTAATCCGTCTTATGATTGGTGCTATGCAACGGAGAGTGATCCTGGACTTTCAGGCAGATCAATTCCCTGGCCGAGAGGCAAGGTTCTAGGGGGGTCTAGCTCGCTGAATGGTCTTCTATATGTCCGGGGTCAACCTCAGGACTTCGATATTTGGTCACAGCTTGGTTGCTATGGTTGGTCTTGGGAAGACGTATTACCGTTCTTTAAAAAATCTGAGAATTGGTCAGGCAAGGATGACACAGGGTTGCGGGGTAATGATGGTCCTCTCTCGGTTCAGTCAGCTCGGTTAAAACGTGATATTGTCGACATGTGGATAGATGCTGCTGTGAAGGCTGGCTACAGACGTAACCCTGACTACAATGGAGTTGACCAAGAGGGTGTTGGCCATTTTCAGCTCACTATGAAGGGAGGTCGGCGCTGTTCTTCAGCTACCGCTTATCTTTCCCCCGCGAAACGGCGACCAAACCTTACCGTGATCACTGGCTCACAGGTTAAAAAAGTAAATATTCTTGAAGGACGCGCTGTATCTGTAGAAGTCTCTAACGCAAAAAATAAAAATTTAATTTCAGCTAGACGAGAGATTATTTTGTCTGCTGGTTCTATAGGGTCACCTCAAATACTCATGCTATCAGGCATAGGTTCTGGATCGGAACTTCAAAGACTTGGAATAGAAGTCAAAAGTGATCTTGCAGGTGTGGGGAAAAACTTACAGGACCATCTCCAGGCTCGTCCAGTTTTTAAAACAAACCTTAGCACAATAAATGTAGAGACCAGTAATTATTTCAAGCAAGCATTGATTGGTTTGCAATATATTTTAACTCAGCGCGGCCCGATGACGATGGCTGCTAGCTTAGGAACTGGTTTCCTAAAAACTGAGGCTCACTTAGAGACGCCAGATATTCAATTCCATATTCAGCCATTCAGCGCTGATATGCCTTCGAAAGTAACACATAGCTTTTCTGCATTTACAGCTTCTGTGCTGCAGTTAAGGCCAGAAAGTACAGGTTATCTATCGTTGAAGTCACCTAATCACCTGGAAGCTCCAGAAATCTATCCAAATTATTTATCTACTGACACAGACTGTAGAACCATTGTAAAAGGTGTTCGGATTGCTAGAGAAATAGCAGCATGCCAGCCTCTGAGATCGAGTGTAACCGAAGAGCATTCACCGGGTTCTAGCGTTGATCTAAACGATGAGGACGCGACTTTGGATTGGATAAGGCGCACTGCTGTAACAATTTACCACCCAACTGGTACATGTAAAATGGGTACTGATGAAATGGCCGTTGTTACTCCAAATTTAAAAGTAAAAGGGGTAGAAGGCCTACGCGTTGCTGATGCTTCTATTATGCCAAGAATAACAAGCGGAAATACTAATGCACCAGCGATAATGATTGGTGAAAAAGCAAGTAATTTAATTTTAAAGGAGGCTTAATAGCCAATTTAAAAATTCGAATAAGGGTGCTTCCCGCATCTTTTATAGGAGCCAAGTGAAGCCTTCGACTTGGCAGCTTTTACGTTAGACACAGAGGGCGATGAACAATGGGAGGAAGAACATGTTCAGTTTAAAATCTGTGGCAGCTGGAGCAACAGCTTTAGCACTTTTGGCCACATCAGCGACAGCCGAAACTGTCATTCGTATACAATCAGTGCTCGGTAATTCCAGCGATGAAGTATTTATGCTTCAAAGTTTTGCGGATGATGTTGAGGGTTTGACAGGTGGTTCTGTTAAAATTGAAATTTTACCAGCGGGTGCAGTAGTTGGGCCTCGTGACATTATGGATGCAGTAGACGCAGGTCTGGTCGAAGGTGGCTTTGCTTGGACACACTACTGGGGTGGTAAACATCCTGCTGCCAATTTATTTGGTGCTCCGATTGCAGGTGCTGGGGTCGGCTTAGACGCAATGTCTTTCCTAGCATGGTTTCAGTATGGCGGTGGTAAAGAACTTTATGACCGACTTTGGGATGAAATGGGTGTAAACGTCAAAGGTTTCATGTTGCAGCCAGTTGGCCCAGAGGCACTTGGTTGGTTTCCGAGTAAAATCGAGACGATGGATGACTTCCGTAAACTACGCTTTCGTGCTCCTCCAGGTATGGTTGGTGCTGCTTACAACGAAATTGGCGTTGCTGCTGTTGCTATGGGTGGTGGTGACATCTTACCAGCACTTGAAAAAGGCGCAATTGATGCTGCTGAGTGGTGCTGTCCACAACCAGACTCTGTTTTTGGCTTTCAGAAAGTGTTGAAGCATTATTACCTGCAAGGTCTTCATCAGGTTGTTGTGAATGCTGACTTCTATCTAAATGGAGACGTTTATGATAGTCTCTCAGCTACTGAGAAAAAAGCATTGGAAGTTGCGGCAAATGCATCTTTGTCAAAATCACAGTCCTACCGGATAGGAACAAACGGTGCTGCTCTTAAAGACCTCACAGAAAATCATGGTGTAATTTTAGAAGACACACCAGCTGATTACTTTACCGAGTATATGGCTGCAGCCAAAAAACTCCTAGAGGAAGCAGCTGCAGAGGATGAGTTCTTTGCAGAGGTCTGGCAATCACAAAAAGACTTTGCAGACATTGTGGTACCATTTTGGGCTGGCGCGCAAACTTCAAATGCAAGTTTGGGTAGAGCTCACGCTGACACTCTAAAGTAAATTTTATTATCATGAGCGGGGCCGGGTTGGCCCCGCTCATTTCTTTTTTTGGTAAGTATAGTAGTATTTTCCTGAACAAGAATTTCTCCCTTCTTAAAGGGTAGTCGTATAAAGGGAGTATGGGATATGGCTGATGAAGTTGACCCAGCAGATTTAGAAATTGCCGACGAACTGATCGCCGAAAGGCGGAAAGAAAAGCCTGGTGAAACACCTGAGGGTATGACCTCTTGGCAACGTCCCATCACCGGAGCTATCGATCTCTTGAATGACTGGGCAGGAAAAATTTTATGCCTTTTAATGATCCCATTAATTGGGGTTGTAGTATTTGAGGTCATAGCAAGAAATTCGTTTGGCATTATGGCAAGCAATGGCTGGGACGATACTGCTCGAGCATTGGGGTTGGGGCCGACTGTTTTTGCTTATGATATAAGTCGAATGATATCAGGTGTATTGTTCATGGGAGCTGCTGGGTATGGCCTCATGAGAGGTGTTCATATCCGTGCTGATTTTCTATATAGAAATTGGTCTGATAAGACCCAAGCTACGGTTGATTCACTTCTTTATATGCTGTTTTTCATACCAGCGATGATTTTTTTTACAATTATTGCAGCTCAATATTGGGAATTAGCATACAGAACGGGTGAAACGGCGTTTGACAGTCCATGGGAACCGCTTTTGTGGCCGGCTCGATTGGCTATGCCTGTTGGGGGTTTTTTACTGTTGCTTCAAGGATTGCCAGAACTTTTTCGTGCATTTCACAAAATGGGTAAAGAGCGTGAGAAATATTTCGTATTTTCATTACCTTTTTATTTCATTATTTTGCTTTGGCTTGTTTTGGCGGTGTTTACCCCAGAAATAACCCCTGGTGGAGAATGGTTCACGGACGCCATGTCGTCGCGACCTAGTTTGTCTAAACCTATAATTGGTTTGATTATGTTAGCTGCAATGATTTTTGTGATCTTTATAGGTTTCCCTATTTCGTTCACGCTGATTTTTTTAGCATTTATCTTTGGTATTTGGGGATCAAACTTTAAACTTACAACACTTTTGATGACGCTAAATACTAACTCTACAATGCT
>CAXEVV010000026.1:0-23804 GCA_963999845.1 uncultured Rhodobacterales bacterium | reverse complement strand
TTTGATTCAAGCCTCCCGCTCCAGAGAATGCAAAAACACTATCTACACCAGGGTGTGATAGGACTATTTTTTCAGCCTCTTTCACAAGCGCGTCTTTTTCTTTTAAAGACAGATTTCCTCGAGCGCGCACGTAAACAATTGCTTGTTCTGGCTCAGATTCTACGAAAAATTCAACACCGTAATTATTTTGCCCGAAGTATGTGAATACAGAAATTGTTAGAAAAATTATCCCACCAATTGCAGCTAAGGGCATAATAGGGTTACCAACTATAAGTTTAATAAAGCGTCCAAATAAAGTTCTTCTGTATCCAGAAATAACCTTTCGTTGTTCACGCTTGAATTCCGCAGCCCCCATGGTTATCGAAACAAGAAACGCTGACAAAACCAACCCAAGTCCACCGGGTATGTAAGCGGCAATACCTAATTGCTGTACATCTAAATTTAATAAAAAGCTTGGGTTGATAAGTTGCATTGTCGTACAAAAAAGACAAAAAAGCGTTAATGGTACTAAAGCTGCTCGAATGATCCAAGGGAGTTTTTTACGAAGGAGTTTGGAAGCCACCTCGAAGGTTCTGCTTAAACGGCCAGATACGCCCCCAATTATTGGGAGAAAGATTAAGGCTACAATAAGTGAAGCGGACAAAACGAAAATTAAAGTAACGGGTAGCATACCCATAAATTGCCCAGGTACTCCAGGCCAGAAAAGCATTGGCAAAAATGCACATAGAGTGGTCGCCGTCGAACTTACAACTGGCCAAAACATCCGTTTGGCTGCTTCCACGTATGCCGACATTGGACCTGTCCCCTCAGCTATACGCTTATCAGCATACTCTACTACCACGATTGCACCGTCCACTAACATTCCAACCGCTAGAATTAAGCCAAACATAACCATGTTCGAGATTGTCACACCCATTACGCCCAGCAAAACGAAACACAACAAAAAAGAGGTCGGTATTGCAAAGCCAACTAGGATTGCCCCCCGAGAGCCCAAAGACACTAAAACCACTATCATCACCAGAGCTATAGCAGTAAGAACCGAACCCTCTAATTGTCCTACCATGCTTGCAACCTGATTTGACTGATCATTAGAAGTTCCCACTTTTACGGCAACTTGTAAGTCTTTTGGCCAGCTCCGTGCCTCTTCCCTCACTAGAGACTTAACTTCCTCCGCCATATCTATGAGATTAAAACCACGACGTTTGACAACTTGAATTGCGACGGTAGTCTCACCGTTAAATCGCGCTGTACCTGCTCTATCCTCAAAAGTTAATTTTATTTCTGCTAAGTCTCCTAAGGTAATAATGCGATCACCGTTTGTTTTTACTGGCAAATCGTAAACATCTGCTGGTTCATTAAAACTTGACGGAATTTTGACTGAAAAAGCACCTTGTTCTGAACTAATTTTCCCGGCCGCAATTAACTGATTATTATTTCTTACAACGCTAATTAGTTCGTTTGCAGTTACATTGTATGCTTCGAGCCGAAGAGGGTCGATTAACACTTCCACCATTTCCTCGCGATCCCCTGAGATAGGTGCCTCGAGTACCGCGTCCATGCTCTCCAATTTTTCCTGAAGTGCCTTTGCGACTTTTGTCATTGTGCGCTCAGGAACTTTTCCGGTTAAATTCACTATAATTACCGGGAATTCAGAAAAGTTAAACTCGTTGATTGAGTATTTATCCGCTCCGCTAGGAAACTTAGTTTCTGCTTTACTCATTGCGTCCCGGACGTCTGCAATTATTTTTGTCTTATCCCAACCGAACTCAAATTCCAAAGCAATGCCAGCATAATTTTCTGCTGCAGTAGCATTCATTATTTTGAGGCCATCTAAATCTGCTAACTCAGTTTCCATTGTGCGAACAAGGAGCGTTTCACTATCTTCTGCTGAAATACCCGGAAAGGGTACAGATATAAACAAGGCTGGAATTTCAATATCTGGTTCACCTTCTTTTGGCAGGCCAGTGTAAGCATAAACACCGGCTGCCAGTGACAATGCAACTATAGCAATGATCATTCGCGCTCGCGCAGAAGCCCAGTCTATTAAACCTGTCATAGGGATATATCCTTGAAAGTTGCTGAGACTTTTACACCTTCTTTTACAAACTCTTGCCCAATAATTATAACGTCCACGGCATCATCAAGACCGGACACCCAAACACCTTCTTTGCTGTCCTGTTCTAGTTTTACAGCAGCAAATCGGGTGATATTTTTGTCGTCCACAAATCTTACGCCTAAAAGCCCGTCATCGTTCAAAGTGAGTGCGGATTGTGGGAGTAAGTGAGCTTTTTTGCCGTCTGATCCAATTGCTAATTCGACAGTTTGGCCATCTCGTATTTCAAGCCCATCATTTGGAACGTTTACTTCTACTCTAAAAGTACGTGTTTTACTATCCGCTGATCTAGAGAGAAATGTTACATTTCCCTCTATTTCCTGGCCACTAGTAAGCTGAGCTCTAACGCTAGCACCTAACTTCACACGAAATAACTCTGTTTCTGGCAGGAAACCAACCAATTTTATGGGGTTGAGCTGGATTATGGTTCCACATAAGTCTCCTGGTTGGAGTAAAGATCCGATCTCAGCTGTGTCTGATTCCAAAGCTCCCTCAAAAGGAGCGGTAATAGTAAGTCTTTCTATTTCTTTTTTAGCAGTTGCAACTCCAGCTTCGGCAGATTGAATGCGTGCTCTTGTACTATCAAAGCCTGCTGCTGCTGTTGCTACTCCTGCCTCAGCGGACCTCATTGCTGCTTGCACAGATGCCACTCTCGTATCTGATGCATAACCACCTTCAGATAGTTTTGAAGCAGCATTGAAATTGATTTTGGCTTCTTCAAGTCGGGAGTTAGCTTCTCCTAACTTCGCTTCGGTTTGTGGAATTAGTGCTTTTGCTTCTTCCAATCGAGCTAAAGAATCTGCCAACGCTGCTTTTCTAGTACCCTCATCCAACCTACATAGTATATCATCTTTTTGAACAAATGACCCTTTTCTTAAAGGGTCTGATATAACCTGACCAAAAGTTTCTGCACGAACCTGAACGAACCGAGCTGCTTCAGTTTCTCCTCTCAAAATAACTGAACTTCCAAGGTTTTGTGAATTTGAGCTGTAAACGACGACACTAACTAATTCGGCATTCTTGTCGGTTTGTTGAGCACTATCTTCTTCTAAATCAACTTTTGTAGCTAAGCTTTTCTCTTCCAGTCGCTCTTCGACGACACTTTTAATATCGGTTCCATCTGCAACTTTATTAAAAGCCTCGCGTTCGAATACTAGAGCGTACAAAACAAAAATCACAACTATTGCGGTGATTATTGAAACAATTTTCATCAAGATCGTTCCTTAGAAATAAATACACAGATTACTACGCTAAACTTGCCAGTTTAGATTAATGTTTTCGAGTTCTTTTTGCAAGTGCAGCAAAAGTATAGGGGCTTCCCCTTAGCTAGCATAAGGGTTATGACAGCTTTGCAAATATCATTAAGAGGTTTCTTGTGAGCGATACAGATAGTTTTATTGAAGAAGTGAGTGAAGAAGTACGGCGTGATCGGTTGTACAATTTTTTTCGAAAGTATGCTTGGGTTGGCGTTCTGGTAGTTTTAGCTACAGTTGGTGGTACAGCATTTTTGGAATATCAGAAGGCCACGGCAAAGTCCCAGGCAGAGAAAGTTGGTTCAGCTGTAATGAAAGCGCTTGAGGGCTCTGATGAGAAAGAAAGAGCTGGGCTTCTTGCCAATATTGAAAGTTCAAACCCAGAAGTGAAATCTATTGTAGCGATGCTGAAAGCGGCAGAAGAGACCGCGCTGCAGAATTATGCGGCTGCTAGCAAAAGTCTAAAAACTATATCAGAGGACTCATCCGTTGGGCAGATCTACCGCGATATAGCCGAATTCAAATTTTTATTGCTAAGTCATGACCGTATCGAGGATGCATTACTCTTAACAGGTTTTGAAAAATTGGCTACTCCGGGAAACCCTTTTCGCTTATTAGCTGAAGAACAGATTGCAATTATAAAATTAAAAAATCGAGAGAATGATGCTGCTGTAGCAAAATTAAGATCCATTCTAGAAGATGCTGAAATTACTGATACGATCAGGCAAAGAGTAACCCAACTTCTAATTTCATTAGGTATTGATCCATCAAGTATTTGAAACCTGGGTTGAATTAGAAATTTACAGGAGTTTAATGTATTGATCCTCAAAATTGGTTTAATGAGCATAATGTCTTTGGTTTGCCTGATCGGGTGCGCACAAGAACAAATAGTGGTGCCAGGGAAACGAGAACCAATCAGCGCTGTGGTTGCCACAGCAAAAACTGAAGATAATTTTGCTATTCTTAAAAGTGGTTCAATGGCTTTTATCCCCTCGCAAACCACAGAGAACAACTCGTGGCCTCAAAGCCATGGAACGCCAAATACGCGAGTGCCGCATCCCTCATTAGGTGGAGCGCTGACCTTACAGTGGTCTACCTCAATTGGAAAAGGGGATCAGAGCCGTAACCGCATTACCGCGGAACCTATTATTTATAATAATCAAATTTTTACTGTAGATAGTTTAATGGTTCTGAGCGCGACATCAAAAAAAGGTGAAATTTTATGGCAAAAGGATTTAACTCCAGATGGTGAAAATAAGGGCGATGTTAGTGGAGCGGGCTTGGCAGCGGGTGGTGGAACAATTTTTGTGGCAACTGCTTATGGGGTCATCCATGCGATAGACCCAGCTTCAGGTCAAACCAAATGGACACAAATTTTACTAGGTTCAGGTAGTACACGACCAACTTATTACGATGGATTAGTTTATCTCGTTTCAAATGATGAAAGCGCATGGGCGCTTGATGCTCGGACAGGGCGGGTAAATTGGACTTTAGACAATTTTTCTGATGTCAATAATTTGATTAGTAATACAGCGCCTTCACTGTCTGAAAAGTTTGCCGTTTTCGGTTATGGTTCCGGCGTGGTGCAAGCTGTTTTTAGACATAGTGGGCTAACCGTATGGACCACTTCTATTTCTGGAGGGCGAAGTGGACGAGCGTTGAGTATTGTAGAAGATATTGTTTCATCGCCTGTTATCGATGATTCTACTGTTTATGTGGCGAACGGATCGGGGCGGATTACTGGATTAAACCTGAATAGTGGCGAGCGCTTATGGGGAAAACCCTTCGGAACAGTAGGGAATATTTGGCCAGCAGGTGATAGCTTATTTTTAGTAAACGATTTATATCAACTTGTAAGAATGAGGAAGGATAATGGCGATGTCATTTGGTCAGTGCAATTACCAAGTTTTGTTAAAGTTAATCCTAAAAAGAGTAAGGAAGTAGTGGCCCATTTTGGTCCAATTATTGCTAGCGGTAAAATTGTTCTGATCTCAAGTGATGAAAAACTGAGAGTTTATGATCCGAGGGATGGATCCATTATTAGTGAGTCAGAAATACCTGGTGGAGCAACGAGTAACCCAGTGATAGCAAATAACGTTTTATATTTTGTGTCGCGAAAGGGCGACCTACACGCTTTCCGTTAATGTATGTTTTATGACATAGGTCATGTCGTAACGTTTGGAGAACCGAAATG
Source organism: uncultured Rhodobacterales bacterium (assembly GCA_963999845.1). Lineage (GTDB taxonomy): Bacteria > Pseudomonadota > Alphaproteobacteria > Rhodobacterales > Rhodobacteraceae > Salinivivens. Next base: position 18,244 of record CAXEVV010000026.1, on the reverse strand, counting down.
ACATTTTCTCTTGCGATAGTCGGACGTCCAAATGTTGGGAAGTCGACCTTGTTTAACAGGCTCATTGGAAAGCGTGTTGCTTTGGTTGACGATCAGCCTGGTGTTACTCGGGATTTACGCGAGGGAGAGGCTCGTTTAGGCCACGTGCGCTTCGTAGCAATTGACACTGCAGGTTTAGAGGAGGCAACCGATGAAAGCTTGCAAGGTCGTATGCGCAAATTGACAGAAAGCGCAATTGAAGTGGCTGATGTTTGCTTATTTGTTATTGACTCAAGGGTTGGCGTAACGCCGTTAGATCAATTCTTTGCTGAAATTCTTCGTAAAAAAGCGAAATATGTAATATTGGCTGCTAATAAGTCCGAAGGAAGAGCTTCAGACGCAGGTTTCTTTGAGAGCTATAGTCTTGGCCTGGGCGAGCCTGTGCGTATATCAGCTGAGCATGGTGAGGGAATGACGGACTTGCTGTCTCATCTAGTTCCAATTCAGGAGAAACTACTTCAAGAGGCGTCCTACGTTTCGCCAGTAGTAGATATTGATGTTCCAAATGATAACGAAGATGCCACTCTTTTGTCATATAAAATACCAACTAAGGAAAAGCCACTACAAATCGCCGTGATAGGTCGACCAAACTCTGGTAAGTCGACATTAATTAACAAAATCATTGGTGAGGAGCGGCTTTTGACTGGTCCTGAAGCCGGTATAACACGCGACGCAATTTCCCTTCAATTGGATTGGCAAGGGGTGCCAGTACGCATTTTTGATACAGCAGGTATGCGAAAAAAAGCGAAAATTAATGATAAAATTGAAAAACTCTCAGTTGGAGATGGCTTGCGGGCTGTAAAATTTGCTGAAGTAGTGGTTGTTTTACTTGATGCCGCCATTCCATTTGAACAGCAAGATCTTAGAATTGCTGGTCTTGCGGAGAGAGAAGGTCGCTCAGTTGTGGTTGCGGTAAATAAATGGGACATAGAAAAAAATAAGCAAGAAAAATTGCGCAACATGCGCGAAGCTTTTCAGCGCCTTTTACCAGAGTTACGAGGTGCGCCTTTAGTTACTGTCTCAGCAAAAAATGGCAGTGGACTGGAACGATTAAATAGTGAAATAATGAAAGCTCATAAAGTTTGGAATAAAAGAATAGTCACATCTCCACTTAATATCTGGCTGAGTGAAATGACAGCCGCCCATCCACCTCCAGCTCCGAATGGTAAACGAATAAAGTTAAGATACATTACTCAGGCAAAGTCACGTCCACCGGGCTTTGTTGTTATGTGTTCCAACCCCAGTAAATTACCCACAAGCTATAGTCGATATTTGGTAAATGGATTGCGAGAAGCATTTGATTTGCCTGGAACGCCAATTAGGTTAACTATGCGTTCACAGGCAGATAAAAATCCATATAAAAACCGAAAAAAATCACAACCTTCAAAGCTCAAAAAGCATTTATAGAAGCAGTTAGCTACTATATGTCAATTGCTTGAAACCAAAGCCTGGTCATTCCAAATGCCCAGTAGAGCTTATTTGACTGCAGTTGTTAAGATAAGGACTTAACGCTGTAGGCAATGATATTGAACCATCTTCATTTTGGCCGTTCTCTAAAATTGCAATTAAGCAACGTCCCACTGCCACTCCGGAACCATTTAGGGTGTGCACAAACTGTAGTTTACCGCCATCGGCTGGTTTGAATCTCGCAAGCATTCTCCTTGCTTGAAAATCTCCACAAATTGATACTGAGGATATTTCGCGGTATTTTTTTTGTCCGGGTAGCCACACCTCTAAATCGTGAGTTTTTCGAGCCCCGAAACCCATATCCCCAGTGCACAATAGAACTATTCTATACGGTAAACCTAATTTTTCTAAAATTGCCTGTGCACACTTGGTCATCCTTGAGTGCTCTTTAAGCGATTCATCTGGATGGGTTATTGAGACCATCTCGACTTTTTCAAACTGATGTTGCCGTAGCATCCCAGATGTGTCCTTGCCCGCGGATCCTGCTTCGGAGCGAAAGCACAAAGTATGCGCTGTAAGCCTAATAGGTAAGTCAGATTCTGGTAGGTTTTGTCCAGAAACAGTATTTGTAAGGGTCACTTCAGAGGTTGGTATTAACCACCAACCGTTGGTTGTTTTGTAACTATCCTCTGCAAATTTAGGTAACTGATTGGTTCCATACATTGCTTCGTCTCGAACTAAAACTGGTGTCATAGTTTCTGTAAGATCATGTTCATTGATATGAGTATCTAGCATGAACTGCGATAAAGCGCGGTGCACGCGAGCGATGGACCCGCGAAGTAAAACAAATCTAGACCCTGAAAGTTTTGACGCTGTCTCAAAATCCATTCCGGGTTTTGCACCTTTTATCTCAAAGTGCTCTTTAGCATTTTTAATTTCTGGCGGAGTGCCCCATTTAAATATTTCAATATTTCCCAACTCATCCTCACCAACCGGCACATCACTCAGTGGAAGATTAGGAATAGTCATTAATAAATTGTTCAAGTCGTGGTCTAGTTCTTTTGCCTTTGCGCTTTTTGAAGCAACCTCTTTCTTTTTGCTTGAAACCAAATCTCGAAGTATTTTGAAAGCATTTTCATCATTTGATGACTTTGCTTTACCGATCTCTTTAGCGGCTTTATTTTGTTCGGCTGTTGCTGTTTCAGCGGCTAAAATTGCAGATCTTCGTTCTTCATCAAGCGCAAGAATTTTTGCAGACATTTCGTAAATGCCGCGAAGACCTAGAGCTTCATCAAAATCTTGTGGATTTTCTCGTATGCTTTTAATGTCGTGCATTAGATTATGTCCTATTCGATTATTTTTGGCTCTTATGCTATATTACAATGATAAAGTGTATACATATATAACCTATAATAACAGAATCTTTGGATACTTTCTTTACCCTTATTACTTTATGCACGAACGAACCAAATAATAATTAAAGGTACCTTGCAAACTGAGTAACAACGGCATAGGTTCCGCCCGACACGAAAGTTTATAAATCAAGGAATTCGTCATGGAAGCATTTGCACAATTTGTTCCTCTAATTCTTATTTTTGCGATTATGTATTTTTTACTTATTCGACCTCAGCAACGTAAGTTAAAAGATCACAAAAAAATGGTGGAAAGTCTTAGGCGGGGAGATATGATCGTAACCCAAGGTGGATTGATTGGAAAAGTAACAAAAGTGAAAGAGGACAATGAGGTTGAAGTCGAGTTGTCGAAAGGCGTACAAGTTAGAGTGGTTCAGTCCACTGTTGCCCAAGTTCTTTCAAAGACCGAACCGGCGTCTTAACGTTTTTGTTGAATTTTTATGCTGCAAATACAAATATGGAAACGCGTGCTCATTTATGGGCTAGTTATAGCAGGCCTTTTATTTGCTTTACCTAATGCCTTCTACTCAAGAGTAGAGAGCTTTAACGATGCAAGTTTGGCCATTGAGAGCGGTCAAGATCCTACATTATTTAAAGATGAGAAAAACCTTTGGTTTGAGTTCCTACCAACTTCCCTCGTTAATTTAGGTCTAGACCTACGAGGAGGTGCTCATTTACTTGCTGAAGTTCGCACGACTGATGTTCATGCTCAAAAGATTAAAAGTTTGTGGGTAGATGTCCGAGACGTGCTGAGGCAAAAGAGATCGGATGTTGGCACTATTAGATTACAAGATAGCGACCCAGGGACATTACGTGTAAAAATTTCAAAACCAGATGCAATGCAAACAGCGATTGAGGCTGTGAGTTCACTGTCAAAGCCTGTTGTAAGTTTGATACAAGCCGGTGCCGACGATTTAAAAATCTGGTCTGACGGTGATGAGTTATTAGTTTCTTTATCTGATGCTGAAGTGCTTGCTACTAATGAAAGAACGATGCGGCAATCGTTAGAAATAATTCGGAGGCGAGTTGATGAGGTGGGCACGCGTGAGCCAACTATACAACGTCAAGGTATAGATCGTATTTTGATACAAGTGCCTGGTATAGGTTCGGCGACTGAGCTAAAAGAACTGATTGGTACGACGGCTCAACTAACCTTTCAGGCTGTGATTGGGAAAAATTCGTCCTCTTCAGATTCGTCGGCGTTTGGCAATGAAGTTTTGCCTTCATTGGATGAGGAGGGAGTATACTACACCCTGGAGAGTGCTGCAGTTGTAACAGGCGAACAGCTTGTAGATGCGCAACCTAGTTTTGACCAAAATGGCAGACCTGCGGTGAATTTCAGGTTCAATCCGACAGGAGCGAGAAAGTTTGGAGACTATACGGCCGAAAACATTGGAAGCCCTTTTGCAATTGTTTTAGATGAGGAGGTGATAAGTGCGCCTGTCATCCAGTCTCATATACCAGGTGGTTCTGGTATAATAACAGGTAACTTTACCATTGAGGAAAGTACAAATCTGGCGATTTTGCTTAGAGCTGGTGCGCTTCCTGCTGGGCTAGAGTTTTTGGAAGAAAGGACCATCGGCCCTGAATTGGGAGCGGACAGTATAAAAGCAGGCAAACTGGCTTGTGTGGTCGCATTTGCTGCTGTGTTAGCTTTCATGTTTATGAGTTATGGTTTGTTTGGTTTATTCGCAAATGTTGCATTAATTATAAATGTATTTTTAATTTTTGGTTTGTTAAGTGCTATCGGTGCTACTTTAACACTTCCTGGTATTGCAGGAATTGTTTTAACTATAGGTATGGCAGTCGATGCTAATGTTTTGATTTTTGAGCGTATAAGGGAGGAAATCAAAACAAAAAAGGGTCCAGCAAGATCCATTGAATTAGGTTATGAAAAGGCACTTTCAGCAATTATAGATGCAAATATAACCACATTTATTACTGCAGTAATTTTATTTGCTATGGGATCAGGTCCTGTAAGGGGTTTTGCAGTTACTCTTGGGCTGGGAATTATCACCTCAGTATTCACTGCAATATTTGTGACCCGGCTCTTAATAATTGTGTGGTTTGAACGTAGTCGGCCGAGAGAAATAAAGGTTTGAATATGAGATTGAAGCTTATCCCAAATGAAACTGCGATCAATTTTTTTGGAAAATCAAACGTCTTCTTTGGCGTCTCAATTCTTGCAGTTTTTCTTTCTGCTATAACTTATCTTTTTTTAGGCTTGAACTTTGGGATTGATTTCAAGGGTGGGACCTCTATCCGCTCGGAGAGCAGAGTAGAGCTTGATATAGCAAAATATAGACAGGCTCTATCTGGTTTAAACCTGGGCGATGTGACAATATCAGAAGTTTTCGATCCAACATTTGACGCCGATCAAAAAGTTGCTTTAATTCGGATTGAAGCACAAGATGGTCAAGAAGCAGTGACATCTGAAGTCGTAGAAACGATGCTGGCCACTTTACGGGCAGATGTGTCTGAGGACATTAAGTTCCAAGCTGTAGAAAGTGTTGGCCCAAAGGTATCAGGGGAATTAATTAAAAAAGCAGTAATGGCAATCTTATTGGCGATTGGTGCAGTTTTGTTTTACATATGGCTACGTTTTGAATGGCAATTTGCGCTAGGTGCAGTGTCCGCCTTAATACATGATATAATTCTTACGATAGGCATATTTTCCATTTTGCAAATCAAATTTGATTTAGCAATAATTGCTGCTTTATTGACTATTGTGGGGTACTCACTAAACGATACTGTTGTTATCTTTGATAGGGTGCGTGAAAATTTAAGGAAATTTAAGAAGAAGCCACTGATTGAGGTGATGAATTTATCCATCAATGATACTCTAAGTCGCACAATTATGACGTCTTTAACCACGCTCCTCGCGTTAATTGCTTTATTTACACTTGGTGGCGATGTAATCAGAGGTTTTGTATTTGCGATGATTTGGGGAGTGGTTGTGGGTACCTACAGTTCAGTTTTTGTAGCCTCTAACATTTTACTGCTTCTTGGTGTGAAACGTGACTGGTCAAAACCAAATGCAGAGGCTGGGACTTCTGTGCCACAGCCATGAGCCTTAACCTTATAGTTGAGGTGTTAGAAACTAATGGGCTATTATATGTCGCTTTAACAGCACTAACAGCTGGGATCGTAAGGGGCTTTTCTGGCTTTGGAACAGCTATGATATTTTTGCCGGTTGCTGGTAAATATTTTGAGCCGGTAACGGCTATCATAGTTCTGACAATAATGGATTTGTGCGGTCCAGCGCTAATAGTGCCAAAAGCTTTGCGAGACGCTTATAAACCCGATTTGGTGCGACTAATTGGTGGCATGGTTATTACGCTTCCAATTGCGCTCTACTTCCTAATGAATATGGAGACTGAAATATTCCGTTATATTGTGAGTATTCTCGCTTTAGTATTGATCTTTGTACTTTCCACTGGTTGGAGATTTCATCGTCAACTTAATAGTGGGGCGTTAATCGGGCTGGGTGGTCTTGCTGGTGTTTCTGGTGGCATAGCTGGAGTGCCTGGGCCGCCGGTAATACTATTCTACATGGCGTCTATACATCCGGTAAAAGTAATAAGAGCGAACAATCTCCTGTTTCTTTTTGGATTTGATATTTTTGCGCTGTTTTTTCTCAGTATTGCGAGTGCACTTAATATATATGCCGTTATTTTAGGGTTAATATTGGCAATTCCAATGGGTTTAGGAAACATTATTGGTGCAGTTCTTTTTAATCCTGATAAGGAGAAGCTATATAGGAAAATTGCTTTTTTGATAATCACACTATCTGCCCTAACTGGGCTTCCGTTGCTCAGTAATAGTTTTGATAGCTTTGTGGGCTGAAACAATTTAAATATAAGCTTTTTATAAAGATAATAATAATTTATTTTTAAATACTTACCTTTTATTTTTAAGGTGAAATATACGTATTTAGTTACTCAAATTTGATACTTTTTCTGCTAGATAAATTAGTCTATGTTTTGGGTATGTTGTTGTCCGTAGAAAATTTAGCTGTTTCCCGAGGTGGGATATGTCTTTTCGAGGGACTGAATTTTACGGTTTTACCTGGCCAATTTATCTCATTGACTGGTAGTAATGGTGTGGGAAAAACTACTCTCTTAAGATCTATAGCTGGCTTACAGCCTATAGATAACGGTCAGATCGTCATAAATTTGGATGACATTGTTTTTGCCGGTGACTCCAATGGAGTTAAAAGTTCACTGACCGTTCTGGAGAATCTGCGCTTTTGGAATACTATTTTTGGTGGAAAAAATATAAAAGAAGCGCTGTCAAAGTTCCATCTGAAAAAGTTTGAAAATAGATTTGCAGGCAAGTTGTCGGCAGGTCAAAAAAGACGCTTATCATTAGCCCGTTTGCTTTTGACTGATAAGCCAATTTGGCTTCTCGATGAGCCTACTGTTTCATTAGATAAAAAATCTTTGGAGGAGTTCTCTAAAATTTTGAAAAATCATTTAGAGGCGGGGGGTGCTGCGTTGATAGCAACCCATATCGATATCGGCTTTACATCGCTGTCTTTAAATCTAGAGGACTATAAATCCGCGCCTGGTGATATAAATGCGAGTGCAGAGGCATTCTTATGATAGCCTTGCTGCAACGCGATTTAATTCTAGCAATAAGAGCTGGTGGAGGATTTGGTCTCGGTATGGCCTTTTTTCTGATGGTAGTAGTTCTGGTCCCACTTGGTATAGGGCCAGACATGGTTATACTAGCAAAAGTTTCAGTCGGTATCTTGTGGGTAGGAGCACTGTTAGCTTGTGTGCTCTCACTTGATCGAATTTTTTCACTTGATTATGATGATGGTACTCTTGAACTATTAGTAACTTCCCCCATCCCATTAGAAGCTGTCGTAGCGGTAAAAGCATTCTCTCACTGGATAACAACAGGACTACCGCTGGTTATAATTTCACCCATTTTAGGTTTATTCCTTGGATTGCAGGCTGGAGATCTAAAATGGTTGTTTGCTTCTCTATTTCTTGGCACACCAGCTCTCTCGGCAATAGGCGCTTTTGGCGCCGCTTTAACTGTTGGTATTAGGCGAGGAGGGTTATTGTTGTCTTTAATTGTTTTGCCTTTGTACATTCCTACATTAGTTTTCGGTTCTATCGTTGCCCGCACAGGCGTAGCAGGCTTGTCCAACAACTCTGCTATGTTGATTTTGACTGCAATTACGCTGGTAGCATTTTCAATATTGCCTTTTGCTTCAGCTGTTGTTCTAAGAATTAATTTGAGATGAAAAGGAGAGATGATGTCAATCTGGGAATACGCTAATCCAGTAAAGTTTTTAAAACTTTCAGACAAGGTATTACCGTTTTTTGCGGGTTTCTCAGTCATTGGGCTAGCGGTTGGATTGTTTTGGGGTTTCTTTTTTACGCCTGATGATTATCGCCAGGGTTCAACAGTAAAGATTATTTATTTACATGTCCCATCGGCTTTGATGGCAATAAATGCTTGGTTTATGATGTTAGTTGCCTCTGTAATCTGGCTTATTCGCCGCCACCATGTATCAGCTTTGGCTGCGAAGGCAGCGGCACCTATCGGAATGACAATGACAATGGTTGCTCTCATAACAGGTGCTTTATGGGGCCAGCCAATGTGGGGCACTTGGTGGGCTTGGGATCCTCGGCTGACCTCTTTTCTAATTTTGTTTCTGTTTTATCTAGGATATATTGCTCTCTGGTTAGCAATAGATAACCCAGATACTGCTGCAGACCTAACATCTATGCTGTGTATAGTGGGCTCTGTATTTGCGATCTTAAGTCGATATGCAGTAAATTTCTGGAACCAAGGTTTGCATCAAGGTGCGTCACTTTCCCTGGACAAAGAAAAAAATGTTGCTGATGTTTTTTACCAGCCTTTATTATTTTCTATATTTGGGTTTGTATTTTTATTCTTAACTTTGGTATTAATAGGTACGCGAACTGAAATAAGGCTTAGGCGCACCGAGGCTTTACGCTTAAGAAAAGATAGAGAGTAAAACGTGCCAGATCTCGGAAAATATGCTTTTAGCGTTGTAATGTCCTACGGGGTTTCGTTTATATTGATTACTTGCCTAATAGCTTACATTCTTTATAGAAATTCAAGGGCCCGCATTGATTTAGAAAAAGAAGAGCGTTTATGAGGCGGATATCAAATATCCCGATCTTGATGTTTTTGCCAGTCATCGTTTTTGTAGCACTTGCCAGTGCTTTTTATATTGGGCTTCAGCGTTCGGATGACACTTCATTACCATCAGTTTTAATTGGACAATTAGCCCCAAATATTAGCAACGAAGAGTTGTATCCTGGGTCTGAGGTAACTCGTCAACTATTGCAATCTCCAAATATTAAGCTCGTAAACTTTTGGGCGAGTTGGTGTCCTCCTTGCAGGGCCGAACACTCTAAATTGTTGGAAATAGCCGAAACTGGTACAGTTATTTTAGGCGTAAATATAAAAGACGATAAGAAAAACGCCGTATCATATTTGCAAAATTATAATAATCCATTTCGAGCAGTTTCTTATGACCCTAATGGCAGGACGGCAATCGATTGGGGTGTAACCGCTCCGCCAGAAACATTTATAATTGATAAAGATGGTAAAGTACTCTTTCGCTTTGCAGGTCCATTAGTTGGCCAAGACTACTTAAACCGTTTTTTACCGGCTTATGAGTCCGCTCTAACTAAAAAGTAAATTTTTATTGAAATAATCTAAGAAGCTTTTGCAAGGTTGCGTAACACATAATGTAAAACGCCACCGTGTTCTACATATTCAATTTCTATCGCTGTATCGATTCTACATTTTAACTTAATTGTTGTGCTTTCGCCGTCTGAATATAAAATTTCACAATCGACCTCCCCAAGCGGCTTTATCGTTTCGAGATCTTGAATTGAAATTATTTCATCTCCACACAATGAGAGAGATTTCCGATTATCATCTCCAGTAAATTCAAAAGGAATTACTCCCATGCCTACAAGGTTTGAACGATGAATTCTCTCGAAACTTTCAGCTATTACTGCTTTGACCCCGAGTAATGCGGTTCCTTTAGCTGCCCAATCCCGAGAGGATCCTGCCCCATATTGTTCTCCACCAATAACAACTAATGGTATTTCCTTTTCCTTGTAAGCCATCGCAGCATCAAAAACAGAGGTTGTCTCACCTTTTAAGTTTTTGGTGTAGCCACCTTCAACATTTTCAAGCATTTCATTTTTTATCCTAATATTGGCAAATGTTCCCCGCATCATTACTTCATGGTTTCCACGCCTTGACCCATATGAATTAAATTCTCTAGCAGGAACTTGACGTTCAGTGAGGTATTTTCCAGCTGGTGTGGTATCAAGAAACGATCCGGCTGGCGAGATATGATCAGTCGTAATCATATCTCCTAAAACAGCCAATATTTTTGCGTTATTAATACTTGATATTGAACCTGGATCATTTGCTATTTCTGTAAAATATGGAGGGTTTTGTACATATGTTGAGGCAGATGGCCAATCGTATGTTTCTCCCTCTGTAACATTAACTCCTTGCCATTTTTCATCACCATCAAAAACTTTAGCGTATTTTGATTGAAAAGCTGTCCTTGTAACTGTTTTTTCTACAAGTTCGGCCACCTCATGTGATGAAGGCCATATGTCCTTAAGATAGATTTCTTTTCCATCAGGTGTGGTGGATATTGGGTCAGATGTAAGGTTTATATTTATGGTTCCTGCCAAAGCATATGCCACAACTAAGGGTGGAGACGCTAAATAATTTGCTCTGACATCGGGAGATATTCTACCTTCGAAATTTCGGTTTCCAGACAAAACTGAGGTTGCAACAAGATCCCCTTCGGCTATGGCTGTGGAAATTTCGGGCTGAATTGGTCCAGAATTTCCTATGCAGGTTGTACATCCATATCCAACCAGGTTGAATCCTAATTGATCTAAATCCTCCTGAAGATTAGCCGCTTCAAGATAAGCTGATACTACTTGCGATCCGGGCGCCAGTGATGTTTTAACCCATGGTTTGCGCTGAAGCCCTAACTTGGCAGCTTTACGTGCTACTAGGCCAGCTGCAATCATTACGTATGGGTTCGATGTATTCGTGCAAGATGTAATGGAAGCAATTACCACTTTGCCGGAAGACATTGTAAAATCTTCACCTTCAACGTTGACTTTTTTGTCCATGGGTCGGTTAAAGGTTTCATTCATTTCCTTTAAGAATGCCTGTTTAGCATTATCTAGTCTCACGTAGTCTTGCGGTCTTTTGGGTCCAGAAATAGCAGGAACTATTGAGCTCATGTCCAGTTTAAGCGTGTCCGTATACATTGGGTTATAATCGTCGTTACGCCATAAATTATTTGCTTTCGCGTAAGCCTCTACCAGTAATACTCGTTCTTCGTTTCGGCCTGTATTGCGAAGATATCTCAAAGTTTCAGTATCAATAGGGAAAAAGCCGCATGTGGCTCCATATTCAGGGGCCATGTTTGCTATGGTAGCCCTATCTGCAAGGGGAAGATTGTCTAAGCCATCTCCATAAAATTCGACAAACTTACCTACTACTCCTTTTTCTCTTAGCATTTCTACTATTTTAAGAACGAGATCTGTTCCAGTTGTTCCTTCGATTAGAGCACCTGTTAATTTAAAACCAATAACTTCTGGTATAAGCATAGATATGGGTTGACCGAGCATAGCGGCTTCAGCCTCAATGCCGCCAACACCCCAACCTAGCACAGCCATGCCGTTAACCATTGTGGTATGGCTATCTGTCCCCACTAATGTGTCCGGGTAAGCAACTTCAAATCCATTTTGGTCCGTATCAGTCCAAACAGTTTGGGCAAGATACTCTAAGTTTACCTGATGACATATCCCAGTACCAGGTGGCACAACACGAAAGTTATTAAATGCAGACTGTCCCCATTTTAAGAACGAGTAACGTTCCATATTTCGCTCATATTCTCTGTCCACATTTGTTTTGAATGCGCGTTGGTTTCCAAATTCATCAATCATAACTGAGTGATCAATCACAAGATCGACTGGGTTTAGTGGATTGATCTTTTGGGGATCACCACCAAGTTTCATTATTCCATCTCTCATGGCTGCTAAATCCACTACCGCTGGAACTCCTGTAAAATCTTGCATTAGTACACGCGCAGGACGATACGCGATTTCTCGGGAAGTTCTTCCCCCATTTTTTGCCCAATCGGAGAAAGCTTTTATATCATCTACGGTAACAGTTTTCCCATCTTCAAATCGTAATAAATTTTCCAAAACAACATTTAATGCTGCAGGCAACTTGGAGAAGTCTCCAAGCCCTGCTTGACTCGCGGCATCAATCGAATAGTAAGCAAATTTTTTGCCATTTACTAAAATTTCTTTTCGTACTTTTTTAGAATCAATACCAACTTTTATGGACACTCTAATCTCCTAATGACTAATATTTAGCCTACGTTATGATGCTTTTGACGTAAGTTATCCAAATATTCAAGAGTGATAATACTATAATGTACACAATTGTATACAAATAGTACCAAGCAAAAATTTATCGCGAAATTTTACAAATTTTATATTTATTAACCAAATTTCAATAAGCTCTTTTTTTCGGTTCTTTATTCCCTAAAAACTCTCTTAAAGATCGTATTTACATGCTTCGTATGATAACCAAGGTCAAACTTATCCTTTATATCTTCTTCAGTCAAAAACGACCTTACATCTTTGTCAGATATTAATTCTGAATAAAAATCTTTATTTTCATTCCAAACTCTCATTGCATTCCGTTGAACTAATTTATAGGCATCTTCACGACTAGCTCCAGCTTGGGTTAATGCTAGTAAAACTCTTTGAGACATCACTAATCCACGAAACTTGTTCATGTTTTTTAACATGTTGTCGGGATAGATCACCAAGTTATCGATTACACTAGTTAATCGGTGTAGTGCAAAATCTAAATTTACTGTAGTATCTGGAGCAATATTTCTTTCAACCGAGCTATGAGAAATATCACGTTCATGCCAAAGTGTTACATTTTCTAAAGCTGGAACAACAGACATTCTAATTAATCGCGCCAACCCAGTTAAATTCTCTGTCAGAACGGGGTTTCTCTTGTGAGGCATCGCTGAAGAACCTTTTTGTCCTACAGAAAAAAATTCTTCTGCTTCAAGAACTTCTGTTCTTTGCATATGCCGAATTTCAGTTGCAATATTTTCTATGGAGCTGGCAATGATGCCGAGAGTAGAGAAAAATGCTGCATGTCGATCTCTTGGAATAATTTGAGTGCTAATTTGTTCAGGAGTAAGCCCCAATTTTTCGCATACATACTTTTCGACAGCTGGATCCAAATTCGCAAACGTTCCCACCGCTCCAGATAACGCTCCTGTAGATATTTCCTCTTTTGCAACTTGCATTCTTCGGAGGTTTCGGTCCATTTCTGCGTAGAAACGGGCGAAGGTTAGCCCCATGGTAGTAGGTTCCGCATGAATACCGTGACTTCTCCCAATACGCAGAGTCATCCTATGCTCCATGGCTCTCCGTTTTAGAGCAGTTAATAACTCTTCTATATCTTTAATAAGAAGCTCTGAAGCTCTAACTAGTTGAATGTTTAAACATGTATCTAATACATCAGAGCTAGTCATTCCCTGGTGTACAAACCTTGCTTCCTCGGAACCAATATGTTCAGCTAAATGGGTAAGAAAAGCGATAACATCATGCTTGGTTACTGCCTCAATTTCATTTATTCGGTCAACGTCAAAGTTGGCGTTTTTTGCTTTCCAAACTGCGGTAGCATTTTCTTTGGGAATTAATCCCAAGTCTGCCATTGCATCGCAGGCATGAGCTTCTATTTCGTACCAAATCTTAAATTTCGTCTCTGGTGACCATATTTTAACCATTTCTGGGCGAGAATAGCGCGTGATCATATAATTGCCTTTAACAAAAAGTTGCGAGTTTGTGTCTAACGTGTGTTATATGGTTGAGCAAGAGGCCTGAGAGTGTAGTTTTTACAATATATGAATCAATTAATTGTAGTTAAGATTTAAACAACAATTTAATCTGCTAACTACCCATAAGTGCGTGATCAAAAGGATATTTTGTTAAGTTTTCATATCCATTTTTAGTTACTAAAACTTGATCCTCTAATTTTATGGAAAAGTCACCATTTTCTGGGCTTACCAAGGCTTCGACGCAAAGTACCATTCCTGCCTCAATATGATAATCGTAAGCTCCCTCTACGAACTTGTCAGGATATGATATTAACGGCCATTCGTCGCAGAGGCCAACTCCATGCATGAGGCATCCATATTTTCCTAGTTGGTATTTTCCGTCTAATTTGTGAGCTTTTTCCGTCAGCTCACTCATATGAACTCCAGGTTTGAGCATTTCCATATTTTTCATAATATGCTCATGCGCGTGTTGCATTGCGTAAATCATATCGGAGCGCGGGGATTGGTCACCCACCCACCAAGTTCTACTAATATCAACACATATTCCATAACAGCCTACTAAATCTGTATCAAAGGCAACAATTTCATTATTTTGCACTATTCTTGGACCACATTCCTGAAACCAAGGATTGGTGCGGGGCCCCGAAGTAAGGAGGCGAGTTTCAATCCATTCACCACCTCTTTTTATATTTTCTGCATGTAATACCGACCATATGTCATTTTCACTAAGGCTCGACTTACATACTTCTGATCTTGTGACCCGTTCCATCTCAAATATCGCTTTTTCACAAGCGAAGGACGCACATCGCATGGCCTTTATCTCGTCAGTGCCTTTTATTGATCTTGATTTTTCGGTTACTTCCTCTCCATCCATTATTTTAAAGTTCTGTGCCTCCAATGATCGTAACCCGTGTAGCATAATCTTATCTACTGCTAACCTATTATTAGCATTTCCATGTTCATCTACGAGTAAACGCACTTCGTTGGCAAATATATTTGCTGCATCGCCAATTTTATCCCCTCTATCAAAATAAAAGAGATCTGCACCGGAACGTTGTTCTTTAACCAATGGATTAAATTTCGACAAAAAGGGAGAGTTTTTATAATCCCACATCACCATATATCCATCTGGGCACAAAAGAACCGCTCGAAATGGGTTATGTGTATTCCAGAGCTGCATATTCGTACTATCGGTTGCATACCGAATATTGAGTGGGTCAAACATTAACAACCCGCCATAGTCTCTATCGACTAAATGCTTAGTGAGTCTCTCCCATCTAAATTTTCGCATGGCTTGAAGATCTGGAGGATCTAGGCCAGCGCCTTGCCACTCTCTCCTTGCAAGAAGCGTTGGGCCAATTTCTATCCGATTTTTATCGTTTGAAGTATTATCTTCTAGAAGAAGACTTTTTAACGGATCAATCTTTCTATGATTGCTGTGATGCTCATTCATGGCTCGATTTCTCATAGTGATTTAAAAAATTTAATATTTTTAAAAAATTCATCATGTCCAAAACCGAAAAATCTTGTCGCTTTTTTATTCTTTCTATCCAATATATGTACATGAACAATTTAAAGACCTGAGAACTTGAAAAATAAATTTCCATTTTTTTGATTATTATGCGACGAGAAATCCTACAAAAAGATATTCCATATCACTGGAACGAGGTGGCAAAGTTGCCGGGTGTCATGCCATTAGATCCGCAGGAGTGGATAATAATTGATGAAGCTTATGAAGGGCAGATGGCGGAACGTGAGATTTTGCTTCAAAACACTGATGAGGTGATCGCTGTTGATAGAAATAGCGAAACCGCAGCGTGCGAGCTCTTAGATACTCTACTGGATTTTTTATCGAAAAAAGTTGGTTTTGAGGTATTTCAGACGCATGTAGTCACTCCTGACATGCGCAGTGTTAAAATTAATTATGATGCCCCTTTGTTAACATGCGGACTATTGGTGCAAAATGATTTTTGCATAATGCAAAAACTGGATAACCAACATGTGTTAACTGCAGCTGTCTTATGTTTTCCTGCTAATTGGCGTCTAGATGAAAAATTTATGAAACCGCTATTTTCGATTCATGAAAATGTTCCCGAATATACGCATGGGATTGCAAAACGTGTGGACAGAATATTTGACGGCATTAAAGTTAATCATCCGGTCTGGAGGTTTAATGTTTTAGAATACTCAAACTCTGCCCTTCACCAACCATACAGGTTGCATTCAGACCGCTTACCGTCTTTCACGCGGAGTGAACGACAAACCTTTTTCAAATTACCAGGTACTGGTGCAGTTATATTTGGGATCCATACGTTTGTGATAAAAAAGGTGCCCTCGGCACCTTTTTAAGTCAGCAACTGTAATACATGCCATATTCCACCGGATGTGGAGTATGTTCGTACTTTTCAATCTCTTCCATTTTTAGATCAATATATCCGTCAATTTGATCTTTTGTGAATACATCTCCTGCAAGAAGATATTCATGATCCTTTTGCAGCTCTTCAACAGCCTCTCTTAAGGATCCACAAACAGTAGGGATGTCTGCTAATTCTTCTGCTGGTAGATCGTATAGGTTTTTATCCATAGCTTCGCCAGGATTAATCTTATTTTTTATCCCATCTAGTCCGGCCATTAATAGTGCCGAGAAACATAAATACGGGTTTGATGAAGGATCTGGAAAACGAGCTTCCACTCGTTTGGCTTTTGGAGACTCTGTCCATGGAATCCTGACGCAGCCTGACCGGTTTCGAGCAGAGTAGGCACGTAGAACAGGAGCCTCAAATCCTGGGATCAAGCGCTTGTACGAATTTGTGCCAGGGTTAGTAAATGCATTGAGTGATTTTGCATGTTTTAAGATACCGCCGATGTAATATATGGCCTCTTGCGACAGGTCAGCGTATTTATCGCCTGCAAAAAGTGGTTTTCCACCTTTCCAAATAGACATATTTACATGCATTCCAGTACCGTTATCGCCAGCTATCGGCTTCGGCATGAAGGTCGCCGATTTACCATAGGCCTGGGCCACGTTATGAATCACATATTTAAACTTTTGTAGTTCATCACCTTGTTTTGTGAGGCTGCTAAAAATTAAACCTAATTCATGCTGGCATGATGCTACTTCGTGATGATGCTTATCAACTTTCATTCCCAAACGCTTCATAGTGGAAAGCATTTCCGAACGGATATCCTGTCCGTCATCAACTGGATTAACAGGGAAGTAACCGCCTTTGACGCCTGGACGATGACCAGTGTTGCCCATCTCAAAGTCTGTGTCTGTATTCCATGATGCATCAAGAGCGTCGACTTCAAAAGATACCTTATTCATTTCGTTAGAATATCTGACGTTATCAAAGAGAAAAAATTCCGCTTCTGGACCCATATAAGCAACATCACCGATACCAGATGATTTTAGATAGGCCTCAGCTTTCTCTGCGGTCCCGCGAGGATCTCGCTCGTAAGCCTCTCCGGTATCAGGCTCAACAACCGAGCAGTGAACACACAAAGTTTTTTCGGCATAAAAAGGATCAATGTAAGCGCTCTCGGTATCAATCATCAGTTTCATGTCTGATGCCTCAATTGACTTCCACCCAGCGATAGAAGAGCCATCAAACATAAAGCCTTCTTCAATAAAGTCAGTATCAACTTGGTCCGCCATCACCGTGACGTGCTGAAGCTTACCTCTTGGATCAGTAAATCTTATATCAACATATTCAATGTTTTCATCTGAAATCGTTTTGAGCATTGTGTCCGCACTCATTATTTTTCCTCTCTTTGTATTAAATTACAGCGCTTCAGATCCGCTTTCACGGGTTCTTATTCTAATAGCTTGTTCCACTGAACTAACAAATATCTTTCCATCGCCTATTTTGTCGGTTTTGGCTGCGTCAATTATTGCCTCTATCGCCTCATCTACTTGATCGTCGTCTAAAACCACTTCTATTTTTACTTTTGGTAAAAAATCAACTATGTACTCTGCGCCCCGGTATAATTCTGTGTGACCTTTTTGTCTGCCAAACCCTTTGACCTCTATCACAGATAAGCCCTGGATGCCCGCTTCCTGCAGAGCCTCTTTTACTTCGTCCAATTTGAATGGTTTGATTATAGCTTCAATTTTTTTCATCATTATTTCCTGTAAAAAGGTTAAATTATGAATACATTTGTTTTTGTTTAATTGCCCAGATTCGTTGCACAAACATAGAAACTTTTAAGTAATCCACAATGCAAAAGATTAATAAATATGCGAAGTGATTAAAATTTAACCAGTACAATAATCCCAAACTTTATTGTCCAAATAACATTCAGATTCAAAAAATATAAAAAGATCATTTTGGGTCTCGCAACTTTGGTCTTCTTTTGTTAAGAGATCCTAGATTGTAGTGTATTAACGCGGGTGTGGCGAAATTGGTAGACGCACCAGATTTAGGTTCTGGCGCCGCGAGGCGTGGGGGTTCAAGTCCCTCCACCCGCACCA
>CAXEVV010000025.1:0-24393 GCA_963999845.1 uncultured Rhodobacterales bacterium | reverse complement strand
TCCCGGGCATTTTTATCCAGAAAACGGCGCATCTTTGAAAAGGCTGCAGCCTCTATCTGGCGAACACGTTCTTTGGATAACCCTAACTCCTGCCCTAAACTTTCAAGAGTTCGGGGATCGTCAATTACCTGCCTCTCTCGGACTATAAATTTTTCTCTATCAGACAAACCGTCCATTGCCCCCAGCAGCCAATTTCGGAGATTTTCTTGATCATGAGCTTCTTCAACGCTTTCTGCGTCGATAGAATTTTCGTCTTCTATTATGTCAATCCACTCCCGACCATCTTCATCGGTGGCTTGTGTAGCATTAAGTGAATAGTCAGTTCCGGACAACCGTCCGTCCATCATTTCCACATCCCCAATTGGAACACCTATCTCTGTCGCAATCAACTCATGCAGTTGGCTTCTATCTAGTGAACCCCCATCCTGCATGGCCTCGCGCTCAATCTGCGCTTGAACCCTTCTCATATTAAAAAACAACGACTTTTGACTGCTGGTAGAACCGGTGCGCACTAGTGACCAGTTTCTCATAACATAATCTTGGATACCAGCTTTGATCCACCAAACAGCATAGGTCGAAAATCGCACTCCGCGGTCGGGATCAAACTTGTCGGCAGCCTTCATTAACCCCAGACCAGCTTCTTGAATTAAATCTGACATTGGCGCGCCATATCGTTTGAATTTCGAAGCCATTGAAATTGCCAGGCGCATGTAAGCTCTAATTAATCTATGTAACGCTTGTTCGTCACGATTATTTTTCCATGCATATGCAAGTTGCAATTCCGTTTCCGCGTCTAAAAGTTCAGCCTTCATTGCTTTTCTAGATAACGCTCTGTCCGCCCCGATATCTAACGCCATTTGAAATCTCCAATAATAATTTTGTAGTATTGAAGAGTATACGCACTGGGCGTTGATCTGGATCAATTACCATTATTTTTTACTGAAAGAGACCAACAAGTATCGATGACATTGCTCTGACGTAATGTTCTAATTCGGATAATAGCGCGACAGAGTTTAATTAAGAATACATCTGTTAAAATGACATAACTTTACTTGCTCATAAATGCCTCAAGCTTTTGATCGATCGAGTCCCAGATACTTGCCGCAGCATTGACACCATCAAAACGCTCTAGTTCTTGCAAGCCAGTTGGCGATGTTACATTTATTTCAGTGAGAAACTCGCCAATAACATCAATACCTACAAAAATCTGCCCCTTTTCTCTCAAAGCGGGTCCAATTGTTTTGCAAATTTCTAAATCGCGCTGAGTTAAACCCGTTTTAGTCGCGGTCCCACCAACATGCATATTCGACCTGATCTCACCAGGAACTGGCACTCTGTTAATTGCACCCACTGGATACCCATCGACTAGAATAATTCTCTTATCGCCCTCATTTACCTGCGGTAAGAACTTTTGAGCCACTAGCGGTTCTCGCGAGAAACTGGTGAACATCTCAAAGATGGAAACTAAGTTTTGATCGTCGAGGTTTAAACGCATTACGCCGGATCCACCGTTACCGTATAATGGTTTTAAAATGATATCACCGTGTTTTTCTTTAAAAGACTTTAAAACATCTATGCTCCGAGCAATCGTGGTGGGTGGTATCAATTCAGGAAAATTTAATACAAATAATTTCTCTGGTAGGTTTCTCACCCAAAATGGGTTGTTTACAACCAATGTTTTCGACTTAAGAACATCCAAAATAAAAGTTGTCGTAATATAATGCATATCGAATGGGGGGTCTTGCCGCAACCAAACAACATCAAAATCGCGGAGCTCAACTATTTCTTCAGGTCCAAGCTTTACACTCTTATTTTCTTGACCAGTAATTTCAAAAAAATGTCCTGAGGCAATTGCTCTACCATCTTCTAAAGTTAGTTTATCTGGCTCGTAGTAAAATAGTGAATATCCTCTAAGCTGTGCTTCCTCCGCTAGTCTGAATGTGCTATCAGCTTTCGGGTCTACATTTGTAATCGGATCCATCTGAAAAGCTACCTTCACTACTTGAACTCCATTTGATCCGTTCCTGATTGTCTTTTGAAGGAAACAAGGCAAGGTTACAATATATTTTCACAATTCACCTAAAAATATAATCGCTAGTAATAATCTTAGTATTCACGCATCGACAGTGCCAAATTGTAGACATACCGCTTACTTAAGCCATGAGCTGACGCAACAAAATCCGATGCATCTTTCAAAGTCATCTCAGAAAGAGCAATCCTCAATTCAGCTTTCACATCTAAGTCCTCTAAGCCTGTGGTCAAAGGACGATCAAGCAAAACAACTAGCTCCCCTTTTAACGGTTTCTTTTGAATAAGTGCATGTAATTCGCCGAGTGTGCCCGATATAATTTGTTCAAATTTTTTTGTTAACTCACGCGCTATTACCACACGTCGATTTTCTCCCATAATAGCGATCAAGTCTTCAAACATTTTTATTAATCTTTTTGGAGATTCATAAAAAATTAAAGTGCTAGGAATACTAGAAAGCTCTTTCAGCTTCTGACGTCTTTTTTCTTTACTAACAGGAAGAAACCCCTCAAAAAAGAAACGGTCCGTGGGAAGCCCTGACAAACTTAATGCTGTGATACAAGCTGATGCACCAGGAACTGCGGTGACATAAAAGCCAGCCTCTGCTGCTTGTTTTGAAAGCTGATATCCAGGATCCGCAATTAAAGGCATACCTGCATCTGATGCATAAGCTACCGCCATATTTGAGTTCAACCAATTCAAAATTGTTGGACGCACACGGTCACCATTAAAATCATTGTAAGAAAGTATAGGTCTGTCTTTGAGAGGAATATTGTGTATATTCAATAGCTTACGCATTGAACGAGTATCTTCAGCTGCCAGAGCATCACAAGAACACAGCACATCAAGTGCTCTTAGCGTAATATCTCTAGCAGAGCCTAACGGTGTTGCCACAAGATACAAACCTGATTTCAATTTTTGACAATGGTAATTCACCTCTAGACCCCACCTTAAACACGTCTATGATACACATTTGTAAAACATTTATTTATCTGTGCGAGCTTCATTTATGACTCTTCGATTGTCACGATTTGCAAAAAACATACTATCAGTGCAGTTGATAGCCTCGTTAGTGCTTTTCATAAGTGCATGCGAAATGCAAACTTCTTCGGTGGGAACGGGCCAAGTAATCGATTTGGGAGAGCCAATTCCGGTAGCTTTATTGGTGCCAAAAACTTCTCGAAATGCTTCTAGCGTAGCCATTAGTCTTGAAAACGCAACACGGCTTGCCATGTCGCAACTAGACACCGCTGAAATCAATCTAAAAGTATATGATACATACGGATCTTCAAAGATTGCAGCTACTCAGGCCAAACTAGCGGTCAAAGAAGGTGCAAAAATTATAATCGGACCACTTTTTGGTGACGCAGCCAACGAAGTTGGACTGGCTCTTTCTGGTCAAAACGTAAATGTTTTAAGCTTTTCAAATAATCCGACTGTAGCTGGAGGAAACCTGTTTATAATGGGGAAAACCTTTGAAAATACAGCGGAGCGTTTAATTAAATTTGCTGGCAAGAAAGGAAAAAGAAGAGCTGTCATTATTTATCCAGATAACGTTGAAGGTAGGCTGGGACGCGACGCACTTCATGCAGCAGCAAAAAAATCAAAAATCAGAGTCGTTGCAACTCAGAGCTTTTCATTTACCCAAGAAAGTGTAGTTAATTCAATTCCACTTGTTAGAGCAGCATCGAAAATATATGAAGCCGATTTGCTTTTGTTAACGTCAAACAGTGCAGGTGCTTTACCACTGCTCGCTCAACTGTTACCTGAAGCGGGACTTAACCCGCAAAAGATCCAATACGCTGGATTAGCACGGTGGGATATTCCTTCGCAAAATGTCGGCCTCCAAGGCCTGCAAGGAGGTTGGTTTGCGGTACCGGAAACTGAAAGATACGAAATTTTTTCAGATCACTATTTTGCCGAATATCAAGAAAAACCACATCCGCTCGCGGGACTTGCGTTCGATGCAATTTCAGCAATCGGAGCTCTCGCACAATCCGGAAACTCTAATGCACTTACAACCAAAGCTTTAACACGGAAATCTGGCTTTACTGGTGTGGATGGTATTTTCCGTTTCACAAGTAGTGGCACCAATCAACGTGGTTTAGCTATCGCACAAATTAATGAATCACAAGTGAACATAATTGATGACGCGCCCCAATCGTTCAACTATTCCGGCATGTGAACCAAGCTCATTAAAACCTGATTTGGGTGAGATTGAGCTTATCTCAGCGCCAGAGAAAATTTTTGATGCTTCTAAATTTACAAGCTTTTTGAACATTTGTTATTCTAACACATCAGATTTGAAAAGTTTTAGAGATGCGATTGTTGTGGAACTCAGGCGTATCCGAAAAGCTGGTATGATTGAGATAGATAACAGTTTTACAAAAAACCCACTTTCGGCAGAACAAGTCATTCGTTCCTATACATGGCTCACGGATTCTATCATTAAGTCGGTATGGCATATCTGCAAAATTTGGCTTCATCCAGTACCAAACCCCACCCAGGCAGAAAAATTATCCATAATTGCGGTTGGGGGATACGGTCGCAAAGAAATGGCACCATACTCTGATGTAGACCTTCTCTTTTTAACTCCCTACAAAACTACCCCTTGGGCAGAAAGTGTGATTGAAAGTATTTTATATATTTTATGGGATCTAAAACTTAAAATTGGACATTCATCGCGCACGATTAGTGACTGTTTGAGATTGGGCAAAGAAGATTATACTATTAGGACCGCTTTATTAGAACAGCGGTTTGTCGATGGTGATCATGCTACCGCAAAAGAATTAGAAATGCGGTTGTGGAAAGATCTCTTTAAGTTAACAGCAAAAGATTTCATATCAGCCAAATTGGAAGAACGTGACTTACGTCATGAGAAGCAGGGTGGCCAGCGTTACATGGTAGAACCTAATGTTAAAGAAGGCAAAGGTGGTCTTAGAGATCTTCAATCATTATTTTGGATTGCGAAATATTTACACCATGTAAAGGAACAGTCTGAACTAGTCGATCTTGGAATGCTAAGAAAAGAAGAGTTTGTTAAATTTCAACAAGCCGAAAATTTTCTATGGGCAGTCCGTTGCCATCTCCATATTTTGACAAATAGAGCCAGCGATCAATTATCGTTTGATCTTCAAGTCGAAACAGCCGAACGCATGGGCTACCAAGACTCAAAAGGTCGTAGAGCAGTCGAAGTATTTATGCAGGATTATTTTACACATGCCACAAGAGTGGGTGACATAACTCGAATATTTCTAACTGCTTTGGAAGCTCAACATGTAAAAGAAATGCCTCTGCTCCAGAGAATTTTTAGAAGACTACCTCAAATAAAAGATCCTTACACAGTTTTGCAAAATAGATTATCCGTTAAATCCTTTGACGCATTCTTAGAAGATAAACTTAACCTTTTGCGCCTATTTGAAGAAGCACTCAGGACAGGCTTATTAATACATCCAGATGCTATGAGAGCAGTATCTGCAAATATTTCTTTATTTGATCATGACATGCGCCAGAATAAGGAAGCACAAAGGATTTTCATGGATTTATTGATCAAGCACGGCAATCCAGAAAGAGCACTGCGCAGAATGAACGAGCTGGGAGCCCTGGCTGCTTTTATACCTGAATTTCAGCCAATCGTGGCGATGATGCAATTTAATATGTATCATAGCTACACAGTGGATGAGCATACAATACAATGCATCTCGCATCTTGCTCAGATTGAACGTGAGGAATTAATTGAGGAGCTACCTATTGCGAGCTCTATTCTTAAAAGCGGTGCCAACAAGCGTATCTTGTACACCAGCCTATTACTTCATGACATTGGAAAAGGGCAGAATGAAGACCATTCAGTGTTGGGCGCGCGTATTGCAAGAAAAGTTGCCCCAAGGCTGGGCTTGAACAAAAAGGAAGTAGAAACCGTAGAGTGGCTTATACGGTACCACCTTCTGATGTCGGATATGGCCCAAAAAAGAGATATAGCAGATCCAAGAACGGTTCGGGATTTCGCTAAGGCTGTACAAACAGTAAATAGGTTGGACCTTCTCACAGTGCTTACCGTCTGTGATATCCGTGGCGTTGGCCCGAATACTTGGAATAACTGGAAAGCAGTTCTGATTAGGGCCTTGTATAGGCAGACAAAGAAGGTTTTAGAAAACGGATATGAAGCCCTCACTAGAGAAAATAGGGGCGCTGAGGCTAAGAAAAATTTGAAACTCAGATTGGTTACCTGGGAGTCAAAACAAGTGCGCGCAGAATTATCACGGCATTATGACCCTTACTGGCAAGGATTGCACATTACCGCTCACGAAACATTTGCTCATCTATTGAAAGAAATTACAGATGATGGGGTTAAGATAGACTTACACCCTGACCAGGACAGAGACGCGACTAGAATATGTTTCGCTCTAAGTGACCATCCCGGCATATTCTCACGGCTCGCTGGTGCACTGGCACTTGTTGGGGCAAATGTAGTCGACGCTAGAACATATACGTCGAAGGATGGATATGCTACCGCGGCATTCTGGGTTCAGGATAAAAAGGGAAATCCATATAAGGTCACTCACCTCAGAAGATTGCACGACATGATTGAAAAAACACTAAAAGGCGAGGTGATAACTCAAGATGCTATCAAAGATCGTGACAGACTCAAACGACGTGAAAGAGCATTTAAAGTGCCCACATCAATTACTTTTGATAATGATGGTTCGGAGATTTATACACTGATTGAAGTAGATACCAGAGACCGCCCCGGCCTACTATTTGATTTAACTAGAGCGCTAGCAAATATGAATGTTTACATTGCCTCTGCAGTAATAGCCACATACGGTGAACAGGTGGTAGATACTTTTTATGTCAAGGACGCTTTTGGATTAAAGTTTCATAGCCTTTCTAAGCAACGCGCACTCGAAGACAAGCTTCGTGTGGCAATAGAACTAGGTGTCAAAAGGGCAGAAATGTAATGCAGGTCAACCTTACAAAAGGAGTTATGACGGTTGGCTCCTGGACCTTGCTAAGTCGTATTTTAGGAATGGTCAGAGAAATTTTGCTTTCAGCCCTTATCGGAGCGGGGCCTTTGTTGGATGCATTCGTTGTGGCCTTCAGGTTACCCAATATTTTTAGGCGTTTTTTCGCAGAAGGCGCGTTTAATGCAGCTTTTGTACCATTATTCGCAAAACGCTACGAAAGTAAAATGGATCCAAACGATTTTGCTAACAATGTTTTTTCAAACTTATTAACGTTACTTTTGATACTTACATCTATCGCAATGATTTTTATGCCAGTTTTGGTATTTTTGACAGCGGCTGGGTTTGCTTCCGATGAGAGGTTCGATTTGACTGTCGAATTCGGAAGAATCATGTTCCCTTACATATTGCTGATTTCCTTGGCGGCTTTGTTTTCAGGAATCCTAAATACAACAGGTCGTTTTGCAGTGGCCGCCGCTACCCCAGTTATTTTAAACGTCATTATCGTGGCAGCTCTGCTTATAGCGTGGACAACAGAGAGTAATCTTATAGTCTGGTTAGTCTACTCCATCCCAATTGCCGGCGTTCTGCAATTAAGTTTGCTTTGGATGGCAACATTTAAATCAGGTATTAAAATCACCTTGGCCTTTCCTAGGTGGAACAAAGACATGGCCAATCTAGTTAAAATAGCTATACCCGCAGCGCTAGCAGGTGGCGTTCTCCAGATCAATCTATTAGTTGGACAGCTTGTTGCTAGTCAAGAAACCGGTGCAATAAGTTTTTTATATTTCGCGGATAGGCTTTACCAGCTTCCATTAGGTATTGGTGGAATAGCAGTTGGGACAGTTCTTTTACCAAAACTCTCTCGTCATCTGAAATCAGGCGACACTAAACAAGCTCAATTCACCTATTCACAAAGCGCTGAAATGATTTGGTTTGTCGCTTTACCTTCAAGCGTCGCTCTTTGTCTAATCCCTTTGCCTATTGTCTCAGCTCTTTTTGAACATGGCGAAACAACAAGGCAAGATGCACTAGCAATATCATATGCAACTGCTATTTACGGTGTTGGACTTCCAGCATTTATGATCCAAAAACTTCTCCAACCACTCTACTTTGCTCGTGAAGATACGAAAACCCCACTAAGATTTGCACTCGTATCAATGCTGTTAAACGCAATTCTTGCGATAGGGCTTCTGCCTATTGTGGGATGGATAGCTGTGGCAATAGCGGCAAGCGTTTCAGCTTGGGTTACAACTATTCTATTGTGGATCACTGCAAAAAGATTTGGACAGGCCGCTCATGTGTTGAAGACTTCCATAAGTCGGATCCGAGGTGCGTTTTTGGGGAGCCTGGCAATGGGTATTATTTTATGGGCAGTCAATCAAAATTTCTACGTTGCCATGGAAACTTCTTCTGAGCGGGTGTTTTTTGCATTCGGACTGATATTTCTAGGTGCAACGACATATTTAGTTGTAGTTTTTGTCCTTAAGGTTTTTCCAAGAAATTTAGAAAAAGTCTATGAAAAGAACAATTGACTTTACAAAACTTTGATAAGGCTTCTTGACGCTTAGCAGCCACACGCTTACTGAATTTTTTAGGGAAATTTTCCGGGGGTAACAGTTATGATAGGCGAAGAGACAAAGTCTTCATCAAAAACGTTTGAAAAACGTGTGTTTTCAGGTGTGCAACCTACTGGAGGACTTACATTAGGTAACTACCTAGGCGCAGTTAAACGCTTCGTAGAAATGCAGAACGAAGAATACGAAACTTTATACTGTGTTGTGGATCAACACGCGATTACAGCATGGCAAAATCCTTTGGACCTGAGAAACAATACTAGACAAATCACTGCCTTTTTCATTGCTGCAGGAATAGATCCCAACTCCTCGATTCTTTTCAACCAATCAGCAGTAGCCGAACATGCCCAATTGGGATGGGTTTTTAATTGTGTGGCCAGGATGGGTTGGATGCAAAGAATGACACAGTTCAAGGATAAGGCTGGTAAAAATGCCCAAAATGCTGCCCTTGGATTGTTTGCATATCCGGCTCTTATGGCCGCAGATATTTTATTATACCATGCAACGCATGTGCCGGTGGGAGACGACCAAAAACAACATCTAGAGTTAACAAGAGATATCGCAATTAAATTTAATCACGACTATGAAGTAGATTTTTTTCCTGTAACTGAGCCAGTAATTGGAGGTGCTGCATCCAGGGTCATGAGCCTAAGAGATGGAACAAAAAAAATGTCAAAATCAGATCCATCTGATCTAAGCAGGATTAATATGGGTGATGATGCGGATACAATTAACCTTAAAATTAAAAAAGCTAAGACAGATGCTGAAGCTCTACCGTCAGAGAAAGCTGGTTTGGAAAATAGACCCGAAGCAGAGAACTTGGTAAAGATCTATGCGGCACTAGGAAACCAATCGGTAGACAGTGCACTGAAGGATCTTGGTGGAAAGCAGTTTTCAGAATTCAAGCCAATGTTAGCTGAACGCGCAGTCGAACTGCTTTCTCCTATTTCAGAAGAAATGAATAGACTTATGCAAAATACAGATGAGATAGATTTGCTACTTGCCGCAGGAGCGGAGCGCGCGCGCGAAATAGCAGGCCCAATTTTAGAAAAAACTTATGATATCGTCGGTATGTTGAAACCATAGATAAGTTTTTTTAAAAATTTGTTTGAAGGGTATCGAAAGTTCATTATCCGAAATATTGCAAACTCGTTATTGATGGTGCATGCTGAGCAAGCGGAGGACTGAATGCGTAAATTTTTAGTAGTTTTGGATGATAGCAAAGAGTGCCTCAGCGCTATGAGATTTGCAGCAATGCGCGCTGCAAAAAGTGGGGGAGGGGTAGAAGTACTTTCTATCATCCCGCCAGATGAATTTAATCACTGGATTGGAGTTGGTGATTTAATGCGCGCCGAAGCCAAAGAGCGAATAGAAGTGCATTTTGAGGTTTTTGCCAAATGGATGCGAGACAGGCAAGGAATTAATCCAAGTTTAGTGATACGAGAAGGCGAAGTTGTCCCCGAAATTTTAGCACAAATATTAGAGGACACTGAAATAGGAATTTTAGTTCTCGGCGCTAGCACCGATAAAAAGGGTCCGGGGCCAATAGTTACACAATTGAGTAAAAATGCAGGTTCTTTACCAATCCCAATTACTGTCGTCCCAGGCGATTTATCAAAAGAACGATTAGAGGCCATTACATAATTTAGAATCATTCTAAATACTTGACATTTTGGTGACTAATTGACATATACAAGTCAACTTAAAGGAAAATTGACATGTTTATTCAAACAGAATCGACCCCTAATCCAGCGACATTAAAATTCCTTCCTGGTCAAACAGTTATGGAGCAGGGAACCGCTGACTTCCCCAATGAAAACAGCGCCAGTTCATCTCCATTAGCCAAGCGTCTTTTTACTCTGAAAGGAGTTACAGGTGTTTTCTTAGGGATTGATTTTATCACCGTAACAAAACTAGACGAGATTGACTGGGAGCATATAAAACCGAGTATACTTGGGGCAATAATGGATCATTTCCAGTCAGGGGCGCCAATTATTGATGGTGAACAGAGTGGAAGCGTGCATGCTGAACATTCGGGGGAAGATACGGAAATAGTTGGTCAAATTAAGGAACTATTGGACAGTCGAGTGCGTCCTGCCGTTGCGCAGGATGGTGGGGACATCACCTTCCATGGATTTGAACGAGGAATAGTATATCTGCAGATGCAGGGTGCCTGTGCAGGCTGTCCCTCCTCTACAATGACCCTAAAAATGGGCATCGAAAACCTCTTGCGGCATTATATACCAGAGGTGACTGAAGTGCGACCAGTTGGATTATAGATCCAAATGTTTACTAGCGGTTGATACATCGGCCGCCAATTGTGCGGCAGCAATTTTTCTTAACGGCAAAATTTTTTCTACTGTAAGGGAAATGAAAAAAGGCCAGGCTGAACATCTTTTTGAAGTCTTAGAAGATACACTTGAACAGGCAAGAGTTAAAAAATCACAGATTGATTTAATAGTAGTTGGAATTGGCCCAGGCAACTTTACTGGCATTCGCATAGGGCTGGCGGCCGCAAAAGGTCTCGCATTATCTTTGAAAGTGCCCCTTTCGGGCGTAAATAGCTTTCAAGCCTCTCTATATGGGCAAAATGAATATGAGGTGGCAGCAATTCAGGCACCTCAAAACTCTTATTACCTCGGAACCATAAATGGCGATTTTAGAACTGGCCATACAAAAGATAGTGACGCGCATGAGTGTTTTGCAGATCGACCCCAAAGTAAAAAATTCATAGAGAATATGGCTAAGTTTGGTGCAGATCTAAAATGTACCTTATCTCAAGCGATACCACTTTATATAAAGGCAGCGGATGCCAAACCTCATAATCATGAATTCTCCATGATCGAATGACACCAAAAAAGATGGCAAAAATTCATGCTGCCGCTAAACCAAACCACCGTATATGGAATGCTCAAGAGTTTACCAACCTCTTGTCCTCTCCCGGAGTAGTTGCAGAGTGCCATCCAAACGGCTTTGCACTCGCGCGAATTATCCATACTGATGCTGAACTTTTGTTACTGGTTACAGAACAGATCAAACAAAACACCGGGATAGCAACTGGTTGCTTATTAAAAATGGAAAAGCATTTGGTGAAGCTCGGCGCTCGAGAATTAACTCTAGAAGTTAGCGAATCAAATGGAGCAGCGATAAATTTGTACAAAAAATTAAATTATAAAAAGATCTTTATAAGAAAGTCATATTCACGTGACAAAAACGGAAATCTTGAAAATGCCTTGCTTATGCAAAAAGAACTAATTCCACTTTACTGAGATATTTATAATTTCAGGTCTAATAATTGAAATTATTTGGTTGACCATCCATTAGAATCTTGACCTTAATAAGGCACGACGTTGGTTGCTTTTAATGGGCCAACAAAAAATTAATCGGGAGATATATATGAATATCGTTACAAAAATGTTGTCAACCGCCGTTGGTTTGACCATGAGTGCAGGAGTTGCTTTGGCAGAGCCTGCGATTATTTTTGATCTTGGGGGTAAATTTGACAAGTCGTTTAACGAGTCCGCTTTTACTGGCGCTCAACGTTGGGCTGACGAAACTGGAGGATCCTTCAGAGAAATTGAGCTTCAAAATGAAGCCCAAAGAGAGCAAGCCCTTCGCAGATTCGCTGAAGCTGGAGCTAATCCTATTGTAATGGCTGGCTTCGCTTTTGCTGACTCACTAGGAAAAGTAGCACCAGATTATCCTGACACAAAGTTTGCTGTTATAGACGTAAATTGGCTTAGTCTGCCAAACGTACGAGGCATTGGCTTTAACGAGCATGAAGGATCCTACCTGGTTGGGATGCTTGCAGCTCAAGCATCAAAGACAGGAACCGTTGGTTTTGTTGGGGGCATGGATATACCTCTGATTAGGCGTTTTGGATGCGGCTATGCTCAGGGTGTTAAAGCAGTAAACCCAGATGCCACAGTGATAGCTAACATGACAGGGACTACGCCTGCAGCATGGAATGATCCAGTAAAAGGTTCTGAACTTACTAAAGCTCAAATCAGCCAAGGTGCAGATGTAGTGTATGCTGCTGCCGGTGGAACCGGGGTAGGAGTGCTACAAACAGCAGCAGATGAGGGTATTCTTTCCATAGGTGTTGATGCAAACCAAAACTACCTACACCCTGGACAGGTTTTGACATCAATGCTTAAGCGTGTCGATAATGCGGTTTATGAAGCATTTTCTGCAGGAGAAAACCTAGAAACAGGTAATTTTCAGATGGGTATAGAAAATGGTGGAGTCGGGTATGCATTAGATGAGCATAATGCTTCTCTCGTTTCTGACGGAATGAAGGCCGCTGTAGACGCTGCAGCATCTTCTATCGCGAGTGGATCGATGTCAGTACATAATTATACTGATGATGAGACCTGCCCTGCTGTTTCATTCTAACCAAATTAAAAAATAAAATCAAAAAACCGCACTTTTTAAGTGCGGTTTTTACATATTAAATTGAGAGTTTGATGAACAATAATCCAGCAATTGAACTAAAAGGAATTTCCAAAGCCTTTGGACCAGTTCAAGCAAACAAAGATATAACTATTAAAGTAATGCCTGGAAGCATTCATGGTATTATCGGAGAAAATGGCGCTGGAAAATCTACATTAATGTCAATTTTATATGGGTTTTATCGGGCTGATACTGGAGATATATTTGTAGATGGAAAAAAAATCTTAATACCGGATAGTCAGACTGCTATCGCGGTAGGGATTGGAATGGTTTTCCAACATTTTAAACTTGTCGAGAATTTTTCAGTTCTTGAGAATATTGTTCTTGGCGCAGAAAGTGGCGCATTACTTTCACCCTCTTTAAATAGGGCTAGATCAGAACTTAAAGCGTTAGCTTCAGAATATGAATTAAACGTCGATCCTGATGCAATTATTGAAGATATCGGGGTCGGAATGCAACAGAGAGTAGAAATACTCAAGGCGCTCTACAGAAAAGCCAATATCCTGATTTTAGATGAACCCACTGGAGTTCTGACGCCTGCAGAGGCCGACCAGCTATTTAGGATTCTCAAACGACTTCGTACCGAAGGAAAAACCATTATTTTAATAACTCACAAACTCCGTGAGATAATGGATATAACTGATACAGTCAGCGTAATGCGCCAAGGTGAAATGACGGCGACATTAAAAACAGCCAAAACTAGCCCGGAAGACTTAGCAGAACTTATGGTGGGCCGAAAAGTTTTACTTCGTGTTGATAAAACTCCGGCAAAACCTAAAAATCCTGTTCTGGAAATACAGGATCTCAATATGTCTGATGATTTTGGTGTTCATCGCCTAAAGAACATAAATCTTACTGTGAGAGAGGGCGAAATTCTTGGGATTGCCGGTGTTGCAGGTAATGGCCAATCAGAACTATTAGAAGTTTTAGGCGGTTATCAGCAAGCTAATGGGTCAGTTAGGATAAAGGGATCAGAAATTGATTTAACCACAAGTGTGGCGGGAGATGGTCAAGCCAGAAGAGCCCAAGGAATAGCGCATGTGCCTGAGGATAGGCAGCGCGAAGGACTAATAATGGACTTCACGGCATGGGAAAATTCAGTATTCGGATATCACCGTGAAAAATCCAACCAAGCAAACCGGTTTTTTATGGATAACAACGCAATTCGGCAGGAAACTGAGGCGAAAATGCGTCGCTTTGACGTACGCCCTCCAAACCCTAGTTTAACTGCAAAAAATTTCTCAGGCGGAAACCAACAAAAAATAGTTCTTGCCCGTGAGATAGAGAGAGATCCCGATTTGCTTTTGGTAGGACAACCGACAAGAGGCGTTGATATTGGCGCAATTGAATTTATACACCAACAAATTGTGTCCCTGCGCGATAGAGGAAAAGCAATTCTTCTAATATCAGTTGAGTTAGATGAAATTTTATCATTGTCAGATAGAATAGCCGTCATGTTTGATGGGCAAATTATGGGAGAAAGGCTCCCGGCTGAAACAAATGAGAAAGAGCTTGGTCTTCTTATGGCGGGTGTTTCTGAGGAAGCGGCACAATGATCACAGTGAATACCTGCAGATATTATCATGGAGCTTACAAATGGATGTGATGCCAAAGTGGGTGGACGTTATTGTGGTCCCATTATTCTCTTTGTTTTTGGCTGCTTTTTTATCAGCCTTATTAATTTTAGCGATAGGCGAAAGCCCTATGGCGGCACTTAAGCTTATGATAGAGGGCACATTATTTCGATCTGCCGGTTGGGGCTACATGCTCTACTACACGACAAATTTTATTTTCACTGGATTAGCCGTATCAGTAGCATTTCACGCTGCACTTTTTAATATTGGGGGTGAAGGTCAAGCTATGATTGGAGGCTTAGGAGTAGCTCTAGTTTGCCTGTTTATTCCCTGGCCACACTGGACCTTAGCAATAATTGGAGCGTCAATTGGTGCCGCTATTTTTGGAATGATTTGGGCGGGTCTGCCAGCCTATCTACAAGCCAAAAGGGGTAGCCATATTGTTATTACCACAATTATGTTTAATTTTATTGCCGCTGGAGTGCTTAATTTTTTCCTTGTAGACGTTTTGAAGCCAACAGGAAGTATGGACCCGGCATCAGCAAACTTTCCGGCCAACACTCATCTCCCAACTTTCCAGGACATAGCAGGTGTAATCGGCTTTGAGAGGGCATTTAGATCTGCACCTGCCAACGTTAGTTTTTTCATCGCACTTTTTGCCTGTGTCGCCGTTTGGTATCTAATTTGGCGCTCTTCACTAGGATACGAAATCAGAGCCTTGGGTAAATCAGGACCAGCGGCTCGCTACGCAGGTGTGAGGCCGGTAAAAATAATAATGATAACTATGATGATCTCGGGCGCGCTATGCGGAATGATGGCAATAAACACCACACAAGGCGAGAGTGAACGTTTGATTTTGAATTTTACTGAAGGAGCAGGCTTTATTGGCATTGCAGTAGCTCTCATGGGTCGCAGCCATCCATTAGGGGTTTTGCTAGCTGCTTTATTATTTGGGTTCCTCTACCAAGGCGGTGCAGAGCTAGCCCTTTGGACCAAAATTCCGCGTGAATTAATAGTGGTCATTCAAGCACTGGTGATACTATTCACAGGAGCGCTTAGTTTAATGGTAAGAGCTCCCCTAGAGCGCTTTTTCATATCCATGCAAAGGGTTAACGAATGATTGATTTTCTAACCCTGTTGCAAGTTTTAGATAGTTCACTTCGCCTGGCAACACCATTGTTGTTAGTTTGTCTAGCCGGCTTATTTTCTGAGCGTGCGGGAATATTTGACATTGGACTAGAGGGTAAACTTTTAGCCGCAGCGTTTGTATCGGCTGCTTTTGCGGCAATAACTGGATCAGTCTGGTTGGGTTTATTAGCTGGAATATTTGCATCGATTTTATTATCTTTATTGCACGGACTAGCGTCAATTACACTTCGTGGGGATCAAATAATATCGGGTGTTGCCATAAATTTTTTAGCAGCAGGCCTAACAGTAGTAATAGCGCAGGATTTGTTTGGACAAGGAGGCCGAACGCCCCCACTCAAATCTGGTGGTAGATTTGAACCTTTAAATTTCCCAGGCGCTACTTCATCGAAAGAAATGGGTGACGCAGGTGCGTTAATGCAACTGTATTCTGAACTTTTATCAGGACACTCTCTTCTGGTTTATATAGCACTTGTAACAGTTCCTCTTTCTTATTTTGTGCTTTACAAGACACGCTTTGGACTGCGTTTGCGAGCTGTTGGCGAAAACCCTGCTGCAGTTGATACAGCAGGTATTTCAGTTGTTGGCTTACGCTACAGTGCAGTTGTTATCGGCGGTGTTTTGTGCGGTATTGCAGGAGCATATATTGCAACGTCCTTACAGGCTAATTTTACAAAAGACATGTCTGCTGGGCGTGGCTTTATAGCCTTAGCAGCATTAATTTTTGCTAAATGGCGTCCTTGGTACGCTCTTGGAGCATGTTTATTATTTGGGTTTTTCTTCGCTGTAGACACTAGATTTCAAAATATCCTTCTGCCGGCTTGGGTCCTCAGTGGCTTCTTGATATTTATCTCACTTGGGTTGGCAGGTTACGTTTGGAAAAAAGATTACTTAGACAAAGTAGTTCTTGGGGGCTTAGCACTTGGAATTGCAATTATTGCACTTATGATTTTAACGTCAGTATGGCAAAGTGGTATTAGTAGCCAAGTAAAAATTCCAGTTGTTTTCATACAATCACTTCCCTACGTTTTAACTGTAATCGTTTTAGCTGGCTTCGTAGGCAGGGCAATACCTCCAAAAGCAGGTGGCCGACCCTACGTCAAAGAACGTTAGAGCCAATATCACAACACCTATATACCCAGTTTAATCTTCGTAACTCTCGCTATTGATTTATGTAGGCCCATTGAGCTAAGTGAAACAATGCAAATTTACTTACCCATAGCGGAGGTTTCAGTTAATGCCTTTTTGCTCCTAGGCCTTGGCGGGTTTGTGGGTATTCTTTCTGGAATGTTTGGTGTTGGTGGCGGCTTTTTAATGACCCCATTACTTTTTTTTATTGGTATTCCACCTGCAGTTGCAGTGGCTACCGAAGCAAACCAGATAGTGGCATCATCCTTTTCAGGAGCACTAGCACACCTTCGTAGAAAAACTGTTGACTTGAGAATGGGGACTGTTCTGCTGAGTGGCGGTCTTATAGGGGCCGCGCTGGGTTTATATATTTTCAATTATTTGAAAGCAGTGGGTCAAGTCGATCTACTTGTGAAGCTTTGTTACGTTGTATTTCTCGGTATTATAGGCTGTCTAATGTTTATAGAGAGCCTTAATGCGATTAGAAGGACAAGGTCGAAGACTAATGTGACTAATAGGGGTAATCGCCACAAAGGACTTGTACACGCATTACCACTAAAAATGCGTTTCAAAACGTCAGGATTGTATATTTCTATAATCCCCCCCTTTGCAGTAGGAATATTCGTGGGAATATTATCTGCAATCATGGGTGTTGGCGGTGGCTTTATAATGGTTCCAGCAATGATATATGTCTTGGGAATGCCAACAAAAGTTGTAGTAGGAACGTCGTTATTTCAAATTATCTTCGTAACAGGTTTTGCTACACTTCTGCATGCTACCACAAATTATACAGTTGATATTGCATTAGCGGTTTTACTTTTAATAGGCGGGGTAATAGGAGCTCAAATTGGAACTCAAATTGGAGCTAAGATGCAAGCCGAACAACTGAGAATTTTACTCTCAGTTCTTGTAATATTGGTTTGCCTGAAATTAGCTATGGACTTATTAATTGAACCAGCTGAACTCTTTTCCCTTAAGGTAATTGGGACTTAGTGATGCGGATACTGTCTATAATGATAATAGTCTTGATGCTTTCGAAAACTCTAGCAGCTAATGAAAAAATAGTCTTGGGCCTTAGTCAGGACGAAGTTGCTATAACGGCCAATTTTGATGGCTCCCAAATTCTTTTATTTGGCGCGATACAAAGAGAAGCACCTCAACCTGACGGTAAAATGGGTGTGATTATTACTATAGCAGGACCATCTAAACCAATTGCGGTTCGGAAGAAAGAAAAGCGGTTTGGTATATGGGTAAATAACCAAACCGTTGAAGTTGATGCTGCCCCTAGTTTCTACGCAGTCGCTACAAACGCTCCTTTTAATGAGATATTATCAGATGTAGAAGATTTGCGAAATAAGATTTCCATTGAGCGCGCCATTAGATCGGTTGGGGCTCCAATGCATATAGAAGACTCGCAAAGTTTCACAGAAGCTGTGATCAGAATAAGAAAAGAACAAAAATTATATCAGTTACTTGAAAATGAGATAGTAGTCGATCAAAGCACCCTATTCAGAACAGCGGTTGATATGCCTGCAAACCTAACAGAGGGTGACTATTTTACCCAAATATTTCTTACTCGAGATGGTAAAATTGTAAGCCAATTTGAAACAATAATTGATGTAAAAAAAGTTGGACTTGAAAGATTTTTATTTAACTTATCACGTCAAAATCCTCTTATTTATGGTTTGTTGTCCCTTGCTATAGCTATCATCGCTGGTTGGACAGCATCCAGTTTTTTCCGATACATAAGGCATACTTAAGATGGACTCTAATTTTTAGGCAGCTTGTTATACGCACAAGAAAACAGAAACTTGAACCAGAATATGCAGCAGATAAATCAATCATTAGTTAAGGCAATACGGCAGAAGTTCTGTAATGTGGAAAAATGCCCAATCTCTGGAGATCGAATTTTCTTTGAGAACGCTGGCGGAGCGCTCACTTTGAGGTCAGCACTAGAGACTTCCACAAAGTTTGCAGCAATACCTGACAATCAAGGTCGAGACAACTTAACGAGTAATACTTTAAATAGTATAATCGAAAATGCGAAAAATGACCTTAGCTACTTATTCAACACGCATTCTGGTGAATTTTTTATGGGAGAGAGTGGAACGGAATTATTATTCCGATTGATAAGAAATTCATTATTGGCCTCGCCATCTGGTGGATCAATTGTAGGTACTTCTTTAGAACATCCAGCGTCTCGCAGTGCGGCAAAAAAATGGGCTGATGAGATGAACTATACCTATTGTAACGTGCCGCATAACGTGGAAATGGGTACGGTCGACCCGGAAGCATACGCCGATCATATTTCTGAAACAACTCGTGTCGTTACGATTGTGCATGCATCACCGGTCACAGGCATGGGAACAAAAATTAGAGAAATATCAAAAATCGTTCGCCAGAAGGCTCCATTGGCATTTATAATAGTGGATGGAATACAACACGCTGCGCACGGAGGTATTGATATAGAAAGTTACGATATCGATGGCTATGTAATATCGCCGTATAAAATGTTTTCACGCCATGGCTTTGGTATAGCTTGGGTATCAGAGAGACTAAGAAATTCACCCCATGAGAAATTAGACGGTGGACCATCAGATAATTGGGAGCTTGGTACCCGAGATACAGGAGCTTACGCAACTATGTCTGATGTAAAAGACTATATGTGTTGGCTTGGTCAAGAAGTCACAGAAGCCACAGATACCCGGTTGCAAATTAAAGCCGCCGGTGCAGCGATCCAAGATTATGAAAAAAAAATGACTGATGCTATGCTACATGGAGTTGATAATTTAAAAGGCCTGAACGATTTTGACAAAATAGAAATTATTGGGGGTGCTAACAATCCTTCAAGAGAAGGTTTGGTTAGTTTTAGGTTTAAAGACCAGCCATCCGAAGTAATTGTCCGATATTTAAATCAGCAAGGCATTCGAACACATACGCGGAAATGCGACCATTATTCAAATAATATACTGGCCCCACTTGGCTGGGATGATTGTATAAGAGTATCAATTTGTCATTATAATACAGTCAACGAAGTTAAAAAATTTCTATCTTCAATGGCTACCTTTGAAGATAAATAGTATCTGCAACAGAAACTATTTTTGTTGTCTTTGAATTATGGGGACACATCTAGTTCTTGGAGGGTATACCCCAAAGTTTTGAAAATTGAGAGATTATTTGATCTCTGCTCTGACGATACGCATTCAACTTCATTTCACGATTCTCACCGATACCTGTAGGATCCATTATTGGCCAGTACTCGACCTTCATATGAAAAAACTGCGTTAAGTCTAGTGCACGTCGTTGGCTGGCGGGGGAAAGTGCAACCACTAAATCAAACGATGATAAGTCATCACCTAAGGCCGCCATTTCATCAAAACTCCGAGACTTGTGGCGGGACAGCTCGACCTCAATTTCATAACAAACAGAAATAGCAAATCCGTCAATCTCTAAATCATTATACACTCCAACTGATTGCACATAGGTGCCTGACCCATAGAACCTTTTCATAATACCTTCCGCCATCGGCGATCTAACAGCATTGTGGTCACAACAAAAAAGTATCGATTGTGGTAATTGATTAACCATATCAAATGCCAAAATGAAGAATACAAATTAAGGTAAATAATCGACGAGATGTATCACGATCTAGAATAGCTTTTTCCTCCAATCGCTCCAATAGTATGCGCGCACCTTCGTCATGTATTCCGCGCCTAGCCATATCGATTGTTTCAATTTTTCCAGGTGGTAAGTTTTTGACCGCATCATAATAACTTTCACAAATGGCCCAATAATCTTTGACTACTTGTCGAAAAGGAGAGAGAGACAAATGAAATTCACTTACTGGACTTTGATCTTCTTTAGAGACTTCAAAAACTAAACGCTTTTCTTTAATCGATAGAATTAAATGGTATGGTCCTGACTTAGACGGAACCTCGAACTTATTTCCCTCTAGCAAATCATATAAAGCTACTCGCCGCTCTTTTTCAATTTCAGCAGTAGGCGGCGGGCTATGCTTATCATCTAATTCTATATGGGAGATATAACTCATATTAAATTTCTCAAAAATTGTAATAAGTAAGTTTAATCTAAAATGCTAATAACTTATAATAAGTCATCATCTATTTAGCTTTTTCAATCTAGAAGTAACAGACAAGCCGTGGGCCTCCAAGCCTTCACAAGCGGCTAGAGTCTCTATCGAAGGACCAATAGCTCTCAGAGCTTCCTGAGAGACAAAAGTTGTTGTCGTCCGTTTGATGAAATCCATTACAGATAACCCACTACTAAATCTCGCAGAGCGAGCAGTTGGAAGAACATGATTTGAACCACCAATATAATCACCAACAGCCTCCGGTGTCCAATAGCCCATAAAAACAGCTCCAGCATTTGAAATCTTTTTCAATAATTCCTTAGGTTTAGCTACGCAAAGCTCTAAATGCTCGGGAGCAATTTTATTTGAAAGATCTGCTGCCACTTCTAGAGAAGGGACGGTAATTATTGTTCCAAAATTATTCCAACTGGGACCAGCTATATCTCGCCTTCCTAAAACCAAAAGTATTTTTTCAATCTCTTTTTCTACTAAATCAGCTAGCTTCTGACTAGTAGTAATTAATATAGATTGAGCACTTTCATCATGTTCAGCCTGACTAAGTAAATCCAAAGCGATCCACTCCGGATCATTATCCTCGTCTGCGATTACCAAAACTTCAGACGGGCCAGCTATCATATCAATTCCGACTTTGCCAAAAACTTGTCTCTTCGCGGCAGCTACATATGAATTACCAGGGCCAGTGATTTTGTCCACGGGCAGGATAGTTTGAGTTCCATATGCTAGCGCTGCAATCGCCTGCGCTCCTCCAATTCTATAAATCTCATCAACACCAGAAACCTTTGCAGCATAAAGGACTGTTGGATTAATTTTCCCGTTCGGTGTAGGCACAACCATTGCAATACGTTTTACTCCGGCTACCTGAGCCGGTATGGAATTCATAAGGACTGAAGAAGGATAACTCGCCAATCCACCCGGCACATAAATACCCACAGAGTCAAGAGGGGTCCATCTCCACCCAAGTTCTACTCCAATTTCATCGACCCAAGATACATCTTCAGGCTTTTGTTTTTCATGATATACCCTTATTCGAGTGGCGGCTATGTCCAAAGCTTTTCGTTCATCCAAAGATATTGTGGACGAAATTTCTTCTATTTCATTTTTTGTAAAACGTAGTTTTTCTTTATCCAGTTCGATTTTATCAAAACGATGGGTTAATTCCAAGATAGCCTCATCTCCACGCGTTTTAACATCTGCTAAAATATCAATCACTACTCTGTTCACATCCAAATTATCATTACGATCAGAGTTCAAGAGATCTTCAAATCGCTGAACAAACGTAGGATCATCAAAATTGAGAAAAATCGGCATCGCTTTTGCTCCTGAAGGGTATTTTTATTATTGGGTATTCAAAATCATCTCAACTATCGTAAATCATAGGATGCATGGGTACTTTGCCAGACTTAGCTGTATAAGGTCGGGTTACATCTTTCATTGAAATTTCAATTGCCTCTATTTCGCATCTAATAGCACCAAATTCAGAGAGTAGTAATGTCAAAAAGATACTTTTTTTTGTCTGATTTACATCTAATTTTAATAAGTTTAATGGCGTGTTCATATCAGTACGTTCAATACCTTGCGAGGAAATCTTCAAAACATTATTTATTATTAAAATTGTTCTAACTCTCTCAGGAAGATTATTTTCCCAACGGAACCTATTTACCAAAAGAGCTAATTTACGTTTCTTTTTTGTCCAAGCCAAATCCTTCATACAAAAAACACCGTCCTGAAGAATAGAAGAAACTACTTCGACATCCTCTGGAGTGAATGCTCCTAAATATAAAGCACTGTCCGCCCCTTCCGAGAAACTTACATCTTGAGCCATTTTAATTAACTCGCTCTACCTTGGCTCCAACATTTTGTAATTTTTCAACAAGCTTTTCATATCCCCTATCCAGATGATATACCCTGCCCACTTTAGTTTGACCACGCGCCGCCAAACCCGCGAGTATAAGCGACACCGACGCTCTTAAGTCGGTAGCCATTACTTGAGCACCCTTTAACTTTGATACTCCTTCAACTCTTGCAACGCCACCTTGTACATCAATTTGGGCGCCCATTCGAATTAGCTCTGGAGCATGCATGAACCTATTCTCAAATATTGTCTCTTCGAGCCTCGATACTCCGTTAGATATGCACATAAGTGCCATCATTTGAGCTTGTAAGTCAGTAGGAAACCCAGGATA
Source organism: uncultured Rhodobacterales bacterium (assembly GCA_963999845.1). GTDB lineage: Bacteria > Pseudomonadota > Alphaproteobacteria > Rhodobacterales > Rhodobacteraceae > Salinivivens. The sequence continues at coordinate 1,233 of CAXEVV010000025.1, read as the reverse complement.
AACAGCTGTCTTTACATCTACAGGATTAATGGTGTCGAGTTTTCGTTTAACCTTTAGTCCATTTGCAGTCTTTGAAATTTCAACGCCTGCCTCAGTAAGTTTTTCACAAAATGTTTCTAAAAGTTCTACCGTCCCACCTAAAAGCTCAACTTCACCCCCTGCTATTACTGGAGCAAGCATATATGTACCCAGTTCAATACGATCCATCACAACCGAGTGGGTGGCACCGTGCAATTTTTCTACGCCTCTGATAGTAACTGTATTGCTTCCCTCGCCTGAAATATTTGCACCCATTGACCGAAGACACCTTACCAGATCTACAATTTCGGGCTCCATGGCAGCATTTTTCAGTTGAGATCTTCCTTTTGCAAGACATGCTGCCATTATAAAATTTTCTGTGGCACCTACCGATGCAAACTTTAATCTATGCTCACCACCCGATAAGCGTCCCTTTTTGAGTGTCCTTGCATGCAAATACCCATCCTTCAATTCGATCTCTGCACCGAGGGCTTGCAAAGCAGAAACATGCAGATCCATCGGCCTTGCACCAATCGCACATCCTCCAGGCAATGAAACTATGGCTTCACCAGTTCTTGCAAGTAACGGTCCCAAAACCAAATTAGACGCACGCATTTTTCTCACAATATCGTAATCAGCCCGAGTGGTTTTGAGGGCGTGGCTGGACAGCGCTAAAACTAGGCCATCATTTAGGCTCTCCACCTCTACCCCAAGCGATTGCAGTAGAACCGTCATTGTCCCAATATCAGATAGTCGTGGTGCGTTTGTTAATGTAAGTGGCTCGTCGCTTAACAGAGTAGCAGGCATCAAAGCTAAACATGCATTCTTTGCACCAGCAATTGGTATCTTACCATATAGAGGCCCACTTTCTTCTATTATTATGGAGTCCATCTAATTTAGTCCTCTAATTTTAACTCGATACTTTTCTTGGTAGACATGGTCTGTGTTCTCCCTTTGGCTTGTGCTTTTCGCTTGGCAACATTTACCTTCAGGGCAGCCTTAAGGCGCTCCTGGCGGGACTTTGGTATTTTTTTTTTGTTGTTATCTTTCATAAACATTAACTACATTATGTAACTCGATTGGTCTAGTTTGGACTTGCTTAAGGTCATATTTAGGTCTAAGTCGCGACGGTAAAGATAAGCTGCTGTAGCTCAGTGGTAGAGCGCACCCTTGGTAAGGGTGAGGTCGGGAGTTCAATCCTCCCCAGCAGCACCA
>CAXEVV010000024.1:0-24761 GCA_963999845.1 uncultured Rhodobacterales bacterium | reverse complement strand
CCAATTGGTTTAGGCGTGAAACAGTCACTTCTTAAAACGTCTGGAAATTCAACAGCTAGGTTACTGTACATACCAGCTGGTACTGCAGTGCCCCACCATAGTCATAATGGAAATGAACTTACTTTGGTTCTGAAAGGTGCTTTTGAAGACGAGATCTCACGCTTTGGCCCTGGTGATGTTGAAATGGCAGATGAGGATCTTGATCATCAGCCTGTAGCAGTAGAAGGTGAAGATTGTATTTGTTTGGCAGTAACTGACGCTCCTCTCAAGTTCCAAACACTGGTACACAAACTTGTTCAGCCCTTTCTAAAGATTTAACGAAGAGCCAACTAATTCAACTATCTCTTTGGTACCCGCTATTATACCTTTAGTTTTACGTTTTTTTGTATTGAACACAGGTTCTGATAAGTATTTATCTACAACAACACCACCTGACTCACTTATCAATAGTGAACCAGCGCAAATGTCCCATTCCCAGGAGTCTCGTAAGGTCATCATGGCATGATATCGACCCTGCGATACGGAAGCCATTCTAAATGCAATTGAAGGCTTATGTTCGCGGTTGAATGGCGGCTTTGAATTTGGTTTCCAAATCATATCATCCTCAACCAGTTTAGCAGCAACTAGATCGAACCTACCCGACTTGTGAGGAGCTTTTATTTGAAGCCTATCACCGTTTAGCCAAGACCCACCACCAAGAGAAGCTGAAAAAAGTAAACCTTGTTGGGGTACATAGACAACTGCAGCACTAACTTTGCCATTTTTAACGACTGAAAACGAATGTGACCAGTTAATACCACCTTTGATAAAATCTCTAGTTCCATCTATCGGATCTATTACAAACGAACACTTTTTCTCATAATGTGGGATATCAAGTGTACTCTCTTCACATAGCCATCCGTAGTCTGGTCTAGCCGAAGTTAAGTACTGAGAAAGCATAAGATCTATTTCTAAGTCCGCCTCAGTCACTGGGCCTGCAGCATCATCCTTTTCCCAAACTTTAAGTTTTCTAAAGTCATATTTTTGTGCAATGGCACCAGCTTTTTCAGCTGCGCTTATTAATAAATCAAGATCAGGATCCTGCAAGCGTCATACTTTCAACTAAAATTGACGGAACTACAAATGAAAGATGTCTTCGAGCGTCATTCCCCAAAACAATCCCTTTAAGTATATCCTTTAGATTACCTGCTATTGTAATTTCGCTTACCGGATAGCAGATTTGACCATCCTCTACCCAAAACCCCGATGCTCCACGGGAATAATCACCTGTATTGGGATTTATGGTGGAGCCAATCAAAGACGTAACAATTAAACCATTTTTCATCTCACTTAATAAATTATCGCGATAGTCTTTAGGTGAGCTAAGCTCTATATTCGAATTCGACGGAGAAGGATTCGAACTCACTCCCCTGGACGCGTTTGCTGTTGAGTCCATACCCAATTTTCTTGCGCTAGAAAGATCTAATGTCCAACCATTCAAAACGCCGTCACTTACAATCTCACGCTTTTTTGTTGGCAGACCCTCTGCATCAAATAATCTAGACACTCCAGATCTCAAGCGATGGGGATCTTCAACCAATTTACATGATGTTGGCATAACTTGTTTGCCCAACGAATTTTTTAGCCAACTCGAGCCACGAGCTACAGCTGCTCCATTTATTGCACTAAGAAAATGTCCAATCAGGCTCGATGATACACGTTCATCATAAAGTACAGGATAATCACCGGTAGCTGGGCGTCGAGGCTTTAAACGTTCTACTGCCCTCAACCCGGCAGTTCTTCCAATTTCTTCAGATGGCCGTAAGTCAGATTGATATACTCTTGTATCAGCGTCATAATCTCGTTCCATATCAGAACCTTCACCAGCAATTGCAACGCAAGAAACTGAGTAACTTGATCTGTCATACATTGCGGTAAATCCATTACTAGCAGCCATAAAAACAGAATACTTTCCATAGGAGGCTGAAGCACCCGACACCTGAGAAATACCACTCACTTCAAGAGCGGAAAACTCCGCTTTTTTAGCCTCTTCTTTTAATTTAAGCGGAGAAGGTTCAGGGGCTAAGTCGCAAATCTCCAAACTTGATAGATTTCGCTCTTTCGCCAATTGATCTTCACTTGCTAATCCTGCATATCTATCTTTTGGGGCATCTTTTGCCATGGCTATCGCACGTTCCACCATTATCTTTAGCGTGTCGTCGGATATATTAGACGAAGAAACTATTGCTTGCCTGTTGGACACTAAAACACGTAAACCTACTTCCACACCCTCAGCGCGATCAGCATTTTCCAAAGACCCTTGTCGAACATCAACACTTATTGATTGCCCTTCAGTGGCTATAACATCTGCTTCATTTGCCCCCATTAATTTGGCTTCATCAAGTAATTTCTGGGTAACACGCTCTAGATTGTCAGGCGTCATTTCGATTCACACTTCCCTTTAGTGGCAGAATTTTTGTTGGCTATGTATTTACTATAGCTAGAGTTATCTAAGCCTTTGTCCATTCGCTAAAATATGGCCAAGGCTGTTAAACTCTATCTTTGAACGTAGTTCATCGTCACCTGTTGGTATGGTAAACATACTCAACATCATTCTTACACCCATTCCTGTGTCAGAATCGATAAAACCACTACTTATTAGTTTATCAACAAGAGCATTTACACCAGATAAAGCGAATTCAAATGAGCCAACTGGCTTAGGGAATCCGTCGAAAGTTATTAGGTCATCATTGTCAAGGGTGGCTCTTCCCTCACCTTGTAAGGATGTTCCCAAAAAGGAAAGATCTAATTTTTCTAGAAACATCTCCTCAACTTCAAGGGGAATTGAATTCGAGTTATTTTCGTCATAGATGTCAGGGCGGAGCTCTGTAAAATTTTCAAGCAACTTTGCCTCGCCAGATAAAGCAATCTTAGCACTCAGTGGGCCATTTTTAAGATTGTCGTTAGGATCTAACAATCTCCATAAATCTTGTGCAATTAGAAGATCCGAGACACCAAGTCGAATGCCAAAATTCTGGGGCTCCATTTGTTTTAAGATTGGGACAGTGAAACCGTAGTTGGCATTCTTCACAGATATATCGACTGGAATTGGCATTATTGATGAGCTTAACTTAAGAAGTCCATTCGCAAAATATGCATCAAAAATAAGTCCATCCTGCGAAAGACTGCTACTGACATTAGAGTTTTCGGACGCTAATTCGCCCTTTAAATTAACGTCTGGACTTGAAAAATCAAATCCAATAGAGCCTGCCCCGACACTGTAAGACCCGAGAGCATTATAACCATTTTCTAGTAAATTAGTTAAATTTTCTGAAGCACGTGACGCTAAATTATCTTGTCTAGAAATTACTAATAGGTCCTCTAATTTATAGCTAATAAGTCCAGACATTTGCTCAGCTGGCATATCAAAGTTTACAAACAGATTTATAGAGTCTGCTTGGAATGAACTTTTTGGACTATCTTGCATTTTTCCCGCAAAAACTTGATTTGAAACCATTTCATTTAGAATTATGCTGGCCTCAAAAGACTCATTTCCTTGGTATCTTGGTGGTAAGTCGTATTCTTTTAATTGCATACCGAAGAGTGTGGAAGTTATTTGAAAATGTGGAGCGCCCACTTCTCCACTTATGATCATATTTGTGTTGTCGCTCAGAGGCCTCAAAACAAATGATAAAACCTCTCGCCCTTCATAAACTTTAATCTTTATTTCTTGGTCATAATCAGGCCGAATTTCCACGGAGCCGTCATCTCTTTCTAAAAGTTGTATATCTAATAAATCTATTTCGACATTTGCAACTTCGTTAGTATCAGTAGCTTTTTTAATTAAAGCAAAGTCCGTGATGTAAATACCTTCTTCACTTTGGCTTATTAAAGCAGAAATTCTAAATCCGTTTTCAGACGCAATGTGTTTAATTTCATCCCAAATTATTGTTGCATTCATTTGTGCCCAAGAGTGAGAGGAGGTGAATGAAAAAATTACGAAATATATAGATAGAAGTAGATTTTTAGATATCATGATATTTCCCTGATCAGACCTGTACTTTAATCTGGGCGTTGCTTAGTCTAACGTCAACCCACGTAGTTTTAATTCATAAATAATTTGGTTTAAAAAAATGACGTTAAGTGGAAAAATTGTTATAGTGACTGGTGCAAGCCGCGGTATCGGAGCAAAGAGCGCAAAAGAATTTGCCAAGGAAGGAGCAACCGTAGTTTTGGTAGCGCAAGACGAAAAAAGTCTTACTCAGGTCGCAAACGAAATTGGATCTCAAGCTAGAGTACACGCTCTAAATATTGCTAAATTTGAGCAAGTAGAAAAAATGATCTCAGATACACTAAACGAATTTGGTAAAATTGATATTGTCATCAATAATGCAGGAAAAATAAGTCCAATTAAAAGAGTGATGGATATACAAATAGATGATTGGGACCAAGTTATTGACGTAAATCTCAAAGGTGTTTTTTATGGTTTCAAATTAGCACTCCCTTCAATGCTAAAAAATGGCGGTGGGACATTTGTTACTTTAAGCTCTGGAGCTGCCCACAATCCCTTAGAGGCATGGAGCCACTACTGTACATCGAAAGCAGCCGTCAATATGCTCGTCCGCTGCATCGATTTAGAATATCGACAATCTGGTATTCGCTCAATAGGTCTATCTCCAGGCACTGTCGCTACAAACATGCAGCGAGAAATAAAGAAAAGCAAAATTAATCAAGTTAGTAAGTTAGAATGGGCTGCACATATTGATCCAGTCTGGCCAGCAAAAGCTTTGATTTGGTTATCCACATATTCGGGCAATGAATATTTAGGCAAAGAAGTTAGTTTGAAAGATGAAATAATTAAACAGCGGATAGGTATGACTTGATAGACTCACATTCAAAGGGCTGCATAAGATATATAACTATTAACCGCATAGCCAAAGCCAATGCAATAACTAACGAAATGCTGGATAAGCTTATCGAAATAACGGGTAATTCAGAAAAAAATAAAATACTTGTTTTTAGTGGTACTGGTAAAATTTTTAGTGCTGGGGCAGACCTCGATGAAGTAAAGAAAAATGGTTTAGCAACTTCGCCAAAGTGGGAAATACTCTCTGATACAATACATCGATCGCCCTGCATGACAATTGCAGCACTGAACGGAACCGTTGCTGGTGGGGCGATGGGAATGGTTTTAGCCTGCGATATTCGAATTAGCGTGCCTGAAGCAAACTTTTTCTACCCGGTAATGAAAATGGGCTACCTTCCCCAACCCAGCGATGCTATCCGTTTAAGTAAAATATGTGGTTCTTCTAAGGCTAAGTTAATGTTGCTGGCAGCGGAAAGAATTAATAGTAAAAGAGCCTATGATTACGGACTCGTTGATGAGATAGTTTCTGAAGATAATCTTTACTCTCGAGTTGACGAATTGTGCTTAAGCGTATCAAATTCAAAAAATGATCAAGCAAAAGCGGTCAAAAAAATGATCCCATAATTACTTTTTCTTTCGTCCACGCGATCTGGACAAAAATTCTGGTGGTCTTTTTTTTACCCATGAGATGAATTTTGAAAGCCGTGGGTGTTCTCTCAACGCCTTTAAATTATTATACGTTCGCGCAAGCTCAGCCTCAGACAAAGTAATATGAATTTCTTTGTGGCATAAATGATGAAGGATCACAGTGGGGCCGTTTTTGCCTCCTTTTGAGCGTGGAATTAAGTGATGCACGCTTTGGGGTGCATTGACAGGGATAGGCCGGTTACAAAATTCACATATAATCATAAGAGAACACTAGAGTTCTTTATTTCTATTGCTAATCAGAATAGACATTTTTTACCACGACTTTTCTCGGAATATCTAACAACACTTTTCACTATTAAATATAAACTCAAGCAATGAAAAACAAGAAGATACTAGTTATAGGGGGCGGCCCGGCTGGACTGATGGCTGCAGATGTGGCCATTCGGAACGGTTTAAAGATTACTGTTATTGATTCCATGCCAACCTTAGGTAGAAAGTTTCTGATGGCTGGGAAGTCTGGCCTAAACTTAACAATGAATGAAGACACCTTGAGGTTTAAGGACCGTATCATCCAAGATAACAAATTGATTGGCAAAGCATTAGATGAATTTGGACCAAATGAAGTAATCAAATGGGTAAATTCCTTGGGAATAGAAACCTTCACTGGTTCAACTGGACGTGTTTTCCCAAAATCGATGAAAGCATCGCCATTATTACGAAAATGGATAAATCAACTCGTTGACTTAGGTGTTTTACTTAAAACTAGGTGGAAGCTAATAGGCATATCCGATACAACCGCTACCTTCCAAACGCCTGAAGGCATTGTAAATGAAACTGCTGACGGAATTATTTTGGCTTTGGGCGGAGCAAGCTGGCCCAAACTAGGTTCCACTGGTGATTGGCAATCACTTTTCAATTCTGACGATATAGAAAGTTTTCAACCCTCAAACTGTAGCTTTTTAGTAAGCTGGTCTTTGAAAATGTCCAAGTATTTTGGAGAACCCATAAAATCAATAAAACTAGATGCAGGTCATCAATCATCACGAGGTGAAATAATGATCTCTAAAGAAGGAATAGAAGGTGGTGGCATCTACCCACTATCTTCAGCATTAAGAAAGGATTTAGAGTTAAAGCTTGATTTACTACCCGACTGGAGTCTCGAAAAAATCTCTAGACTTTTAACTTTACCTAGAGGTAAGGCAAGTTACTCAAATATCCTAAGAAAGCGTCTAAAACTTGAGCCTATAAAGCAGGCTATATTAAGAGAGTTTGCTATGGACGCATTTGGTGACCCAACTCTGCTTGCCAAAAATATAAAGTCTCTCAGAATTCCTTTAAATGGAACTGGTCCAATGCAAACCGCAATTTCTACCACTGGTGGGATCAAACTAGGCTCCATAGACGAAAGTTTTATGCTAAGAAGCCACCCTGGTGTATTCTGTGCTGGTGAAATGCTTGATTGGGATGCTCCTACCGGAGGTTACCTTTTGACAACATGTATGGCGACCGGACGCATGGCCGGTAAATTTACATCACAGTTCGTATCTCGTTAGCAGAGTAATCCCTTCATTTTTCTTTGGTAGAATCGGATATACGCATGCTATCAGTTGTGGTATGAACAAAATTGACCACAAAATAAGCCAAAACAACGAAATTAGGCAATTAGATGAAACTGTAATAAATAAAATTGCAGCAGGAGAAGTTGTCGAACGGCCTGCCTCGGCTGTAAAAGAGTTGATAGAAAATTCAATCGATGCTGGTTCTCTAGATATAACCGTCGAAGTGGCAGACGGGGGTAAAACTCTAATCAGAGTGATAGATGATGGTGTCGGCATGTCCGATACAGATTTACCAATGGCACTCAAAAGACATGCAACATCAAAATTAAAAAACGATAATTTGTTAGATATAAATACTTTAGGCTTCCGGGGAGAAGCATTACCATCTTTGGGCGCAGTCGGCCGCCTGACAATAATTTCTCGCAAGTTTAACCATGGGGCATATGAAATAAAAGTAAGTGGCGGGAATGTTTTCCGCACCAAACCAGCAGCGCGGACTTTGGGAACAACAATTGAATTGAGAGACTTATTCTATGCTACTCCCGCCAGATTGAAGTTTCTTCGTTCAAATAAATCTGAACTAAAAGCAATCAGTGATACCGTGAAAGGCTTATCCATCGCCGCTCCTAATGTCGGCTTTACATTAATCGACAAAACATCAGAAAAAAGAAGGAAGCTTCTTGAGGTACATAAAGAAGAGAACAATTCTCTAAATTCAATAAAAAACCGTCTTTCGAGAGTTTTAGGGCAAGAGTTCTCAGAAAACTCACTGACTCTGAATATAAGTCGGGATGAAATAAGTTTAACTGGTTATGTGTGTTTACCAACTTATGCTCGTGCATCTAATGCGATGCAGTATTTCTTTGTAAATGGCCGTCAGGTAAGAGATAAACAATTAATTGGTGCATTGCGCGCGGCGTATGCTGATTTTATGCCGCGTGATAGGCATCCAGCTGCAGTTATATATATTTACTGTAAATCCGATTTTGTGGACGTCAACGTTCATCCAGGAAAAGCAGAAATACGTTTTCGAGATCCTCAATCTGTGCGTAGTTTAATAATAACAGGGATTAGAAAGTTGATAGCAGAGACCGGGCATAGATCATCAAGCACGCTTTCTACGGCTGCATTCGGTGCTATGCGACAAGAAAATCCCAACAAAATGCCCATTGATTTGATAGAAACGGTTGATAACAGCCCGTCTGTCTCAAATTACAGTCGCAATACGTTTTCTAGGCTGAAAAATATTGGACCAGATTTTAAAGAGATATGTGAACCTTCCACTCGCAACCTCGAAAATGATAATCACACTACCAAATACTTACAAGAGTTTGAAAATTTTCCGTTAGGCGCACCGATTGCACATTTCGGCGAGAACTATATTATCTCTCACAACACTGATGGTCTCATAATAATAGATCAGCACGCGGCACATGAACGGTTAGTATACGAAAAATTAAAAACTCAAATCAAAAATAACCAGATTGAAGTGCAAGCACTTCTAGTTCCAGAAATTTTTGAATTATCGGAACCAGAAATTCTTATACTTTTAGAGCACAAGAAAAAACTAAGTCATTTAGGGTTAAAAATAGATCAGTTCGGAATAAACTCTATCGCAGTTCAAGAAATCCCAGCAATCCTGAGTTCTGAGAATATACGAAATTTGATTAATGATATTCTTGATGAACTTCAAGATCTTGGAAACTCCGAAACCTTAGAGCACAAAATAGATGCCGTTCTATCTAAAATAGCTTGTCATGGATCCATTCGCTCAGGCCGTAGGTTGCGGTTAGAAGAAATGAATCACTTGTTAAGAGACATGGAAAATACGCCTAATTCTGGGCAATGTAATCATGGCAGGCCAACCCATATTTCATTAAAACTTAGTGATGTGGAGCGCTTATTTGGCCGTAAATAGTGATCTAGACCAAAAAGTTGGTTCTAATGCGTCCATACACTTCTTCTATCTGTTGCAAAGTTTTCACCGTAGCCTCTTTTACGAATATTTGGGCGCCGCTTTTGTGGTTCTGAAATAATAAAATGTAAACCTTTAGACTTAGCATATTCTACGGCTGCCTCTTTTGAGGCAAAGTTCAATCTAATCTGTGATTGCATATCACCTGATGAAGTCCAGCCCATTAGTGGGTCAACCTCGCGAGCCGCCGCTGGCGAATACTCTAAAACCCATAATTTAGTATTCGCTACACCTGAGGACATCGCTGTTTTTGCGGGTCTAAATATTCTAACCGTCATTTTAAAAACCTCTTTCAATAGAAAGTATATGCTCTATTTAAGTTTAGTGAGCAAGAAACAAATAGCATCATTATAAATACTAATAAAATTGTTAAATAGCTTGGTCCATAAAAAAGAGAGATGCACCGGGGATGACAAATAGTAACATGATTACAGAGGCTAATTTAGAAACTCGACCAAAATTAGAGGGCGGTAAAAGATTTGTACTTGATACAGAGTTTCATCCTGCTGGAGACCAACCGACTGCTATCTTGGAATTAACAAAAGGAATTTCAGGCGGGGAAAAAAACCAAGTTCTATTGGGAGCAACTGGCACAGGTAAAACCTTTACTATGGCTAAAATCATAGAGGAAACGCAAAAGCCAGCTATAATTCTTGCACCAAACAAAACCTTGGCAGCACAGCTTTATGGTGAATTTAAAGGGTTTTTTCCAGACAATGCCGTAGAATATTTTGTCAGCTATTACGATTATTATCAGCCGGAAGCGTATGTTCCACGATCCGACACCTATATTGAGAAAGAAAGTCAGATCAATGAACAAATTGATCGTATGAGGCACTCTGCAACACGAGCTTTACTTGAGAGAGACGACGTTATTATAGTTGCATCAGTAAGTTGCATTTATGGCATTGGTTCAGTCGAAACCTACGGTGCAATGACACAGGAACTGGTTGCCGGTGAATTGTACAACCAGCGAGAGGTAATTGCTAATCTAGTTGCTCAACAATATCGCCGTAATGATCAGGCTTTTCAGAGAGGGGCTTTTCGGGTCCGAGGTGATGTACTTGAGATATTTCCCGCCCATCTAGAAGATCGAGCGTGGAGATTATCCTTTTTTGGGGATGATTTAGAGAATATAACTGAATTTGATCCTCTAACAGGCCAAAAAACAAATCAATTTGATAAAATTCGAATCTATGCAAATTCTCATTATGTAACGCCAAAACCTACAATAAAGCAGGCGATAATTAACATTAAAAAGGAATTAAAACACCGATTAGATCAGCTTGTGGCTGATGGGAAATTATTAGAAGCACAACGGTTAGAACAGAGAACAAATTTCGATATAGAAATGCTTGAGGCAACAGGAGTTTGTAACGGAATAGAGAACTATTCACGTTATTTAACAGGAAGAAACCCAGGAGAACCCCCGCCCACACTATTTGAATTCATTCCCGATAACGCTATTGTTTTTGCTGACGAAAGCCACGTAAGCATACCTCAAATTGGCGGAATGTATCGTGGTGATTATAGACGAAAATCTACACTTGCAGAGCATGGTTTTAGATTACCATCATGTATGGATAATAGACCGTTAAAATTTGAAGAATGGGATGCTATGCGTCCACAATCCATTTATGTTTCCGCTACACCCGGTAAATGGGAGCTAGAGCAAACATCAGGGGTATTCACCGAACAAGTTATACGGCCTACCGGTTTATTAGATCCAGAGATAGAGATTAGACCAGTAGAGATGCAGGTAGATGATTTACTTGATGAAGTGAGGAAAGTATCGCAATCAGGTTATAGAACCCTTGTAACGACTTTAACAAAACGCATGGCAGAGGATCTAACGGAATACTTGCATGAACAAGGCATAAAAGTCCGATATATGCATTCCGATATCGATACTATTGAAAGAATAGAAATACTTCGTGACCTACGACTGGGTACTTTTGATGTTCTCGTAGGAATAAATCTTTTGCGAGAAGGTTTGGATATTCCAGAATGTGGCCTAGTGGCGATCTTAGATGCAGATAAGGAAGGGTTTTTAAGGTCTGAAACATCATTGGTTCAAACAATTGGCCGTGCGGCACGGAATGTGGATGGGAGGGTCATAATGTATGCTGACCGAATAACTGGGTCTATGGAGCGGGCTATGGCTGAAACAGAAAGGCGACGCGAGAAACAGGCAGCTTACAACCTCGAGCATGGAATTTTTCCTGAAACAGTCAAAAAAAATGTCGAGGATATACTTGCTGGGTTATATAAAGGAGATACTGATCAATCTCGAGTAACTGCAAAAGTCGAAACTCATTTACAAGGCGGTTCTAATCTTCAAACAGTATTAGACGGCCTGCGCAACGATATGCTTAAGGCTGCTGAAAACTTAGAGTTTGAAGAGGCAGCCCGATTAAGGGATGAAGTGCGCCGGCTCGAAGCGGTTGAGTTGGCTATTTCTGACGATCCAATGGCAAGACAATCAGCAATTAATGCTGCTGAAGATCAGGCTACCTCAGGTCGTTCAAGTGCTGGAAAAGGTGGCACAAGAGCCTATAGGGGTAAAAGCAGAGTTAAAATTTAATATCTTCAGACACTAAAATCTGATGCTTGTAAAAACTCAACTCCGCCTATGTGCCAAGACCCATCAAACTCCATCATATAATATCGCAAATAATGTGATTTGCCGTTCTTATCCACAATCTGGACTACCTGCGCGTGTCCATGCTGGTAGCGTTCGCTCTGCAAAAAGATAACTTTTGCCGGACGCCACACCATAGGGTAACCGTTACGGACCATTTGGCCAAAGTTCTCAGCACTACCAAATTTTTCTTTTAGAAATGGAGTAGCAAAACTAAAGGCTGTTTCAAAATCATTAAGTTTGAAAGCTGCTATTTGATTTTCAATAGTTTTCTTTATTTCATCATTATTGCTCGCCCCAGCCTGAGCTGCACAAAATGTAAAAACAATAAATGTTATAATTTTCCACATATTTATTCCTCCAACTTGATAGTTAGAGCAAATTCATTCTGTATCAATTTTTATAAAAATTCACCAGCTAGAGCGGCATCAATAAGGTCTATAGTCTCCTCAAGTCCATATAATAGTATAAACCCACCAAACCTAGGGCCTTGAGATGCTCCTAATAAGATCTCATACAATGCTTGAAACCATGACCTCAGTGGATCAAACCTATCTCGACCACATGAAAAAACAAGGCTCTGAAGAGACTCTGCGTCTAGATCGCCCCCATAGTTACTCAATTTATCTCTTAAATCTACTATTGCCTCTCTTTCAAGTTCACTAGCTTCTCTATAAACCTTATTTGGTTTCACAAAATCATTGTAAAAAGCAACTGCAAAACCAACAGCTTGATCCAAATCGATATGTGTTTCCGGAGTTGCTTCAGATTGATAGCGTTTAATGAACCCCCATAAAGTTTCTTTTTCTTCCGCACCGGCAACTGAAGCTAGGTTAAGTAACATCGAAAAAGAAATAGCCATACCAGAGGCGGGCACGTCGTTACCATGGATATGCCAAACAGGATTATTAAGCTTAGTTTTAATGTCTTGCTCTGGATAAGCCCTTAGTTGCTGATGATACTCGTCTACCATCTTTGGGATTATATCAAAGTGAAGGCGCTTTGCTGTCTTCGGCTTTTGGTACATGAAATAGGATAAAGACTCACTGCTAGCATATTTGAGCCATTGCTCAATAGAGACACCATTTCCGCTCGTTTTTGATATTTTTTGACCGTTCTCATCTAAGAATAATTCATAAGTGAAGTGCTCTGGCGGACGGTGTCCCAAAATTCGGGAAATTTTATCATAAATTGGCGTATTTGTTGAATGATCTTTTCCATACATCTCGAAATCTACGTCTAATGCGGCCCAACGTGCCCCAAAATCCGGCTTCCATTGTAATTTTACATTTCCACCAGTCACTGGAAGTGTCCATTCTCTTCCATTATGGTCATCGAAAGTAACAGTGCCATCATCTGGATTAACTTCCTTCATCGGCACATACATAACTTTCCCAGTCTCGGGGTGGATAGGTAAGAAAATCGAGTAAGTCTCTCTTCGGTCATCCCGAAGGGATTTCAACATTACTGACATAATCTCATCATATTTTTCTGCAGCTTTAATTAGAATCCTATCAAATCTACCTGACCTATAAAATTCTGTTGCACTTATGAAATCATATTTAAAATTAAATTTATTCAGAAATGTTTTTAACAACTCATTATTGTGCTCCCCAAAACTTTCAAATTTATCAAAAGGATCAGGAACAGAAGTCAGAGGCTTCTGTAGATTTTCCTCTAACATCCTCTGGTTAGGAATATTATTAGGTACTTTTCTCATACCATCTAAGTCATCTGAAAAGCATATTAGTTTACATGGTATATCGCTAAGCTCACTAAATGCTCTCATAACCATCGAGGTCCGGGCCACTTCACCAAAAGTGCCAATATGAGGCAAGCCGGATGGTCCATAACCTGTCTCAAATATCACATGCCCTTTTTCTGGAGGAGCATTTTGATAGCGCTTTAGTACTCGACGAGCCTCTTCAAACGGCCATGATTTAGAATTTAACCCTGCCTCTCGCATTTCAGACATCAATAAACTCCATAATCACCACATAAATATCTTTCAATATCAAGCTTCCTATTGATACATGAAGCAATGGTCAATATTCTGTTCATAGCATTGTCGAGGAAAGTAAAAAAATGACCCGTCAAAATTCACATGCGATGACAGCTCAGGACTGTTTGGTGGCACTTATGGTTGCAATATCT
Organism: uncultured Rhodobacterales bacterium; assembly: GCA_963999845.1. GTDB lineage: Bacteria > Pseudomonadota > Alphaproteobacteria > Rhodobacterales > Rhodobacteraceae > Salinivivens. The sequence continues at coordinate 10,938 of CAXEVV010000024.1, read as the reverse complement.
GTATCAGACGAAACAATTCGAACGTCTGAACTCGTAAAGATCCAATCAGCAGTAAACAATCTGCCAATCTTCGCAGAATACGATATAGATAGACTTAATACAGTTTCACAGATTGTATTTGATCTATTTGAACAAGAAGAAGGGCTTGATGCCTTATTCGGCCTTGTTAAAGAAAATTTGCCGGCCGAGCTTAATGAGACTGCTTACGCTTTATGCTGCGACGTTGCTGCTGCAGATGGTTTAATATTTGAAACTGAACTACGCTTGTTGGAGGAAATACGTTACGAATTTGAGATAGACCGCTTGCACGCCGCTGCAATTGAAACAGGATCTAGAGCTAGGCATAAAATTATTCCTTCATGACGCTCTGATTTGAGATGATGATACATTTAGTAATGGAAGGTTTTTATAACACCAATATGGTGCTTCCAAGTTCCCTAACTTACGGGACTGGCTCGCCCTCAATCTACAATAAGAAAAAGTCCGTGCCATTTTAGATTTCAGGGGTGCTAAGGTATGATCTGGTCGAGCAAGGATACCGATTGGAACCCGATGAACAATCTCTGTCCAGTTCACCCACTTATCGAATTGAAACAAGTTATCAGCACCCATAAGCCATATAAACTTAACATTTGGGAACCTTTTCTCGATCAACCTTAATGTTTGAGCCGTATAGACGGTGTTAAGTTCATCCTCTATTTTGGTGACAAAGATTCGAGGATGCTCAACTAATGGCTTTGCAGCGTTAAACCTGTCATTTATTGGGCTTGGGCTATTCTTTTTTAGAGGATTTGAAGGTGTCAGCATCCACCAAACTTGATCCAAGTCAAAATATTTTAAAGCATATTTACTGATGTGAAGATGAGCTTTGTGAGCAGGATCGAAAGAACCTCCGAGAAGGCCAATCTTTTGTCTTTTTAAAACTAAAGGAACTCCCATGTTTCCAATTAGCAAGATTTGCATTGAGAAAGCAAGAGTACTAATTTCTTTATAATCTGATTAATTTTTTCTTAGTATTGCCCCCAAAGTTGCTTCAAGGTATCACTCTTTTAATGTAAAATACTGGAGTAATTCATGTCTGCCTATCAATACGTATACCACATGCAAGGCGTTTCAAAAACGTATCCTGGAGGAAAGAAATGTTTTGAAAATATCCATTTATCATTTCTACCAGGAGTAAAAATCGGGGTGGTAGGCATAAATGGGGCTGGTAAGTCAACATTAATGAAAATAATGGCTGGTATCGACAAAGAATTTCAAGGCGAAGCTTGGTCTGCCGAGGGCGCTAAAGTTGGATACTTACCGCAAGAACCTGAATTAGATGAAACAATGAGCGTGCGTGAGAACGTTATGCTAGGCGTCGCCGATAAGAAGGCAATCTTAGATAGATACAACGAACTGGCTATGAATTATTCAGATGAAACAGCAGATGAAATGGCAGAGTTACAAGATAAAATTGATGCTGAAAATTTATGGGATTTAGACAGTCAAATTGATGTGTCTTTGGAAGCCTTGAGATGTCCAGCAGATGATGCTGACGTAAGTAGCTTATCTGGAGGTGAACGTCGACGTGTTGCACTTTGCAAGTTGTTACTTGAAGCACCTGAAATGCTTTTGCTCGATGAACCTACCAACCACTTGGATGCTGAGACGATTGCTTGGTTACAAAAGCATCTGATCGACTACAAGGGTACTATTTTAATTGTTACACACGATCGATATTTTTTGGATGATATTACAGGTTGGATTCTTGAATTAGACCGCGGTCACGGAATGCCATATGAAGGTAACTATTCTAGCTGGTTGGAACAAAAAGCAAAGCGCCTAGCACAAGAAGCACGAGAAGATAAAAGTCGCCAAAAAACCCTCGAACGTGAACTTGAATGGATGAGGCAAGGCCAAAAAGCCCGCCAAGCGAAGCAAAAAGCACGGATCAACGCTTACAACGATCTAGCAGGCCAATCAGAACGAGAAAAGATAACAAGAGCACAAATTGTAATTCCGAATGGGCCTAGACTAGGATCCAAGGTGATAGAAGTTAATAACTTGCAAAAAGCAATGGGTGATAAATTACTCGTTGAAAATTTAAGCTTTTCTTTACCTCCGGGGGGCATCGTGGGAGTAATTGGACCAAACGGGGCCGGTAAATCAACTCTATTTAGAATGCTTACAAGCGAAATATCTGCTGACCACGGAGAAATTTCCTTTGGGGAAACGGTTCAATTATCATATGTTGATCAATCGCGAGATGACTTACAAGATAATGAAACAGTTTGGGAGTCAATTTCTGGTGGTGCTGAAATAATTGAGTTGGGCGATGCACAAGTTAACTCGAGAGCATATTGCTCATCATTCAATTTTAAAGGCGGTGATCAGCAAAAGAAGTTGTCACTATTATCGGGAGGAGAGCGAAACAGAGTGCACATGGCGCGACTTCTTAAGGAGGGTGGAAATGTATTGCTTCTGGACGAACCAACAAACGATTTGGACGTGGAAACCCTGAGGGCTTTGGAAGATGCACTCGTAGATTTTGCTGGTTGCGCAGTAGTCATTTCTCACGACCGGTTTTTCTTAGATAGAATTTGTACTCACATACTATCTTTTGAAGGGGACGCACATGTCGAATGGTTTGAAGGAAACTTTGAAGATTATGAAGAAGATAAAAAGCGTCGTCTAGGCCCAGATGCGCTAGAACCGAAACGTATTAAGCATAAAAAATTCTCAAGATAAAAATTAGTTTATAATATGCAAGTTTAAAAATTAAATCTCTTGAACATCCAAGACACCATCTAAGCTTTTGATCGCTCCTCTTATCTGAGGACTTGTATCACAAGTCAGGCCTGTATCCATTTCAACTTCACCTGGCAAACTGGAACCTATTAAACACAAATGAATAGGTCCTTTGCATACAATCTTTTTGTTTTCCGATGCCTGCCCCAATACTGATAATATAGAGGGAAGAACCTTTTTATCCTCTACAAAGATCTTAATTCCATGTGAACCATCAGTCGAGATAGCATCATCAATATTTGCAATTGATCTACATAACAGCTTTAACTGTTCCTCTTCTAATGATGCTTCAACCGTCAAAATAATCCTTGTTCCACTATCAAGGTTATTCCTCGATCTCTCCAAGACATCCGAAAATAAAGTAACTTCAAAATTTCCAGTAAAGTCACTTAACTGAACAAAAGCAAATCTATTACCCCTTGCTGATTTTCTTTCTTGCCGCCCAACAACCACACCAGCAATTTTTACTAAATGAGGGCCTCGTAATACTTTTTGTTCTACCTCTTCAAGTGTTAGGATTTCATTTATTTTAAATGCAGATTTATAGTCATCCAGTGGATGACCAGTAACATAGAATCCGATAGCTGAAAACTCACGCGATAATCGCTCCGCAGGAAGCCAGTCTGAAACTGAAGCTAAGAGTGGTTCAGGCAAATCGTCTCCTCCTTCACCAAAAAGAGAAACTTGTCTTGATACCTTCTGATCATGGATCGCGGCTGAATACGCCACTAGAGCGTCTAAGCTTTTAAATACACGGTGTCTATTTGTATCGAGCACGTCAAAAGCGCCAGCTTGCGCTAGCATCTCGAGAGGGCGCTTGCCAATTTTTCGTAAATCCACTCGTCTAGAAAGATCAAATAACGTTACAAATACTTTAGTATTCCTAGCCTTAACGAGTACTTCCATTGCTTCCAGGCCGACATTTTTTAACCCAGCCAATCCATAAATCAGTGAATTTTCCAATACTGAAAATTTTGGTTGAGAGCGATTTATACAAGGAGGAATAAACGGTAACTTCAGACCCTTTCGAATTTCGTCCACATATTGTGAAAGTTTATCTGTCAAATGGATATCACAATTCATAATACCCGCCATAAATTCAAGCGGATGATTTGTCTTTAACCAAGCCGTTTGGTAACTTACGACTGCATAAGCTGCAGCGTGAGATTTATTAAAGCCATAGTTGGCAAACTTTTCTAGTAAATCGAATATTTCGGAGGCTTTCTTAGCGGTTATACCATTTGTTTTAGAACCTGCCTCAAATTTTGGCCGCTCGGCATCCATTGCCGCCTTTATCTTTTTACCCATAGCTCGCCTTAATAGGTCCGCCTCCCCTAGTGAGTAACCAGCCATGATCTGCGCTATCTGCATCACTTGCTCCTGGTACACAATAATCCCCTGAGTTTCCTCAAGAATATCATCAATCATGGGATGAATAGAAACACGATCTTTAACACCATTCTTAACATCGCAATAGGTTGCTATATTCTCCATAGGTCCCGGTCGATATAACGCAACCAAAGCCACAATATCTTCGATGCAAGTCGGCTTCATTCGTTTGAGAGCGTCCATCATACCAGAACTCTCCACCTGAAAAACAGCAACCGTCTTAGCCGAAGCATATAATTCATAAGTCAATTTATCATCTAGCGGTATCGTATTAATTTGGTTTTCAGCGTTCTCTACCGGTTGGAATAGTTGACTTCCATCTGCAGCAAGATGAAGAGACCGTCCTGAAGCGATTATTAAATCTATAGCGTTTTGAATAGCAGTGAGTGTTTTCAAACCTAAAAAATCAAATTTAACGAGCCCTGCTTGTTCTACCCACTTCATGTTAAATTGAGTGGCGGGCATGTTTGACCTAGCATCCTTATAAACGGGTACAAGATCGTCTAGCGGACGATCGCTGATAACAATACCAGCTGCGTGGGTAGCAGCATTTCTTAGAAGACCCTCTACTTTTTGCCCATAATTTAGCAATCGACCAATTACTTCTTCTCGGTCTGCTTCTTCTTTCAAACGAGGTTCTTCTGAAAGGGCTTGTTCGATACTCAAAGGCTTTACACCTTCTAAAGGTATTAGTTTTGCAAGGCGGTCAACTTGTCCATAAGGCATCTGTAATACGCGGCCGATGTCGCGAATAGCCGCTTTAGACAAAAGCGCGCCAAATGTTATAATTTGCCCGACCTTATCATGCCCATATCGTTGTTGCACGTAATGGATAACTTCTTCTCGCCTATCCATACAAAAATCTATATCAAAATCTGGCATTGATACACGATCTGGATTCAAAAACCGTTCAAAAAGAAGATTGTACCTTAGGGGATCAAGATCCGTAATTGTGAGTGCGTAAGCCACAAGAGAGCCTGCTCCAGAACCTCGACCTGGGCCGACAGGTATGTCATTTTCTTTCGCCCATTTTATGAAATCAGCAACGATAAGAAAGTAACCAGGAAACCCCATCTGCTCAATAATTTTTAATTCGAAAGCTAATCTTTTTTCGTACTCATCCACCGGGGCAGCATGCGGGATGATGGACAATCGGTTTTTTAGACCCTCTTTTGATTGTCTGTAAAGTTCACTAACCTCGTCACTCGCAAATAATGGAAGAATGGGGTCTCTACAATTGGCCATAAAGGAACAACGTTGCGCAACTTCTACAGTACTTTCCAAGGCCTCTGGAAGGTCAGCAAATAAAGCAATCATTTCTTCCTGTGTTTTGAAGTAATGTTGGTTAGTTACGCTTCTGCGTGGCTCCTGCTGATCAACATAAACGCCATCTGCGATACACAGAAGTGCGTCGTGGGCTTCGTACATTTCGCCATTTTCGAAATACACATCATTTGTTGCTATCAAAGGGATGTTTAAATCATAAGCCATATTTATAAAGATTGGTTCAGTAACATTTTCTTCTTCTGGCAAACCATTGCCTTGCGGATGCCTTTGCAATTCTAGATACAGGCGATCCGAAAAAATGCTGTGAAATTGGGAAAGTAAATTCCAAGCTACTTTATCTTGAGACATCAAGATTAATTGGCCCAGAGGACCTTTTGAGCCGCCAGTAAGACATATCAAGCCGTCAGAATAATTTTCTAACTGTTCTATAGAAATTTCTACTTGCTCAACGCTATTTTGAACATACATTTCCGAACTAAGTTTCATAAGATTTTTGTAGCCAACTTCATTTTGTGCAAGCAATACGATTGAAGCATTGTTTGAACTCCGCTTCTCTGGCATCTTATCAGTAAATTTTAAATCAATTTGGCATCCAATAATTGGTTGCAAACCCTGGTCTTTAAACAGAACTGAAAACTCTAAAGCACTGAATAGGTTGTTTGTGTCTGTCACTGCAATTGCAGGCATATGATTAGCCTTACACATTCCTGGCAGTTTCTTTAAGCGGATCGCACCTTCAAGCAGCGAATACTCCGTGTGGAGACGCAGATGAATATATTTTGGCAAGCCAGTCATATTTTAAGTTTATGGTGCCAGATAAAAAAACTAAAGGCCTTAAGACAATTAAATTTCATACTTGAAAAAAACAATTTTTTGAGGTCTTTTGATGCGGTGTAATATTTGTTGACCGTTTCTACGCCGCATCGAGATGGTACATCGTAATTAGTTTTGGGTAACGCGGTAGGTATTCCAGATGGATATCAGGTTTCTTCTAAATGGGGAGCCCGTCACTTTAACCCAGGTTGATGCGACAAAAACTCTACTAGATTGGTTAAGAATTGACAATCAACTTACTGGAACCAAAGAAGGCTGCAATGAAGGTGATTGCGGCGCCTGTACAGTTATTTTGATTGATAAAAGAAAGACAATCAGCTCTTTAAATTCATGTATTCTATTTCTACCTCAGCTTGATGGGAAAGCAATACGGACAGTAGAGGGTATTAAAAACCACAAAATACAACATAAGATGGTTGAGTTTCATGGTTCACAATGCGGATTTTGTACCCCAGGTTTTATAACTTCGATGGTTGCTGCAAATATTACCAAAGATATAGATCACGAGACAAACCTTGCGGGAAATCTTTGCCGATGTACTGGCTACGAGCCAATTATTAAGGCAGCTAAAGCCTCTGAAGATGAAGAACAACCCACTTGGGTCGATGAAGATGTTAAAAAACTCGCTGACCTACCAATATCGGGTGCAAAGGAATTACCAAAGTCCAAGCATGACCTGGCAGAAATATTAAATAAACATCCGAGCACACAATTAATCGCTGGAGCAACCGACATAGGACTATGGGTAAATAAAGACTTCCAGAAATTTGAAAATGTAGCCTTTTTAAATCAGGTATCTGATTTTGCCAACATTGAAGAATTAAAAGACGCGTGGCAAATCGGGGCGGGGATTACGATAGAAAATCTTCGCCGCTGGGCAGTTTTAAAAGCACCTTCGTTTGCAAAATTGTTGAAAAGATATGGCTCTACACAAGTCAGAAATGCCGCAACTTTGGGAGGAAACATTGCAAATGGCTCGCCTATCGGTGATAGCGCTCCAGCGTTGATTGCCATGAATACCGAACTCGTTATACGCAGCGCCAAAGGTCAGCGAAAAATCAAGTTGGAGAATTTCTTTTTAGATTATAAAAAACAGGACCTTAATAAAGGCGAGTTCCTTGAGTTTTTAATTATACCTAAAATAAACCTAACCGTGAAATGTTATAAGATTAGCAAGCGCTTTGATCAAGATATATCCTCAGTTTGTGGCTGTTTTAACATCATTTTAGATGATGGATTAATCAAAAAATGCATAATTGCTTTCGGTGGTATGGCCGGAATACCGAAGAGAGCTAAGCATGTAGAAAGTTGTCTACTCAATCATCGATGGGAGGAAAGAGTATTGCGCTCCTGCAGCGATACTTGGCAAAAAGATTTTACTCCATTATCCGATTTACGGAGCTCTGCAGAATACCGACAGACTACTGCACATAACCTGTTACTTCGCTACTATTTTGAAACATTAGGTGCCAATACAAATGTACAACAGGTAGCCCCATGAGCATGAACCAAGCAATACCACATGACTCAGCTAAATTACATGTAACAGGCGAAGCTCGCTATGTGGATGACATCCCACTTCCGACAAAAACGTTGCATCTTGCTTTTGGATTATCCACCATAGCCAACGGTGAAATAAAATCTATTGATCTTTCAGCTGTCCGAGCAGCGCCAGGTGTTTTAGATATTATACTTTCGAAAGACCTTCCATTCACGAATGATGTTGCTCCAAACGCACATGACGAACAATTGCTGGCAGATACTCATGTAAACTTTATTGGCCAACCAATTTTTATAGTAGTCGCAAAAGCTCATACTCAAGCGCGCTATGCTTCAACTTTAGCTATCATTGAGTATACTGAGGGGAAGCCGATTATTAGTATTGATGAAGCTATTAACTCAAATAACCGCTTTGAAGAAGGTCCGAGGATCTATGAAACAGGTGATGCTGTATCAGCACTAAAGTCTTCTCCACACACTCTCGAGGGCAAACTTGAATTAGGTGGCCAAGAGCACTTCTATCTTGAAGGTCAAGCAGCTATTGCCTCTCCACAAGATGACGGGGAAATGGTAATTTACAGCTCTACCCAGCATCCTACAGAAATTCAGCATAAAGTTGCTGAAACTCTAGGCCTCGATATGCATCTTGTCAAAGTTGAAGTCCGCCGAATGGGAGGTGGATTTGGCGGAAAAGAAAGCCAAGGAAATGCATTAGCATGTGCGTGTGCAATTGCAGCAGTGCGTAACAACTCAACAGTAAAGATGCGATATGATCGCGATGACGATATGAAAATAACCGGTAAACGCCATGATTTTCGAATTGAATATCGTGCTGGCTTTGACAAATTAGGCAAAATCAAAGCTCTGGATGTTAAGCATTTCGTTCGCTGCGGCTGGTCGCAGGACTTGTCTCTTCCAGTAGCAGATAGAGCTATGCTGCATGCTGATAATTGCTATCACATTCCAAATTTTAGAGTTGAGAGCCATAGATTAAAGACCAATACACAAAGTGCCACAGCATTTAGAGGTTTTGGTGGGCCACAAGGTATGATCGGTATGGAAAATATAATCGATCATATCGCGTTCTCACTTGGTTTAGATCCTAATATAGTTAGGAAGCGCAACTTTTATACATCAGAAAAAAAAATAAAAGAGGGGATAAATCCACAGAAGTCTCACTATGGAATGGAAGTGAAAGATTTCATAGTCCATGAAATGATGGATGCACTTTTTGAAACGTCTGAATACCAAACTCGCAAAATCAAGGTCAAAAAGTGGAATAAAGAGAATAAAATTTTGAAAAAAGGGATAGCTTTCAATCCTGTGAAATTTGGAATTTCGTTCACACTTACACAACTTAATCAAGCAGGAGCACTTGTTCATGTTTATAATGACGGCTCTGTAAAAATTAACCACGGTGGCACCGAAATGGGTCAGGGCCTCTTCCAAAAAGTTGCACAAGTAGCAGCACATGTATTTGGAATACCGATAAATAAGGTCCAAATTACCGCTACTGATACTACAAAAGTCCCCAACACCTCCGCAACGGCAGCTAGTTCTGGAAGTGACTTAAATGGCATGGCGGTCAAAGAGGCCTGCGAGATTATTTGCGCCAGAATATCATCCTACTTCATTGAGAAATATCGAGCAAACACGAATGATGTTAAATTTGAAGATGGAAGGGTTAAAGGCAGTAACTTTGATATAGCCTTTGAGGATGCTATTCAGGAGATATACACACAGCGTATCAGTCTTTCGTCTACTGGCTTTTACAAAACGCCTAAATTAGAATGGGACCGAATTATTGGGAAAGGTAGACCATTTTATTACTTTGCATACGGCGCAGCAGTTTCAGAAGTTGTTGTAGATACCTTAACAGGTGAATTCAAATTATTGAGGACTGATATATTACACGATGCTGGAAATAGCCTAAATCCAGCAATAGATATCGGACAAATTGAAGGTGGCTTTATCCAAGGTCTGGGTTGGCTTACAACCGAAGAACTTGTGTGGAGCAAACAGGGTGAATTAAAAACCCATGCACCATCAACTTACAAAATTCCTTGTGCATCTGATCGGCCAAAAATTTTTAATGTAAGCCTGTTTGATAATTTGAATACCGAAGATACCATTTACAAGTCAAAGGCTGTTGGCGAGCCTCCCTTTATGCTTGGGATATCTGTATTTCTTGCTTTAAGGGATGCATTATCAGCTTGTGGCAATGACTGGCCCAACTTAATCGCACCAGCCACACCTGAAAACATTCTCAAGGCAGTCAGGTCTATGAATGGCACTTGATTATAGTACCCTAAAGAAAGTTGTAAATTCTAATGGACCAGTTGCGAGGATCTTAATCCTTGAGGTTAAGGGTTCAACTCCTAGAGGAAGCGGCACAGAGATGTATGTTTGGGCGGATGGGATACACGGCACAATAGGAGGAGGCAATCTTGAATTCCAGGCGATAAAATCAGCTCGCAGATTGTCTGAAACGGGAAAAACAGACATAAAGTCTTATCCATTAGGTCCCCAGCTAGGACAATGCTGCGGAGGTTTTGTAAAGATAGTTACAGAGTATTATGATGAAAAAGATGTAGCGAATTTGAAAGATAAAAATTTAAATGTGAGATCGATTTCTGATAAAACAGAGGCTCCACAGAATGTAAAAGAACTAGTGAAAAAATATTCGACCGGCGGAATTAGCCTTGATCACACACTTTCTGATGGATGGTTAATTGAAAAAGTTATTACTGAAAAGGCTTCTATATGGATATGGGGCGCGGGCCATGTAGGCTCCGCAATATTATCACTTCTAGCTCCCATGCCAAACTTGGATGTTTTTTGGTTGGATACAGATCCTAGCAGATTCCCAAATTTGGAATTCTCCAATGTGCACAAAATAGTATATGACAGACCAGATAAATTTGTAAAAAGAGCACAACCAAATGCCGAACATTTAATACTGACCTACTCACACAAAATCGATTTGGAAATCTGTAACGAAATCCTTAAACATGATTTTAAATGGGCAGGGTTAATTGGATCAAAAACAAAGTTTACACGATTTAAAAAGAAACTTTTGTCGATTGGGCACAGTGAAGAACAAATTGATCAAATTGAATGTCCGATAGGATACAAGAA
>CAXEVV010000023.1:0-25324 GCA_963999845.1 uncultured Rhodobacterales bacterium | reverse complement strand
CTTTTTGTCATAGAAGTTGGTAATTCTGTATTTTTCGTAAACTCAAAAAGGTCACGCATTCTTGATGATCATGTTTTTGTCTCAACGGCAGAAGGAACAGATTCTGAACTGCCCACGGTTATCTCAAGAGATAGAATAAGGACGACAATTATTGGACCAAATCAATCACTCGAATTCTTCGGATGCTCAAGTTAAAGCCGTTGTCTTGGAGACCTCATGAGATTTACAGCAGTCACCGCGTAAAAAATCAAAAGAACAACTAGAACACCTATTAAATAAAGGAGAAAGGCAGAAGACATATTAATGCCATTCAATATTGAAAACCCTAATAATGGAAAACTCACTAATGATTTCCCAATTAAAATTTGTGATACAACTGTCATGCTTAGCCAAGCGACTATAAAGAAGGCCGTAATATAGAACCCGACGCGAATGCGAAAATTTCGAAATTTCAGCCCACGAAGAAGAGCAGTAGAAAACCTTTTCATATCACCCTGCATCGCAATTAATGAAGGCACGACCAACAACACTAGTAACATACCAAATCCCAAACCATACACTAAAGTAATCACCGTGGGCCTCAAGAACTGAGCTTGTGATGAATTCTCATAAAGCAGTGGGGTTAGGCCAAGTACAGTAGTTAGAGTGGTTAGGATTACCGGTCTCAGCCGATCTTTTACCGCATCAACAATAGAGGGAACTATTCCACGATCACGAGCATATTCATCAATGCTCGTAATTAAAACAATTGAGTCATTGATAATTATTCCTGTCATGCCAAGAAAACCAACAACAGAGAACATTGAAAGTGGGACTTCCCATACATAGTGACCCCAAATTGCACCTACTAAACCAAATGGTATTACCGCCATGACTACCATAGGGCGTGTCCAACTCGCGAATACCCAAGTCAAAACCAGATAAATACCAATCAGACATGTTATAAAACCAATGCGCGCTTCATTTAGAAACCTATCCTCCTGCTCGGAAAGACCAGCAAGTTGCCACTCAACTTGATGTTTTGAGGCTAAATTGGGTAAAATTTCAAACTTTAAAGTCTCCATTACCTGTTGAGCCGCTTTTGGATCATCTTCAGAAATATCACCTGTTACAGAAACAAGCCTAATTCCATTTTCACGCCGCACAGTCGAAAACCCTGCTTGCCGATCCACACTAACTAAGTCAGCCAGAGGGACGTATGAGCCATCAGGCGCTCTAAGGAGCATTCTATCCAAGAAATCAGATGTCAATTCCCCTTCCGGTAACTTCACGCTGATCGAGGCGCTGCGTGGCCCAATAGGAAAAGTGGCAGCCTCAATGCCGTTCAAGCGATTCCTGAGAATTGCGCCTAAACCATCAATAGTAAAGCCAATAGCTTGACCCTGGGGGGTCAATTGCAGAATGAGATCATCTTTATCATAGGCTAAATTATCTTCTAGGGCTGATACAATGGAATAGTTGCCAAGTTTATCTTTTAACTCTTCAGAAGCTTCTTTTAAAACCTTCGAAGAAGAACCAAATAATTGAATATCTAGAGCATCACCTCCTGGGCCAGCTCTCCACCCTCTAAAAGATATTTGCTCTAGAAGGGCGGTCCGGGGAACACGCTCACGCAACTCTCCAACAAAAGCAAAACTAGAATAAGGTCTTAGATCCGCATCGATCAGCTCAATACCGATCCCTCCAAGTAAGTCGTTTGATTTATTTTCAGTACCGGATAATCCACGCCCAGAGTTACCACCTACTTCCGCTAGAAGATATTTTACCGGATTTTTACCATGCTTTGCTTCATACTCTTTCCCAAGCTCTTCTACAGTATTTTGTAACGTTTTCATCATTGCTAATGTGTCTGCGCGTGTCGCAGTATCCACCATTGCAAAATTACCGGTTACGGATGATTGCTCAGGGGCATTAAAAAAGCGCCAGTTTACTTTGCCTGAAATAACCATCGTAACCTGGGATGCTAAAATAGCAATCGCACCTGCCAATACGACATAACGCGAAGAAATTACTAATAGCGTGAATGGTCCAAAAATCTTTTCTCGGAACCAGGCGAAGCCATAATTTACAACGCGCGACGGCCAATCATACCAGTACGACTTATCGACATGCTTTAGTGAGTGAGCCATATGATTTGGTAAGATCAAAAAACATTCTACAAGGGAGGCAGCCAGTACGGCGACAACAGTGAACGGAATATCTGCGATTAAGTCGCCAAACCTTCCGCCAATGACCACCAAACCAAAGAATGCAATAATAGTTGTCAAAGTTGCAGCAAAAACCGGCAATGCCATTCGTTTTGCAGCACTTTCAGCCGCTTCGTACGGCTCTAATCCCATGCGAGCTCTGTGATCGGCATGTTCTCCAACTACTATCGCGTCATCTACTACGATACCTAGGGTAATAATTAACGCAAAAAGTGAAATCATGTTAATCGTAATACCAGCAAAATACATGACGGTAATTGCTGCTAGCATAGCTGTGGGGATACCTGCAGCCACCCAGAACGCGGTCCTGGCGTTTAGAAACAAGAACAGTAGTAATACTACTAGCCCTAAACCAGTCAGCCCATTTTCAAGGAGCATTTTAAGGCGGCCAGTGATATAGTCAGCACGCGTTCTTACTAGATCTACTGTCGTCCCTAAAGGCAAGGTTTCCTGAAACTTGTCAGAAACTGTCTCCACGGAATGTTGTATATCAATTGCATCTCCTTGTTGGGAGCGATCAATACGAATACCTATAGCCGGATTGGTGCCCACGAAGTAGGATCTTTCTCTGTCAATACCACTCATCTTAACTTCGGCCACATCGGACAAAAGTAAGGTTGAACCATCCGAATTTAACCTAAGAACTATATTACCAATCTCAGTCGCATTGCGTTTTTCAACACCTGTCCGAACTCTTGCATTAGCACCTGTCACATCTCCAGCAGGGTTCGTGTCTACTTCTTGTGAAATTGCGAGTGCGATCTCCCTCATAGAGGTATTGTAAAATATGAGATTTGAGGAAGGTACTTCTACTAAAACCTCTGGAGCTATGGAACCTTGTATTGTTGTTTTAGTAACGCCCTCATCGAATAACCGAGACGTAAGCTCATCTGCAAATAAACCCAGCTGCTCAACTGCAATAGGTCCTGTAATTACAACATTTGCAACCCTATCGCGCCAATTCCCCCGGATAATGGTAGGATCATCAGAATCTGAAGGAAGCGCTGAAACTTGATCAATTGCTGCTTCAACATCTGCCTCAGCCCTTGCCATATCCCAACCTGGCTCAAATTCTAACTTAATTTTCGCTGAACCTTCTCTCGACAAACTTGCTGCATCTGTAACGCCTTCTACTCCAAGCAGCACGGGCTCAAGCAACTGAACAATAGCAGCATCTACATCTTCTGCACCAGCACCATTCCATCTCACGCCGATAGAAATATCATCTACAACCACGTCTGGAAAAAATTGTGCTCGCATGTTGGGCAGCGTAAGTAATCCTGAAACTACTAAGAGCACCAGAAGTAGGTTTGCCGCTGTTTTGTGTCGCGTAAAATATGAAAGAACACCGCCAGCACCGCTTGGTAAATCACGAACCATAATATACTCTTAGCCTCCCATTCTACTTTCAATGCGCGCAACGACATCAGCTGGCACTTTGGGTTGAGTAAGCTGTCCAATTATTCTTTCTTTAGCTGATTTTGGTATATATCCATTCGATTCTATTGCCGAAATCAACTTAGCCCGTCTCTCTTCGGTTAGTTCCAACATTTCTACCTCGGCTACTTTATTTTCTTCACCCAAGCGTATTGGTTTCACTTTAATTCCAGCTCCTAATACCGGAGTTCGCTGAGCAATAACTTCCTTCCCACTTAAATCTCGGCTACGAACTATAACCTCATTATTCTGTCGTCGCATTAATTTGACTTGAATTTCCTCTAAACGTTCTCCGTCTCCAAGAATCAAAACATTACCGCTCGCATCAACCGCGGTGGCAGGCAATTTTACCACATAATTTAGCTCGGGTTCTTCAATTTTGACCGACACAAAGTCTCCAGGTTTAAAACCCACGGTTTCGGTTAATTTAGCATATACTTGACGGCCTGTTTGACCTTTGGCTACTGACGCACTGTCACGGGTAATCACGCCATCAGCCTTCAGACCCTTATCCGTATTAGTCAAACCAATTGAGATAGGAGCCTTAAAGAGCTCACCATTATCGTCCAATAATCTTGTATATTGTTTCGTACTTACCTTGAAAGAGACTTCTAGGACCTTGGGGTCAATTAGTTGTCCTAAGCGTTCATTCGCTGAAACAATACCGCCTTTTACAAGCGATACACCGCTCAACAATCCAGAAAACTCTGCGTACAACACAGTGTCCTCCAACTTTCTCTTCGCATCATCAAGAGCGATCTCTGCTCGAACTAACCTGGTCTCAGCTTGAGCACCTCTATTCTTTGCTTGATCGACGGCCGACCTTCTTGAAAGGGTTGCCTGGGTCGCTGCCGATGCAGCTAATTCTGCATTTTCTAATGTTGCTGCCGTACCAACACCACGCGAAACAAGATCTTTTTGTCTTTTAAGAGCTCGCTGACGTAAATTTTGTTGCTCCCTTGCTGCAACTAGTTCTTCTCGTGCAAACGAAAGACTCCTGGCAGATTCTAACATTTCATTCCGAGCGTCTATTAAATCGTTTTCTGCCAAATCGACTGCTGTTTGATAATTTGCATCATCCAGGCGGATTAATAATTCACCTGCCTCTACGCTTCCACCTTCGACAAAATTACTTGATAGCTCCTGTATTTGACCACCCGCAGCCACTCTCAAATCCAGGGTCTTACGGCTCTGAATTTCACCAAACGCATTCAAAGTGGGATTAATACTGGTAATTTCAGCAGGAACGACTTTAACAGCAAACGTTCTTTCTCGCGTTTTTTGAACTCTAGGCTCTTTGTTAATACGATCTTGAACAGCGACCTTTAGTGTGTTTCCTGCTAGGCCTAGCAGACCTAAAGTTAATGAAAATAAAAGAAGGCCAACCAGCCCTCTGCCTAAGAACTTCATAATAAGTCCTACTCAGTTATTGGGTATTTAGAATACGGAACCAATTAGCCAATGGATCACTTCCGCTTCATGTGCTCGTCCAATCTTGGCATGATTTCAACAAAATTACACGGCCGATGCCTGTAATCAAACTGCTTTTCAATGATACCATACCATGCATCTTTACAAGCACTTGGACTTCCAGGAAGTGCGAAAAGATATTTGCCACCAGCCACACCTGCCGTAGCACGAGACTGTATCGCTGATGTACCAATTTTTTCAAAGCTTATTAATGTAAAAAGTGTACCGAAAGCGTCTATCTCTTTTTCATAGATTTTTTTGTGTGCTTCAACTGTAACATCTCTTCCTGTTAACCCCGTCCCGCCAGTTGACAAAATCACATCTACATCTTCACGCTCCACCAATTTCTTCAGATGCAAGACTATTTTTTCCTCGTCGTCGGTAGTTATATCTCTAGATATAACAAAGTGACCCGCAGTTTGAATTTTTTCAGCTAGCAAATTTCCTGACAGATCGTCATTTATCGATCTAGTATCTGAAACCGTTAGAATCGCAAAATTTACAGGTACAAATTGTCGATCCATATCTATCTGTGACATCAACTTAAAACCATTTCCTTTAAAGCTAATAAATCGAACCAAGCTTCCCGTTTGGCCACCGGGTTGCGCAACAAATAAGCAGGATGCAACATAGGCAATACAGGAATCCCGAAGGCTTCATCCCAAATGCCCCGAAGCTTGGTAATCCCTCGCCGCCCTAACAGACACTGACAACTGACATTTCCCATTGCCACGACCACCATCGGATTAACTAATTCTATGTGCCTCCTTAAAAAGGGCATCATCATGTCTATTTCTTCACTAGATGGCTCACGATTTTCCGGTGGGCGCCATGGAATCACATTGGTGATATACACAGATTTCTCAATATCACTTTCGTTTCTATTAAATCCGATTGATAATAACATTTTATCTAAAAGTTGCCCAGCACGTCCAACGAAAGGAACGCCCTGATAATCCTCATCTCTACCTGGAGCCTCACCAATAATCATAATTTTCGCAGACGGAGAACCCGCCGAAAATACTGCATTTCTAGCACCCTGTTTCAAGTCGCAATGAGGAAATTCCTCGATCGCAGTTTTTAGATCTTGTAAATTTTCAGCCTTGGCGGATACGATAGCTGCTTCTTCCATTGGAACATGAACACTCAAAGTCGGTAGACGCTCAATACTTTGTGGGACTGTTATCTTAGCGTTTTCGTCTGCCTTTGTGTTAAAACGGTTAATTGGTTTTTCAGAAATAGCCTCTGAAATTCCGAGTTCTTCTATCCATTCTAGCATCTTTTTGGCACTTATTAAGTCAAGATCCGAATCCATATTTTAGATTTAATCGTAAATAGACTGGATGAAAAGTAATCTATCGATTTGCGAAATGGTTTAAGCCTTGTACTAATCTTATGATATTACTATTACAATCTCTAAAACCTGTTAGAGAACTCAATGAGCTTTATCCTAAATCACCTACTTGGTATCGAGGGGCTTGAACAGTCAGCTATCCTAGAAATTTTGGATAAGGCGGAAGAATATGCAAACTTAAACCTAAAAACTAAAAAGCGTGTTGACGTCTTATCTGGTTTAACACAGATAAATATGTTTTTTGAAAATTCCACACGAACCCAGGCATCTTTCGAACTAGCGGGTAAGCGACTAGGTGCCGATGTAATGAACATGGCTTTACAGGGTAGCTCGATTAAAAAAGGCGAAACCTTAGTAGATACTGCGTTAACACTTAATGCTATGCGTCCTGATCTCTTGGTAGTTCGGCATCCGCAATCAGGAGCAGTTGATTTACTTTCACAAAAAGTGAATTGCTCTGTAATCAATGCAGGCGACGGACAACATGAACATCCAACTCAAGCCCTCCTAGATGCGCTTACAATTAGGAGAGCTAAAGGACGCCTACACAGACTCAATATCGCGATTTGTGGGGATATTTCACATAGTAGAGTGGCAAGATCAAACATGCTTCTTCTTGGAAAAATGGAGAATAGAATTCGACTCGTCGGACCACCGACATTAATACCATCTCAGATAGGTGAATTTGGGGTGGAGGTATATCATGATATGCTTGAAGGACTTAAGGATGTTGATGTTGTTATGATGCTGCGCCTCCAAAAAGAACGAATGGATGGGGGCTTCATCCCCTCAGAAAGGGAATACTTTCAGCGGTATGGTTTAGATTTTAATAAATTATCCTATGCAAAAGACGATGCAATCGTTATGCACCCTGGCCCCATGAACAGAGGTGTAGAAATTGATGGAGATATCGCCGATGATGTCACTCGAAGTGTAATTCAAGAGCAAGTCGAAATGGGTGTAGCTGTTCGGATGGCAATTATGGACTTACTGGCTAGAAACCAGAAAATTAATCATGCAAAGTTACTAACATGAGCCTTCTAGTAAAAAATGCTATGCTGGTTGAGCCAGACTTAAGAAAAGTAGCAAAAGGTAATTTGGTAATCAGAAATGGACTAATTGACCGAAAAAACCTTAGTGCTGATACTGAATTCGATTGTGATGGCAAATTTGTTGCCCCAGGAATAGTTGACCTAGGTGTAAAAGTTTGCGAACCCGGAGAAAGACATAAAGAAAGTTACGAAAGTGCTGGGAAAGCAGCTGCAGCTGGGGGCGTAACTACAATCATAACACGGCCGGACACCAAAAACGCTATAGATACTCCTGAAAATTTTGATTTTATAAGGAAAAAGGCAGATGAAGATTGCACCGTAAACGTTTTTCATATTGCAGCCTTAACAAAAGAAAGAAAGGGCCGCGAAATTTGTGAAATTGGCATGTTATTAGATGCAGGAGCTATTGCATTCTCAGATTGCGATAGTGTTATTCAAGACAACAAGATTTTATCGAGAGCCTTAACTTATTCTTCCACGCTAGATGCTTTAGTTATCGGACACCCTCAAGACAAATCATTGTCACATGGAGCTGTATCAACAAGCGGAAAATTTTCAACATTAAGGGGCCTTCCATCGGTATCACCATTAGCTGAACGCATCGGACTAGAGCGAGACCTTGCATTAGTCGAAATGACAAAGGCTAAATATCACGTGGATCAAATTACAAACACGCACTCTATTGAAACATTGAGGCGAGCAAAAAATAGTAATTTAGATATATCCGCCGGGACATCCATACATCATTTGAGTTTCAATGAGCTAGATATCAGCGATTATAAGACTTTTTTTAAGCTCAAGCCCCCTTTGCGTTCGGAGACAGACAGATTAGCTACAATAGAAGCTGTTCGAGATGGTACTATTGACATAGTCTCTTCGATGCATACCCCTCAAGACGAAGAAAGCAAAAGGTTACCCTTTGAAGAGGCAGCCTCAGGTGCAATTGGCCTTGAGACTATTTTGACTGCAATGCTGCGTCTTTATCACTCAAATCAATTACAAATGGATCAAATTTTTACTGCTATTTCTCTAAATCCTGCCAAAAGGCTAGGTATTTCTGGGGGGTTACTTAGTCATAATGAACCTGCAAACTTAGTAATCTTTGATGCTGACAAACCCTTTGTTCTGGAGCGAGAAAGACTTCACTCAAAAGTAAAAAATACACCATTTGACGGCCAAAAGCTTCAAGGACGGGTACTTAAGACTTTTGTACAAGGAAGAGAGGTGTTTTCCGTATGAGCTTTGTGCCTACCTTTTCTGAGAATTTAGAAACACTGACAGTTTCAGTCACATTTGCTTATTTAATAGGTAGTATTCCATCTGGTGTAATTTGGGCAAAATTTTTCAAATTGGGAAGCTTAAAAAATATTGGTTCAGGTAATATAGGTGCGACAAACGTCCTCAGGACAGGTAATAGGATTGCTGCTTTCTTGACCCTGTTTTGCGACGCCGGAAAAGGTTTTGTTGCTGTTTTTCTTGCAGAAATGTTTACCCAAGAATTAACTATTCAGGCAGTCTGCCTATTTGTTTTCATTGGGCACTGTTTTCCAATTTGGTTGAAATTTAAGGGGGGTAAAGGCGTAGCGACGTACATAGGGATTGTTAGTTCTATGAATTTATTATTCGGATTTATAACTTGTATGATTTGGCTCTTAACCGCCACAATGTTACGCATGTCATCTTTGTCGGCATTAATTTCTGCCGTATTTGGGCCGATCCTTGTTTATTTTATCCTAGATTCTAGCTATCTTGGAATATCGATAGTACTAACCTTTTTGATTTTTTGGACACATAAAACAAATATTTACCGCATTCTTAATGGAACTGAACCAAGCATTAATGTTATTTTGAAATAAAAGTATAAGATAAAATTGATTAGGCGAAAATAGACTTACAACTCAGAACTTTTTAATGGCTTTAGATCATGCTATTTGTCGTCAAAACAGCAACATAAGTAATTTGGAAATTTCATGCAAACTTTGACTGAACCTAAAATTATAGCCGGAAATTCGAATACGACCCTTGCATCTGCAATAACGCGCAGAATGTCTATGCATCGAGGAAAGTTGCTGGAAGTCGTAGAAGCACGAATTGAGCGATTTAACGATCAAGAAATTTTCATTGAAGTTTATGAAAATGTCCGTGGAGAAGATATGTTTATTCTGCAGTCTACTTCTAATCCGGCGAATGATAATTTGATGGAACTTTTAATTATGGCAGATGCACTCAAACGGTCATCCGCCTCTAGAATTACAGCAGTAATTCCCTATTTTGGATACGCGAGACAAGATAGACGCTCCAAAGCACGAACCCCTATCAGCGCAAAACTTGTTGCTAATATGCTTGTTGAAGCAGGTATCGAGCGCGTTTTGACCATGGATTTACACGCTGCACAGATTCAGGGTTTCTTTGATATCCCAGTAGATAACTTATACTCTTCACCAGTCTTTGCTTTAGATATCAAAAGTCAATTCCAGAATATAGCTGATGAGGTTATGATCGTCTCTCCCGACGTAGGTGGGGTGGCCAGAGCACGAGAACTGGCAAAAAGAATAAACGCTCCTCTGTCAATAGTAGACAAAAGAAGAGAGAGACCAGGTGAAGTGGCTGACATGACTGTGATTGGGGACGTATCGGGGAAAAAGTGTATTATTGTTGATGATATATGCGATACAGCAGGCACACTTTGCAAAGCAGCCGAAATTTTAATTGATAACGGTGCGCGCGAAGTTCATTCTTACATTACACATGGCGTATTGTCGGGTCCCGCAGTAGAGCGCATTACCACTTCTGTAATGAAATCACTTGTTATTTCAGATTCTATAGAAGCGACAAAAGCCGTAAAAGAAGCTAAAAATATTAGGATTGTGCCATCAGCGCCCATGTTTGCGCAGGCTATACTTAATATTTGGTCTGGGACATCAGTTTCATCCTTATTTGAAACTGAAACTTTAGAACCGATATACGACGGTTTATTCAAATTTACTGATTAAACCAGATTACATCAGGCCATGATTTTCAAAAATAAAAGGGCCCAATTAAACCTAATCGAGCCCTCCATTATTATTATTTTAGAATTTTACCCCTTCGAAAACTCTGGATACGCCTCCATCCCCAATTCAGAGATGTCTAAACCATTGATTTCAGCTTCCTCATCAACCCTGATACCGAAAAGAGCCTTTAGCGCATACCATACGATGGCTGAGGTGATGACCACAAAAATTCCAATAACAATAAGGCTGTAAAGTTGCGTGCCAAACGATGCATCACTATTTGTTAATGGTACGATTAAAGTTCCCCAGATCCCAGCAATTAAATGGACTGGTATGGCACCAACAACATCATCAATTTTGAATTTATCAAGAATTGGTACCGAAACAACAACTATTAGTCCCCCAATTGCCCCGATTACAGTCGCTTGACCAAGGGTCGGTGCCAAAGGCTCAGCAGTAATCGATACGAGGCCTGCCAGCGCTCCATTTAGGATCATAGTTAAATCAGGCTTCTTGTACAACACTTGCGTTAAAATAAGAGCTGCAATTGCTCCACCAGCAGCGGCAGCGTTAGTATTTGAAAAGATGCGCGATACGTCAGCAACATCGCCAATACTGCCCATCGCCAGCTGAGAGCCACCATTAAATCCAAACCAACCTAGCCAAAGAATAAACGTACCGAGCGTAGCCAGTGCTAAATTTGATCCCGGTATAGGGATTACCTTACCGTCTTTGGCATACTTCCCAATTCGTGGTCCAAGAATGATAGCACCCGTAAGTGCTGCCCAGCCACCTACTGAATGAACTACCGTCGAACCCGCAAAGTCTTGAAAACCCATTCCATCCAAGAAACCACCACCCCATTTCCAACTTGCTTGAATTGGGTAGATTACTGAGGTCAACAAAACAGTAAATATAAGGAAGGGCCATAGTTTAATGCGCTCCGCAAGAGCTCCAGAAACAATCGAAGCAGTAGCTGCGCAAAACATTAATTGGAAGAAAAAGTCTGACCCAGTAGACGCATACCCGTAATCATCGGCTCCATCACGTCCGACGCCTACGGCTTCTAGAATTGCTACTCCCCAAACCCCCGACAAAACGCCTTCGGTTGCCCAGGTACCCAATGGATACATGAGATTATAACCGATCAAATAGTAAAAAACTGCTGCTAAAGAGAATAAAGCTACATTTTTTGTTAGCTGCATAGTTACGTTTTTTGAACGTACCAAACCAGCTTCTAACATTGAAAACCCGGCAGCCATCCAGAAAACCAGAAAACCTCCTACCAAAAAAAGCAATGAGTTAAGTATGAAAACTGTGTCTGTCGCTACAAGTGTTGGTGCACTCTCTGCGGCAGCTAAAGTAGGAAGGAAGCCTATGAGTAAAGTAGTAGCGGTGCATTTAAGATATTTTATATTCATCGAATTTTCCTCTTATATTGCATCAAGTCCAGTCTCGCCTGTGCGCACTCGCACAGCCTGACCCACATCCAATACAAATATTTTTCCATCACCAATTTTGCCAGTCTTGGCCGTATCTGTGATTGTTTCTACAACATTGTCAGCCATTCCATCATCAACGACCAACTCTAATTTTACTTTTGGAACGAAATTCACTGCGTATTCCGCACCGCGGTATATTTCAGTGTGGCCCGACTGCGCGCCAAACCCTTTTATCTCAGTAACCATCATGCCTTTCACTCCGAGCTCAGTAAGCGCCACGCGGACTTCTTCGAGCTTGAAAGGTTTAATGGTTGCAATGATTAGTTTCATTGATTTTCCTTTCGTATTCACAGGCACAAGCGCCATGCGAAGGTAAAGCCGTAACCGCTATGAGTTTTGAATGAAGGCAACGGTTTATTTTCAGAAAAAGTCCCCATTTGTGCACAAAAAATGCGCGATTGAGCGCTGAAGTCTATTTTTTGTGCAAAATTTATCTGTAAAATAACTTTTGTATCCAATAAAAGCTAACTTAGGCAGAGTAGATTCTAAAAAAAGATGTTGCATGGCACGAGACAGTAGAAACCCACGTTTAAAATCAAAGCGAGGGAATATCAAAAAAACAATACCAGGCTCAAAAAATATAAGGTCTCGGCGACAAGTAAAAAATAGTTTGCTGTTACGCGCCCTGATGTCCGTTAGTGGATTTATAAAGATCTTACTAAAATTAATATTTCGTTTTTTTATTGGCTGGGCCTTTAGAGGTGGGGTCGTAATAATTATAATTCTTGCAGGCACCGTGTTTTATTACAAAGTTAATTTACCGGCACTAAGCGATATGCTTGACGCACGCGCTAAGGGCTCTGTTTTACTGCTTGACAAAAATAAGGACATTTTTGCATGGCGAGGAGAGCAGTTTGGAGCAATCGCTAAGGCTGATAACATCTCTATACATTTGAAAAACGCTATACTCGCTGTGGAAGATAAGCGATTTTATGGACATTTTGGAGTAAGCCCGAGAGGAATAGCCGGAGCTATAAGAATTAATTTAAGTGAAGGGCGTGGAGCCCTTTCGGGTCACGGTGGCTCAACAATAACTCAGCAGACCGCTAAATTATTGTGCCTGGGTAAGCCATATAAAGCCAAAGATTGGAAATCAGAATCACAATACGAAGCAAATTGTAGGCAAAGCTCACTGTGGCGCAAAATCAAAGAAGCTCTTTTCGCTATTGCGTTAGAATTAGAATTTACCAAAGATGAAATAATGACTCTCTATTTAAATAGGGCGTTCTTGGGGGCAGGCTCTAGAGGATTTCAAGCTGCATCACAAAGGTATTTTAATAAGTCAGCCTCAAACCTAAATCCAGCAGAAGCAGCAATGCTAGCTGGTCTTTTGGTAGCACCTAGCCGTTATGCGCCAACTAATAATTTATCAAAGTCCCAAAATAGGGCTAGTATCATCTTAGATTTAATGGAGCAGCAAGGTCTCCTCAGCTCTGACTTAACAAAATACTACAAAAACAACCCAGCCAAACTTTCGATCAAAGCCTCACAAAAAGCTGGTGGCCATTTCGCAGATTGGGTAATGCAATCGGCACCCTACTTTTTTACAAGAAAAACTACTGAAGATGTAATAATTGAGACAACTTTTGATCCAAAAGTACAAAAAGCTGCCGAAAAAGCGCTGGGGTATATTTTTGAAAAGAAAGTCGACCCTAAATCTAAAGCGCAAGCTGCTATTGTAATTATGTCACCAAACGGAGCTGTTAGGGCAATGGTTGGCGGGCGGCAACTCCAAGTTTTAGGAGCCTTCAATAGATCCACCCAAGCGCTTCGTCAGCCAGGTTCAGCATTTAAGCCAATTGTATATGCTGCAGCCCTTGAGCAGGGCTACAGGCCAAACGATTTAATTCGGGACGAACCTTTTACAATCGAAATACCGGGCTCGGGCACCTGGTCACCTCAAAACTATAAGAAAAAATTTAACGGCGTTGTCTCCTTAACGGATGCTCTAGCGCAATCATTAAACATACCTGCTATTAAATTATCCCAACGGATTGGGTTGGATACTGTGGGCCAAATTTCAGTAGCTTTGGGTATAAATAATAAATTTTCAACAAACCCCGCCGTCGCGCTCGGAGTTGCTGAGACTACCCTTTTAGATCTTACAAATGCATATGCAATAATTTTAAATGACGGAATTAAGGTGCAGCCATATGGTTTGAAAAAACTTAGTTTAGACACCGGTATTAGTTTTTCAAATAAACACCTGTCATCAGAAAAAAAACGCGCTTTAAGTTCAGAAACAGCTCATAACATAATTTATATGCTTGAAAAAGCAGTATCAGAGGGCACTGGTAAAAACGCATCTTTTCCACATTGGGAATCTGCTGGGAAGACAGGAACTACTCAAGATTCCAGAGATGCATGGTTCATAGGATTTACATCTCAGTACATAGCAGGAGTGTGGATTGGATATGACAACAATCAGCCGCTTACTGGTGTTAATGGTGGAAGTCTTCCAGCAGAAATATGGTCATTAATTATGGATGAAATTCATAAAGATATAAAACCAAAACTCTTACCCATGACAAAGAAAAAATTAGCCTTTTTCCCAAATATGGTAGACGCAGATTACGAACCCAAACAAAATCTCGGTGAAGCTAGCCTAATTGATAAACTGCTATTGAGCATTTTTGGAGAGAAATAGTTCTTATTGACTTTTGAGGTCCCCAATCAAGGCATCAATCTTTCCCGAGTTTCTATCTAGAAGCGCACCAATTTCCTGTCGTTCAGCCAACAACATATTTACTCCTTCAATAATCAGATTGAAAATGAGAGGCCTACCTTTTTGATCAGACACGAGAAAATCAACATCAAACGGCTCATACGCAGGCATGTGAGCAATTGTATTCACCATATAATATTTCTTTCCCTTTTCAACATTGACGATTTCTATTCTACCTCCAATGAATTCTCTGAACCGCTTCCCATACTTTGTGGCAAAGTAACTTGAAAAAGCTTCGGTATAGGCGTTAATTTGAACTTCAGAAGCAGTTCTGGCATCTCGGCCCAACGCGTATTTTGCAATTGTAGGAACATCAGCATATGCATTGAAAACCTTCTCAAAAGATCGCAACATGTTTCTTTCAGTATCACCTGAATTTATTATTTGGTTAATATCCAAGACAGCTTTATCAACTACTTCAACTGCAGCCTCCTGCTGGGAAGAAATTGCAACTTCCGGCCTGCACAACGCACAAATTGATGCCGTTAAAAAAAGTCGGCGACTGGTAAGGGCAGTCATTTATCCACTCACATAACTAATTATAGGGGTCAATATAGGGTTCAGCTTGGGCAGTTCCAAGTACGTATCGTCTATTTTGAAGAAAAAACAACCGCGACTGGGCATAACTGTCGGTACTCTCGTACAGTATACTGTCAATACTTTCCCTGAATTGCGAACGGGCAGACAGACCGAGACCTATAGAAGTCAAAGTTGCTACGCTTTTAGGTCCTGCACCAATGAGACCGATTGGATCAAAAATTATATCAACTATTCTACCGACACCATCCCGCTGGTTGGATGGCCCTAAAACGATTATATCCAAATAAGGTCCCTCTCCAACACCCCATCTAGCCATAGTCTCCCCAAAATCTGTTTTTTGAGTTTCGAGCTCTAACCCCGAGCTGGCGTCGTAAACACCTCCGACTCCCAACGTAGAGTTTACAACAAATTTCAAAGATGACTTTGAGGCACTTTTTAATTTACCCTGTAAAATATAGTTGATAGTATGACCTGGTAACGAAAAGTTCATAGAAATATTATTTACGACTGACTGCACTTTTAACGGAGTACTGTCACCATATAATATCGCAATAGGCCGTACGACCTCTTTATCTAATGACTTATTAATTTGATGCGCTTTTCTGTTAGAAGCTTCGAAAGGATCCGATATTCCATGTTCTAGGGGGGCACTACATGCGGTTAAACCCAAAACCAGTAATATTAGCAGAAAATTCCTCACAACAGTACGATCCCCTAATCAGATGTTTCTAAGCCGAAAATAGTACTGATAAGCATAGTCTAGAGCCTGCAAACATCAAATAGCATTCGAGAAAAATTTGAAATTTATTTATAAAAGATAAATCAGCTTTTGGACTTAATAGTCAGTGCATGCTTATTTTTCTTTTTATTAAAATGTCACCATTGTCGTTTATCAGTAAATATCATAACATAATGTAGGATTATAGGAGCAAACATTATGGCGCAAAAAGTTGAAAAAAATCTACAAAAACTTGGAATAGAGCTACCAACTGCTCCGAGCCCGGCGGCAAACTACGTGCCATATGTGATAGTAGGGAAATTTTTGTATGTTTCTGGTCAAATTTCACAAGATAAAAATGGTTTAATCACAGGAAAGCTAGGCGAGGATCTGAATGTTGAAGAGGGCGCAAATGCGGCTAAATACTGTGCTCTCTCTTTGCTTGCTCAGGTTAAAGCCGCTTGCAACGGTGACCTCGATCGATTGGTAAGAGTGATAAAATTAACTGGTTTTGTTAATTCTGTTGGAGGGTTCACGGAGCAGCCCCAAGTCGTTAACGGGGCATCAAATATTCTTGTAGATATACTTGGAGAATCTGGGAAACACTCGCGCTCGGCTGTTTCAGCGGCATCTTTACCACTCGGGGTAGCAGTCGAAATCGAGGGGATTTTTGAAATAAATTGACCTAAGAGTAACAGTAAATGTTCCATCTCTATTGTCAGCTCATTGTAACGCCATAGATTTTGTTTAAGAAAGCAAAATTCTTTTCAACAAAATCAGCTAATTAATGTCAAAACCCGAAATTAAGATTAAGATAGTGGAGACACTTCTTTCGATAAACGAAAAAGATTGGGATGCATGCGCAGCACCTGAAGAGGCCGATGGCAACCGTCCGTTTGATCCTTTCACAACTTATAGATTTTTACGGACATTGGAGGAAAGTGGTTCTGTTGGAAAGTCGACTGGTTGGCACCCTTATTACATACTTGCTCTTCGTGAAAATGATCTATTGGGCTGCGCTCCAATGTACGTCAAAACGCATTCACAAGGTGAATACATTTTTGATCATGCATGGGCAAACGCCTATGAAAGAGCGGGCGGTAGGTATTATCCTAAGGTTCAGGTAGCCGTTCCCTTTACACCCGTACCCGGTAAACGTCTGTTAGCAAAAAAAGAAAATCAAGAACTGGTATTTCCAATACTTATTGAAGGCATGAAAGCCTTCGTTGAAACAAATAATCTTTCCTCAGTTCACATAACTTTTTGCAGTCTTGAAGAGTTCGAAAAGGGTGAAGGTTTAGGTCTACTCAAACGCACAAGTAGTCAATTTCACTGGAAAAATAACAATTATAAGAATTTCCAAGATTTCCTTGACGCTCTCTCATCGCGGAAGAGAAAAAATATACGAAAAGAACGCGACCGGGCTAAAAGTTTCGGAGGAAAGATCGTACGTTATACAGGTAAAGAAATTACTGAAAAGCATTGGGATGCATTCTGGGATTTTTATCTGGACACCGGAAATAGAAAGTGGGGGCAACCCTACTTAACTAGAAATTTTTTTGAAATAGCTGGTAAAAAGCTTGGCAAAGAACTGCTTTTGATCTTGGCTGAAGTTGATGGAAATCCAATTGCAGGAGCTTTGAATTTCATTGGACAGGACGCATTATTCGGTAGGTATTGGGGATGTACAGAGAGCTATTCTAATTTGCATTTTGAGATTTGTTATTACCAGGCAATTGAATACGCAATCGAAAACAATCTATCTCGGGTTGAAGCTGGCGCGCAAGGAGAACATAAGTTGGCCAGAGGGTATATGCCTAACCATACATACTCGCTTCACTGGATCAACAACAGTAACTTCTCTACAGCTGTTGCGCAATACTTGGATGAGGAACGAAAAGCTGTTGGTCAAGAGATGGAAATATTAAGTGACTACGGCCCTTTTAAAGATTTAAATATAGAGGAAAAAAAATGAACAAGCTTACCGCTAATGACAGGCAAACCAAATTAAAAGCTTTTTTTGAAAATGGATGGAAACTAGATGAAAGTAGGGATGCAATTAACAAAGAGTTCCAGTTTAAAAATTTCATAGAAGCATTTTCATGGATGACAAGAGTTGCTTTCTGGGCTGAGAAAATAAACCATCACCCTGAGTGGTTTAATGTATACCGCACAGTAAGAGTGGTCTTAACCACACATGACGTAAAAGGTTTAAGCAACTTAGATTTGGAATTAGCTGAAAAAATGGATGGCGAAGCCTCTTAAATGTTATCCAATAAGGCCCTTCCACTGCTAATTTCGCATGTAGATCTAGCCGTTTCAGGCAGAAAGATTTTAACTACCCCGTTGTCTGCAAACATAGCATAACGTTTTGACCGAGCAAAGAAACCAACCGCAGGTGCGTCGAACTCCATGCCAATAGATTTTGTAAATTCACTAGTTGGATCGCCCAGCATAGTTATTCCCGCAGCCGTTGATCCGCTGAATTCACCCCAAGCGGCGACCACATGTGGATCATTAACGCTCACACAAAGTATCTCATCTATACCCTTCTTATAAAATCCAGCGGCTGCCTCTATGATAGTTGGCAAATGAGACTGCGAACAAGTTGGTGTAAAAGCACCTGGTAGAGCAAATATCGCAAGTTTCCGATTTGTATAGAGTGATGAGAGCTTTGTTGTTTCTGGTCCACTTTTACCAAGCTTATACAGCGTACTATCTGGCAGCTTTTGACCTATCTTGATTGACATAATTCACCCTGTTTAGTTTATAGTTTTCATAAGACATATAATTCAAAAGTGACCCTATTACGAGGAAAAGGTACTCCATGTCAAAAGTTGTTATTCCGGGCATAGGCAAAGCATGCGAAAAAGTAGAGAAATCACTTATTAATTTTCACTTACCAAACCTAAATCTAGATCTGAAAGACTTTTTATTTAAATGAGGGTCATCGGCGGTACTTTAAAAGGCAGACGATTAAGTTCAATTAAGGTTGGAGATAATATGATCAATCTTCGACCAACTGGTGACCGTGTAAAAGAGAGCTTATTTAATATACTTCTTGGAGGAAAGTTTGAAATTAAAATAGAGCAAGCCCGAATTTTAGATATTTTTGCGGGCACTGGAGCTTTAGGAATTGAAGCAATTTCTCGTGGCGGTAAATCGTGTACATTTGTAGAAAAAAACAAATCATGTTTAAAAATATTAAATGCAAATATCAGTAGCTGTAATATCAAAGACCAAACAAGTATAAAGATACTTGACGCTACTGAGATGCCTCTGAACTCTGATGAAGCTTTCAATCTAGTTTTTTTAGATCCTCCCTACCGAAGATCGCTTGGTGAAGCCGCTATAAGATCCGCACTTGCTTCAAATTGGCTGAGCGATAACGCACTGGTAGTTTTAGAGGAAGGAGAGAGAAAAAATTACCTGGAAGGCTTTAGTTTGGAAGATGTAAGAAAATATGGTGACACCATATTACATTTTTTCCAGAAAGTGCAGGACTAGCCATAGGTAGGATGAAACTTATTTCCAGGTGATAAAGTGAAAATTTCTACTCCATCTTGGGTTACACCAATGGAATGTTCAAATTGCGCTGATAAAGATTTGTCCCTTGTAACTGCGGTCCATTCATCGTTGAGAACTTTAGTCTCAGGCCGACCCCAATTTACCATAGGCTCAATTGTAAAGAACATACCTTCTTCTATAACGGGGCCAGTTCCTGCCCTTCCATAATGCAAAACGTTTGGAGGCGCGTGGAAAACTCTTCCTAGTCCATGGCCGCAAAAATCTCGTACAACCGACATTCTGTTTGCTTCAACGTATGCTTGAATAGCATGGCCAACATCACCGAACGTTTTACCTGGCTTGACAGCGTCTATACCCTTGAACAGCGCCTCGTGTGTAACCTGAATTAATCTTTCCGCTTTTCGGGAAAGCTGACCCGAGACATACATCCTGGATGTATCACCAAACCAACCATCTTTTATAACCGTAACATCTATATTTAAAATATCACCTTCCTTGAGAATCTTGTCACTTGGAATACCATGACAAACAACATGGTTCACGCTTATGCAGCTAGCATGTTGATAACCTCTGTATCCAACCGTAGCTGACTCGACACCTTTATCTTTTATCATTTGCTCAATAAGTGCATCAATTTTTCCTGTAGTTTGTCCAGGAAAAACAGAAGCCACAATTTCATCCAGAATTTCGGCTGCGACGCGACCGGCAGCGTGCATTCCTTCAAAATCTTTCTTGGAATATAAATCAATTCCATCCTTTGACTTGGGCTGTCCTTTAAGCAAATTCACATATTTACCCCTTGTAGTGCTGAAAGCTATCAGCTGAGAAACGAAAAGTCATTTCCCAAGTCCATCTTATATCCCAGTTCGATCCCATTAGGAAGAAAGTTTACTCCATAGCAAACAAATTCTACTCCACTATTTTGAGAAAATATGGTTTCTTGAGCATAATTGGGATCCAAGTCACTCGCAATTTTAAAATTGCTACAATCTGATCGCTGGACTAGATACAGGACAATCGCTCTGGTATCACTATTAATTGTTTTTGCTATTTCTTTTAGGTGCTTAGCTCCTCGCAACGTAACCGTATCTGGAAATTCTGCAATATTACCTTGCCTGCACAGTGTCACACTTTTGACCTCCAAGAAACAACTCTTTGACCCTCTTTTCAAGAGAAAATCTATTCGGGAGTTTTCACCATAATTTTGTTCTCGTAAGATTGTATCATACTCCTCTAGTTCCAAAATTTTTCCTTGCTCTAGCGCCTCATTAACAATTTTATTTGCAAAGGTCGTATCTACGCCGGTGTAATGGCCATTTTCATGATCAACCAATTTCCAACTATATTTGAGCTTTTTTTTTGGGTCCTCATTCGGTTCTAACCAAACTTTCATTCCGCAGCTCACGAGGCCGTGCATTTTGCCAGTATTTGCACAGTGGGCTGTAACGATTTGGCCGCTT
Organism: uncultured Rhodobacterales bacterium; assembly: GCA_963999845.1. GTDB lineage: Bacteria > Pseudomonadota > Alphaproteobacteria > Rhodobacterales > Rhodobacteraceae > Salinivivens. The sequence continues at coordinate 4,338 of CAXEVV010000023.1, read as the reverse complement.
GATAACTCTACGTCAGCCAAGAAGCGTTTGTATCTTTTTACTAGGCGTCCAGGAACTAAATTTGATTGAAACTGCATTTTTTTAAACTATACAAACTCTAAACTGCAAAGGGCTAATCATGTCAAATCCATCTGCCGCGATCTTGGTTATCGGAGACGAAATACTTTCGGGGAGGACACGCGATTCTAACTTGCACTACCTTTCTTGTGAGTTAACAAAAATTGGTATAGATTTACAAGAAGCTCGACTGGTCCAAGATAAAGCTGCAGAAATTGTTGATGCCGTAAAATGGTTAAGTTCTAAATATGATTACCTTTTCACATCAGGCGGCATTGGACCAACACATGACGATATAACAGCCGATTGTATTGCGGAAGCATTTGGAGCAGAGATCAATGTTCGAGCAGACGCATTCAAGCTTTTACAAAAGTATTATTTGAGTAAAAATATTGATTTCAATAACTCTAGGCAAAGAATGGCTCGAATACCAAATGATGCTAAACTTATCGAGAACCCAATCTCAGTTGCGCCTGGCTTTCAGCTAGAAAACGTTTTTGTTATGGCCGGCGTTCCTAATATATTCCAATCCATGGTGCAAAGTATTCTGCCTTCACTAATAAGCGGTAAACCACTTTTAAGCAAATCTGTAAAAATACCCCGTGGAGAAGGTGAAATTGCAGCCGATCTAAAAAAAATTGCATCTAACCATAAAAATGTTTCAATTGGATCGTATCCTTACAATAATCAGGGAAAATTTGGCACAAATATCGTAGTAAGGGGGACCAATAGCGACGAATTAGACGTCGTAGCAAAGATATTGATGTCAACACTACTATGACGTTAAAAAATGACTCCGACATTTTTGAGGCAATTGATGTAACATGGCCTGCTGAGAAATTTCTTGAAATCCCAAAATGGAGGTTACGAAGAAGCGTAAATGGAGGCAAACGTGTGTCGGCAGCTACTGCAATTGGAGCACCTGATTTCTCAGATATTAAACTTGCTGAGAATAAAATGGCGCAGTGGCATCAAGACAAACTATTTATGATAAAAAAGAATGAGATTATTCTTGATGAGGCACTTAGCCAAAGTGGTTATCGTGTGATTGATCCAACAAATATTTGGTGTATTTCTTCAAAAACTTTGTCAATTGAAAAAACTCCACCAGTGACAGCTTTTACCATATTTCCACCATTGGCTATTCAAAGAGAACTATGGAGGGCAAACAATATTTCATCCTCGAGAATTGAAATAATGGATCGAGTAAAAACACATAAAACCACAATATTTGGGCGTATAAATGCAAGACCAGCAGCGTCTGCATTTGTAGCGGTTAGTAACAAAGTTGCTATGGTGCACGCCTTAGTTGTAGATCAAAAGTGCAGACGGCAAGGTATGGGAAAACTCGTCATGCAAAAGGTAGGCTCGTGGGCCTATCAAATGGGTGCCGATAGCGTTGTTGCTTTATGTACAGAGAAAAATTTTGCGGCCAATATTCTCTATAAAGGTCTTGGAATGCAAGTAATTAGCAAATACCACTATAGACTACTAAAAATCTAAAAAATTATATTTTAAATTGATAAAGCTAGTCTAGTTCCTTGATCTATTGCACGTTTTGCATCTAATTCGTCAGCATGTTTTGCACCACCGATTAAATGGCAATCAAAACCAGAGCTTTTGAGATCGTTGTAAAGGTCTGAATTAGAGATTTGCCCCGCACACAACACAACGTTATCAACCTCTAATAGTTCTGGGGTTTCTTTCCCATCATCTCGTGAAATATAAAGTCCATGGTCACATATACTATGATATGTAACTCCAGAAACCATTTGAACTCCTCTCTTTTTTAAAGCGGCACGATGTATCCAACCTGTTGTTTTACCAAGATTTTTACCCATTTTTTGTGCTTTTCTTTGTAGAAGGTAAACTTTCCTTTTGGCTTGCTTTGGGGAACTACCATTAGCTAAAAGACCACCCCTGAATAGCTCAGGATCACCAATACCCCATTCAGTCATCCATTCTGGTAAGGGTTGAAAATTTCCATCTCTATAATTTCCAGTTACCAAAAACTCAGCGACATCGAATCCAATCCCCCCCGCTCCAACAACCGCTACTTTAGAACCTATATTAACCTGCCCATTCAAAATGTCCTTGTAATAGTGAACATGCTTTTTATTTACTCCATCAATAAGAGGTTCCCGTGGATTTACACCAGTAGCAATTATTACTTTATCAAAATTTACTAATTCTTTCTTTTCAGCGGTATGGTTAAGTTTAATTTCTATAGCGGGAAGTATTTTGATCATATTTTCATACCAACTCACTAAGCCCCAAAATTCTTCTTTACCAGGGACCTTTTTTGCCAAATTAAGTTGCCCACCTAATTCTTGTTCTTTCTCAAAGAGTGTAACGTGATGGCCAACTTGAGCAGCTGTTATAGCAGCTGACAAACCCGCTGGACCAGCACCAACTATAGCAATTTTTTTTGGATTAGAAACTAACTTTAACTCTAATTCATCCTCATAACATGCTCTCGGATTAACCAGACAAGAACTAATTTTTCCTTTAAAAGTGTGATCAAGACAAGCTTGGTTACATGCTATGCAGGGTGCGATTAATTCACTCTTTTCTTGGCTTGCTTTATTCACGAAATCTGGGTCAGCTAAAAATGGTCTAGCCATGCTAACCAAATCGGCGCACTTTGAATTCAAAACTTCCTCAACCTTTTCTGGGGTGTTTATTCTATTGGATGTAATCAATGGTATTGTAATTTTTCCCATTAATTTTTTTGTAACCCATGAAAATGCAGCTGGGGGTACAGATGTGGCAATGGTTGGGATTCGAGCTTCATGCCACCCTATGCCTGTGTTTATGATATTTATTCCTGCCGCTTCAAGTTTCTTAGCCAAAATCACAACTTCGTCATGCGATGACCCATTCGGAATTAAATCAATCATCGAAAGACGAAATATTAGAAGAAAATTTTCTCCCAATGCGGACCTAATTTTCTCTACAATTGTAATAGGCAAGCGCATTCTATTTTTATATGAACCACCCCAAGTGTCTTCCCGTTTATTTGTGTGCTCCACCAAAAACTGATTTATAAAATATCCCTCGGACCCCATAATTTCAATGCCATCGTAACCAGCAGACTTAGCTAACTGAGCGCAGCTAACAAAATCGTCTATTTGTTTATTTATGCCTTCATCATCCAGGGCAAGCGGCACGAATGGTGAAATGGGAGACTTAACAGCAGATGGAGCAACACAATCAGGACTGTAGGCATATCTTCCGGCATGCAAAATCTGCATAGCTATTTTACCACCATTTTTATGAACAGCATCCGTAACAATTCTGTGATTATCTGCGTCCATCTGGCTTAACATTGCAGCTGCTCCTTTGAATACAGCGCCCTCCTCATTTGGCGCGATGCCGCCAGTCACAATAAGTCCAACGCCACCTTTTGCTCTTTCTGAATAAAAATTAGCTATCCTACTCCAATTCTTTGTTTCCTCCAAATTAGTATGCATTGAACCCATGATCACTCTATTATTGAGTTTCAGAAAACCGAAATCGAGGGGCCTAAACATATTTGGATATTTATTGCTCATCACAACTCCTTTGAATACATGGTAAACTTACGAGAGGCAGGTTGTCATTGGCTACGCAACGTTAAGCTAAAAGTTTACGGCCTTATCTTAGGGCGTATTTTCACTTGAGAAGGGTTCAAGATTAATTTTAACGGTCTCTTTTTTGGGGGAACTAAAATTTTTGCTTTTTTATTTCGATTTGAAGGACTTACATTGGATAATTGACTACTCAATAAATTACTAGGAGGACTAAAATTATTTACTGACGCGCTTAGGACCTCCATCTGATGAATATCAGATACATTTTTTTCAATAGACGAGAAATACTGTCCTAAAACCATATAGCCGTTTTCCACTTTTGCTGCTCGCCAAACAGTACTATTGACTGATTTGTTAGAGAAACTGCTATTATCAACCTTTATCAGATCATAACCACTCAAATGATGAGTTTTAATTATTTTTTGATTGTTTGCTAAATATGAGCGCGTGATATTACCAGTCTCACTAGCTTCCAATGGCGCAAAACTTATGCTAACAATGCCATGACCGTTCTTCTTTTGACATGCGGTATAAATCACATTACCTGTCCTAGGATTATTTACGGCTGGACCAATACAATAACCTTCAGGCGCAAGAGCAAATACACCATTTTCTAGCTTCATCTCATTTTTTTTGTAGGGTAAATCTACAGATTTTGGGACAAATGAACCAAATTGACTGCAAGAGGCTAAACACAACAAAGCTGCAA
>CAXEVV010000022.1:0-25327 GCA_963999845.1 uncultured Rhodobacterales bacterium | reverse complement strand
ATTATTGATTCCCGAGACAAAAGCATCAATTTATCGGTCCCTGCAATTAGAAAATTGGGAGATCGAAACTTTGGTGTGGGTTTTGATCAATTGGGGATCATTCAGAATAGCGAAGGATCCGATGCGCATTTAACTTTCTTCAATTCCGATGGTTCTAGTTCAGCCACCTGTGGTAATGCTACCAGGTGTATAGCCAATTTTTTGATGAAAGAGATTAAAAAAGATGAAATAGATCTTGCAACTGATCACGTAAAATTGAAAGCAAAGCGTGAGACTGACGGATCAGTGTCAGTAAATATGGGACTTCCAGAAATACATTGGCAAAAAATACCATTGTCAGAGGAAGTTGATACATTATTTTTACCAATTCATGGGAAACCTACTGCAACCAGTATGGGTAACCCTCATTGTTCGTTTTTTGTAGATAGTTTGGATCAGATAAAGGTGGAAACGGAAGGTGCTCAAATAGAAAACCATTTTTTATTTCCTCAAAAAACAAATGTCCAATTTGTCTCGGTTATCTCTGAGGATCGCTTGCGAGTTAGAGTATGGGAAAGAGGCGTCGGCATTACTAAGGCTTCTGGTTCGTCAGCCTGTGCTGCCGTAGCTGCATCTGTTCGAAGGCAAATTACTGGAAATAAAGTGCACGTTGACCTAGATGGTGGAACGCTTGTAGTTAATTATAAAGATGACGGAATATGGATGAACGGCCCAACTATGCATGTTTTTGATGGGCAGCTCAATACACAGTTTTTGGACTCTGTTTATGAAAAGTGAAGTTAAATTCTCTACATTAGGTTGCCGCCTTAATTCTTATGAGACTGAGTCTATGCGTCATTTAGCCAATACTGCGGGGGTACATGAGGCCGTTGTAATTAATACGTGTGCGGTAACACAACAAGCGGTTAGTAAATCAAGGCAAGAAATCAGGCGGCTGCGAAGAGAGAACCCAAATTCAACATTAATTGTTACAGGCTGTGCAGCACAAATAGATCCTACAAGCTTTTCAAAAATGGGTGAAGTTGACTTTGTACTTGGTAATTCGGAGAAAATGCGTCCTGAAATCTGGTCTAATTTGTCGTCAGATTTATTGGCTGAAAGCGAACGTGTTCAAGTAGACGATATTATGTCAGTTTCGGAGACTGCTAATCATTTAATAGACGGCTTTGGATCTCGCAGTCGCGCTTATGTTCAAATTCAGAATGGATGCGATCATCGTTGTACATTTTGTACAATACCATTCGGCAGAGGCAATTCCAGATCTGTTCCTGCTGGCGTAGTTGTTGAGCAGATTAAACGACTTGTTCAAAAAGGGTACAACGAAATTGTATTGACGGGAGTAGATCTAACTAGCTGGGGCGCAGATCTCCCGATGAAGCCAAAGTTAGGAAACCTCGTAATTAGAATTTTACGTCTTATTCCGGACTTAAACAGGCTTCGAATAAGTTCCATTGATAGTATTGAAGTGGACGAAGAATTATTAGACGCAATTGCAACTGAAAGTAGGCTCATGCCACACTTTCACTTAAGCCTTCAACATGGTGATGATCTAATTCTAAAACGGATGAAAAGACGTCATTTAAGAGAAGATGCGATTTTGTTTTGTAAGACAGTTCGAAACTTACGGCCTGAAGTTACCTTTGGAGCGGATATAATAGCTGGATTTCCTACTGAGACGGATAAACATTTTGAGAGTTCAATTAAATTAGTAGAAGAGTGTGGCTTAACATGGCTGCATATTTTCCCATATTCTAAGAGAGATGGGACGCCTGCGGCTCGGATGCCCCAGATCGATGGGAAAACAATTAAAAGCAGAGCAAAACTCCTTAGATCATTAGGAAAAAAAGTACGCACTAAACATCTGACAGAGCAAATAGGACGAAACCATAAAGTACTTATGGAAAGTTCTACTTTAGGCCGGACAGAGCAGTTTGCTGAAGTACTTTTTGCAAGTCCAAAGCAAGAAGGCTCTATAATTGATGCTACAATAAGCGATGCCTCAAATAGCCAATTGATGGTCTATTAAGTGAATATTGCATATTTAAAGTTTACACAAAGCAATGTCCCAACTTGAACAGCCAATTCTTTACAATTTTAGAAGGTGCCCTTACGCAATAAGAGCAAGGCTCGCCCTATCATTTGCGAACGTAAATGTAGAAATTCGCGAAGTAGTTCTGAGAGATAAACCAGCAGAATTTTTAGCAACTTCGCCAAGTGGCACTGTTCCTTCATTGAAGCTAACAGATACAATACTTGATGAAAGTCTGGATATTATGGAATGGGCGTTAAGTCAGTATGATCCAATAAATTTAATGGACATGCCCTCTCGTGGCTTTGACTTAATTACAGAGTGTGATGGAAATTTTAAGCAGGATCTTGATCGAGCAAAGTATCCAAATAGATTTCCAGAAACGGACCCTCTAGAGTCTAGAGATAAAGCAGCACTGTTCCTCTACAAATTAGAAAAAATGCTTTCCCCCAATTTGTTTGGAAAAAATATGTCTATTGCCGATTTGGCAATTTTACCTTTTGTAAGACAATTTGCTCACATAGACCATGTTTGGTTTTATGCGCAAGACTGGCTTAATTTAATCAACTGGTTAGATAATTTTAAGCAAAGTTCAGAATTCAATAAAATTATGACCAAATTAGCTCCGTGGCAGTTAGGTGATACCCCGGTTATGCTTTCTGATCTTTACTCTTTAAAATAATCTTTATGTTTGCGTTACTTAATTTCTTGTGAATATTAGTTAAAATATTTGTTATCTTACAAAGGACTCAAATGTTCCGACTATATCACGTGCCATTATCACCATTTTGCAGAAAAGTTCGTTTAAGCCTTGCAGAAAAGAAAATTGAAGTAGAACTCATTGAGGAGCGTTATTGGGACAAGTCAGCAGATTTCTTGAGGAGAAACCCTGCAGGCAAATTACCTGTTTTGAAAATTGATGATGAAATACTTTCGGAAAGTGCTGCAATATGTGAGTATTTGGAAGAAGCATATCCTGACAAAGCTTTATTGCCAGAGGATCCTAAGGAAAGGTTTGAGGCACGAAGGTTAGTCTCGTGGTTTGATGATAAATTTCATAATGAAGTTACATCTAAGTTACTTTATGAGCGGGTAAATAAGAAAATAATGGGACAGGGGTTTCCCGATAGTAAATTTATAAAAGAGGGTTCAAAAAATATTAAGTATCACATTGACTACATGGCGTGGTTGCTCGAGCATCGACGTTGGTTGGCTGGAGAAGTTATGACGCTCGCAGATTTTGCCGCCGCTGCCCATTTTTCTACCCTTGATTATCTAAGTGATGTGGATTGGAATCGGTCCAATGCTGTTAAGGATTGGTATGCTAAGATAAAATCAAGACCAGCATTTCGTAATTTACTTGCTGACCAGGTTTCTGGTTTCTTACCGCCAGTTCATTATAATGATTTAGATTTTTAATTTGTAGGCATAACAGTGACAGATTTAAAATCTAAATTGGTTGATCAAGCTAAGGATCTAGGGTTTGATTTAACAAAAGCTTGTAGTCTGTCAGAAACGCCATCTATTTCGAAGTCTTTCAGAAAATTTTTAAATTTGAATTATCATGGTCAAATGAGCTGGCTTTCAGAGAAAATTGAGTGGCGCGAAGATCCTAAAATTCTTTGGCCTGAGGCTAAAACAATCATTATGCTTGCCCAGAGTTACACTCCTGAGCACGACCCAATGGAAGTCTTAAATTATCCTGATAAAGCTGCAATTTCGGTTTATGCGCAAAATAAAGATTATCATGTAATTATTAAGAAAAAATTAAAATCGTTAGCTCGTTGGTTAATCTCAGAGGCAGGTGGTGAGGTAAAAGTATTTGTTGATACAGCACCCGTGCCAGAAAAACCGTTAGGACAGGCGGCAGGTCTAGGCTGGCAAGGAAAGCATACTAATCTAGTAAGTCGTGAGTTGGGGAACTGGTTTTTCATTGGATCCATCTTTACGACACTAGAAATTGAACCTGATAAGCTAGAACTCGACCATTGCGGTTCATGTCAGTCATGCATTGATGTTTGTCCTACAGATGCTTTCCCGAAGCCCTATCAAATAGATGCAAGACGCTGCATCTCCTACCTTACTATAGAACACCGTGGTTCAGTTGACGTGGAGTTGCGATCAAAAATTGGAAACCGGATATACGGATGCGATGACTGTTTGGCTGTTTGTCCTTGGAATAAATTTGCCAAAGCAGGCAGCGAGACTAGGCTTTACGCCCGTGAGGAACTGAAAATGCCAGATTTGACAGAATTTGTTACTCTAGACGACAAAGGTTTTAGAGAGAAGTTTTCAGGTAGTCCTATAAAGCGCATTGGTCGCGATAGATTTGTAAGAAATGTTTTATATGCGATTGGTAATTCTAGGGAGCAGAGATTTAAAGAAGTTGTGACACCTCTAGTTAAAGATCCAGATTTAGCAGTAAGTGAAGCTGCAACTTGGGCTCTTACCAAATTAGTTCAAAATGGTAATGAATAATGTGCTGGAAGTTTATTTGATTCAAATCATTGTAGAAAGTTCTCGGAGAGTAAAGTGACATTTTTCTTAGGGGTAGATACTGGTGGCACATATACTGATGCTGTTATTTTAGAAGATGAAGAAAAAGTTATTGCCAGTGCTAAGGCGCTTACTTCGCGGCAAGATTTGGCTATTGGAATATCTGAAGCTGTGCGAAATGTCCTTAATAAGTCTTCGATAAAACCCAAGGATATCTCTCTTGTTTCGCTTTCAACTACTTTAGCAACAAACGCTTTAGTTGAAGATCAAGGTGGAAGTGTTGCTTTAATATTTGTTGGTTTTCGGGATGGTGATCTAACTAAGCACAAAATTCATGAGGCACTCAAGGGAGACCCAGTTCTACAAACTAAAGGTGGTCACAATCATGCTGGGGAGGAGACGTGCCAGCTGGACATTGAGGAAATAAAAAAATGGATTTTAAACCTTGATGGAATCTCAGCTTTTGCTATTGCAAGCCAATTTGCAACGCGCAATGCTGCCCACGAAGTAAAAATTATAGAATTAATAAAAGGTCTAACTGACAAGCCTATTACCGCCTCTCATCAATTATCATCGAAACTCAATGGACCACGAAGGGCTCTTACTGCGGTTCTTAATGCCAGGCTAATTGGGATAATTGATCAATTAATAAGTCGCTGTGAGACTACCCTTTCCAGGATGAGCATTAATGCACCTTTGATGGTCGTGCGTGGTGATGGTGCGCTAATATCTTCCAGTGAAGCCCGAGAAAAGCCGATCGAGACCATTTTGAGTGGGCCTGCAGCATCGATTGTGGGTGCCAAATGGATGACTGATTTAACCCTTGGATTTGTATCGGACATAGGTGGGACTACTACTGATGTTGCCTTGCTTAAGGATGGGCGGCCAGCTCTCGATCCAGCCGGGGCACGCGTAGGTAATTTTCGCACAATGGTAGAGGCCGTGGCGGTGCGCACAACAGGATTGGGCGGTGATAGCCAAGTACATTTTCTATCTGAAGGACTAAAGGGGGGCTTACACTTGGGTCCCAAACGATTGGTTCCTATTTCTTTGCTCGCGCATCAAGAACCACATATCCATGATATTTTGGATGAACAATTGAGAACTTCAGCTCCTGGGGAGTATGATGGAAAATTTGTTCGTCTAATTTCAAATCCTGTTGAGCATAGTTTGACCTCTAGAGATATGAAAGTACTTTCACGTATTGAGAGAAACTCAAAGCCACTTAAATCGGTTATTCAGACTAGGATTGAGATTAAGTCCTTAGAGCGACTAGTATCTCGAGGTATAGTACAAGTTTCAGGAGTTACACCCTCTGACGCCAGTCATGTACTGAAAAATATGACTACTTGGGATGGAGAAGCCGCAGAAAAAGCTATTACGCTTTTTGGCCGTAGGCGCAAGGGCTCTGGTGATTTATTGACGGAAACTGCGGAAGATTTGTCGAGAATGATCATCGCTCAATTACATCGACAAACAGCCTTGTTTTTATTAGAAAGTGCATTTCATGAAGAAGATAAATTTAATCAGCCAGCAGAAGAGTTGGCGAATAATATACTCATGTTTGAGGGCTTAACTGGCCACAAGAATATAGTGAAAATTGATACTGGTTTAAATCTACCCGTTGTAGCTTTAGGCGCCTCTTCTGGTTCATATTATCCAGCAATTGGTGATCTTTTGAAGTGTGATATGATCCTTCCCAAACATAGTGATGTGGCAAATGCTATCGGTGCAGTTGTTGGTCGTATTACCATGCGAGTTCAAGGGTCGATTACGTCTCCAAGTGAAGGCCAATTTCGAGTGCATTTCCCTAATGGACCGAAGGACTTTTTAAATGAGGAGAAAGCACTTACTTCTTTAGAAAATTTTTTATTGGATAAAGCTATTAATAAGGCGCGTGGCTCCGGTGCGGAAGATATTGTAACGAGAGTGTTCAGAGATATAAAAAAAGCAAAAGCTGAAGCGCGACATATGTTCGTAGAGGCGATTTTAACTGTAGAGGCCTCTGGGCGTCCTAGAATATCAGAGAAAATTTAATTCCCATCATATCCAGCCATGTGCTTTACTCCTCGACCACGTGCGAGCTTTATTTGTTTTTGTCTCTCTCTAAAACGGCTTTTATCATAGTCTGAAGTTTTATCGAAGCATTGGTGGCACGAAACACCATGTTCGTACTTCCTGTGGTTTTGATCTTTTGGAAGGATTGGACGCCGACACGCATAACACAGCTGGTGTGGCCCCTCGCTCAGCCTGTGCCCGACCGATACCCTAGCGTCAAACACGAAGCAGTCACCTTCCCAACTACTGTGTTCTTCAGGAATGTCTTCTAAATATTTTAGAATTCCACCTTTCAGATGGTGTACTTCTTTTACTCCTTTTCCCAAGAGGTAGTTAGTCGACTTCTCACATCGAATTCCACCAGTACAGAACATAGCAATTTTTTTATTGTGGAATTTATCTTTATTTTTTTCCCACCATTCTGGAAATTCGCTGAAACTTTTTGTATCCGGGTTCACTGCACCTTTAAAGGTTCCAATCCCTACCTCGTAATCATTTCTTGTATCAATTACTACCACATCGGGTGAGTTAACTAAAGAGTCCCAATCTTTTGGTTCAACATATTTCCCAACTATCTCTGTTGGGTTCACGTTAGGTTGACCCATAGTTACAATTTCTTTTTTTAATTTTACTTTCATTCTTGGAAATGGCGGCAAAGAAGCGGTACTCTCTTTGTGTTGAATACTGCCGCAACCTGGTAAAGTTCTTATGTATTCTAGTACACTATTGATGCCCTCTCGCGTACCTGCGATGGTGCCATTTATTCCCTCTGGCGCTAGTAAAAGTGATCCCTTAACCCCAGAAACATTACATTTATCTTGCAAAGAGCTACATATATCTCGATGATCTTTGAACCGAGTAAAATGATATAATGCCGCAACTATAAACATTAATAAAACCTCAATATCTGCACTGTTATTTTACTATTCTTCTAGTATTTAAAAACATCAAAATTATTTTGTTAATTACTTAGCAATGTCAAAAGCTAAAGGCTTAACTTGTTTAAACATACCAGTGTCCTTTAATTGATTAACTGCATCTGAAGTTATTGGTCCATCAAGGTAAAGTAAGGCTATGGCTTCACCACCAATTTCTGAACGCCCCAAAGTAAAATTAGCAATATTTATCCTATTTGTTCCCAAAATTTGCCCAAGCTGTCCTATTATTCCAGGAACGTCTTCGTTAGTAGTGTAAAGCATGTCTTTTCCGACTTCTGCATCCAAGTTTATACCTTTTATCTGAATAAACCTTGGTTTTCCATCACTGAATACCGTGCCACCTATTGAACGTTCTCGAGTTTTTGTTACGGCGGTTACTTTTATGTATCCATCAAATGCCCCAGATTTGTCTTGGTTTGTTGTGGAAATTTGGATGCCGCGCTCTTTTGCGATTACTGGGGCCGAAACCATGTTCACATCTGGGTTGACCTTCTTCATAATGCCAGCGATCGCAGCACAATTTAAGGCTGCTAAATTCATTTTTGAAACCGTACCATCATATAAAATATTAATGGCTTCAAGAGGTTCGTCAGTCATTTGACCTATGAAGCTTCCAAGATGTCCAGCTAAGTTAACCCAGGGCCGCATTATTTTAGCTTCTTCCGCAGTCATTGAAGGCATATTCAAAGCATTTTCTACCGCACCATCATTAAGATAATTAGCCATTTGCTCAGCGACTTGAATCGCAACATTTTCTTGTGCTTCGCTTGTTGCAGCCCCAAGATGAGGGGTGCAAACAACATTTGGAATTTTAAATAATGGATTGTCAGTAGCCGGTTCATCTGAGAAAACATCAAACGCAGCTCCTGCAATGTGTCCAGACCGAATAAGATCGGCTAGAGCATTTTCATCAACCAAACCACCCCTAGCACAGTTAATTATTCGAACGCCCTTTTTTGTTCTGCTTAAATTTTCTCGACTTAAAATATTTTTTGTTGCATCAGTAAAAGGAACATGAAGAGTTATGAAGTCTGATTTTTCAAGCAGCTTATTAAGTTCAACTTTTTCTATGCCCATGCTTTCAGCCTTTTCTTCGCTGAGGAAGGGGTCATAAGCTAGGACTTTCATTTGTAAAGCACGAGCTCTCTCACAAACAATTCCACCAATATTGCCAGCGCCAATAACACCAAGCGTTTTTCTTGTAAGCTCGACACCCATAAATTTTGATTTTTCCCATTTTCCCTCTTGAGTGGAAATGGATGCCTCTGGTATTTGACGCGCTACTGCAAACATCATGGCGATTGCGTGTTCAGCTGTGGTTATCATATTTCCAAAGGGTGTGTTCATCACGATAATACCCTTTTTTGACGCTTCTCCCTTGTCTATATTATCGGTTCCTATTCCAGCCCGCCCTATGACTTGAAGTTTTTTTGCATTTCTAAGAATTGTGGGTGTGACCCTAGTTGCTGACCTGATGGCTAAGCCGTCATAGTTTCCTATTATTTCAGCAAGCCTTTGCTTATCTTTACCAACCTCAGGCATGAAATCGACTTCAATACCTTTTTCTTTAAATATTTTAATAGCAGTCTCAGATAACTTATCGGAAACGAGTACTTTGGGTGCCATATTGAACTCCTTGATAAATAGAATAAAAAATACATGTAAAATTAAAATAAAGAGCCAGCGCTCTAAACTTACCCTGCTAATTCTTCGTGATACGCCCATTCAATCCATGGAAGCATTCGTTCCAAGTCAATTTTATTGACGGTCCCACCACACCAAATTCGCAGTCCAGGAGGTGCATCTCTATAAGCAGCAATATCGAAGGCCACTTTTTCATCTTCTAAGCGTTTAGCTATAGCTTTTGAAAAGCTTACTCCATCCATAATTTTTGGATCAGTAAATTGTAGGCAAACTGACGTTACCGAACGGGTTTCGGGATCAACGGCAAGATTATCTATCCAATCCCGTTGATCGCAGAAAGTCCAAACTGTTTTTGCGTTAGCCTCAGCTCGAGAAATTAATTCGTCTAAACCACCAATATCGCGAGCCCATTTCAATGCATATAAAAAATCTTCAACTGCCAGCATTGAAGGCGTATTAATTGTGGCACCCTCGAAAATACCTTGGATCAATTTATTATTTTTGGTCATTCTAAATATTTTTGGAATTGGCCACTCAGCGGTATGATTTTCTAGGCGTTCGACCGACTTTGGTGATAATATTATTATACCGTGAGCAGCCTCTCCACCCATTACTTTCTGCCAGCTAAAAGTTGTAACATCCAACTTTTCGAATGGCAGTCTAACTGCAAAAGCGGCAGATGTAGCATCACAAATTGTGAGGCCTTCCCTTTCGATGGGGATATCATTTCCGTTCTTCATGCAAACACCGGAAGTTGTACCATTCCAAGTGAATACCACGTCGTTGTTATAATCGATTGATGACATGTCAACGATGTGACCATAGTTAGCAGTTTTAATTTCAGGAACAATTTTTAACTCATTAACAGCATCATTTATCCAGTCTTTTCCAAAGCTTTCCCAAGCTACCATTGTAGTTTTACGGGCACCTAGAAGTGACCACATTGCCATCTCTAAGGCTCCAGTGTCCGAAGCTGGTACTATCCCCACTTTATAATCAGAAGGAACATCTAGGATTTCTTTTATGTTATCTATTAATTGTTTAAGTTTTACTTTGCCCACATTAGCACGATGTGACCTGCCTATTGCCGCTGTGCGTAGATTATCTGTGGAAAATGTTGGGTATTTGGCGCATGGTCCAGATGAAAAATATGCGTTATCCGGCCGCATAACCGGTTTTTTTATGTTCATTTATGTTATCCTTACAGATATCTGCCCCTCGTTGGGGAGGGGTGTCCCATCAATAGTGCTATAGGTTTTGAAAGACTTTCACAAGATCGATTTAAACGTTATATCGCTTTTAAGTTTGGTAATATTTTCAGTGGAAAAATTTCAATGTATAATGTTATACTTCTATGCCCTGATGGATCAGGTGCTCTAAGTCATCAATTGGTAAATTCCGTTTATTCATCCATGGGTGGGCAGGATTTACTGTGGCTAGGTCACAAGGAAGCTGTATGTTTTAATGTAGAAAAGCAAAGCAACGAGTTTTCATCAGTATGGGCGGATTTGCAGCTTTTAAAGATAGATATGGTCATCCGAAAGAAAGAAAATCATTTTAAGTCGCTGCTATTGGCTGACATGGATAGTACTATGATAGAGCAAGAATGTATTGATGAACTCGCCGATATGTATGGAGTGGGGAGTAAAGTAAAGAAAATTACAACGCGTGCCATGAATGGAGAGTTAGGGTTTCAAGATGCTTTAAACGAACGAGTAGCTTTATTGGCGCAGTGTCCCAATACCATGATTGAGCAAGTATTAGAACGAAGAATAACCTTCCGCTCTGGCGGTAAAGCCTTAGTTAGTACTATGAAATCGAACGGTGCATACACGGCCTTAGTATCTGGTGGTTTCACAGCTTTTTCCACTCCTGTCAGCAAAATTTTAGGCTTTGATGAGCACCACGCAAATATACTAGTTGAAGAAAATGGGATATTTACTGGTCAGGTAGCTGATCCGATCTTGGGGAGAAATGAAAAGGTAAATAGACTAAACCTTCTAGTTCAAGATCGAGGGCTTTCACACAAGGATGTTTTGGCAGTTGGAGATGGAGCTAATGATTTAGGGATGCTAGAGTTAGCCGGAATGGGTGTTGCCATGCATGCAAAACGAATTGTAGCTGAAAAGAGTGATATTGTGATTAATCACTGTGATCTAACCTCTTTGCTTTATCTCCAAGGGTATAGAAAAGAAGATTTCGTAGAGACTGAAATAAACCACTAAGTACTATTTTGAAAGCATCGTTTGAAATAGATTTTAATGGTCTATATTCTTACCTAAGTGGAGAAAAAATAGGAACAAATGTTGTGTCAAAATACTTCAAGGACTTAAAGCGCATTGACCAATTAAATGAGATTGAGCACTGGGTTACCCAACAAAGTGGTACCGAAAGACCTGGTACGGGGAAATATCTTAAGAATAAGAACCTAGGTATTTACGTAGATATTGTTTCAGGGGAGCCATTATTTTCTTCTGGTGATAAATATGAGTCTGGCTGTGGTTGGCCCAGTTTCACAAAGCCATTAGTGTCGTCGCATGTTGAAGAGCTACAAGATAGTAGCCACGGAATGTCGCGTACTGAGGTGCGATCAAAATTTGGGGATAGCCATCTTGGGCATGTCTTCCCAGACGGGCCACCCGAGAGAGGTGGTTTACGTTATTGTATAAATTCAGCTAGTTTGCGATTTATTCCAGTCGATGAGATGGAAGCAGAAGGCTATGGTGACTACATCGGTCAAATAGGGGTTTAATATGGCTAAAGCAATTTTTGCTGGTGGATGTTTTTGGGGAATGGAAGAGTTAATTCGAGTTCGCCCTGGTATTCTGGGTACGCGAGTCGGATATACAGGAGGGCACGTAAGCAATCCAACTTATCAAATGGTTTGTACTAAAACCACTGGGCATGCCGAAGCGATAGAAATAGAGTATGATAAATCGGTTACTTCTTACAGAGCGCTCTTAGAGTTCTTTTTCCAAATACATGATCCAACTACTTTAGATCGTCAGGGAAATGATATAGGTGACTCCTACAGATCCGAAATATTTGCCGTAAATTCTGAGCAAGAGACCGAAGCAAACGATATTATTTCTAAAATTAACGCAAGTGGGCATTGGCCAGGAAAAGTGGTTACCAAGGTTTCAAAGGCCACTGATTTTTGGGAAGCTGAACCAGAACATCAGAACTATCTGCAACGATACCCCAGGGGCTACACGTGCCATTTCCTCAGGGATAACTGGATATTACCGAAGTCTTAACTCTACTCACAATTCACTTGAGAATTTTTTTGAATGCAGCGTTCAAATTGTTGACGATGAAATGAATACCCCCTATTGTCATTTGCTCTATGCCCTAGTGTTTTCCCTTATTGAGGTAACGGTAAATGAATATAAGAAACCATTTTCCTACTGAAGAATTACAAAAACGTGATGCTGCGCATCATTTACATCCATTTTCTTCTCAAAATGATGTAGCAAAGAAGGGGGCAAAAATAATTACCTCCGCGCAGGGGGTTTATGTTTACGATAGCAATGGTGAGCAACTATTGGATGCTATGGCTGGATTGTGGTGTGTTAATATTGGTTATGGTAGAGAAGAACTGGCTCAGGCTGCTGAACGGCAGATGAGAGAATTACCATATTACAACACTTTTTTTCAAACCACGCATATCCCAGCCATCGATCTATCAGAAAAACTTGCAGAATTGGCCCCCGGGGACCTTAATCATATTTTTTACGCTGGTTCAGGCTCCGAAGCAAATGACACCAATATACGCATTGTCAGGCAATACTGGGCAGCGATAGGGCATGATGAGAAAAATATAATTATAAGCAGAAAAAATGCTTATCATGGATCTACTCTGGGCGGGGCTTCTTTAGGCGGTATGAATGCAATGCATCAGCAGGGTGGTTTGCCTATTCCTAACGTGCACCATATTAACCAGCCAGATTGGTGGGCAGAAGGTGGTGATCTTAGTCCGGAGGAATTTGGACTAGTGAGAGCCAAAGAGTTGGAAGATGCGATAATTGAGCTTGGTGAAAATAGAGTGGCGGCGTTCATAGCGGAACCTGTGCAGGGGGCGGGTGGTGTCATAGTCCCACCAGATACATACTGGCCAGAAATTCAGAGGATTTGTGACAAGTATGAGGTTATTTTAATCGCTGATGAGGTTATTTGTGGTTTTGGGAGGACTGGTAACTGGTTTGGTTCACAAACTTTGAATATCAGGCCCGACATTATGACAATTGCTAAGGGATTAAGTTCTGGCTATCAGCCTATTGGAGGTTCGATTGTTTCAACAAAAATAGCTAACGTGATCGGAAAAGACGAGTTTAATCATGGATATACATATTCAAGTCATCCAGTTGCAGCTGCTGTAGCGTTAGCTAATTTGAACATTATTGAGTCCGAAGGACTTGTTGAGCGCGTTCGTAATGATACGGCGCCATACCTGGCAAAAAAGTGGGCTACTTTAATTGACCACCCAATGGTCGGTGAAGCAAAAATTGTTGGGATGATGGGTTCGATAGCATTAACGCCTGATAAGGCAATGCGTGCAAAATTTTCATCCCAATCTGGAACCGTAGGGTACATTTGCCGTGAGCGTTGTTTTGCTAACAATTTAATAATGCGTCACGTAGGGGACAGAATGATTATATCTCCCCCATTAATTATTAATGAAGAACAGATTGATATCTTGATTGATCGCGCCGTTCAATCTTTAGACGAAGCCATGAGCATAGTTAAGGCTGATGGCTTATGGGAACCCGCGCAGCTCTAAATCTTTTTGTAAAAAATCGTGATTGTAATCGGATCATTAGATAAAAAGTTCATATACTGTTGATCTAGTGTCAGTTCATATGTTTTAATCAAACGATTCTACACAGATGCTAAAATAACATTAGGAATTTTATATATTGGCCAAAGACACACATTTGGAAGCTTTTGTTAAGTTTAATCGAGTGCAAAAGAGCTATGATGGGGAAACGCTGGTAGTAAAAGACCTAAATCTTGAAATTCCAAAAGGTGAGTTTTTAACCATGCTTGGCCCTTCTGGTTCAGGTAAGACTACTTGCTTAATGATGCTGGCTGGCTTTGAAACAGCGACACATGGCGATATAATGTTAAACGGAATTTCAATAAATAATATTCCACCGCACAAGCGCGGTATTGGAATGGTCTTTCAAAATTATGCATTATTTCCACATATGACGGTGGCAGAAAATTTGTCTTTTCCATTAGAAGTGAGAAAGCTTGAAAAATCTTTACGTGAGGAAAAGGTAGAAAGAGCCTTGAATATGGTGGAGATGGGTGGCTTTAAAGGAAGACGGCCCGCACAGCTCTCTGGTGGTCAGCAACAGCGTATTGCCCTAGCCAGGGCACTGGTTTTTGAGCCCGAGTTAGTTTTGATGGATGAGCCATTAGGCGCTTTAGATAAACAACTCCGTGAAAAAATGCAGTTTGAAATAACTGCTCTCGCACATCGTCTAGGTATCACTGTTGTATATGTCACACATGATCAAACGGAAGCTTTGACAATGTCAGATCGGGTAGCAGTATTTAATGATGGTCGTATTCAGCAATTAGCTACTCCGGATCAGCTATACGAGGAACCGGAGAATAGTTTTGTCGCGCAGTTTATTGGTGAAAACAATACTCTTAACGGTACAGTCAAAGGTTTGAAAAATGATATTGCGAAAGTGGAATTAGACAGTGGTGATATTATTGATTGCAAACCAGTAAATGTGTCTGGAATTGGAGAACGAACTCAAGTTTCCATTAGGCCGGAAAGAGTAGAGTTAAATAAAAAGAAGCTTCCTGCAGGAGCTCACACGATAAATGCTGAAGTTTTAGAGTTCATTTACATGGGAGATATTTTTAGAACCAGACTCAAAGTTGCTGGTAACGAAGACTTCATAGTAAAAACGAGAAATTCGTCTGATCAAGTTAGGTTAAAGCCTGGGGAAAAGGTCGAAATAGGCTGGTCTCCCGAGTGTTGCCGTGCTTTAGATGCTTGAGGAGTAATGGGATTGGCTTATTCATTTTGGATAAAGCTTTCACAGTATTGGTTGAGTTGCCCGTGAGGCCAACGCTGTTTTTTGATAACGGGTAAAATGGGAGAAGCTAATGAACTTCACTAAAACAATTTTGACAACTGCTTCGGCTGCATTAATTTCAGGTGCCGCTTTTGCTGGAAGTCACATGTCTATGGAAATGACTATCGTGTCTTGGGGTGGAGCGTACTCCAATTCCCAACTAAAAGCATACCACGAACCCTATTCAGCGAATACTGGTGTGACAATTCTTAATGATGATAGTTCATCTACTGCTGTTGCTCAGCTTAGGGCAATGAATGAAGCGAAAAATATCACTTGGGATGTTGTAGATGTAGAGGCCGCACCGGCCATGCAGCTCTGCGATGAAGGCTTGGCGATGGAGATTGATCCTGACACTATGCTTGCACCTGCACCAGACGGCACACCTGCATCTGAAGATTTTGGCGATATGCTCGTTTCTGAGTGTTTTATTCCGCAGATTGTTTATTCTACAACATTTGGGTATAGAACTGATCTTGTAGGCGACACGGCTCCAAGCAGTGTTTGTGATGTATTTAATACAGCTGCTTATCCAGGAAAAAGATCACTATTCAGCGTTCCAATTAATACAATGGAATGGGCTCTTTTATGTGACGGAGTAGCTAAAGCTGATATATATGACACGCTCGAAACAGAAGCAGGCCAGGATAGAGCATTAGCTAAGTTGGATACCATCAAAGATGACGTAATTTGGGTTTCATCTGGTTCAGATACTCCTCAATTACTCGCCGATGGCGAGGTGATCATGGGCGCTACTTACAATGGACGCTTATTCTCATTGATCGAAGAGCAAAAGCAGCCTGTTGCAATGATTTGGGACGGTCAGGTGATGGATTTAGATGGTTGGATTATCCCAGCTGGACTAAGCGCTGAAAGACAAGCTCGTGCTTTAGATTATATCATGTTTGCGACTGATACTCAGAGATTGGCAGATCAGGCTAAGTATATCAGTTATGGACCAGCTCGCGCATCATCAGCACCATTGGTAGGCAAACACGCCGACCTTGGCATAGATATGGCTCCACATATGCCGACTGCCCCAGAAAATTTATCAAGAGCTTTTTTGATGAATTATGATTTCTGGGCTGATTACAGAGATGATCTTGATGCTAAATTCCAAGCTTGGTTAGCAAAATAATTATCGATTTAAATTAGAAGGGCCCAGGCGGCCCTTCTTACCTTATACCTTTTACTTAAAATTATACCCATAAATAGGCCTTTTGATGGTTAGCAGTTCCACCGATAAGATTTTGTTATCAGCTGATGGTGTGCCATTGAAGAAAAGTCTGAATCGTTCCCTGCGACAGCAAAAAATACGAGCCCTACTGCTAATTTCACCTTTGCTTATTTTTATTATCGTTGCGTTCATCATGCCAATTATTTCGATGCTCTCGCGATCGGTTGAGAATGATCTCGTATCACAGACATTGCCTGAAACTGTCCAAGCGCTGCAATCATGGGATGCCTTAAGTGGTCAATTGCCGGAGGAGGCGGTTTATGCTGCGTTTGCTATAGACATTAAGAATGCCGCAAAAGCCAAAGTTCATACCAAAGTAGGTTTAAGGTTGAATTATGAAAAATCTGGAATTGCATCACTATTTAAAAAAACAGCTAGAAAAGCAAAAAAATGGGATATTGAGACGGATGGGCCATTCAAGGAAAAGTTAATAGATGTTCATGATGGTTGGAGTAGTATCGAAGTTTGGCAGACAATAAAAACACACAGCCCCGCCTACACTTCAGGCTATTTTCTAAACGCAGTTGATATGCGGAAAACCGTGCAAGGCGCAGAATTTCAACCAGACGATAAGACAATTTTAATAAAACTTTTCAAGCGAACATTTGTTATGTCTTTGGTAATAACATTTTCCTGTATTTTATTAGGCTATCCAGTGGCATGGCTTCTTGCAAATTTACCTATGCGTCAAGCAAACTTTTTAATGATACTGGTACTATTACCATTTTGGACCTCTCTATTGGTACGCACGTCTGCGTGGAAAGTAATGTTGCAGCAGCAGGGTGTGATAAATGATGTTCTTGTGCAGCTCAGTCTTGTAGCAGATGATGCCCGTCTCATTATGATTAATAATGAAACTGGTACTATTGTAGCGATGACTCATATACTTTTACCGTTTATGATTTTACCAATGTACTCAGTTATGCAAACAATTCCACCGAGTTACTTACGAGCAGCCAAATCGCTTGGCGCAACAAATTGGACCGCCTTTTGGAGGGTGTATTTTCCACAATCGGTGCCTGGCATTGGAGCTGGATCAATTTTAGTCTTCATACTGGCAATCGGCTATTACATCACGCCTGAGATTGTTGGTGGTACAAAGGGCGTTTTTATCTCTAATCGGATAGCTTATCATATATTAAAGTCTTTAAATTGGGGATTAGCAGCTGCGTTGGGTACTATTCTTTTGGTTGCCGTTCTAGTTTTATACTGGACCTACGATAAAATTGTGGGGATTGATAACGTAAAGTTAGGAGGGTAGCAGCATGCAAAGAGTGGTAGTTATCTCCGAAAAATCAATCACATTTGTGGTCGGCTTAATGGCTCTTTTCGGTGGTGTGATTGGGCTAATTGTTGGGGTAGCTAATGGTTCAGGATTTTGGGGTGCTCTATTGGGAGTTTTCTTTGCTGTTGTAGTGAGCCTCCTAGGTGTATTGTTTGAACGGAATGAGACCGCGATACGCTACGCAGTTTGTGCATTTCTGGTGCTAGTGTCGTTTTATTTTCTCGGGCCAGTAGGAATTTTTTTAGGACTTTTTCTTGGCTGGTTTTTAGGTTGGTTTCTATTTTGGCTCCGTCAGGGTCGATATCGAAATCATCTTCAGCCATACCTTTCTCCTGGACAAGTTCTATGGCATTATACCTTCAGAATAATTTGTGGGATAATTTTTACATTTTTAATTACCCCAATATTAGTCGTAATGCCTCTTTCGTTTAATGCTCAAGATTTTTTCACTTTTACGCCAGAAATGCTTCGATTTGATCCAGAGGGTTACTCGCTCAAACACTACAAAGACTTCTTCACAAATAATGAATGGCAGAGGTCTTTTAAAAACTCTCTGTTAATTGCCCCTGTTGCTACCCTAGTCTCTGTTTCTTTGGGAACCCTTGCGGCTATTGGCTTAAGCCAAAGTCATGTTCCATTTAAAAGGGCTATTACAGCCATTTTAATTTCACCGATGATAGTCCCCTTAATCATTTCCGCAACTGGTATGTTTTTCTTTTATTCGCATGTTGGGAATTTTCTTGAAGACAGAATAGGTCTTGATAAGAATTTTGTTGGTTATGTAAAAGTTATTCTTGCTCATAGCGTCTTAGGTATCCCGTTCGTAATAATAACCGTAACTGCAACTCTTGTTGGCTTTGATAGTTCACTTACACGGGCGGCTGCAAATATGGGTGCTGACCCAGTTAGGACGTTCTTTAAAATACAAATGCCATTGATTTTGCCGGGTGTAATCTCGGGTGGACTGTTTGCTTTTATCACATCATTTGATGAGGTTGTCGTTGTGATGTTTGTAGGCTCTACAAATCAAAAAACTTTACCCTGGCAGATGTTTACTGGATTGAGAGAACAAATCAGTCCCACTATCCTAGCTGTTGCAACAATATTGGTGGCAATCTCCATTGCTCTTCTAGTCACACTTGAACTACTGCGTAGACGATCTGAGCGATTGAGAGGTTTATCACCCAGTTAATCTAG
This sequence comes from uncultured Rhodobacterales bacterium, assembly GCA_963999845.1. GTDB lineage: Bacteria > Pseudomonadota > Alphaproteobacteria > Rhodobacterales > Rhodobacteraceae > Salinivivens. The sequence goes on along the minus strand of CAXEVV010000022.1, from coordinate 6,348 downwards.
GACAATAAATATTACAATTATTTACCAAATTAAAGTTAATTGGATGGAAAAATGACCACTGCGTTTATTACTCATAGCGACTGTCTAAAGCATGAAACACCTTCAGGGCATCCCGAGCAAGTGGCGCGCCTAAAACACATCTTACGTGCTGTAGAAGATTTGGATTTACTCAGGATCGAGGCTCCAGCCGCTACAAAAGAAAATATTCTCTCAGTTCACCCACAATCTCACATTGACTTAATACATTCCAGCAGTCCTGAAGTTGGAATGAGCCAGTTAGATGGAGATACGCATATGTCACCTGGTACTGTAGCTGCAGCTTACAGGGCAGTAGGTGGTGCGGTGTGTGCTGTGGATACTGTTATTTCTGGCAAAGCAAAGAATGCGTTTGTGGCTGTGAGGCCTCCTGGGCATCATGCAGAAACACAGGTGCCAATGGGGTTTTGTCTATTTGGAAATGTGGCAATTGCCGCTAAACATGCATTAGATTTCCACAAATTATCCAAGGTTGCTGTGATTGATTTTGATGTACATCACGGCAATGGAACACAAGATTTATTATGGAGCGAATCTCGTGCCTTTACAGTAACAAGTCATCAAATGCCGCTTTGGCCGGGCACTGGACGTTCAGAAGAGCGAGGTGAATTTGAAAATATCCTAAATGTTCCCTTACCGCCAAACTCTGATGGTTTATATATGAGAAGCGTGTACCAAGAAAATGTTTTTCCAAAAGTGCGTTCTTTCAATCCAGATCTTATACTCTTATCAGCTGGTTTCGATGCGCATATCGATGACCCTTTGGCTGAATTAGAATGGCAAGTAGATGACTTCTCTTGGATCACAACTGAGGTTTGTAAATTGGCTAATGATTGCTGTTCATCTAGGGTGGTTTCTGTGCTTGAAGGCGGATACAATCTAGATGCACTTGCTGCATGTACAAAAGCACATATAGAAAAGTTAATAGAGGCAAAATAATGAGTGATAAACCGATTGAAGAGATGACCTTTGAACAAGCAATGGCCGAATTAGAAGCTGTAGTGGATCAGCTAGATCGTGGAGAAGTTGCACTTGATGAATCGATAAAATTATATGAGCGTGGTGCATTATTAAAAAAACGATGTGAACAAAAACTCAAGGAAGCTGAAGAAAAAGTTGCAGCGATAACATTGGATGAGGACGGAAATCCAAATGGTACTGCCAAAATGGACGGATTGTAGAATTTGGATAGTGATTTAGAGGCTAACGCATTATTAATAGATGATCATTTTACATTTGTTTTTGAGCCTTTTGAGATAAGTTGTGTAAATGAGGCAATGCAATATGCTCTGTTAGGTGGTAAAAAATTAAGGGGTTATTTAGTAAATCAGTCCTCAAAACTTTTTGAAATTGATCCTTCAAAATCGATTTGGGCAGCTTGCTCGATTGAGGCATTACACGCTTACTCACTGGTTCATGATGATTTACCAGCAATGGATGACGATGACCTTAGGCGGGGGAAACCTACTGTCCACAAAAAATGGGATGACGCAACTGCAATACTTACAGGTGACGCGTTACAGACGCTATCATTCCAACTCCTGACTGATCACAGGTTTAGAGTTAGTGATGCCCATCGGCTAAAACTAGCATACGATTTGTCTGTTGCATCAGGTGCTGATGGCATGGTTCTAGGGCAGGCGCTAGATATTTTAGCGGAAACGTCTGACGTGCCTCTAGATTTAGATGAAATTACTCGAATGCAAAGAAGAAAAACTGGCGCTCTCATCGAATGGTCAGCATGTTCTGGAGCGGTGATGAGTGGCGAAGATCCTAGCGCACTATTAGAATATTCTAAGTCGGTGGGTTTAGCATTTCAAATTATCGATGACATTTTAGATGTTGAAGGTGATCCAGTAAAAGTGGGAAAGCGTGTCAAAAAAGATCAAAATGCTGGTAAGGCAACATTTGTATCTTTACTAGGAATGGATACTGCAAAAAAACATTCAGTCGCCTTAATTGATAAAGCAAATGAAGCGTTAATGCCCTATGGAAATAAAGCAAAGAGCTTGCAGCGTTTGGCAAATTTCGTTATTTCGCGCAAAAAGTAATGAAGACTGAGGTATCCAATGAGCCAAAGGCCTGATACGCCAATACTTGATCAGGTACAAACACCTGCTGACTTAAAGCGTTTTAGTGATGAAGAGCTTAAACTCTTGGCAGATGAACTGCGTAAGGAAACCATATCTGCTGTTTCTGAAACTGGTGGTCATTTAGGCGCTGGATTGGGCGTAATTGAGTTATCTGTGGCATTACACACCATTTTTGATGCCCCAAAAGATAAGATAATATGGGATGTAAGTCACCAGGCATATCCTCATAAAATCTTAACGGGGCGACGTGATCGCATTCGGACTTTGAGACAGAAGAATGGTCTTAGTGGTTTTACAAAAAGAAGCGAAAGCGAATATGATGCTTTTGGAGCTGCACACTCTAGTACTTCGATAAGTGCTGCTTTGGGTTTCTCCGTGGCTCGCGATTTAGGTGGCAACTGTGAGACTGGTCTTGGTGACGCCATCGCTGTAATCGGAGACGGCGCCATGTCTGCAGGTATGGCATATGAGGCCATGAACCATGCAGGTCACTTAGGTAAAAGATTAATTGTCGTTTTGAATGATAACGAAATGTCTATCGCACCCCCAGTTGGTGCCTTATCCAGTTATTTGTCACAGTTATATGCCGGGGCACCGTTTCAAGATCTGAAAGCAGCGGCTAAGGGCGCAATAAGTTTCTTGCCTGAGCCTTTTCGTGACGGCGCAAAGCGGGCAAAAGATTTGCTTAAGGGTATGGCGGTTGGCGGTACAATGTTTGAAGCTTTAGGGTTTTCTTACTTGGGTCCAATCGATGGGCATGATTTAGATCAGTTGTTGCCTATATTGAGAACTGTAAAGCAGAGAGCAAATGGACCTATTTTAATCCATGTCATAACAAAAAAAGGTCGAGGCTTTGCTCCGGCTGAAAATGCACAAGATAAAGGTCATGCTACTGCGCAATTTGACTTAGTTACTGGAAAACAGGATAAAGGCAAACCAAACGCAATAAGTTACACCGCTGCCTTTTCTAAAACCTTACTTAATCTTGCATCAAGAGATAATAAAATCTGTGCAGTGACTGCAGCAATGCCGGACGGAACTGGGTTGAAACTTTTCTCAGAGAGATACCCGTCTAGATGTTTTGATGTTGGAATAGCTGAACAACATGCGGTAACTTTTGCCGCCGCATTGGCGGCTGGTGGTATGAAACCCTTCTGTGCAATTTATTCTACTTTTCTTCAAAGAGGTTATGATCAGGTTGTTCACGATGTTGCAATACAGAGGCTGCCGGTTCGTTTTGCTATTGATCGAGCAGGTTTAGTAGGTTCAGATGGTGCAACACACGCAGGCAGTTTTGATATTTCCTTTCTTACAAATCTTCCAGGCTTTGTCGTAATGGCACCTTCTGATGAAGCTGAGTTGGTTGACATGGTCAAAACAGCAGCTGAATATAATGAAGGTCCAATCGCTTTTCGATATCCGCGAGGAGAGGGAGTTGGTGTAGAACTGCCAAACTCTGGAGATTTATTAGATATTGGTAAGGGTCGAATAATCAATAATGGTAACAAAGTTGCTGTCCTATGTTTTGGTACTCGGTTAAAAGATGTTTTAAAGGCTTCCGAAATTCTGAAACCAATGGGTTTTGATATCACTGTTGCGGATGCCCGTTTTGCAAAACCATTAGATAAAGATTTAATAGAGCTTTTATGTTCAGAACATGAAGCTTTAATTACCATCGAAGAAGGCGCGATTGGTGGCTTTGGCTCTCATGTGGCCCAGTATATAGCTGAAAAAGGTTTTTTCGATAACGGATTAAAGTTTCGATCCATGTTCCTGCCAGATATTTTTATAGATCAAGCAAGTCAATCGGATATGTATCAGGTAGCAGAGATGAATTCTGAGAATATAGTGAACAAAGTATTAGCTACATTAGGTATTTCTAAATTAAGTACAAAATTAGCATGAGATACTTACCCGTTTTTTAAAGGCTATCGGTCAACTAAAGCATCGAGGCCAGCTTTAAAATTTGGAAACTTTAAGGCGAGACTAAATTCATTTTTAATCAGATGATTATTAACACGCTTGTTGTCTGAATAAAAACTTTTAGCCATTGGAGATAACTCGGCTTCTTCAAAATCAATTCTGGGTGGTTCTGGATAGTTTAATAATTTTGCTGCATAAGCTAAGACTTCATCTGGGGCAGCGGGCATATCATCACAGACATTATATATTGAACCACGATTTGGCATTTCTATTGAGGCTTTTAATACCTGTGCAATATCTTCGACATGTATACGACTGAAAAATTGGCCTGGTTTACTGATTAACTGTGCCTTGCCTGATCTTATTTTATCTAAAGGACTTCGGCCCGCACCATATATGCCTGCTAATCTAAAAATATGTAACGGTAAGTTATTTATTCTGGCCCAAGTATTTTCTGCATTTACCCTGAGCAGGCCTCTGTTGCTGGAGGGATTGACAGGAGTTTTTTCGTCTACCCATTGTCCATCATGGTTACCATAAACACTGGTTGTTGATAGGTATCCAAACCATGAAAGATTTATAGATCTTGCTATGATATCCTCGGCAAACTTTTCATATACAGGATCTCCCACTTCCGTTGGTGCTATTGAATGTAATATATAATTTGCACGTTTTATTACAGCTTTTATGCTTGTGTCATCTGACCACATAAGTGGTGTTATGTTATTCTCTTTGAGTAAATCCGCAGTGTCCACATTTCTAGTAGTGCCAAAGATTTCCCAATCCTCGGTTCCTAGATGGTCTACAAGAGCGCTTGCCGTGTAGCCGTGTCCGAATATCAATAAACGTGGACTTTTCATCATACTGATTACTATTTCATCTCTTTAGAGATTTGTTGCCGAGCACTTTAGTAGCCAAAACTGAAATGTTCAAAGTTTTTAAAAAACAATTTTAAACATAGTTTAAGCGTCTAATTCTTTCTTTTCGACCTTGGTGATTTTACCAGCTATTATAGATAAAATTGCTGCTGCAAAACTGAACAAGGCACCCATCTTTGCGGCATCCTGTACAGGCCCGGCCTCAAAAGCGACCGTCGCTACAAATAAAGATACTGTGAAACCTATTGCTGCGACAAATCCAATAACCAAAAGGTCAATTAACCTCAATCCCTCTGGCATGCCAAGTTTAAGAGGTACAGCTGCAAGCCAACCGAACAAAAATATCCCAATCGGTTTGCCGATGATAAGACCAGCAAGAACTAGCCACGTTGCATCTCCAATTGCGGAAAACTCTACTCCGGCATTTAGCAAACCAAAGAAGAATAAAACTATTTCGACTGGATGCTTGAGAGCGTGCTCCATGGTATTCAGAAGGTCGTGTACATGCTCCTCTGCCTGATCAAAAAATCCAAATGCCCGGTCTGCGTGTGGTATTGTTAGAACGATTGGAAGTAAACCTAATGCTGGGTGCAAACCTGAACGCATAAAGCCGTACCAACTGATGCAGCCAGCAATTGCGTATGGCCAAAAGGAAAGGTTTTTACGTACCCATGTTGATCTCGCTTGGCTTTTGTCATCACCATCTAGTTTCCCAGGAAGCCTGTTAAATAGAAGATAAACCAATACTGCCGCGCCGGCAGACAGTAGGAGCCATTCAGGAGCCAACTCACCGGAAGGATAAAAAATAGCTAAGATGATCAAACCTGCAGCATCATCTGCTATTGCTAATAGTAACAAAAAACTCACCGCAGGGTGTCCTGAGCCGAATACCAACCTGCCCACTAAATAGCAGAATGCAATGTCTGTAGCCGTTGGAATTGCCCACCCGTTTGCGACAGCATTGTAGGTGTCTGAGCCGAGTATCATAGCCATGCCAAGATAGACCGCGATCGGCCCAAACATTCCACCGGCAGTTGCAAAGAGAGGCGTTGCAGCTTTTTTCCCTCTTAAACTCCCATTTTCAAGAATTATTGCTTCCCATACCTCTTTCGCCGCGATCGCAAAAAACAGAGCCATAAGAATATCGTTTATCAAGTAATGTAATGTGAGTGTTCTATGACCATGGTGATAATGACCAATAGGAGAATGGTCCCAAATAACATAATCCACAAAATGATGATAACTAACAGCATTCGTGTTAGCCCAAATTAGGGCTATAATTGCTCCTATTATGAGTAGCAAAGAATAGTTAGTTAAAAAATTCCAAACTCGATACATAAAAACGCTCACTTCATTTTTTTGGGCTGTTTATCAACAAATATACATCGTATCAAGGGTCGGAAATTATGAAGTGTTTT
>CAXEVV010000021.1:0-26238 GCA_963999845.1 uncultured Rhodobacterales bacterium | reverse complement strand
TCTGACATCTAGATTGGCTTAATATATCGAGCAGCGCTGGATAACACGGATTTTCAATTATAGCTTTTTTTTTCCTAGTTAGTAAAATTTGGGTTGATAACCATAGTGCGTTTTGCGCCCCTAAGGTTATCAAAATTTCGTCTTCATTTGCTAGAATACCCCTTCGTGGCAAGGTATGGCGGGCAACAAATTCTAATAGCTTTGGATCATCCTGGTCGTAAAAATCGGATGTCATACTTCTGAAATCTTTAGTTCCTAGCGCTTGTAATGCACATAGACGCCAATTTGCGTGATCGAAAAGATTTGCGTCTACTTGCCCATATACGAAAGGATATTTATATCCAGCCCAATCACTTCGTTTTTCGGATAAAAACTTACCACTAAAGCGTTGACCTATTGCCCTATTCCAATCAACAGGATTTTTGGAACTCTGAGGCTCTTTTATTTTAAATTTTGGAGCTTCCGGTGCATTTTCCGAAACATAGTAGCCCGATCTACCTCTCGATGATAAATAGTCATTGGATTGCAATTCTGTATATGCGAGCGTAACGGTTATTCTGCTTATTCGTAGGTGTTTTGCCAATTTTCTTGTAGAGGGTAGCTTTTCACCTTTTCTAAATCTTCCTGAAAGTATTCCCCTTGCAATTATTTGTTGCAGCCGGGATTGAAGGGTACCCTCAATGTTTTCATCCATAAAGAATGTTTCTGCTGGTATGCTCATTTGACCTTAGCCGCTGTCTTGCTTAAACCCCAGATACCGATCCAAGTGCAGCATACATCAGTTTCTGAAAATAGTTGTTCTCTAAGTTTGTTTACTCGTTCATACTTTAGTTCAGATTTAAATGGTTTTTACCCAAATATCTTCCCAAGCGATTTCCCTACCGCTTCGGTGATTTGGTCTATATCATCAGGTGTCGCGATAAGTGCTGGACTAAAACATAGCGTATTATTTAGGCCTGGAAGTGATCGATTAGTTGCACCAATTAAAACGCCTTGTGCAGCGCAATCAGCAACCACTGCTTGAACTAATTTTTCATCTTCAGGTTCTTTTGTTTTGCGATCTTTCACTAACTCGGCACCACAAAATAGTCCCGCACCGCGCACATCGCCGATGACGGAGTGTTTTTCAGCCAACTGATCGAGGTTTTCAATCATTCTGGCACCCATTTTTACTGTGTTGTCTAGTAAGTTTTCATCTTCGATTATCCTCATATTTTCAATCGCTGCCGTTGGTCCCGCGGTGCAGCCACCAAAAGTTGAAATATCCCTAAAATAATTCATTTTGTCGTCTGGATTATCTTTAAAGCTATCAAAAACCTCTTCAGTCGTAACTAGACACGCAATTGCGGCGTAACCGGAAGCCACACCTTTTGCCATTGTAACCATATCAGGTTTAATTCCATAATTTTGGTATCCGAACCAAGTTCCTGTTCGGCCTAAACCGCATACCACTTCATCAATGTGCAAAAGGATGTCATATTTCTGGCAAATTTCTTGGACTCGGTCCCAATATCCCTCTGGAGGTGTGATTACACCGCCTCCTGCTGTCACAGGTTCAAGACATATTCCACCCACCGTGTCTGGACCTTCTGATATTATCACTTCTTCGATTGCGTCAGCGGCGCGCTTGCCATACTCTTCACCGCTCAAATCCCACTGTGCTCTGTACTCTAAACAGTGGGGAACTCTGATAAACCCAGGAGTGAAAGGCCCATACTGAGCATTTCGCTCATCTTGGCCCCCAGCTGAGAGTGTTGCTATCGTAGTACCGTGATAGTCGCGGTCGCGGTAAAGTATCTTATTTTTTTTGCCACCATATTTTTTGTGTGCAATTTGGCGGATCATTTTAAAAGCTTTTTCATTCGCCTCTGATCCAGAGTTGCAATAATATACTCTGGATAGCCCAGGCATTTTTTTAATAAGTTTTTCGGCGAATAGAGCTCCAGGAACTGTCCCAGCAGCGCCAGCAAAATAATTCAGTTTTAACAATTGGTCCCGAACTGCATTTGCGATACTTTCTCGGCCGTACCCTACATTTACTGTCCATACACCCCCAGAAACACCATCGATGTGTTCTTTACCATTCTGATCCCACACTCGGATACCTTTACCTTCTACGATAATTCGTGGTTCACCGGTTTCGAAAGGTTTATGTTGAATTAAGTGATGCCATATGTGCGCCCGATCAGCTTCTACGACGTGACTAATATCATTTTGGTTTAAAGTGCCATCCATTGGGTATACCTTGCAAAAAGACTCGTTAAATCGATAATAAAGTAAAATCTAAATTTAATTTATTAAATAGGGCCAGTAATGTCTATGATATAAGTCCAAATTTTTTAGTAAATTTTAAAAACTATTCTTTAACATTCATCTCTGCAACTGAAATTCGCTGGACTTTGAAAAAAAATAATATTCGCTTAATCTTAAATTTTGGATATTTTTTTATGTTTTTGAAAAAAATGGTTGAGTTATCTGGCAACATAGGTTGGTGTGCTACACGATTGTTGTTGTGTGGATTAGTAGGTTTGACTTAGATTTATGCATCGCCAATCTTTTTATCAATGGGAGAGAATGATGAATAAAAAATCTAAACTAAAGCTAGCTATTTCTGCGTTAGCACTCAGCGCTACTGGACAAGTGGCATTGGCAGGTGGGCACGGAGAAATCACAGTAGCGTATTTTTTAGAGTGGCCTATGCCATTTGAATACGCGAAGCAGAAGGGCACTTACGAAGATGAAATGGGTGTTAAAATTAATTGGGTAAGTTTTGAATCTGGCGTCAAAATGTCAGCTGCGATGGCTTCGGGAGATGTTCAGCTTTCTTTGAGTCAAGGTGTTCCACCTTTCGTTGTTGCGACTTCCGCCGGCCAAGATCTCCAAATTTTGGATGTAGCTGTTAGTTACGCTGATAATGACAACTGCGTTGTTCGTTCGGATTTAGAAATTGATAAAACTAGTGCATCAGAATTAGCTGGGAAGAAGGTTGCAGTTCCACTTGGTACCGCAGCTCACTATGGATTCTTAAAACAAATGACTCATTTTGGTGTTGATGTAGGCAGTATGGAAGTTGTTGATATGGATCCGCCTGATGGTGCAGCTGCTATTGCACAAGGTTCAGTAGATATGTTTTGTGGGTGGGGTGGATCGCTACGCAGAGCATTAGAACATGGCAATGTATTGTTAACTGGAGCAGAGAAGACTGATTTAGGAATATTAGTATTTGATGTGACTTCAGGTCCAGCTGATTGGATTGCTGAAAATAGCGACTTAGTAGCTAGTTTCTTAAAAGTCACTTCTGATGCCAACACAATGTGGGCTGATGAAGCTAATCATTCCGAAATGTTACCTTTGATTGCAAAAGATGCTGGTATGGATGTCGATGCGACAGCTAGTACAATGTCAACTTTTACATTCCCAACTGTTGCTGAACAACTCTCAAGTTCATGGCTTGGAGGCGCAGCCCAAGAATTTATGAAGGGGGTTGCAGATGTTTTTGTTGAGGCCAATTCAATTGATGCAGCGCTAGGTAGCTATGAAGGTGCGGTAAATATTGATCCTTTAAAATCTGCAAGCGATATGTAGTTTGTATTAGTTTGCCCATGTGCACGTGCATGGGCAAATTTTTAATTTTTAGATGATATGAGAGCGGCAATGTCTGGACTGTCTATTAAAAATTTGTCCATGCGGTTTGATTTGCCAGATGGCGGTGCCGTCCAGGCATTAAAAAGTGTTTCTGTTGAGCTTAAACGCGGGGAACTAATGTCGGTTCTTGGCCCATCCGGATGTGGTAAAACAACCCTTCTCAACATAGTAGCTGGTTTTTTATCCCCCACGAGTGGAACAGTTGAATTGAACGGTCGTATTGTTACTGGCCCTAACGCAGAACGTGGAATGGTTTTCCAACAAGGGGCTTTGTTCGAATGGATGAATGTCAGGGAAAATGTTGGTTTTGGTCCAAGAATGAAGGGCGTAAGTTCTAAAAATGCAAAAGCAAAAGTGGACGATTTATTAGATATAGTTGGTCTGTCAGAATTTAAAGAAAAGGCGGTCTATGAGTTGTCAGGTGGAATGCAGCAGCGCGTTGCGTTGGCGCGCTGCCTCGCTAACGATCCAGATGTTATTTTAATGGATGAGCCATTGGGTGCCTTGGACGCACTGACTCGTGAGAAAATGCAATCATTAGTTTTGAAGCTCTGGAAGGAGACAGGTAAGACTATTATTTTGATAACGCATTCCGTAGAAGAGGCGCTACTCTTAGGCGAACGGTTGCTTGTAATGGCCCCTCGTCCAGGGCGAATACACAAAGAATACAGACTACCATTCGCGGACCTTGGTGTCGGAGAGGATTTGCGGAAGGTAAAGAAACATCCAGAATATAATAAGACAAGAGAAGAAATTCTGGCGATGATTTGGGATATGGAAGAAGAGATAATGGGGCGACAAGAGGCTAATTAATGAATATTTTTATTGATTTGTTCAGTGAGCTAATAGATGTTTTGATTACTATTTTGTACGCTATCCCATACATAGCAGCATATGTACTTTTGATCGTTCTGTCACTCTTTTTGTGGCAATTCTTTGGAAGACAATTGTCATCAAAAAAAGATCTTGGATCTCTCAAGACAGTCACTTTTGGTGATGCTTCCGCAGTGTCGTCCAATGGGGTAGCATCAATAGTATCATTAGTCGCAATAATTTTAATTTGGGGTAGCTTTACTGGTTCAAGAATTATTCCGCAGTTTATACATATGCCAAGTGCATTTCAGGGGGAGTTTTCTTTTACCTACCAGGCAACAAATGGAGATGGTATTCAAGACAGTGCAGAAGTGATTGTACTTGTTCATAAAGGCGGAGAGAAGCCAGTCTCTCCAGAGGTGCAAGAAGGACCCGGATGGGCCAAATCGGATGTTCTTGTGGTCCAATCGCAGCGAAGTAAACTGCTAATATGGGATAAAAACGATAAATATGATCGCAAGGCGGGTTCAAAAATTGTATCCGTGAATAACAAATCAATTGAGTATGGCTCGCCTGTAATAATCGAAAATGGGCGAATAGCATTAACCCAAAAGGGCACCCTAAATGTTGTACCCAACAAGGGATGGCAGATGGAACCAATATGGCTGCCTGCTCCTGAGGGTGTGTGGAAAAGATTTATTCAAATTTTCTCAGAAGGTTACAAGAATTATGATCTCGCCGAACATTTAGGTTTCTCGTTATTTAGAGTAATAATTGGTTTTTTAATGGGCGCCATGGTTGGTATACCCCTTGGGTACGCAATGGGATTGAATAACTGGTTTAGGGGTTGGTTCGACCCCATCGTGGAATTCATGAGGCCTGTACCACCCCTTGCTTTGATCCCTTTGATAATAATTTGGATGGGAATAGGAGAAGATGCAAAGATTATATTATTGTTCCTAGCTGCTCTGTGGATAATGGCTATTGCTGCACGTGCTGGGGTATCAGGTGTTACTATATCGAAAGTCCATGCAGCTTATTCTTTAGGGGCCAAAAAATGGCAGATAATGCGATTTGTAATTATCCCTAATTCTTTACCGGAAATTTTTACTGGCGCCCGAGTCGCCATGGGAGTTTGCTGGGGAACTGTAGTTGCAGCTGAGCTGGTGGCAGCAGAAAAAGGCGTTGGCATGATGATTATGACAGCCTCAAAATTTCAACAAACAGATATTGTCATACTGGGTATAGTACTCATTGGTATTGTTGGCTTTGGAATAGACCTTCTTGTCCGATGGACTGAACGATTCCTTGTACCTTGGAAAGGCAAAGGATAATCCTTTTGTTTGCTCAGTAAAGATTATGGCTATATAAATTTATTATTCTTAGGAAACCCTCTAGGCGCCATTCGGCCTGCAGTAGCTCGTTTTCCTGTCCAATCTTCCAAGTTTGTCTCTGAGCGCGTTCTTCCTGCGGGGTCCAACCAAGTCAGCCCTTCAGAAAGGTTAAAAGTCGTTATGTCTGATAAGCCACCGTCTTTGTATTTTTGCAACCTTACGCCCTTACCTCTCACCATTTCTGGAATTTCGCTAACGGGAAAAATTAGCACTTTTCTATTTTCGCCAACCACGGCTACGTGATCTCCACAAATGTTATGGCAAACTTTTGCAACAGCTTCTCGTTTGGTATTCAGGATTTGTTTTCCGCTTTTGGTTTGGGCAACGACGTCGTCATGTGTTACAATAAACCCATCACCAGTCGAAGAAGCAACAAGTAGTTTTTGCCCAGGTCTAAAAGTTATCAAATTTACGATTAGAGCTTCGTCTGGAATGTCTACCATTAGCCTCAGTGGTTCACCCATTCCCCGCCCTCCTGGAAGACTAGAAGCCTGTATTGTGTAAAATCTACCGTTAGATGCTAATGCTAAAAGCTTATCTGTTGTTTGAGCATGGAAAATAGGTCCAGGACCATCACCATCTTTGAATTTTAATTCACGAGTCAGGTCTATGTGCCCATTCATAGCTCGGATCCATCCCATGCTTGAACAAACGACCGTTATAGGCTCTCTCTCGATCATCGCCTCTATTGGAACCTCTTCGAAATCCTGTGCCTCTGCAAAATCAGTTCGCCTGGTACCAGAAATATAATTTTGACCAAATTGTTTTTTTGTTTCGCGAATTTCCTCAGCGATTTTATTCCATTGTTGTGAAGTGTCCGCGAGTAAATCTTCCAAGTTTGCTCTTTCTTCCATCAAGCTATCTCGCTCTTTCACCAATTCTACTTCTTCTAAACGGCGAAGGGATCGCAATCGCATATTCAAAATTGCTTCAGTCTGTATATCGCTTAACTCGCCCTCTATTGAGATATCGGGCCGTTTGTAATCTAGTTCATCTTTTGCGCGGTCATGTTGTTTGCCCCAGTCTTCGGACATCAGTGCTAATTTGGGGTTATCATCATAACGAATGATATCAATCACTCGATCTAAATTTAGAAACGCAATTATCAGGCCCTCTAATACCTCCAGTCTATTGTCTATTTTTTTTAGTCTAAAGTTTGATCTACGTTTTAAAATATTGCGCCGATGATCTAAGAAAGCCTTAAGGACTTCATTTAAATCGCAAACCTTTGGTACTAAGCCGTCGATGAGCACATTCATATTCATCGAAAAGCGAATTTCAAGGTCTGAGATCTTGAACAAAGTCTCCATTAAAATATTAGGATCTACATTTTTACTTTTTGGTTCTAATACTACTCGAATATCTTCCGCACTCTCATCTCGTATATCCTCTAATATTGGTATTTTTTTTGTTTGAATAAGTTCTGCTATTTTCTCAATTAGTTTTGATTTTTGAACTTGAAATGGTATTTCTGTAATCACAACTTGCCATTGTCCTCGTTCAAGATCCTCGACAGAAAAACGCGCTCTGAGTCGAAACGAACCCCTACCTGTTTTGTATGCATTAAGTATATTTTCATGGGACTCGACAATAGTCCCACCAGTCGGAAAGTCTGGGCCAGGTATGTATTTAAGCAGAGTTTCTATACGAGCGTCGGGGCTTTTAATTAAGTGGAGACAAGCATCACAAAGTTCCGAAATGTTGTGAGGTGGAATATTAGTCGCCATGCCCACAGCAATGCCACTTGATCCGTTTGCTAACAGATTGGGAAAACTAGCAGGTAAAACTATAGGTTCGGATAAAGTTCCGTCATAATTTTGTCTGAAGTCTACGGCATCTTCATTGAGTCCGTCTAGTAAAGCTTCAGCAATTGTGGTCATTCTTGCTTCTGTGTATCTGCTTGCGGCTGGGTTATCTCCGTCTATGTTTCCAAAATTACCCTGCCCATCGACAAGGGGGTATCTGACATTAAACTCTTGAGCTAGTCTTGCCATGGCGTCGTATATGGCGGCATCACCGTGGGGATGATAATTCCCCATAACATCGCCGCTTATTTTAGCGGATTTGCGAAATCCACCAGTCGCGTTTAGTTTTAATTCACGCATTGCAAAAAGAATTCGTCGATGAACAGGTTTTAAACCATCTCTAGCATCGGGAAGGGCTCTATTCATAATTGTTGAAAGAGCGTAAGTAAGATATCGTTCACCAATGGCACGTCCTAACGGTTCGGCCAAAATACTTTTTTCGCTCAAGTCATCAGATGTTTCACTCATGAATTATCTGATAAACAAGCTTGACAGTGGGGTAAAGAAAAAGACTGATGAAATTAAAAAAATTTTCAATATTTAGCAACTTTGGTTCTTTAGTTTTGGTGCTTATGAAAGGTTTGTCTCGTGGATAAGTCAATTCTCATTACTGGTTGTTCATCCGGGATAGGTTATGATGCAGCACACGGTTTAAAATCCCGAGGATGGAGAGTTTTTGCAACCTGCAGAAATGAGGTGGACTGTGAAAGGTTACGAAAAGAGGGCTTGGAAAGCTTTCTGTTGGACTATGATGATTCTGCTTCAATTAAGTCAGCCGTTAAATATGTTTTGGAAGAAAATAATGGCGTTTTGGGCGCCTTATTTAATAACGGAGCTTTTGCATGTCCGGGCGCTGTGGAAGATATTCCGCGAGATGCTCTCAGGGCCATATTTGAAACTAATCTTTTTGGTTATCATGAATTAACACGAGAAATTATACCTATCATGAGATCGCAGGGGTATGGGCGAATAATCAACTGTTCTTCCGTACTAGGTATTGTTCCGTTGAAATGGCGCGGTGCCTACAACGCTACAAAGTTTGCTCTCGAGGGGCTTACACAAACGCTTCGGCTTGAAATGCGAGATTCTCCTGTTGATGTGATAGTTTTAAATCCGGGCCCTATAACTTCTAAAATCCGCGAAAATTCTATACCACATTTTGAGAGGTGGGTTGACTGGGAGAATTCGGTCAGGGCCGAGCATTACAAAACTACGCTTATTGGTCGTCTTAGGCAAAAAAATAATTTAAACACATTTGAACTTCCTGCATCAGCGGTTACTCAAAAACTTTTATTAGCATTAGAAAGTCAAAAACCAGCAACATCGTATTACATCACTAAGCCAACCTATTTCATGGCTTTGATGCGCAGAATACTGCCAATTAGCTGGTTGGAGAGACTACTAGCAGCAATTTAATTTGATTTAGTCATTATCATTTGTTCACTTTTACTAAATTACTGCTAAGTACCAATACAAAGCAAATGTCGTTGGAAAATTTATGTCACAAGACCCCTTATTTATTCTAGTTATACTTTCTATGGCAGTTGTTCTTATCGTTTTGATGGTAGGAATTGGTGGTTTTGGAAGAGGTGGTGAATTTAATAGAAAATATGCAAATAAATTAATGAGATTAAGAATTCTTGCTCAGTTTCTGGCGGTAGCAATAATTTTGTTGTTTGTCTATTTAAGTGGATCAAGGGGTTAAGTAATGGTCACGATCAATAAAGTATACACAAAGACTGGAGATAACGGCGAAACCTCTTTAGGAAATTTTGAGCGTGTCGCCAAATTTGACCTAAGGGTTGAAAGTTACGGGACTGTCGATGAATTAAATTCTCATCTTGGGGTCGCACGATACTTTTCTACAGGCGATATGGCTACAAAGTTATCTTCCATTCAAAATGACCTTTTTGATTTAGGTGCCGATTTATGCAGACCAAATATGGAAAAAGATGGTGAGGTCGAATATGAGGTTTTACGCATAGTGCGAGCCCAGGTTGAGAGGCTCGAACAAGAGATTGATAGTATGAATGATCCCATCGAGCCACTAAAAACGTTTATTTTGCCCGGTGGTAGTCAACTCGCTGCGCATCTGCATGTTTGTCGGACGGTGGCTCGAAGAGCGGAGCGGTTAGCGGTTGAGTTAGCCTCACACGATCACGTAAACCCTGAAGCAACTAAGTATTTAAATCGGCTGTCAGATTGGTTTTTTGTTGCATCTCGAGCAGCAAATAATAATGGGTCTGATGACTTAAAATGGGTTCCTGGAGCAAATCGCTGAGAAAGTAATTCACTGTTTGAAATTAAACAAAAATAATGTTACGCGACGTCGATTGTCAACGAGTCGACGCTTTTCCACTATTTACCTCAGGACTACTTTGATAAAATAAATTACGGAGAGTTAGGCTAACAGTATAATTGCTTAAACAAGGAGATAAATGACAATGAAGGTGCTTGTGCCTGTCAAAAGAGTAATCGACTATAACGTGAAAGTACGAGTCAAAGCAGATGGTGCGGGGGTTGACCTTGCGAATGTGAAAATGTCGATGAATCCATTTGATGAGATTGCCGTAGAAGAAGCAATCAGACTTAAGGAAGCGGATAAAGTCGATGAAGTAGTAGTAGTATCAATTGGTGTTGAAAAAGCGCAGGAAACCCTTCGTACTGCACTAGCTATGGGCGCCGATCGTGCCATTCTAGTTGTAGCCACTGATGATGTTCACAACGATATTGAACCGTTAGCGGTTGCAAAAATTTTGAAAAATCTAGTTACTAAAGAAGATCCAGGTTTAGTGATTTGTGGAAAACAAGCTATAGACAATGATCTAAATGCCACGGGTCAAATGCTTTCAGCTTTGCTGGGGTGGTCTCAAGCGACTTTTGCTTCAGAACTAAGTATTGACGGGGACAAAGCTATTGTCACGCGGGAGGTCGATGGTGGCCTTCAAACGATAAAGGTTAATTTGCCTAGCGTAGTAACGGTCGACCTAAGGTTAAATGAACCAAGATATGCTTCGTTGCCAAATATAATGAAGGCAAAGAAAAAGCCACTGGATATCATCAACGCTACAGATTTAGGGGTTGATGTTTCGCCTAGGTTGAAAATAACAAATACTGGAGAACCTGAGGCGCGAGCTGCGGGTATCAAAGTTGGTTCTGTGGATGAACTTGTTGAAAAACTAAAAGAAATGGGGGCGGTATAATGTCAGTTCTAATTCTTGCTGAATTAAATGGAAACGAATTAGCAGAGGATGCAACTGCAAAAGCAGTTTCAGCAGCTAAAGGGCTCGGGGAGATTAATGTTCTTTGTGCTTCGTCTGACTGCTCTGGTGCTGCAACAGCAGCGGCAAAGTTAAGTGGTGTAACAAAAGTTCTATGTGTTGACAGTGAAGTGTTTAGCAATGGTATGGCTGAAACAATCGCTGATTTGGTCGTTTCCATTTCTGATGAATATGAGCATATAATGGCACCGGCAACGAACTCTGCAAAAAACATATTACCCAGAGTTGCCGCTCTTCTGGACGTAATGGTAATTACTGATATCACCGCAGTGCTTGATGCTAATACTTTTGAAAGACCGATTTACGCGGGAAATGCAATCCAAACGATTCAATCTACTGACAAGAAAAAAGTTGTTTCTGTTCGTACTGCTAACTTTGAAGCAGTCGACGCATCCGGTAGCGCAAGTATCGAAAACATAAAATCTGAGGTGGTTTCCTCTCTTTCTGAATGGATGGAAGATAAGGTTGCAGCCTCAGATAGACCAGAGTTAACATCCGCTGGTGCAGTAGTATCGGGTGGTAGAGGCGTTGGGTCTGATGCGGATTTTGCTATGATTGAAAAACTGGCTGACAAGTTAGGTGCTGCCGTCGGAGCATCACGAGCAGCTGTCGATAGTGGATATGCTCCAAATGATTGGCAAGTGGGACAAACTGGCAAGGTTGTAGCACCTGATTTATATGTTGCTGTTGGTATTTCCGGCGCCATCCAACACCTTGCAGGAATGAAAGACAGTAAAGTTATAGTGGCGATTAACAAAGACGAAGAAGCACCAATATTTCAAGTGGCGGATATAGGCCTGGTAGCTGATCTTTTCGAAGCAGTTCCGTCTCTTACAGATAAACTTTAAATATTGGGTTTGCCCATTTTTAAGTAAAGCTCACTAGTGTGAGCTTTACACATTTGTTGTATTACTATTCGGTGATTTTGGCGATGACGCCTGATCCGACTTTGCGTCTGCCTTCTCGGATGGCAACCCTTAGTTTTTCTTCCATTGCGATAGGGGCTATCAGTTCAACAGTGAACTCCAAGTTGTCTCCTGGCATAACCATTTCAGTTCCGCCTGGCAGCACCACGGTTCCAGTTACGTAAGTGGTTCGCAAGTAAATCGATTTTTAAGTAAAAACATATTCGTTGGGGGTACACAGTTGGAACAAATACTTAAGATAAAAACCATTCATGCTACTGCTGTCAGTATTGAAGATAAGGGAATTCTGATAGTTGGTAAATCAGGTTCAGGAAAATCTTCTTTAGCATTGTCTCTGATTGCAAAAGGAGCTCACTTGCTTTGTGATGATAGAGCGAATCTGTTCGTAAAAAATAAAACTGTGATGATGACTAAACCGCCAACACTTCCAGTCGCGCTGGAGGTGAGGGGTTTAGGATTGATAAATGTGCCATCAGTAGACGAAGCAGCTGTCGACTTGATAGTCGATATGACGCTATCGGCGGATTCGAGGTTGGGTGGCCACAAAATGGAGTTTTTTGGTATTGAGCTGTCTTGTGTAAAAGGGCGAGGCTTCCATGGCTTGTCAGATGCTATAACTGTTTGGTCAAGGTTTGGCGGTTTCCAACATCTGTAAAATATTTATCGATTGATACCAATTAGTGACCTTTACTGTGCGTATGAGGCTTATTCACACAAACTACTTTTTATTAAATATCAAGAATAGATAGCTGGTCGTTTTGAGATGTTTCAATCTAAATAAGAGCCTATATCTAAGAGTTTACTAAGTTGTGTTTTAATTAATACTTACTTCTTTTGAACCCCAAACTATCAGTCTAATTTCACACCACGGAAAATGAATAAAAAGAATTCGGAGGGTTGTCTTACGCAAAGTTGGTTTTCATGCTTGCGCACAGAGATAAATAGTGAAAAAGATTAATGATGGCTGGTGATATAGGTATAGTTATTGTCGCTCACGGGCAATTGGCTCACGAGTACAGGGCGGCTGTCGAGCATGTTGTCGGCACTCAATCAAATATTGTGGCAGTCTCAATTGCTGCAGAATGTGATAGAAGTGGTAAGGAAATAGAGATATGCAGAGCGGCTGAGTCTGTCGACTTTGGTAGTGGTGTAGTGATAGCAACAGATCTCTTTGGCTCCAGTCCATCTAACCTGGCTCTAAGTGCATGCACGAGCAGTGATCGGAAGATCGTCTATGGGATGAACCTTCCTTTGTTGATTAAACTTTCGCAATCAAAAAAATTATCCCTTTCGCTGGCAGTTGATTTAGCATTAGCGGCTGGGCGTAAATACATCGACTCTTATGAAAATAATGCCGCGGTATAATAATGAATAATACTATAAACGCGCGTCTTCAAATTTTAAATGAGAAGGGTCTGCACGCACGTGCTGCAGCCAAGTTTGTTGAATTAGTTGATACATTTGATGTCAATGTGATCGTAGCAAAAGATAACTTAGAAGCCAGCGGCGATAGTATTATGGGGTTGTTGATGCTGGCTGCCTCCAAAGGCAGTGAAATTGATTTGGTTCTATCAGGAAAACAATCTCAAGATGCGCTAATGGCTTTATCAAATTTAGTTGATAATTTTTTTGGTGAAGAAATGTGATTGAGTGAAAGTTTAATTATGATTTCAAATCTTAATTCCGAAAAATCTGATCAAGATTCGTCCTCAGAGCGATATGATCGAAGACGCTTGTCTTACGCAAACACGTTCAAAAATCCTGTCCAAAAAAAAATAATACAATCCATAGAGTTGCTGACAGGTCAGCTTAAACTTCTAAAATGTGTGCGTAAATTTGAGCGCATTGGCATACCATATGGTCAGCCTTTTTGGTCGCAAGCACTGAAAGTATTGGATATTAAGGTTGAAACTCCCGACTACCAGTTGAAACGCATACCTAAAACTGGCTCATTAATTGTTACTGCTAATCATCCTCACGGTTTAATTGATGGAATGGTCTTGGCAGAACTA
Source organism: uncultured Rhodobacterales bacterium (assembly GCA_963999845.1). GTDB lineage: Bacteria > Pseudomonadota > Alphaproteobacteria > Rhodobacterales > Rhodobacteraceae > Salinivivens. The sequence goes on along the minus strand of CAXEVV010000021.1, from coordinate 12,362 downwards.
ATTGGAAAAATCAGAACAGACTATAAGATACTTACAAGATCATTACTCACTGGTGTTGATCAAATTGATAATTTTATGATCCCAGTTCCATTTCCTCATGAAGAAATGGCATTAGAAAAAAATTTGGAAATGAGAAAGCGTGCGATGACCCATTTAAAAGATGGTGGTTGTATAGTTGTCTTCCCGTCGGGTTCAGTTGCTGCATCGGAGTCATTTTGGGGGCCGGTGATCGAAAGGGAGTGGAACCCTTTTACCGCAAAATTAATTCAACGATCTAGCGCTGCAGTCCTACCCATTTGTTTCCCTGGAGCAAATTCTAGATCTTATCAAATTGCAAACCAGATCTCGGCAACGTTGCGACAAGGCCTTTTGATTCGGGAAGTTGTAAATGCAATGCATAAACCTCAGGCGCCGATTGTTGGTGATTTAGTAGACAGAGATGAAATAAAAAAATGGTCAAATAGTCCGCGCAAATTTATGGAATGGCTGAGAAGTGTTACATTGGGTTTGCATTCGAACTAGCCTATCTTGTGGGAGAAGGAGTATCTGTTTCGTAGTCATAAAATCCACGCTTTGATTTTTTTCCTAGCCACCCAGCCTCAACATATTTAGTCAACAACGGGCAGGGTCTATATTTTGTGTCAGCCAATCCCTCGTGCAAAACATTCATAATGGCCAAGCAGGTATCCAATCCAATGAAGTCCGCTAATTCTAATGGCCCCATTGGGTGGTTAGCTCCCAATTTTAAAGACGTGTCTATTGCTTCAACTGATCCTACACCTTCGTATAAAGTGTATATTGCCTCATTAATCATAGGTATCAAAATTCGGTTTACTATAAAGGCTGGAAAATCTTCTGATCTAGCAACTGTTTTCCCCAATCTATCAACGACCAAACTGCATTTTTCGAAAGTATCTTGAGTAGTTGCTATGCCTGGAATTAGCTCTACAAGCTGCATGATTGGAACCGGGTTCATGAAATGGAATCCAAGGAATTTTTCAGGCCTATCGGTAGAACTTGCCAAGCGCGTTATTGAAATTGAAGATGTATTTGAGGCAAGTACAGTATGGTCTTTTAAGTAGGGTATTACAGAATGAAAGATTTTTCTTTTCAATTCTTCTTTTTCGTTTACTGCTTCAATTATAAGGTCCGTATTGGCAACTACCTCAAGATCCAATGTAGTTGTGAGTTTTTCTAAAGCTTGAGCACATTGAGATTTTGAGATTTTATTTGCTAGAATTTGCCGTTCCAAATTTTGAGCTATTTTGGAGGTTGCTGAATTTAAATGTTCTTTGGAAACATCACTCAGAATAACTTCATATTCCGCGAGTGCCATTACATGTGCGATCCCGTTGCCCATTTGGCCTGCTCCTATGATCCCAATTCGATTTATACTCATTTTTCCCCTAACTGCTTAAAAAGCTATCACCCGATTTTTGGTTCAGAGCATCTTTTTCACATCAAATAAAGTTGAAAACTGTTTGTGATTGTACTTTTGCAGCTTTCTCCCGTCGATGTCCATATTTGCAAGTGCAAAATACTGGTTGAAATTCAGAGGCATGGATATTAGGAAGAAGCTGCGTAGGGGTATAGCTCAGTTGGTAGAGCGGCGGTCTCCAAAACCGTAGGTCGCGGGTTCGAACCCTGCTGCCCCTGCCAAAAGCATACTTGAATTTTGGTGACAGTGCGTATAGATCCGAATTAATTTAGCGAGAATTGTACAATGGCGACGACAAATCCTTTCAGATTTATTCAGCAGGTTAGATCTGAGGTATCCAAGATTACCTGGCCCACACGCAGAGAAGTTTTACTGACAACAGTAATGGTTTTTGCGTTATCTGCTTTGGCCGCTGTATTTTTTGCTCTTATAGACTGGATTATAAGATTTGGTTTGCAAAATGTTTTGTCTCTAGTTAGCTAATCTAACTAGTTGTGCAATTATTTTGCGGCTTGAAATAGACACCAAATACCGCTAGGAGCTCCTAGTTAGTGTAAGTGGCGTGCAGCGATTCGAGTTGTGCGCCGATTTTTTAAATATAGCTGAGATTTTAATTGAAGATATTTTTGCTTGAGATTTGAGACGAAACAAGGACTTTAACAAAATGGCAAAACGGTGGTATTCGATAAGTGTCCTTTCGAATTTCGAAAAAAAGGTTGCAGAACAGATACGTACATCAGTTGAAGAGTCTGGCCTTACCGAAGAAATAGAAGAAATCTTAGTTCCAACAGAGGACGTTATTGAGGTAAGGCGCGGTAAGAAGGTGACTTCAGAGCGACGCTTTATGCCAGGGTACGTACTTGTTAGAATGGAAATGTCGGACCGTGGTTATCACATGATAAACTCGATAAATAGAGTTACAGGGTTTTTAGGACCGCAAGGCCGACCAATGCCCATGCGGGACAATGAAGTTAATGCCATTTTGAATAGAGTTCAGGAGGGTGAGGAATCCCCAAGAACGCTTTTGATATTCGAAGTGGGAGAAAAAGTTAAAGTGAATGACGGTCCGTTTGAAGACTTTGACGGCAACGTTGAAGCTGTAGATAATGATAACCAAAGACTGAAGGTTACTGTGTCAATTTTTGGACGAGAGACACCCGTGGAGTTAGAATTTACTCAAGTTTCGAAACAGACCTGAGTAGTAAATGTGGAAGGCTATCGTATCGCGATGCGTACCCCGTACCACACAACTTAAATTTCTCTGACGCGTTGGGGAAATGTTGAAAAAAGGAGCCGTAAAATGGCTAAAAAACTAGTGGGCACACTCAAATTGCAAATACCGGCCGGTCAGGCCAACCCTTCACCGCCTGTTGGTCCAGCGCTTGGGCAGCGTGGCATTAACATCATGGAATTTTGTAAAGCATTTAATGCAAAGACAGGGGAGATGGAGCAAGGTGCTCCTTGCCCAACGATAATAGAGTATTTTCAGGATAAATCTTTTTCCATGGAAATAAAAACGCCGCCAGCTTCATATTACATCAAAAAAGCTGCAAAATTGAAATCTGGATCAAATACTCCTGGTCGTGAAACTGCAGGATCGGTGACTGTGGCTCAGGTGAAAGAGATAGCTGAAGCAAAGATGAAAGATTTAAATGCAAACGATATCGATGCTGCTATGCAGATCATCTTGGGCTCAGCGAGATCTATGGGGATTGAGGTAAAGTAAATGGGAAAAGTCGGTAAAAGAACAAAAAAATCATTAGAAGCTTTTAGTGGTAAAAGTAACGTTACGATTGAAGAGGCGGTGAAACTGGTTAAATCCAATGCAACCGCCAAGTTTGATGAAACAATCGAGATAGCAATGAACCTTGGGGTCGACACTCGCCACGCGGATCAAATGGTTCGAGGTGTTGTTGGTTTGCCAAATGGTACAGGTAAAAGCATGCGCGTAGCAGTCTTTGCCCGAGATACAAAAGCGCAGGAAGCAAAAGATGCCGGCGCAGATATTGTCGGTGCAGAGGATCTAATGGAAACAGTGCAATCTGGAACAATCGATTTTGACCGTTGCATAGCAACACCCGACATGATGCCTATCGTGGGACGCTTGGGGAAAGTCTTGGGGCCAAGAAATCTAATGCCAAACCCAAAGGTTGGAACAGTTACTGTTGACGTAACTGATGCCGTTAAGGCAGCAAAGGGTGGTGAGGTACAGTTCAGGGCAGAAAAAGGCGGCGTTGTTCATGCAGGTATCGGTAAAGCTTCTTTTGACGAGAGTCAGTTGGTTGAAAATGTAAAAGCCTTTATTGATGCTGTTGCAAAAGCAAGGCCAACTGGTTCAAAAGGCTCCTATATGAAAGGAATTACTCTAAGCTCAACAATGGGCCCCGGTGTTACTGTAAGTGTGGAGAAATCTGCCGGTTAGGGCATTCAATCTTAATCCCAGAGCGCGAATAAGCCATGTTCTGGGTAATTAAAATGGTACCTTTTACATATTTTATGCTTTCCTCTTGTTAATCTAGCAAGAATATCCTAAAGAGCCGTCGAGATCTTTAGAAAAGGTCTCATCTGTCCGAGACGGAGGGTAGGCTTAGGCTGTTAATTCCTTCCTGAGATGGGAAACGAGATTTAGGGATCAAAGGGACGTCCTTTTGATCCTCAGCGCTCATAACCCTATTTCTAGGACTCAATCGCCGAAGTTAATTTCGGCAAAACTGAGCCGGGGATGTTCCCCAAATTTGGAGTGAAACTGTGGATAGAGAGCAAAAAGAAAAGGTGGTTGAAGAGCTTGGCCAAATTTTTGAAAGCTCTGGCGTTGTGGTTGTTGCAAAATATACCGGTCTTACAGTTGCTGAAATGCAAGAACTTAGAGCACGCGCGAGCGAAGCGGAAGTGTCCGTGCGCGTAGCTAAGAATAGACTTGCTAAGATAGCTCTTAATGGAAAATCATGCGAGAGCATGAGTGAGTATTTGTCTGGAATGACAGTTCTTACCTACTCAGAGGATCCTGTTGCCGCAGCAAAAGTTGCAGAGCAGTTTTCCAAAGATAATGGTAAGTTTGAAATTTTAGGTGGGTCGATGGGTGAAAATCCATTGGATCGGGCTGGTGTGGAGGCTGTTTCAAAAATGCCTTCACGCGATGAACTCATTTCATCCATTGCTGGATGCATTGGTGCACCTGCTGCAAATATTGCAGGTGTTCTTGGTGCTCCATCGAGCAACATAGCAGGCATTATTTCTACTATCGAAGATAGAGCTGCATGAAGCAATTTAGAGGCGTGTTATTTGTAACTAAACGCGTTAGAACACAACTTAAAACGGAAAGAGTCGAAAATGGCTGATCTGAAAAAAATGGCAGAAGACATCGTTGGTCTAACTCTGCTGGAAGCGCAAGAACTAAAAACAATACTTAAAGATGAGTATGGCATCGAACCAGCGTCGGGTGGGGCAGTCATGATGGCTGGACCTGCTGGAGATGCTGGCGGAGCGGCAGCAGAAGAAAAATCTGAGTTTGATGTCGTTCTTAAAAGTGCAGGCGGTAACAAGATTGCTGTCATAAAAGAAGTCCGTGGCATTACGGGTCTAGGCTTGAAAGAGGCTAAGGATCTAGTTGAAGCCGGTGGTAAAATAAAAGAAGGTGTGGAAAAAGCAGAAGCTGAGGAAGTAAAAGCCAAGCTGGAAGCTGCCGGAGCAGAAGTAGATCTGGCGTAAAAACACATTTGAACTATTTAACAACTGGGCCTGATACTGTCAGGTCCAGTTTCGTCTGTCTTATAAAGCACCAATCTTAATGGTGTTTCATAAGGAAAGATGAAAAGACCGGGAGACTTTCTAACGGGAAGAAAGTCAAGAATAGGTTTTCGGAGATCCTTTCTCGTGTGGGAATACATCTGATACCCGACAGATTGTATTGCTAGTGAGATTAAAAAAAGGTCTGTAAAATCATGGCGCAAACTTATATTGGTCAAAAACGTCTTAGAAAATATTATGGAAAAATTAGAGAAGTTTTAGAGATGCCGAACCTCATTGAGGTTCAAAAATCTTCTTACGATCTTTTCCTTAAGTCTGGGGGGCACTCTGATCCTCAAGACGGTGAAGGAATAAAAGGTGTTTTCCAGTCAGTTTTTCCAATAAAAGATTTTAACGAAACATCAATACTTGAATTCGTAAGTTATGATTTAGAAAGACCCAAATATGATGTTGAAGAGTGCCAGCAAAGAGATATGACCTACAGTGGACCATTGAAGGTCAAACTGAGGCTTATAGTTTTTGATATTGATGAGGATACTGGTGCAAAGTCAGTAAAGGATATCAAAGAGCAGGACGTTTTCATGGGCGATATGCCTCTCATGACTCCAAACGGGACATTTGTTGTTAACGGGACTGAGCGTGTTATTGTCTCACAGATGCACAGATCGCCTGGTGTGTTTTTTGATCACGACAAAGGTAAAACGCACAGTTCAGGAAAGCTCCTCTTTGCTTGCAGGATAATACCATATAGAGGTTCTTGGCTAGATTTTGAGTTTGACGCCAAAGATATTGTTTATGCCCGCATCGACCGTCGTAGAAAGCTTCCAGTCACTACTCTGCTATATGCTCTTGGAATGGAGCAAGAAAGTATAATGGATGCTTATTATGAGACAGTCACTTATAAACTTAACAAAAAGAAGGAATGGGTAACTAAGTTTTTTCCCGATAGAGTGAGGGGAACACGACCCCTATTTGATTTGATAGATGCCGCTACTGGTGAGGTGGTTGCGGAAGCGGGGAAAAAAGTCACACCAAGAGCTGTAAAAAAATTAAAAGATGAAGGTAAGGTTACCGAATTAGCGCTTCCATATGATGAAATTATTGGCCGTTTTGTGGCCAGAGATATAATTAACGAAGAAGATGGCGCTATTTATGTAGAAGCAGGAGATGAAATTACCGCTGAGTATGATAAAGAAGGTATTCTCATCGGGGGGACACTAAAAAGTTTAGCTGATGCAGGCGTGGACGAGATTCCTGTATTAGACATTGATAATATAAACGTTGGTGCTTACATCCGTAATACAATGGCTCAAGACAAAAACTTGAACCGAGACACCGCCTTGCTTGATATATATCGGGTGATGCGCCCCGGAGAGCCGCCGACCGTAGAGGCAGCATCTGCTCTGTTTGATACGCTATTTTTCGACAGTGAGCGTTATGACCTTTCTGCTGTTGGACGCGTCAAAATGAATATGCGGCTAGCACTTGATGCTGAGGACACCCAACGAACTCTTAGAAGCGAAGATATTGTTGCTTGTATCAAGGCTCTTGTAGAATTGCGCGATGGTAAGGGTGAAGTGGACGATATCGATCACTTAGGAAACCGGCGGGTCCGTTCGGTAGGTGAGTTGATGGAAAATCAATATCGAGTTGGTCTGTTAAGAATGGAGAGAGCAATAAGAGAGCGGATGTCTAGTGTTGAAATAGATAACGTGATGCCTCAGGACCTGATTAATGCTAAGCCCGCAGCTGCTGCTGTTCGAGAGTTTTTTGGATCAAGTCAGCTGTCACAGTTTATGGACCAAACCAACCCATTGTCAGAGGTTACCCATAAACGAAGGCTTTCCGCTTTGGGGCCTGGCGGTTTAACAAGAGAGCGGGCGGGATTTGAGGTAAGGGATGTTCATGCCACGCATTATGGCCGTATGTGTCCGATAGAAACGCCCGAGGGACCAAATATTGGTTTAATAAATTCCTTGGCTACGTTTGCTCGAGTTAATAAGTATGGTTTCATTGAAACCCCATATCGCATAGTAAAGGACGGTCAGGTAACAGACGAGGTCCATTATCTATCCGCTACCGAAGAGATGCGGCATACTGTTGCTCAGGCTAACGCTAAGCTGGATAATTCTGGGAAATTCATCAGTGATCTAGTCTCCACTAGACAAAATGGTGACTATACTTTGGCACCAAATGAGAGCGTGGATTTAATTGACGTGAGCCCTAAACAGTTAGTGTCTGTTGCCGCATCTCTGATACCATTTTTGGAAAATGATGACGCAAACAGAGCTCTAATGGGGTCTAATATGCAGCGTCAGGCTGTGCCTCTGCTTAGCGCAGAAGCACCACTGGTGGGGACAGGTATGGAGGGTGTGGTCGCGAGAGATTCTGGGGCTGCTATCATGGCGAGGCGTGCTGGAGTTATCGACCAGGTTGATGCCCAGAGAATAGTTGTAAGAGCTACTGATGATCTTGAGCTAGGTGACGCTGGTGTAGATATATATCGACTGAGAAAATTCCAGAGGTCAAACCAGAATACATGCATAAATCAGCGTCCTCTAGTCAAAGTAGGGCAATTAGTTGGAAAAGGGGAAGTAATTGCCGATGGTCCCTCAACCGATCTGGGTGAACTAGCTCTTGGCAAGAATGTTGTCGTAGCATTTATGCCATGGAATGGGTATAACTATGAGGATTCAATTCTCATCTCTGAACGTGTCGCTAGGGACGACGTTTTTACATCTGTTCATATAGAAGAGTTTGAGGTTGCTGCACGTGATACTAAGCTTGGGCCAGAGGAAATAACAAGAGATATACCAAATGTCGGTGAGGAAGCTCTTAGAAACTTAGATGAGGCGGGGATAGTATACATCGGCGCGGACGTTGAGCCTGGTGACATCTTAGTTGGAAAAATAACTCCCAAAGGTGAGAGCCCCATGACCCCAGAAGAGAAATTGCTTAGGGCAATTTTTGGGGAAAAAGCCTCTGATGTGAGGGATACCTCGCTAAGAGTTAAGCCTGGTGATTATGGCACAGTAGTAGAGGTGCGGGTTTTTAATAGGCATGGTGTCGAAAAAGATGAGAGAGCACTGCAGATTGAGCGCGAAGAAGTGGAGCGTTTAGCTAGAGACCGTGATGACGAATTAGTAATTTTGGACCGAAATATTTACGCGAGGCTTAAGACTACATTGCTCGGTAAAGCTGTCGTTAAAGGTCCTAAAGGGGTAAAACCAAACTCTCAAATAGACGACGAGTTACTTGCCTCATTGACTAAAGGTCAGTGGTGGCAACTTGCTGTTTCAGAGGAAAAAGATGCTCAAATTATTGAGGCATTGAATGAACAATATGATGCTCAAAAGCGTGCGCTAGATGCTCGTTTTGACGATAAGGTCGAGAAAGTTCGTCGTGGAGATGATTTACCTCCAGGAGTTATGAAAATGGTAAAGGTTTTCATAGCAGTAAAACGCAAGCTGCAGCCTGGTGACAAAATGGCTGGGCGACATGGCAATAAGGGCGTGATATCCAAAGTTGTTCCCATGGAGGATATGCCTTTTCTTGAAGATGGAACTCCCGTTGACTTTTGCTTAAATCCACTTGGCGTTCCTTCTCGCATGAATGTGGGTCAGATTCTTGAGACTCACATGGGGTGGGCCGCCAGAGGACTTGGTTTGCAAATCGATGACGCACTGCAGGATTATCGTAGATCAGGTGACTTGACTCCAGTAAAGGAGGCCATGCGAATAGCTTATGGCCAAGATGTATACGAAGAGGGCTTAAAAAATATTGATGACGAGTTATTATTAGAGGCGGCCGGAAATGTTGTTCGGGGTGTTCCCATTGCAACTCCAGTTTTTGACGGTGCCAAGGAGGGTGACGTTGATGACGCTTTGCAGAGAGCAGGATTCGACCAGTCTGGACAATCTATTCTTTATGATGGGCGAACCGGTGAACAATTTAGTAGGCCTATAACTGTTGGCATCAAGTATCTTCTCAAGCTTCATCACCTTGTGGACGACAAAATTCATGCACGTTCAACTGGTCCTTATTCTTTGGTTACACAGCAACCTTTGGGTGGTAAAGCACAATTTGGTGGCCAGCGCTTTGGGGAAATGGAAGTTTGGGCGCTTGAGGCTTATGGAGCTGCTTATACCTTGCAGGAAATGTTGACTGTAAAATCCGATGATGTGGCTGGAAGAACGAAAGTTTACGAATCCATAGTTAAAGGTGAAGATAATTTTGAAGCTGGCGTTCCAGAGTCATTTAACGTTTTAGTTAAAGAGGTTCGTGGATTGGGGCTAAATATGGAACTTCTTGATGCAAAGGAGGACGATTAAAGCAACTGAGCTTTATTTCAAATAATCCTATTGCATAAATCGAGGTAAAAAAATGAACCAAGAACTTACTAACAACCCTTTTAATCCCCTGGCTTCTCCCAAGGTTTTTGACGAAATCAAAGTGTCTTTAGCTTCGCCGGAGAGAATTCTCTCCTGGTCATACGGAGAAATTAAAAAGCCAGAGACGATAAACTATCGTACATTCAAACCAGAACGTGACGGGCTGTTCTGTGCTCGAATATTTGGTCCAACCAAGGACTATGAGTGTCTTTGTGGCAAATATAAGCGAATGAAATATCGGGGTGTTGTCTGCGAAAAATGTGGCGTCGAAGTCACTTTGCAGAAGGTTCGGCGTGAAAGAATGGGACATATCGAATTGGCGTCACCTGTGGCGCACATCTGGTTTTTGAAATCTCTTCCGTCTCGGATCGGTTTGATGCTGGATATGACGCTACGAGATCTCGAGCGCGTTCTCTATTTTGAAAATTATGTCGTTATAGAGCCTGGCCTAACAGACCTATCATATGGACAAATGCTCTCAGAAGAAGAATTTATGGACGCTCAAGATACGTATGGCATGGATGCATTTACAGCAAACGTCGGGGCTGAGGCTATTCGTGAGATGCTTGCAGTAATAGACCTAGAGGCCGAGGCTGATCGCTTAAGAGAAGAATTAAAAGTGGCAACGGGAGAATTAAAGCCGAAGAAAATTATTAAACGTCTTAAGGTTGTAGAAAGCTTTCTTGAGTCTGGAAATCGTCCAGAGTGGATGATTCTGACCGTTGTGCCGGTTATCCCGCCCGAGTTAAGGCCTTTAGTGCCACTAGATGGTGGTCGCTTTGCCACATCGGATCTTAACGATCTTTATCGCAGGGTAATAAATAGGAACAATCGCTTAAAGCGTTTGATTGAATTGAGAGCGCCAGATATTATCGTCCGGAATGAAAAACGGATGCTGCAGGAGTCTGTTGATGCTCTTTTCGATAACGGTCGTAGGGGCCGTGTAATTACTGGCACTAACAAGCGTCCACTAAAATCTTTATCGGATATGCTTAAAGGTAAGCAGGGTCGTTTTAGGCAAAACCTTTTAGGAAAGCGCGTCGATTTCTCGGGACGGTCAGTTATTGTTACGGGTCCGGAATTGAAATTACATCAATGTGGGCTCCCAAAGAAAATGGCTCTGGAACTCTTCAAGCCATTTATTTATTCTAGGCTTGAAGCTAAGGGGCTTTCTTCAACGGTTAAGCAAGCCAAAAAGTTAGTTGAAAAAGAACGGCCTGAGGTTTGGGATATCTTAGACGAAGTAATTCGGGAACATCCAGTTATGCTTAATAGGGCGCCTACGCTGCATAGGCTGGGTATTCAAGCATTCGAGCCTGTTCTAATAGAGGGCAAGGCTATTCAGCTCCATCCTCTTGTATGTGCGGCTTTTAATGCTGACTTTGATGGTGATCAAATGGCCGTTCATGTGCCGTTGAGCCTCGAGGCACAGTTAGAAGCTAGAGTTTTAATGATGTCCACGAATAACGTTTTGTCGCCAGCTAATGGGGCTCCCATAATAGTTCCGTCCCAAGATATGATCCTCGGACTTTATTACACAACCATCATGCGTGAGGGTATGAAAGGCGAAGGAATGTCTTTCAGTTCACAAGAGGAAGTGCAGTACGCTTTAGATACAGGAACAGTCCATCTTCATGCTAAGATACATGCTAGAATAGGTCAAATTGATGAAGAAGGGAATGAAGTATTCAGTCGGGTTGAAACTACTCCAGGTCGTGTAAGGATAGGTTCACTGCTTCCGAAAAATGCAAAAGCTCCGTTTGATCTAGTAAACAAGCTCTTGCGAAAGAAAGATGTACAGAGCGTTATCGATACCGTTTACAGGTATTGTGGTCAAAAAGAGTCAGTAATTTTTTGTGACCAGATCATGGGTATGGGTTTCAAGGAGGCTTTCAAGGCTGGTATCTCTTTCGGTAAAGATGACATGGTTGTTCCGGACGATAAGTGGGGTCTAGTTGACGAGACTAGAAGTCAGGTCAAAGACTTTGAGCAGCAGTACATGGATGGCCTGATCACTCAGGGTGAAAAGTATAATAAAGTGGTGGATGCTTGGTCAAAATGTAATGATAAAGTTACTGATGCTATGATGGGGACAATTTCCTCTGGTTCTCGTGACGAGGGTGGAGCGGAAGCCGAGCCAAACTCAGTTTATATGATGGCACATTCTGGCGCTAGAGGCTCAGTTACTCAAATGAAGCAATTGGGTGGAATGCGTGGCCTAATGGCTAAACCAAATGGTGATATTATCGAGACGCCGATCATCTCAAACTTTAAAGAGGGGCTTACCGTTCTAGAGTATTTTAATTCGACTCACGGAGCTAGGAAAGGCTTATCAGATACCGCTCTTAAAACAGCTAACTCTGGTTACCTAACCCGTCGTTTAGTGGACGTTGCACAGGATTGTATTGTTCGCATGCAGGATTGTGGAACAGAAAACTCGATTACCGCAGAACCGGCAGTAAATGATGGGGAAGTTGTCGCCACACTATCCGAGCGTGTTTTAGGGCGGATGGCTGCTGAAGATATTTGTAATCCTGTAACAGGAGAAGTTATAACCCCAAAGGGTTCTATGGTTGATGAACTTATGGCGGATCGTATTGAAGATTGTGGTTTACTGTCAGCTCGCATTAGGAGCCCACTAACCTGTGAAGCGGAGGAGGGTGTATGTGCAAATTGCTATGGCCGTGATCTTGCTAGAGGCACTAAAGTAAACATTGGTGAAGCAGTTGGAATTATAGCAGCACAATCTATTGGTGAGCCTGGTACTCAGCTAACTATGAGAACAT
>CAXEVV010000020.1:0-27993 GCA_963999845.1 uncultured Rhodobacterales bacterium | reverse complement strand
CTCTTAACCATTCGTGTTCTTCTGTAAATTTCATAAATTCCTCCAAAAGTTAATGCGATTAATTTTTAGCCAGTAATATTCAGTGGCATATCTCACGAGCTTCTTTTTCCCTTAGCCACAAATAAGTTTCATAAGCCCTTACTTCAGCAATTTTAAAGCATTAGATTTATTAATCTTTTACAAGCCTAATTCAATACCTATCATTCAGTAAATCAAAATCTGTTGACAGCTATATTCAGTATTTCTTAATATACACTAATGAACTTACATTTGACATCCAACTCGATGAGATTTGACATTGACTTGTTGAAAACGTTCATTGCTGTTGCCGACACGGGTTCAGTAAAATTAGCATCAGAGCGTGTTGCTCGGTCGTCTGCGGCAGTGTCAATGCAGATGAAGAAACTAGAACAGCTTGTCGGCGCACCTATTTTTCAAAGGGTAGCTGGTACGATGCGTATATCTGATGTGGGAGAGCGTTTGATGCCTCATGCACACCGTATTGTCCAAGCCCATGATACCGCCGTTGCCGAACTGCAGAGCCCAAATATTGAAGGTCTAGTGCGGGTGGGTCTATGTCTTGAAAATTCAGAAACACGTATGCCAGAGATATTGTCCGGATTTTCTAAAGCGCACGCACGTGTGACCGTTGAAATAGTGTCTGGCGATGCTCAGGACCTGGCTCTGATGCTCGCGAACGGTGAATTAGACATTGCGATTCTAACTACTGGCGGCGGCGCGCCTCTTGAAGAAAGAGATAGGCTACTCTTCGAACAACCCTTAGCATGGGCAGTTCATAAAAACGGACAATGCCTAAAAGAGCGCCCATTGCGCTTAGCTGTGGCGCGTGTTGGATGTCCGTGGCGCCTAGCAGCACTTGATGCATTGAAATACGCTGGGATTCCATATCAAATTGCTTATCTCTCGAATGTTTCAGAATCACAGCTTGCAGCCGTTCGCGCAGATTTGGCGATAGCAGCTTTACCATTCAGCCGCATTAGAAGTGCCAACCAACCAATTTGTATAAATGATGAGCTACCCAAGCTTCCCTACACCCAAATAGTACTTCGTACCGCAGTTAATCCAAGCGAAAATACCAAGGCACTTGCTGCACAGGTCTTATCTGCTTTCAATCGACCCGCATAAAATACTGATAATATTTAATTTCACTTACTGAGCGGAACTGTGAAATATTGCTGCAAACTCTATAAAATTACTTAAGATCATAGCAATATGACAGGAACGACCAGATTAAACGGGCGAGACGCACCATCAATGAATGCGCGCTGTATTTTAAGATTAAGTTAATTTGAAAGGTGCCTTCCATTCGTATGCGTATCAATTGGGAGCGTTTGATCTGTGATCACTTGTCGGTCGCAAACGGCTAAGATATAATCCGAGTGTGTGCCAAACGACGTTTTGCAAAACACGAAAGATAAAGGATTTATCTGAATGCAGTTTCATCTAAATGGCTTCAAACCTGGCAATTATCAAATTCCAGATTCAGCGCGTAAACCGTATCCAAATCCTCCAATCAAAAACCTGCCTTCTGAGGTAGATGTTCTAATTGTAGGTACAGGCCCGGCAGGGCTTACACTCGCGCGGCAACTGGCCGAGTTTTCAGATATTCAAACCTGCATCGTCGACATGGCGCAAGGGCCCTTGTTGTTTGGACGCGCGGACGGGATTTCTTGCCGTACCATAGAAATCATGGAAGCCTTCAACAGCAGTGAAATGGTGGTCAAAGAAACCTATCAACTGAAACAAAATACATTTTGGGAGCCAGATGTAGATAATCCTATAAACATCAAGCGTACGGAAAAGATTGCCGACGCGCGGGCCGGACTTTCAGAGTTCACACATGGTATTGTAAATCAGGCCCGCCTACACGAACTTCTTACTGATGGAATGGCAAATTCAATTTCGAATTTGCAACCTCACTATTCACGTAAATTCATTGGAATGAAAATCGACGAAGCCTTAACTCAAGATTTGGATAAATTCCCAATTACTGCAAATTTCCAACGCACAGATAAACTATGCTTGGGCCAAATTGAGACAGTTAGAGCACGTTTTATTGTTGGATGTGATGGCGGCCGCAGCCAGGTTCGTAAAAATATGAACATCACACTTGAGGGTGACTCCGCCAATAAATCGTGGGGAGTTATGGATTTACTATTAAATACTGACTTCCCAGACATTCGAGTCAAAAGTTTTATTCAATCCAAAGAGCATGGAGCAATCATGACAATTCCTCGCGAAGGAGGGTATTTATGTCGTTTTTATGTTGAGATGGACACTATTGAAGAAAATACTCGCTCAAATGAAATCCAAGTAACGGAGAGAGATTTAATCAAAAAGGCCCAGAAAATCTTTAATCCTTATACGCTGGACGTTAAAGAAGTAGCTTGGTGGTCGATTTATTCTGTGGGTCAGCGCCTTGCCGAGCGTTTTGACGATCGTCCCAAAGGAAGTACTGATGATACAGTGCCGCGAGCGTTTGTGGCTGGTGACGCTTGCCATACGCACAGTCCTAAGGGTGGTTGGGGCCTAAATACCTCGCTACCCGATACATTTAATTTGGGCTGGAAGCTAGCGGCAGTCCTGCAGAAGCGTAGCGATAGAAAATTACTTACCACGTATAGTAGCGAACGGCGCGAAGTCGCACACCAATTGATCAATGCAGATAGAGAGCTTTCGAAATTAGTTGCCACTCGTCCATCATCTAATGACACATCAAAAAAGGCACGTATTGATACTGCCAAAATCGAAGCCTTTATGAAGCGACAAAGCGGCTTTGTAAGTGGAACCTCCATCGAGTACCTTCCTTCCTACATTTGCACTGGACAGGAAAATCAACATCTAGCGACTGGTTTAAAAATAGGACAACGATTTTTCTCAGCCGAAGTCATCCGTCTCTGTGATGGGCGAAGCCAGCATTTAGGGCATCTTGTCAAGGCTGACGGTAGGTGGCGGATCTTCTTGTTTAGCGGCGACGAAGATCCGAGAGACCAAGAATCAAACTCTTATCGTTTTCTTGATTTTTTGGCTCACTCTTCAGCTTCACCCGTTAAGAGATACACATCAGCTGGAGCAGATATAGACGCAACAATCGATACTTATGCAATATTCCAAGATCACAACCTTTCGATGCCCGAGTTACATAAATATCTATGGCCGGCTAAGGGGAAGTACGGATTGCGAGACTACGAAAAGGTTTTTCACACGCAAGCTACTAACGACGTCTATGAACTACGTGGTATCAACCGCCACGATGGTTGCGTTGTGATTGTTAGACCCGATCAGCATATCGCTAATATTTTGCCAGTAACTGCGCACGATGCGCTTGCCGCTTTCTTTGATGCTTTTATGATTAAGCAAAATTAGGACGACAAATTATTCGATCCCAGCAAAGAATACAAAACTTCTTTCTCAAGAAGACCGAGTGTATATCGTATTACATAATCGCTAAATATTGTATCTTTTTAGGCAAACGAAATGTCCACAGACCCAAACGAACCAAAATCGGCGTGGATGGCCGTTCCAGATGGACATTCAATTGGACGGATAAAACTGCCAGACAGGATAATTTGACCAGGTTGGATACTTTGTTTATATTTTGCCATGCGCCTGGCCAGCCAGACAACGCTTTCAATCGGATCATTGAGTACTCCAGCACCTAACCCAGTTTCCTCAACTTCTCCGTTACTTGACGCGATCGCACCTACCCAACGCAAATCAATCCCATCGACTCCATGGCGTTCCGAGCCTAGAACAACACCAGCATTGGCAGCATTGTCACTTATCGTATCAAATATCTTGCGCTTGGCATTTGTCTCAGGATCAACGCGCAAGATGCGGGTATCAAGAATTTCAAGAGATGGAGCTACGTAATCGGTTGCTGCGATTACATCCTCGCGTGTCACATCTTCACCACCCACAGAAGATTTCATAACAAACGCAATTTCCGCCTCTATTCTTGGTTGTATAAACCGCTCCTTTGGCACAATAGCCCCATTAGCGAAAACCATGTCATCAAATAAGATCCCACTATCGGGGATATTGATATTTAAAGCGTATTGCATAGCCTTAGATGTAAGCCCAATCTTCCAGCCCACCACAGTGCGACCTTGCTGAAGCTTGGCACGGTAAATTGCACTTTGAACAGCGTAAGCATCGTCCATACCCATCTCCGGATAGCGTTTCGTCAGCAGGCCGATTTGCTCACGTGTTTCCTCGGCACGCAGTAGGTCAGCAGCAGCATTTATATGGTCATCCGGGGTCATATTTTTTCATCCTCTACAGTATTGCGTAAGGTACCAATACCATCTACCTCAACCTCGATCACATCCCCAGGCTTAAGATATTGTGGGGGATCAAGTCGTGCGCCAGACCCCGTTGGTGTGCCAGTAACGATGATGTCACCAGGTTCTAGTGTCATGAACGTAGAGATATACTCAATCTCACGCCTAACCGGGAAAACCATATTTCTCAGCATATCATCCTGACGAATCTCACCATTCACGCGTGTGATTATACGAGCATTGTCAAGTTGTGAGTCATGGATAAACGGCACTATCCAAGGACCAATCGCTCCAGATTTATCCCAATTTTTACCTTGCGTGACATTGAATTTCGCATGGCGAACCCAATCACGAATTGTGCCTTCATTGCAAAGTGTTAAAGCTGCTATATGTTTATAGGCATCTGCTTGCGTGATGCGACGTCCACCCTTACCAATTACAATTGCTACTTCACCTTCATAGTCCAATTTCAAGCTTTCAGGTGGACGGATCAGAGCACATTCATGACCCGTAAAACCAGATGCAAAACGTGGGAAAAGAGACATATATTTTGGCTGCTCAGACCCATCTTTATATTCAGCATTGCGGTCAGGGAAATTTACTCCTACACACAAAATCCGACGCGCGTTTGGGAGAACCATTTGATATTGAAATTCCGTATGCGTTGCGACTTTACCATCAATCGCTTTAGCTAGATCACTCAAGCCGTCTGCCTGAACGGCATCAAGCAGCGTCGGCCATTGTGGAAACTTATCATTGAGGGCAACCATTCCCTCATCCGTAATAGCTCCATAGTACTTTTCACCACCATTTGTATAGCTAGCAAATCTCATTTTATAGCCTCCCAGACCTCTGAAACAACCATAGCTACGGCCATAACATCTTCACGTGTTGTATCAAATTGGCCTACTTGCACACGAATGATTTTCTGGCCTGCAAAAGCACCTTGCGTAAGATAGATGCGGCCATCATCATTGATTGCATCTACCAATCGCTGCTGTGCTAGATCATCTCCCGGACATCGAAAAGAAAATAAACTCAAGATGGGATCAGTCGTGATCTCGAATCCTTCAAGCATACGGATTTTCGCACACAATTCTTCTGCCCAAGAAACGTGATTTCGGATGCGCGTTTGCAGACCAGTCAAACCGTAAGATCGTATCAAGAACCAAAGTTTCAAGGCACGGAACCTACGCCCTAATGGAATTGTCCATTCTGAATAATTCGTAACAGCGTCGCCGGTCGTCTTTAAGTACTCCGGTTCAATCTTCAGAGTATTCAACTGCGGTGTGGCATCCTTCAAAAATTGAATTGAACAATCGAATTGGGCGCCAAGCCACTTGTGTGGATTGAAAACTATGCTGTCGTAGGTATTAACACCGGGCCAGAATGCGTCGCAGTATTCAGGACATATCATAGCCGATCCCGCCCATGCCGCATCGAGATGTGTGTAGAGATCATGATTTTTGGCAACCTTCGAAATCGCTTTCAAGTCATCACATGCACCAACCCCCGTACCTCCTGTTATAGCTATTATGCCAGCTGGTCTGTGGCCTTCTGCGATATCGGCACGGATCGCTGCGTCTAATGCCTGTGTATCCATTCCAAACCGCAGCCCCGTACCTGGGATTTTCATCAAATTATTCTGCCCAATACCCGCTACCCAGCAGGCACGGTCGATGGATGAATGTACCTGGTCAGAGCAGTAAATCCGGAGAGCGCCCTTACCTGCCAAACCGTCGCGGTTTCCAGTATAGCCTGTTGCCCTTTCTCGCATTGTAAGTACAGCCGACAGCGTCGCAGAGGATGCACTATCTTGTATGACACCAGTAAATTCATCAGCCAAACCAAGGGCATGGCGCATCCAATCCACCATCTTGCCCTCAACTTCCGTTGCAGCGGGCGAAGTCTGCCAAAGCATGCACTGGGCCGCAACCATATTAACTAACTGTTCTGCCAACATGGACGGTGGGGCAGCATTTGCAGGAAAATAGGCAAAAAACCGTGGATGCTGCCAATGGGTTATGCCTGGCATCACAATGTTCTCAAAATCAAGCAGTATTTTCTCCATCGCTTCAGGCATCTGGGGAGGTCTATCTGGTAATTGGGCAGCAATCTCACCTGGCTTGGTCTGGGCCCGCACTGGCCGGTCGCGTAGCGTCTTATGATACTGCGATCCCCATTCTGCAATCCGTTTGCTCCAATCAGAGAATTCATCCCAATCCATGCTCTATTTCTCCTCACTGCAAGTTGAGCGAAAATAATTTCTTTCTATGAAGTCATCTAACATATGCTAAATCACTTTGCAGAAGAGGTTATAGTCTTTTAACTTTAACATCATGGTGCGATAATCGGGCTTGCTTTAATTTTAGAATTCTGAGTGTCTACGCCCACAAATGTGGTGCCGTGCTTGAACCAACTTTCAGGTGCCGCTGCTCCCCATAAGGTTTGACGCTGTGGATCTTTAAGATCCCATTTGATTGGCTCTAAATCAGGATCAACAGTTTGATAGTCAGAGCAATAAATTTCAATTCTATGACCATCCGGGTCAAGTATATATAAAAAGAACGCATTGGAAATACCGTGCCGTCCGGGTCCACGTTCAATATTTTGAACGTAGCCAGTTGTCGCCATTAAATCGAGCAAATCAATGATATTTAAAGGCGTTGGCACCCAGAAGGCGACATGATGCATACGTGGCCCCATACCATTAGTGAAGGCCATGTCATGAACACCACCTTTGCGATGCATCCATGCCGCCCATAGCTTTTTACTTTCCTCGTCTTCTGTATATTCTGTAACTCTAAAGCCGAAGTCAGAATAAAATTCCACCGAAGCATCTACGTCATGGCTGAAGCAATTGAAATGGTCAATTCGCAGTGGTTTGACACCACGATAAAGCTCGTATTTCTGATGGATTGGCGCCAACCGTTCCATTTTATGGTAAAATTCAAGTGGGATACCCATATTATCAGAAGTCAGAAGTGTTCTGCCTTGAAATGGGCGGTCCACCCATGATGTTGGACGACCTTTTACTTTAAAATATGCTTCAGCACGGTCAAGGTCATCTTCATCGAAAGTCTTAAACCCCATCACCTCTACAGTGCCTGGTTGATCAGATTTTTGTAGAATTATGCAATGGTGTCCCCGTTCCTCCATGGCCCGCAAGTATATATGGGTATCACTTTTATCAGTGACCTGAAGACCGAGAATTTCTGTGTAGAACTTACATGACGCAACGAGGTCTTTTACATTAAGGCACACATGGCTCAAGCGAATAATGTTGAAGTCAGGATATAGGTTAGGGGCAGGTACGGACATTTAGAACGCTCCTAGTTTTGTAATTTTGTGCTTACCAGTCGCAAATCCGATGTGTTTCTGTTCCATATAGAATTCAAACGACCAGTCCCCGCCATCGCGTCCAATACCACTGGCTTTTACACCACCGAACGGTGTTGGGAGGTGGCGAACATTCTCGGAGTTCACCCAAATCATCCCAGCCTCCATTTTCTCCGTAAACCGCAGGGCGCGGGTAAGATCATTGGTCCAAACATAACCAGTTAAACCATAGTCAGTATCATTTGCTATTTCCAATGCCTCGTCTTCGGTCGAAAAAGAAATTGACGTAAGGACAGGACCAAAGATTTCTTCTTGAGCAATACGCATTTTGTTGTTTGCTTTTGTGAACAAAGTTGGACGGATAAAATAGCCTTCGCTCTCCATAACTTGTCCTCCAGCAGCGACAGTTGCGCCATCTGCCCTCGCAATATCAAAATAACTCGTGACTTTGTTAAAGTGTTCTTCACTTACAAGAGGTCCAATTTCAGTCTTTGGGTCCAGCGGATGTCCGACTTGGATATTGTTTACTCGATCAATCAACTTGGCCTCGAAATCATCACGAATGGTATCTTGTACCAACAGACGAGACGAAGACGTACATCGCTCCCCATTGATGGAATAGATCATAAAAATTGCAGCATCCAATGCACGATCCAAATCGGCATCTTCAAAAACAATAACAGGGTTTTTTCCACCAAGTTCTAGGTGATTGCGCTTAAGCGTATCAGCCCCTTGCTTGATGATCAGACTGCCCGTTTGGCTTTCTCCCACAAATGCAATCGCCTTGATTTTTGGATTTTGGCATAAAGCTTTTCCTGCAACCTCACCAAATCCATTTACGGTGTTCAAAACACCAGCAGGCAGACCTGCCTGATGTGCAATTTCGACTAATAAACGTGCCGTTAGTGGTGACGCTTCAGCGGGTTTGTGCACCACAGTACAACCTGCTGCCAGAGCAGGTGCAATTTTCCAAGTGGATAGCATGAAAGGGGTATTCCACGGAGTTATGATACCCACTGGGCCAATTGGTACGCGCGTTGTAACATTCATAAGTGTTGGTGATTTCAAATGTTGACCATCGCGGGCTTGCACAACCTGATCCGCAAAATAACGAAAGTTTTCAGCTCCCCGTAAGGCCGCTTTAGACATAAATTTGTAGGCCTGCCCAGTATCCCAACATTCACATAGCGCTATTTCTTCGGCACGTTCTTCAATCCCATCCGCAATCCGGATTAAAACTTCTCTCCGTTCCAGCGCAGGCATTTCACGCCAAGCAGAAAATGCCTCATGTGCAGCATCTGCCGCAAGGTCAATATCTTCGGTTGAGCCATGAGCTACATTGCAAATAATTGACTTGTCGACTGGCGAATGAGTCTGGAAAGTACCCTGGGATCCAGCTACATCGTCTCCCGCGATACAATTTAGAACACCTACTTCACGAAATCGTTTGAGGTGAATATCAAGTTTTGCGATATTTTCTTCAAGCACGGTCATGCAATATCCTCCATATTGTCTCGGATGTTCCCAAATTTAGCTGAGAAGACATTATCAATGTCGCGCATCTCTGCTGACAAAGCGATGGACCTAGTTTCCATAGCCTTAGCCATGAAATTCTTTAAAGCTGAAAAAATAACAGTTAACGCGTCCAGCTTCACATCATGAGGTCGCCCTTCACGTAATCGAATGCTTAGGTCAATAAACCCGTGTGTTGGGTTGCCATCGGCTATTGCGAAATGCTCTACTCGCACTGCGCGCACTCGAATTCCTGCTAAGGGAAATGTTTGGACATTAGCCGCCGAAACACGAATAGCATCACATAAAGCATCTATATCTACAACATCTTCAATGTTAGCAGAATACTCAATTTGAAAGTGTGGCATCACATACCCTAAAAACGTTGTTTTTTATCAATTTAAGAAATCTATATTTTACTTGCAAACACATCATTTTACATCAGCGACTTCAGATTGAATTCAATATCAGCTGCATGTTCTGGAAGTATTGTTTTACCCACCTCCAGTAACCGTTTTCCAATCATGTAGACACTAGGGGCGTTCATAGCATCAATCGCCAGAAGTGTCTCACCTTGATAATAAAAATGAGCCATTGATCTGGAAGTTTTTCCTGCCCTTGTAACGACAGAAGTATAGCCACGATTAAGCCCTGCAATTTGTAGCTTTACGTCAAATTGATCTGACCAGAACCAAGGCTTGGCAACATAATCGGATGCAGCCCCCACGGCAGCGTGTATGCCTGCAACTGTCGCTTGATCGATTGCATTTGGCACGGACTCTAATCTTGTTGAAATGCCTTTGTAATCGGTCACAGCACAATCGCCTGCCGCATAAATGGCCGGATCATTCGTCTGGCAAACTCCATTCACAATTATTCCATTTTCTACTGCTAATCCACACGCCTCGGCCAACTCAGTGTTGGGTAAAATACCAATTCCAACGACAGCCACATCAGCATCTATGACCGATTTGTCAGTCAGAACCGCTCGGGTCAGTTTGCCTCCTCGTCCCTCAAAATGAGAGAGACCAACACCTTCTTTTATATCGACCCCTTCTTCCGAATGCAGTCGCTTGAACCATGCAGAGGTTTCTCTACAAGCTACTCGCTGCAATATGCGCGCACCTGCCTCAACCAAGGTCACCTTCATGCCCTTTTGAGCACATACAGCCGCAGCCTCAAGTCCGATATACCCTCCACCCACGATTACAATGCGACGTTTCGGTTCTAATACGTCACCAAATTGATTAGCATCCTCTAAGGTGCGAATGTAGTGTAAACCGGACAAGTTATTGGTTATAGACCGAGGTAATTCACGAACCCTAGACCCGGTCGCAATCATAAGCTTTGACCACGGTGCAGTTGTGCCATCTGACAGATGCACCACACGTTTAGCACGATCGATGGCTGTAACCTTCACGCTGGTTCTGAGTTTAATATTCTGATCACCATACCAGGTTTCAGGGCGCAGGTAGAGCTGCGATTTAACCATATCACCTATTGCATATTTCTTGGACAAGGGAGGCCTCTGATAAGGGATTTCGGGCTCATCTCCATATATGGTCAATGGTGTTCTGTGGTCCAAAGCCCTGAATTTTGCACAAAAAGTCGCTGCCGCCTGACCTGCCCCAATAACAATAACATTCGTCATTTCAGACACTTTCCTTAAATAAACGGTAAATAAAAATCACGGACTTCATCAACACTTTTACCACTTATGCGCTTGAATTCATCTCGTTTCAAATAAATCAAAGCGTCACAGTAAGCTTCACCAACAGCCTTACGCAATTTAATATCCTTATCCAAAGCAATCATGGATTTATCCAAACCCGACGGAACGTGCCGCTTTTCCCTAACATTCTCAAGACCGTCTAAATCCTCAGGCGGCTGCAAGGACATGCGACTAGCCACCCCTAACCGAGCAGCCTGCAAAACCGAAGCTGTGGCTTGATATGGATTAGTCGCGCAGTCAGCCATCCGATGTTCCAAACGTGCTGATTTTGCGGATCCAGTTGAACAGCGTGTCGTGACTAACCGATGGTCATTGGCCCAGTTTGCCCAGTACCCAGCGAGACTACCTGCGGACAAACGATCGTAACTGTTAACGGTCGTCGCAAGCAAACCAGCCAAGGCTTGGTGATGATGAATGAGCCCAGCCATACATTGCTTTGCAAGATCAGAAAGATTACCAGCTGGGGCAATAACATTATTGCCATCTTTATCACAAAAGCTGAAGTTGACGTGCAGACCTGAACCACCACGATCTGGTATAGGTTTTGGAAGGAAGGTCAGCAGCAGTCCCTTTTTTAAACCTATTTCTCGCACCATTGATCGCAGCAAGAAAGCATCGTCACATGCTTTTAGAGCACCAGAAAAACGCAGTGTTAGTTCAAACTGACCATTATCGAATTCTCCGTTCATACTTTCGATAGGAATATCAGCTTTATTAGCAGCATCCCAGATATCGTCCAGCACACCTTTGGGATCGTTTTCTGGACCAGTACCATAGACGAATGCACCTGGTGTGTCGTAGGGACGCCAGATACCATCCTCGTCCCGTTGGAATACATAAGCCTCCGTTTCAAGGCCGATCATAGGGTTATACCCCATATCAACCCAATTATTGACAGCATTTTTTAGCACTCCCCGTGGACAAAGCCCAAAAGGGCCGTCTTCCAAGTGCAAATCTCCCAAGGCAATTTCAGTACCTGGCTGCCAGCTTTTGCGACGTTCGTCGTCTAGTATCAACTCCATATCAGGCAAACCATCATAGACCCCGCAGCCCGGTACCGGCAAAAGGTCTCTATCGTAGGACACCGCAAAAGCGCCTCTAGCAAACCCTATGGATCCACCAGCGGCAACCTCTGCCGGTACATATTTGCCACGAGGCAAATTAAGCATATCGCTGAACATAACCCTTGTGCGGTGAATATCATCCATTATCGGTTGATCCATGTTGCACGAACCTGTAACTTTTTCACGCCACAAATAAAGTTTGACCGCGTCCATGTTGGCTCTTCAACAGCCTCAAACCTATCGACACACTTAATCAACTCTTCAAGTACTATCCGCACCTCCATCTTCGCAAGATGCATTCCAAGACAAACATGAATTCCGCCTTGCCCAAACGCTAAATGGCGATTGGGGGAACGGTCAAGCTGGATCTTGTGGGGCTGGTCGAACACCTCTTCATCTCGGCTGCCAGATACAAACCATAACAAAACCTTATCACCCTCGCGAATAGTTTTGCCATGCAACTTATAGTCCTGCGTGGCCGTACGTCTGAAATGCATTGTTGGTGATGCAAATCGAATAAATTCGTCCGCACAAGTATCCCAATATTTACCCGTACGTAACTGTTTGATCAGACTTGGATTATGGGCAAGTTCATTCAATGCCATAGAAATTGAATACCTTGTTGTATCGTTTCCAGCAGCAACCAATAGGCAAAAGAAATTCTTGAAACCCAGCTCGTCCAAACCATTGTCACCCAGCATCATTTTCGCGAGGATGCCTTCCTCAGCTACTGGACGACGATTTTTAAGAAGGTCACTGGCATAATCATAAAGTTCGACACCAGCAGGGCTTCGGAATGGCATCATCCGGTAAGCGGATGTATCAACCTTATCTACAACGTGATCGGTAAAATCAGGATCTGTATTGCCGATCAACGCATCACCTTTTTCGACCAACCAATCAAGATCTTCGTCTGGCACGCCAAGAATTCTGCCTAACATCATCATAGGCAGCTGTTTTGCAAGGACATCCACAGCGTCAAACTCTGACTTTTTTAATGCTTTTTCAATTATACCAATTGCCAGTTCGCGGATCAGTTCGTCGAACTTTGCCACAACTGGTTTGGCAAAGTTCGGATTTACGGAACGCCTAACGTTTGTATGTTCTGGCGCATCCGTTTCTTGAAAAGTACGGCGAGCCATGTATTCCTCATAACTTTGATCCTCAATACGGATACCCTGTGCTGAGCTGAAAATCGCGTTTTCACGATTAGCCAGCAAAATATCAGCGTGCCGGGTTAAGCTCCAAAAGCCTTTAGTTTCTGCATCACCGTCAGTCCAAGCTAAAGGATCCTCTTTGCGCATTCGATTAAACGTTTCATGCGGCACGCCACTTGAAAAACTGTCATGGTCAGAAAGGTTCAAATGTCCATTATCATACATTGCGCAGGCCTTTCTTAAAAAAGTTGGCACACCAAGTGCCGAAGATGCGACCATGTTGATCTTTTTCCATACTATTCCATGCAGCTTTTACGATATTTTCGGGCATTCCACTTTCGGTAAAACGCAGCACACAAGACATGAAGTCGTGTGAAAATTCAGGGTGGGATTGCGTTGTAAAAATATGTTCATCCTTCGCAAAACTCGCGATCTTACATCCTTTGGATGAGCCCAAAAGCCGACACCCAGTTGGCAATTGTGTAACTTGGTCTTCGTGAAAGACATACATCGGGAGGGTTTCCCGCTTTGGCGTCATCCATTCAGTGTGGTCATGAAAAAGAGTTTCCTCGATGCCAACATTGTAGGCTACATTTAATCTTTCGACCTTCCCGCCCAATGCAACAGCGATAGCCTGGTGGCCAAAGCAGACGCCCAAAAGAGGCTTCTTGGCCACATCACACCGTCTAATGAAGTCTAATAAATCTTCAGTAAAAATATGCTCATCTAAAACACTTAGAGGGCTACCGGTGATCATGAAGGCATCTTGCTCATCAATATCTCGCGGAACGTGCCCTCCAATTGTCATGTAAACACGGTATTCGAAGCGATCATCCTGTGCATCAAAAAGGTCGCGAAAACGGTGCGCGTCGTCAGGGTAGGCATCGCCTACCTCGACACTCTTGTCATGGTTGGTTTGCAGAATTCCAAGCTTTATACGTCTCATAGATTTCCTTTTTAACTCGGGACGGTTAGAAGTGCCAACCGCCCCAAGATCGTTAATTTGCGATAATTTTATCCAAGTCAGCACTTTTGGCACGATCTGATTCAATACGTGCTGCAGACTCGTCCATACCTTGCCAATAAACACGTGCTCCCGTAGCAACCATGAGTTCTTTAGCGGCATCACTTGCCATTGTTGCAGATGCAATCTCAGCAAGCTTATCTATCACTTCTTGTGGCGTTCCAGTCTTAACAAACAATCCATTCCATAGCTCTATATCGTTGACGCCAGACTGCGCTGCCAATGTTTTAACCCCATTCAGTTTATCAATCGGTTCAGCTCCAATGTTAGCCAGAATGTTAATCTCACCGAGGCATGGTTCAATCAGGGCAAGTGTTGTATTTATGACATCCGCATCACCGGACGAAAGTGTGTTACAGTCCAACATATCGAACGCTGAGTCATCTGCGAACTCAAAGTCCATTAACTTAGCTGCAGCATAGGAGGCTTTTGTTGGTGTCAAACCGGCACCAAAGTGTCCAAGAACTACATCATTATCCTGAGCATAAGCTGCTAATTCTGCCATGTTAGAATAGCCTGCATCCCCAGAAGCGGCCAATACAAACGGATAGGTCAGAAAAATCCCAACAGGCGTGAAGCTGTTTTCGTCTATACCGATGTCAATAAGCGGACCAACAATTGGTACCCCAATTACAAAAGAGCCTACAACAGATCCATCGGTTGGGCCATTTAGGACCTCCAGTGCACCAGGAAAAGGACCGTCACCACCACCAGGACGATTTACGACTGATGCAGATTGCCCAGTCTGCTCTTGAAAATCTTCCGCGATCATTCGGGTCAGTATGTCCTCAAAGTCGCCCGGAGGCCATGGCACCACGAATTGCACTGGCCCGTTGGGATATTCTGCAAGCGCCGGCGCGGCTCCAGTTAGGACGGTCGTTGCTGCTAAAGCAATCGCTGTTAAAGTCTTTTTCATTAGTTCACTCCCTTTTGGTTTGGTTTTAATTTTGATAGTCACTCCGCCTATTTCTCACAGACGTCAAAATGATGAACCCTATGACAAATAGGATCACAACAAATAAGGTACCCGAAACCGGGCGATTAATAAGATCGATGGCAGACTTGATCTGACCTGCACCGGCAGTTAATTTTTCAAGAATGATCGAGCCAAGCACAAGGCCCAGAACGATTGGTACGAGGGGCCAATCTAATCGGCGCAAAACATACCCAATATAGCCAAAAATGATTGCAAAAATGCAATCGGTGAGGCTGTTGCGAATTGAGTAAACTCCGACAAAAGACAGAATCATGATGAATGCCCCGAGAAAACGGTTTGGGATATATATCATTTTGGCGATGTATTTACTCGATACGAGGAGGGTTGCCAGAACCAAAACATTTATAATCAGCAACGCCATGAATAGGCTGAATAAAAAATCAGGGTTATTTTCAAATACGTCTGGACCTGGCTTAATTCCTGCATCAAAAAAAACAACCATCATCATAGCTGTCAACGCCTCACCAGGGACACCCAATGCCAAGAGCGGTATCATTGCGGCTGCCGGCACGGCATTATTTGATGTCTCTGAAGCAATGAGGCCTTCAGCAGATCCATGTCCAAATCGTGTGGGTTCTTTAGACAGTGCGCGCGCAGTGGAGTAACTAAAAAACTGAGCGACAAATTCGCCGACACCGGGAATTATCCCCATGACCGTCCCGTAAGTAGCTGAACAAAGGGCAACTGTTTTCTTACCAAATAATTCTCTGAAGCCCGTGAAGAGACCACCAGTAATCCTTGCTTGAGGTGGATCATCATCTTTGCCAACCATTAAATTCAGGGCCTGGCTAAGAGCAAAGATCCCAACGATAACGACAATCAGATTAAAGCCTGAATAGAGGTATTCGATATCAAAAGTAAAACGATCAATTCCTCGGGTTGATTGACGCCCAATCATTGCAATCAGAAAGCCGAAGCCAAAGAGCATTGCAGCAATACCCATCGTTTGGCGATGTGCTGCAATCAATAAGACAGCACCTAAAATAGCTGCCGTCATTATGTCTCGTTGCCCAAACAAAGCACCAAGATCCCGCAAATAAGGCCCGAAAACAAAAAGTGCTATTAAAGCTGCCAAAATTGAAAAAACCCCACCGAGAAAAGAAGAAGAATAGGCTAGCGACAAGGCCCGTGACGCCTCTCCGCGCCGCGTCATGGCATATCCATCATAGGTTGTAAGTGCATTAACCGGTGTTCCAGGCGTATTTATCAAAATAGCAGGAATTGCCCCACCATACATGGAAGACCCATAAACCCCCAATAACAGCACCAAACTAATAAGGTCGTCTAAAAATACCGTCGCAGGTAGCAAAATGGCAATTGCTATCGCAGGCCCAATACCTGGTACGGCACCGATTATCACCCCACCAACAGATCCTATCAAAATCGCTATGATTACTGGAAAAGTCATAAGGTTTTGCAATCCAAGAATAAAAGCGTCCACACTTTTCCCCTAAAAATACGTTAGCATGAAGCCCCGAAAGGCTGAAGGAAGCTGGTCATAAAGCCAGATTGATACCGGTGTTTTTATTTGTAAAAAACTACGAAAAATAATCACAATAGCGAGGCTAGAGCACAAACTTCGGATCATCCAAGTACGGCTACGATATCCAAGTCGCCAAGGCAAAAACAAGCCGAGTAGGACCGTTGATAGCAAGTAACCTAAATAGGGAACCAACAGAGTGTAGCTCACAAAGTAAAACACGAATTCCAAAGCAGCTGCATATTTCGTCATTTCAAAATATGCACTTGTCGGTAGTAAGAAGCGTTTTCGCCATTTGTGCTCTTTAAAGGAGGCCCAAAGATTCATCAAAGCAGCCGGCACTAAAACTAACAAACATAGAAGTGGTGCCACCCATGACTGCTTTAGAATACGGCCAAGGCGGGAAACGCGGCCATCTAATTCTATAAAACCTAACTGATGGGCGAAATAGCTACCCAATCCGTCCGGCAATACGCGCTTCTCCCAGCCAGTTTGGGACCAAAAAAATATTAAAAAGAAAACGGCGATAGCTGCAGCGACAATAGACACCTGCAAATCACCTCGTGTTCGCGAAAATTTGAACAAATCTTCAAGCTTTACCTTCTTATCAGGGCGGCATTCACTTTTAAAAGTTCCGTCCTTCTCAAAAGGTAACTCATCTTCAAATAGCGCAAAATCTGACTTGGTGTTCTGGTTTTCGATCATACCTTGATCCAAGCCGTTTTTTTGTTGATGAACTTTTCAATCGCGTGCAGCGATTTATCATGACCATTACCAGACTGTTTATAGCCACCTAATGGCACGGTATTATCGGCGCCACCATATGTATTTACGTGCACAACACCAGTATGAAGACTCGCGACCATTCTGTGCGCTCTTCCCAGATTTGATGTCCAGACACCAGATGCCAAGCCAAGCTCTGAAGCGTTCGCCTGGCTAATTGCATCAATTTCATCTGTAAACTGGCTCACGGTTAGGACTGGACCAAAAACCTCTTCACTGAAGAGCCTGTCATCGACGTCAATATCCGTCACGATAGTTGGGGCCATATAAAAACCTCCAGTCTCTGAAAGAATTTGAATGCCACCAGAAACGACTGAGTTCGCACCTTCAAGGGCTTTTTGAATACGGTGCATGTGACCTTCAGAACTGAGCGCACCAATTTGAGTGCTCAAATCCAATGGATCACCCACTCGCAATTTCTCCGTCAGCCCGACAATTTTCTCAACAAAGGCATCATGAATAGTGTCATGAACCAGCAACCTTGATCCCGCGACGCATACCTGACCAGAATTGCGAAAAATTCCTGTGACCACCGCCTCAGCAGCGGTATCAAGGTCAGCTGTGTCGTCAAACACAATATGTGGGGATTTACCCCCTAATTCTAGGAATACGCGCTTCAGGTTGGATTTAGCAGCCGCTTCCATCAATTGTCGACCAACAGGGCCAGATCCAGTAAAAGCTAGAGCATCAACATCCATCGACATTGCCAATGCGTGTCCCGATACAGGCCCTGCTCCAGTTACAACATTCAATACACCCTCAGGTAGCCCAGCCTCATGAGCTAAAGCCACCATTCGCAAAACAGACAATGATGCAACTTCAGAGGGCTTTAGAACAAAGGAATTGCCCATCGCGATTGCAGGCGCAATCTTCCAAGCTGATATCATTAGTGGGAAATTCCACGGCACGATTGCGCCTACAACCCCAATGGGTTCTTTTAAGATCATTGCAAGTGTAGATGGATCAGTTGGGGCAACTTCACCATAAATCTTGTCGATTGCCTCCGCGTAATAACGTATAGTATTGGCTGCGGACATTGGTTCGGCTTTAAAAGCCATTGAAATTTCAGTGCCATTGTCCCGAACGCCAAGCACTGCAAGCTCAATCGCATGTTTTTCGATCAAGTCAGCCCAGGCAAGCATTACTTTTTTACGCACCATGGGATGAGTGCGCGACCACACACCAGAATCAAAGCTATGTCGCGCTGATGTTACTGCAATGGTAACGTCGGCCTCACTCGCATTAGGTATTTGCGTCAACAAAGCGCCATCAATAGGCGACACGACGTCTAGTGTAGCGCCAGTCTCTGCCATGACAGATTTACCGTTGATCATCATCGCAGGCGCTGCAACAGGCATTGCCCGGAGCATATCTAAATCCTCCTGTCGCATTTTGCCTCCTAATTGATTTTTGGTTCAAATAATGAACCGGTGGAACACTATTTGATATTGACGAATGATTTTTTGGCTGTCAAGTGTAAGGGTGGAGGTCTTACAAAAATGTCGACAATCGAGAAGGCACTTATGCTATTAGAACATTTCTCAAGAGAGCGTCCCGAAATTGGACTAACTGAGTTTAAAACAAGAACTAGTATCGACAAAGGTACCTTGCACAGACACCTTACGGCACTTAAGAATAGTGGCTTTCTCGAACAAAACTATTTGACAAGAGCGTACCGTCTTGGTCCAGCGGTAATCCGACTAGCGGCTGTACGAGAAAATACAGTACCAATCGTCAAAACCGTGAAGTATTATGTAGACAGAATTGCCGATAACATCCATGAATTAGTCCATGCCGCGTTGCCACAAAAAAATGGTATGTCGGCGATTTATGCCAAAGACGGAGGCTATCATGGAGTCCGTGTTAATTTTGATGAGGCAGAAATTTTACCATTTCATGCCACGTCGTCGGGGCTTGCCTTGTTAGCTTTCCATGATGATACCCTTGTGGCTAACGTGTTATCGAAAAAATTGGTCAGCTTTACTGATAGTACTCCAACTGATGCGGCAGATATAAAAGCCAATTTAGAAACAATACGTACCCACGGTTTTGCCTTTACAGATCAATCATATGAGGACGAAGTCGGTTCAGTCGCAGTCCCGTTTTTTGGAGTCAAAGGAGATGCCATTGGCACTCTTGCTATCGCTATTCCAGTGTCACGTATAAATAAAAGTTTTCACGAGATCATAATAAAACAACTAATCGTAGCCAGCACTGAGCTTTGCAGGGACTTGGGTGGTCAAATCCCTACAAATGTTGCTACGATTTGGGCGGCCAAGCTGGAGGTATAGCCGATGAAAGATTCTAATTTTCTGTCCGCACACAACGCCAAGCATCTATGGCACCCCATGGCGCATCCTGCAGAAATGCAGGCTCATCCTCCTGCCATCATTACCGCAGGTGAGGGTTGCACTATCCGCGATGCTGATGGTGCATCCATGATTGATGCCGTAGGCGGATTATGGAATGTGAACCTTGGATATTCTTGCGAAGTAGTAAAAAATGCCATCACAGAGCAGCTTAATGAATTACCTTTTTATTCAACGTTTCGTGGCACCACAAATGATAAGGTGATTGAGTTAAGCGAAATGTTGCGAGACTTTTTTACACCCGATGGCATGGTACGCTCCTTTTTTACATCTGGTGGGTCAGACAGTGTCGAAATCGCACTACGCTTAGCCCGACAATATCATAAACTACGAGGAGAAAGTGGCCGCGTAAAATATATTAGCCTCAAGAAAGGCTATCATGGCACTCACACGAGTTGTGCTTCAGTAAACGGCAACTCAAACTTTCGGACACAATACGAGCCTTTGATGCCGGGTTGTTATCATATCCCCGCACCGTATCCCTACCGAAATCCTTTCAATGAAACTGACCCAGAAAAGCTAGCAGCCCATTGCATAGCCGCATTTGAAGATGAAATTGCATTTCAAGGTGCTGGTACTGTTGCTGCATTTATTATGGAACCTATCCTTGGTGCAGGCGGCGTAATACCACCCCACAAAAGTTTCATGCCTGCTATTAGGACCATCTGTGACAAATATGGGATTTTATTGATAGCAGATGAGGTCATTACCGCTTATGGACGTACTGGTGCATGGTCTGGATCACGCCTTTGGGGGGTGCAGTCTGATATGATGTGTACAGCCAAGGCGATTACCAACGGCTATTTTCCATTTGGCGCTGTGATGTTGAACCAAAAGATCGCTGAGG
Source organism: uncultured Rhodobacterales bacterium (assembly GCA_963999845.1). Taxonomy (GTDB): domain Bacteria; phylum Pseudomonadota; class Alphaproteobacteria; order Rhodobacterales; family Rhodobacteraceae; genus Salinivivens. The sequence goes on along the minus strand of CAXEVV010000020.1, from coordinate 7,385 downwards.
TCTTTGAAAGCGATACTACTGGGCAAGCTTCAATCGGATCTGGCTATACCTACTCCGGACACCCAGTAGGCGCTGCGGCAGCCATAGCATGTGTAAAAGAAACTCTACGTTTGAAAGTGAATGAGAACGCAGCAGTGCGCGGAATACAAATCTTTGACGGTGTGAAGAGGTTAGCAGAAAAATACGAAATCATTGGTGATGTGCGCGGCGGGCACGGGTTAATGACAGCTCTGGAACTAACATCTGACCGAACAACCAAAGCAGCTCCTAAAAAGGACAAAGTTAACGCTATCTATAAAGCGATATATCAAAACGGTGTGATGGTGCGTGTTTCGGGGCCAAATGTTATCTTGTCACCACCTCTCGTTATATCTGAAAAAGAGACGGCAATGATTATCGATGCAATTGATGTGGCTATGGCGGCCAACCCACTGTGACCAACGCTGTAACATTATTAGGAACAAAGGGTGGTCCTTCGTTGCGTAAAGGTAGTCCATCTCCATCCTCTTCCGTGTTACAAATTAATAGCCAAACGATCTTAATTGATTGCGGAATTGGTGCAACGCGAGCTTTAGTTGAAGCGGATATATCCCTGTCTGATCTGGATGCAATTATCATTACCCACTTACATTCAGACCACCTTCTTGATCTTGGGCCACTGATATATACCGCCTGGACATCAGGGCCTCCACGACGTTTGCCACTGTATGGACCACCAGGATTGCGTGATTATTGGCGAAATTTTCTGAAAGCGATGAATTTTGACCACAGTACCCGAATTGTAGACGACAAGCGGAAACCCCTAGATGAACTTATTGAAGTGCATGAGTATGGTGAGGGGACCGTAGCATCCTTTGCCGGTATTGAGGTAAGTGCGTTACGTGTAGATCATCCACCGGTGACAGACTGTTTTGCATTGCGGTTTAAGACAGGGTCACAAACAGTCGTTTTTTCAGCTGACACCTGCTATTTTCAACCATTGGCCGAATTTGCAAAGAATGCAGATCTTTTGGTACATGAAGCCATGCTCAGCAAAGGGATCGACGCTTTAGTAGAACGCCTTTCTGGCGCACCGGGGCTGAGAGCACATTTGATCGCTAGCCACACCATGGCCGAAGATGTTGGCCGCATCGCCAAAGCTGCCAAAGTGAGAAAACTTGTTCTAAACCATTTAGTTCCTGCCGACGATCCAAGCTTTACAGACGCAGACTGGCAAGAGGCCATTGCATCAGAATGGGACGGACCAGTTACCGTAGGAAAAGACGGGATGCGCATTTTACTAACAAAAGGTGAGTAGAGCATGAAAAAGAGAATACTTATCGTTGGTACATACGACACTAAAGAAGACGAACTTCGTTACCTGGAACATATCATTATAGAACAAGGCGGTACTACCCTCACCATGGATGTCAGCGTGCTTAAAGGATCAACAAAGCCCACTGATATATCAAAACACGATGTAGCAAACGCCGCAGGCAGTACCATAGAAAAAGCAATAGCGCTGGATGACGAAAACGAGGCTATGCAAATTATGGCTAATGGTGCCTGCCAACTGACAACTCAAGCATATAATGATGGAAAGATTGATGGAGTTGTTATATTGGGCGGATCAATGGGAACAGATCTGGCATTGGATGTTTGTCTTTCACTGCCCCTTGGGTTTCCAAAATACATTATCTCGACGATTGCGTTCTCGCCACTTTTACCCACTGAGCGTATCCCTGCCGATGTACAAATGATCCTTTGGGCGGGCGGCCTTTATGGTTTAAATAGTATTTGTAAAGCGTCTCTCAGCCAAGCTGCAGGTGCCGTTTTGGGAGCAGCAAAATCATTAGAAGAACAAGACACCAACAAGCCAATGGTGGGAATGACTTCGTTCGGAAAAACTGTTCTTAAATACATGGTAACCTTGAAACCAGCTTTGGAGGCACGTGGTTATGAAGTAGCGGTTTTTCATCCTACCGGCATGGGTGGACGGGCATTTGAAGATCTTGCGACACAAGGGCGCTTTGTTTGCGTAATGGACTTTGCTACCCAAGAAATTGGTAATCACCTTTTTGGATCAGTAGTTTCAGCAGGGCCAAACCGACTAACGGCAGCAGCCATCGCTGGTGTTCCGCAAATCGTGGCTCCCGGTTGTCACGACCTTGTGGATTTTCCAGGCTGGCAGGACTTGGATGCACGATGGGAAAATCATGAAGTACATGCGCACAATCGACTTTTGTCATCAATTGTCTTATCAGACAAGGAACGTGAAGACGTTGCCAAAGCCCATACAGAGCGACTTGCTTATGCCACCAGAAAATCAGCTTTTATCATGCCACTGAAAGGCTGTCATGAATGGGACCGTGAAGGCGCACCACTACATAACCCCAGTGGGCTCCAAGCATTTGCAGAGGCCTTAAAAGTTTCGATGCCTGACAAAACCACACTTTATGAAATCGACAGCCATATCAACGATGCGGCTTTCACCAATAAAGTTCTGGCGGTATTCGACGAATGGTTTGGAGTTTGACGTAAACGCAACCAGTAAAAAATTTATGAATTTTTTATAACTCTTAATTTTCGTTACGAACTGACAGTTGCGATGTTTCAAATAACCATTCTACGTTATTGTCTTTGAGTGGCGTTGGATAATCACCTGTAAAACAATGATCGGTAAATGCTGGATTGGTGTCATCTCTACCCTGTTTATGCCCCATAGCTCTGTATAATCCATCGACTGACAAAAACGATAAACTATCCGCCCCAATATATGCTGTCATTTCTTTTTCTGATTTAAATGACGCTAATAATTGCGATTTGTCTGGTGTATCAATTCCGTAGAAGTCTGGATATTTTATCGGTGGAGAGGCTATTTTCATATGCACTTCCCGAGCACCAGCCTGCCGCATCAATTCTACTATTTTTATGGATGTTGTGCCGCGAACAATCGAGTCGTCTATCAGCACTACCCTTTTACCATTCACCGCATCTCTATTTATATTGTGCTTGAGCTTAACACCAAAATCACGCGTTGATTGCTGTGGTTCAATAAACGTTCGACCAACGTAATGATTTCTTATAATTCCTAATTCGAAAGGCAACCCCGCTGCTTCAGCATAGCCCAAAGCAGCTGGAACTCCGCTATCAGGCACTGGTACTACAACATCAGCAGAGCAGGGTGATTCCGAAGCCAGTTCTTGACCAAAATTTTTCCGACATTTATAAATACTTTTTTCTCCAAAGACGCTATCCGGTCTTGCAAAATATATGTATTCAAAAATACAGGGGCGCTTTTGTCTATTGGGAAAGGGCCTTATGCTTTCTATTTCTCCACCAGAAATTACAACTACCTCTCCGTTTTCGACTTCCCTTACGAACTGAGCGCCAATAATATCTAATGCACATGTTTCCGATGATAAAATAAACTGGTTTTCTAGCTTGCCAATTAATAGTGGACGTATACCCAAAGTGTCTCTGGCACCTATCAATTTTCCATCGGTCAATGCAACTAAAGCGAAAGCACCTTCAATTTGGCTCAAAGCATCAACAAAACGATCTACTACGCCCTCATTTCTGGACCGAGCTATCAGTTGTAGAAATACTTCTGTATCTGACGTAGATTGAAAAATTGCTCCACTCTTTACCAATTCATTTCTCAAGGTCAGAGCATTTGTAAAATTTCCATTATGTGCAATTGCAAAACCGCCCACGGAAAGATCAGCAAACAAAGGTTGAACATTTCTCAGGGCAGGTTCTCCAGTTGTCGAATATCTTACGTGGCCCATGGCCAGCTGGCCATGCATTCTTTCCATTGTTGTTTTTTTTGTGAAGTGATCACTAACTAAACCAATGCGGCGTTCTGAATGAAAATGTTTTCCATCATAACTGACTATACCTGCAGCTTCCTGACCACGGTGTTGTAAAGCGTGAAGTCCTAGCGCCGTTACCGCTGCGGCTTCTTCATGTCCTGCAATTCCAAAAACACCACACTCTTCACGCAATTTGTCGTCAGATTCGTCCCAAAGAAACATTATGAGCTCCGTAAGCTAAGTCATAAGGAAAAGATTTTCGATATATTAACACTAGCCATGACATTACACTTAATACAAGTAACATCATTACATTAATTTATAAGAATTAAGATTGTGGAGGTTTTAAAACTCAGTAGAATTTTATATTTTTTTGCAGCAGATCAAGTGCTTGAAAAGCCAAGGAGAGAGTAAATTGTTTATTAGGCCTACTTTGTTTTAAAATTTTAAGAATATTCAGAAATATCTATTTACGCACAGTGTTTAATTTCAGCTATTGCTATTGTAGTGTAATATTTCAATCAATATGGTAACTATCATATTAGGGATTTATGTAAGCTAATTTTTCAATAAAAATAAGTAGAAAATATGGAAATTTTATCAAAAAATAGTTGTTGGGGTGGAACGCAAGGCGTTTATCGTCATGTGTCTAAGACGTGCCAATGTGATATGACCTTTGCAGTTTTCTTGCCAGAAGAAGCTTTATTAGAACCCGTTCCTGTTTTGTGGTTCCTTTCTGGTCTCACCTGTACGCACGAAAACGCAATGGTAAAAGCGGGAGCACAGGCTTGGGCGGCAGAGGCTGGGATAGCACTTGTTTTTCCAGATACTTCACCACGCGGTGAAAATATCGAAGATGATGACGCCTTTGATCTAGGCCAAGGTGCCGGGTTTTACGTTAATGCAACCCAAAGCCCATGGAAACAACATTTCCAAATGTGGGACTATATTAGCGCTGAATTACCGTCGCTAATTGCAGAAAATTTTAATGTAGACATGACGCGTCAATCCATCACTGGACATTCGATGGGTGGGCATGGTGCATTAACGCTGGCCTTAAGCAATCCAGGTCACTTTGCATCAGTTTCGGCCTTTGCACCGATTTGTAATCCAACGAAATCTGATTGGGGACGCAAACAATTTGAAGCATATTTGGGGGATGACCACGCAGCATGGGAGAAATATGACGCAACGGTCTTAATGGGCGCAAACGGAACTAAATGCCCAGTTTTGATCGATACTGGAACTGATGACCAATTCTATGATTTACTTGGCACATCAGCGTTTGCATCTGCTGTTGCAGACCAAAAAGTCGAGGCATCTATTCGGTTACAAAAGGGGTACGACCACAGCTACTTTTTTATATCCACATTTATGCCCGAACATATCGACTTTCATGCGAACGCACTCGCTCGAAAATACGACACTACGATTTAGTACTTATTATATTCACAAGTATGAGAAAACGTAATTAAGTATATTAAACAAAATGTTAGGCATAGGTCAAAATTCAACAACCGCACGAATTGACTCACCTGCATGCATCAATTCAAATCCCTTATTGATTTCGTCTAGGCTTAACTTGTGTGTAATCATAGGATCTATTTCAATAGTTCCATCCATGTACCAATCGACAAATTTTGGTACATCTGTACGACCTTTCGCTCCACCAAAAGCTGTGCCTTTCCAAATTCGTCCCGTTACCAGTTGAAACGGACGGGTTGAAATTTCTGCCCCAGCCGGTGCAACACCAATAATCACAGAAACACCCCAACCTCGGTGAGAACACTCCAATGCATCACGCATAACTTTTACATTACCAGTTGCGTCAAACGAATAGTCTACGCCACCGAATGCATCCTCTTCTGTCTTTGTAATATCGACGATAGCCTGAGTAACGCTTTTCTCACCCAGCTTTGATGGATTAATAAAGTCAGTCATTCCAAATTTCGCTGCCATTTCAGCTTTTGTCTCATTCAAGTCTACGCCGATTATTTTACTGGCTCCCGCCATCCGAAGGCCTTGAATGACATTGAGGCCTATACCACCTAAGCCAAACACTGCAGCCGTTGCCTTTTCTTCGACACCAGCAGTATTTATAACAGCTCCAATGCCAGTCGTCACACCACACCCGATGTAACAAATTTTATCAAATGGAGCATCATCACGTACCTTTGCTAACGCAATTTCAGGCATCACAGTATGATTAGCAAATGTCGAACAACCCATGTAGTGATAAATTGGTGTTCCATCCAACATAGAAAAACGCGTTGTTCCATCTGGCATTAACCCTTGGCCCTGCGTTCCCCTAATTGCTGTACACAAGTTCGTTTTACCTGATTTGCATGAATAGCAGCTTCCACACTCAGGCGTATAAAGCGGGATGACGTGATCTCCAGGCTTTAAAGTGGTCACTCCGTTGCCAACCTCTAATACTATGCCTGCACCCTCGTGCCCTAAAATGGCGGGAAAAATTCCTTCTGGGTCATCACCAGATCGAGTAAACTCATCGGTGTGACAAATACCTGTCGCTTTTATCTCAACTAAAACTTCACCATCTTTCGGTCCGTCTAAATTCACATCCATTACTTGAAGTGCTTCACCTGCCGCTAAAGCAACTGCTGCCCGTGTACGCATAATAACTCTCCCAAAATAGTTCTTGATCGAAATCGTGATTCGGTCTCAGTATACGAGAAATAGTATCATTTTATGAGAAAATAGAAATAGTGTGAATTTAGCAAGAGTACTTAACATTCTGGAAATTTTGTCGGTCGCCGGGCGACCTCTTACAGCTGCTGAAATTCATAGCGTAACAGGTGTACCAAAACCAACTTGCTATAGGCTATTACAAACTTTGCTTTCAGAAAAAATAGTCGAATATAGCGAAGAAGATGGTCACTATGTAATTGGCGAGCGTTTAATTCGGATCGCCCTATTAGGCAAATCCGATGTAGATGTAAGACGCGTTTCTGCTCCTCTGCTTAAAACGGCAGCAACCAAGTTCAATGAAACAACATTTCTGGCAAGGTTTCGAGATGGTAGAGTAGAAATTATTCATGTCGAAACACCAGAAGACCCCAACCGTGCATTCATACATCCTGGATTAGGCGAGAGACCCATGCACGCGTGCTCATGCTCGAAGGCCATTGCTGCTTTTTCAGAAGAACCATTTATGGAAAAAATATTAAAAACCACACTTAAGGCATATACCTCGCACACCAAAACAACGCGCGAGATGTTGTTGGTTGAATTCGAACTCATTCGAGACCAAGGATATGCAGATTGCGATCAGGAAATTGACGTTGGCATAGCGAGTGTTGCAGCGCCAGTTACCATGGGAAACATTGGCGCAGTTTTCAGTGTTGGCGCTGTTGGCCCAATAAGACGTTTCGATAAGGATTACAGACAAAAGATTGGCGTAGATTTAAAGCAGTTGGCTAGAAAAGTCAGTGGCGCCATCAAATTATGCAATGTTGCTGAGGTGTAGATAATCATGGCAGCAATGTAGAACCCCGTTAAAGGGAAACTTAGGGAGGAAAATATGAATAAACCAATGAAACCAGACCCCACTTTTCACGCATCGCCTATACT
>CAXEVV010000019.1:0-31896 GCA_963999845.1 uncultured Rhodobacterales bacterium | reverse complement strand
TCCAATCACCCGACTCACGAAGAGTTTTTAAAGTTTCATATCCACCGTTTTCAACGTAATCTGAAAACTCTTGATATTTTGGAATTACTGCATGCAATTGGTTGTTTTGTATTGCCTGGTTAACTTTTTCAACAGACGCCTCATCAATGTGTGCGTGCCCAATCTCTAGCGCAGGAGCAGTATCACAACGGCCCATGCAAGGCGCACGTAAAACCCTCACGTCGAAGGGGTCCAAGCTATCTTCTAGGTTTTTCTTTAGCTCATCTGCCCCAGCCATCATGCATGACAAACTATCACAAACCCTGATAGTTATTTTTGGAGGTGGTTGTTGATCATCACGCACAATATCAAAATGTGCGTAGAATGAAGCAACTTCGTAGACTTCTGCTGAAGAAATGCGCATTTCTTCAGCTAACGCTCGCATGTGGGCTGTGCTAATACAACGAAATTTATCCTGGATTAGATGCAAATGCTCGATAAGCAAATCACGATCTAGCCGCTTACCAAGAAGAAGCGCTTTGACCTCATCCCATGCATTTTCGTCTAAAGGCCTGCCTTTAGTGTAAGCCCGACCCTTCCCTTTGGCGGACTTCCATATCCCTGATTCAACTTTTCCCATGACCTGCCCACAATTGTATACAACGTGTTTTGCATTATTTCTTAATCAATTCCAATACAAATTTTTAAAGATACGATTTGAATTGGTTATAACGCTAATTGCACAGCGCGTCTAAGAGCTTCAATCATTGGAAGCACGGGAGATTGATCTTTAATTGACAAACCAACTGTGTGGGTCATTACTGGATGCGTCAAATCTAGTTGGACTGTAGATTTCAGGTCAAGAAAAGTCTCTGCCACGCTGACAGGAGCGATTGTTGCTGCATTGCCACCAGCAACCTGAGCCAATACGGCTGTAAAATCACTGGCCTCTGTAACAATTTTTGGTGAGATCTCTAGATCGAAAAAGTGCTTATCTATCAATTGACGGTTTTTCATATTTGGCGTTAGTAAGCATAACGGAATTTGAGAAACTTCTGCCCAGGTAATTTGCTTTTTGTTCGATGTTATAAGGACCTTAGGCGCAATAAAAACGTATCTTTCTTCGTATAATTTAACGGTGGTTTCACGATCGCCACCATCATAGTAAAGTATTCCAGCATCGAGCGAGAAATCGTTGATTTTCCGTGCTATTCTTTGGGTCGACTCAGAATAGATTTCTATTGATATATTTGGATGTTCCTGTCTGAGTTTTGCTGAAACTCGCGCCGCAAACGGCATTGCTGTTGGTATCACTCCAAGTGAAAGAGTCCCATTAAGATCGTTACCAAGAGCTGCAATCTCTTGCCTCATGCCTTCCTCATCAGCCAAAAGTTTTCGCGCCCATTTGAGGACGACTTCCCCCTCTGATGTGAAACCCTGAAAGCTATTGCCACGTCGCACTAGAGCCAAATTTAAACGTTCTTCCAATTTTCTAATTCGGGTCGAAAACGCAGGCTGTGAAATGTTACACTCTAATGCAGACCTAGAAAAGTTTTGTGTACTAGATAATGAGACAAGCATTTGTAAATCTCGAAGATCAGACATTATATTCCTATAGCAAATTTTTATTACATTTATACACGTTTTTATCACTACCTGGAAACAACGTGAAGCCGGAGAGTCTAGTTTCAAGTTTCTGTGGCGTCAATGGGAGCGATTTATCTGACAAGTACGTAGTATTCTAGGCCTCTCTTACCTTCAATCTACAGGTAAAATTCTCCAAAGTAGATCTATAAAATAAGTAACTGCAGTTGAGATAACTGCAGTTACTTATTTAGAGAAAAATTATTGAAATTAAAATCGTATCGATCGCTAGTTTTCACTTGAGACAAACGAATCGGGCGTAGGATCATCCGCAAGCTTAGATTCCTCAGGCAGTAATTCACCCAACCACATGAGGGCTACAATGAAAACTACTGGTACGCCTACTAATGCCCCAGCGACCAAGGACCCCGAAAACATCTGCCCAAAAATTTGAGCTATGGACATTTCCCTATCCCAACCATCTTTCGTATTTCTACTATCCATTTTGATAACCTCAATTCAGTGGGGCATAGCCATGAAGCTGAGCCCAATAGTACCAATTGTCTACTACAGTTCCTGTCAGAAGTATTCCGATACCCCCAGTTATTGGAACCAATATCGCGAACCACCAAGCCCACCGATGTATACCTTCCATCGAAGCATTAAAGCCCATGGTCCATCGCCAGAACAACGCTGCACGTTCGGACGCAGTACCGCGGTCCGCAATTTGCTCTAACTCTCTATCACCACCAAACCTAGAGACTGCTAAGATCGTTGCCCCATGCATGGCAAATAGTAATGCAGATCCATAAAGAAAAACTATGCAGAGTGCATGAAAAGGATTGTAGAATAGATTACCGTAAACCACCGAAAAGTTCATAGTCCAATCAAGGTGACTAAATATACCATATGGGACAGCCTCAGACCAGCTACCCATCAAGACCGGACGAATTAGGCCGAGAACTAGAAATAACCAAATGGCAGCACCAAAAGCATAGAAAACGTGCTTACCCATTTTTAACTGTCGCGCCAGCTCATAAGATCTCAACCACCAAGAGATAACTGACACGAGTAAGAAAAAACTAGCGATCAACCACAAGCCACCCTCCTTCATGGGAGGCATACTCAAACCATATTCTTCCACCGGTGGCTCTAAGGAAAAGTAGAATAAATCTCGCAAAAACACGGCCGGATTATAATCAGCCTGTGCCCAATAACTCGCACCCACGATTACAAACCAAATTAACCCTGTAGCGAGAGCTACTACACCGAATGACCCTAAATAAATTGGGCCAAGCTGCGCATTCCCAAACCAGCCCAGCAATTTTGAAAATCGAGCTGAATTTGTTCGGTCGTTTAAAGGTACACCCTCTTCGACCCCCATTTCAGGCGGCCCTTGGACCTGCACCTGTGTAAATATATTCTGATACTCAACCATTTACGCCTCCCTCAATATCTACCCACATAGGAAGATCTACATACCAAAACCACCATTCAGACCAAGCATCGAACCATACAGTGCCAGATATAACGATACATATGGCAGACCAAATGACAGCATTTAGCGCCAGAAGCAGCCCAAGACGATGAATGCCCAGGGGTCCAATAGAGTACCCTATAAAGTCACGAAAGAATGTATCTTCATGATCCGGTGAGCGCATCTCCTGTCCTTTTTCTGGATTGGCCGCCGAAAGAATTAGGGAGCCATGCAAAGCCAGTGCTAAAGTTGTCGTGAAAAACAGACTTACAGCGATCATATGAGCTGGGTTATAATGAAAATTTCCATAGGCGTATCCAACGTTATTAACCCAGTCAAGATGCGACCAAATTCCATATGGAAAACCGTGACCCCACGCCCCCATCAACACGGGACGAATAACAACAAGAGTTGTGTAGGCTAAAATTGCAACAGCGAATGCAACCGGAATGTGCAGACCCATCCCCAGCTTTCTGGAAATTTCAACCTCACGAAGGGCCCATGAGATAAATGCACCGTGGGCACAAATGGTAATTAATTGCCAAAGGCCACCCTCTTTTAATGGCGCAAAGCCCAGACCAACCTCTAGATCAGGTGGTTCAATTGAAATAAGCCAGGGGTTCCATGTACCCCCAAGCGCTGCGCCGTAGAAAATTAGAATTGTCCCTAGGAGAGCAAAAAAGGCGACTGAAAGCCCCCAAAAGCCCACATAAAAAGGGCCAACCCAAAAATCACAAAGGTCACCTCCTACTAAGGTACCACCCCGCACTCGATACTTTTTCTCAAAAGATAAAAGAGCCATAAATTATCCTTCTCTTACGTAGGTAAACCGGTCTTGCCGATATCTTTATTAGAGCCTCCAGATGCAAGTATTTGACTCACAGGAAGATTCCCTCCGCTATGAGGATAAAAAAAGAAATAAATATGTCAATTAAAATTTACAGTATGTAAGGTTAAATTTACACTATTGCGCTAATATATCACGAAATATTATGATATTATCTTCCCCAAACGCCATTAAATCTATCTCTTCCTGAGAGGCGGGATCAAAAACGCCTATGCGGCCATCATCTTTTTCTTGAAGGACTAAGGGGCTAGACTTATCTATGTTCCTCTTTGTTCTGTCTCTATTAACCACGGTAAGCAGAGTAGAAACAAATGTTTCCTCACCTTTCGGATACTCCACTAAAACGGCGCTATTTTCGTCAAGGATTTGGGTGGATAAATCATCACTTTTCACAATGTAGATTAGCTTACTAGAAATAATAGGCGTATCTGCCGGGGTATTAAGCGGTTCAAAATTTAAAATCTGAAAGCCAATAACAATAGCAATAGAAGCGACCATTGCAAAAGGCACTAACCATTGAGGCTTCAACAACTTCATTAATGCCCAAGCATTATACACGACACCATCCCACAATATTAAGTAAAATTTGCGACCCAACCAATATGAAATTAACGCAGCAAAAAAAAGACTGGCTGGCGATTCTAATTACAGCATAGTGGAGTACGTTATCATTAGATAGCTGGCAATGTCTCATAGCTATGATGCCCTTGGCATTGAAAAGCTGCTGGAGAATGTCCCTTTTAAATATTTTTGTCAATTGTATTGTAAAATACTAAAATATTTACAAGTAAATCTATTGAAATCTCTTAAAAGGGTAGTACCTTAAGAGTGTTGGAAGGTTAGTCGGACAGTGTTACACTGTTTATGCCATTGCCTTTGTGAGAATTATAGAATGTAAAACGGCCTTTAACTGTCGACCATGTTGGGTCAAAATTTGTTACGGAGAAATACATGATTAGAACAATGTCAAAAAGAGAATTTATCGCAGCTTCTGCAGCTTTAACAGGCTCATTACTCATGTCAAACACAGCAGTGGCATCCACGAAGTATGAAGTCCTAATGCTCAATAAGGATCCTGATAACTCCAAAAATAAAATGATATTTTCACCACGGCTATTGAAAGTTCAAGTCGGTGACGAAGTAAGTTTTGTCCCAACTGACAAAGGACATAACAGCGAGATAATAAAAGGAATGCTGCCTGCTGGCGCTGAAAAGTGGAAAGGTAAAATCAACAAGCAGGTTGATGTAGTTTTCGATACACCCGGGTTTTATGGGTACCAATGCAAACCGCACGCAAATATGGGTATGATAGGTATGATTGTAGTCGAAGGTGATGGCATGCTTGACAACCTTGAAGAAGCAAAATCAGTAAAGCACCGAGGTAAAGCCAAAAAGGCTTGGAAAGCCTTGTGGGATGAAGCAGATGCTCAGGGTTTAACTGGTTAATATAATTATCAAGCTTCAAAGGCCGTTATTGTTGTCATAAAATAGCTTTTGTAGTTTCAAAAAATTTTGAGAGCGAAAATACAGTCGCTCTTAATAGTACATGACAACATTTGGTGATCTGCATATTTAGGCTTCTTGTGTTTGGATAATATTCGAATTGAAAATTAGCTGCTTCAAGCTTTTAAATTTAGGCCAGCAGAAATTTCTTGTTTCAAATGAAAATAACCTGCAATTGGGCGCCACCAAATAAGAAACAAACCACGATAGGCATTACATGATGCTACCAATACGGGATCATAATCCATCGGGCCGGGTGCCCTACATCACCTACTCTATAATTTTCGTAAACTGTGTTATTTTTTTCACTTATTGGGGCAGTATAAACGACCCAACGATTATTAATGATTTATTTACATCATGGGCACTAACTCCCTCCCGACTTACTCAAGGCTATGATTCATTCACTTTATTAAGCTCAATTTTTCTTCATGGTGGCATACTCCACCTGGCCGGTAATATGTTGTTTTTGCATATTTTTGGTGACAATCTGGAAGATCAGATGGGACACTTCGGGTTTCTTGTTTTTTATATTTTTTGCGGGATTGGGGCCAATATTATTTATTACTTTACGACTCCAATGTCTTCAATACCTCTTGTTGGTGCTTCTGGCGCGATAGCCGGTGTAATGGGAGGCTACCTTTTATTATACCCTAGAGCCCGCGTGGATATAATTTTGTTTATTTTAGTTTTCTTTAAAATTATCTCGCTCAGAGCGTGGATTGTACTTAGTGCATGGTTTTTAATTCAGTTAGCAAATGGAACTATTTTAACATCAGGCGAAAGTGGTGTGGCCTATTGGGCTCACATTGGTGGGTTTGCAATTGGCAGTATCCTTTGCATTCCGACTTTTATTAAATTAGGGAGCTTTAATTTTTGGAGAAATAGTAGTGGCTATCCCCCCAATCCTAAAGCTGATTATGAAACTGTGAAATCAGCAATTCCAAAGGTGAAAAAACGAATAATTAAAAACAAATCACCTTGGATCTAAATTACATCCTTATAATTTTTTTAAATTCATCGAATTGAGAATCATTTGAGCAGATTACGCTACCCAGAGTGTGTGGTTCGTCACCATGTTCCTCAAAAGCTTCAACAATAGCACCCGCCTCTCGAGCAATTATTACTCCTGCCGCTATATCCCATGACTTTAAACCGCGTTCCCAATAACCATCATATCTTCCAGCTGCAACATAGGCTAAGTCAAGGGCTGCACTGCCAAAACGACGCACACCTGCACAAATGGGCATTAGACGTTTGAGCTGCTGCATCGTTTGGGGGAGATCATCGGCGGAAGCCGCGAAAGGTATACCCGTGGCGTACAAACTATCAGACACACGCGCCCTCGCCGATACGCGCAGTCTTTCGTCATTCATGCTCGGGCCATTCATCCAAGCTCCTGTGCCTTTCTCTGCAAAGAATAACTCATCTTTAGCCGCGTCGAATATGACTCCAGAGACCACTTTTCCTTTGTGTTCGAGTGCAATTGACACTGCCCAATGTGGAAGACCATGTAAAAAATTAGTGGTTCCGTCTAGTGGATCGACAATCCAACGACGAGTAGGATCTGCTCCTTCAGACCCACCCGTCTCCTCTCCTAACCAACCATATGTGGGACGCGCTTCGGTTAGAATTTCTCGAATAATGCCCTCAGCCGCAGTATCTGCCTTTGACACAAAGTCTCCTGCTCCTTTGCGGGATACCTGTAAGTTTTCGACTTCTCTAAAATCTTTCACAAGAGAGCGGCCAGCTACGCGAGCAGCCTTTATCATTGTGTTTAGGTTTGCACTACCTGGCATTATCACTCTTTCAGCTAAACGTATGGCTGCTATACTTACGTTTTACTGGAAAGCCAAGGGGCTGGAATTAGCAACGGCGGTAGATCAGGTTAAATGCATTATGTAAAAATTGAGTGGATCCAAACACCGCCAACCGCTGATAGAGCTGTAAGAAGAGCACCCCAGGACAAATCAATTGCCACCATTCGTCTGCGCCAGCCTTTAAGCGTCGCAAAATTAGTGAATTCGTATGTTCCATAAGCCATAGCCCCCAAGACCAGGCCAGCTGTGAATGCCTGAAACATACTCCCTCCATTCGCAGCAGGTAATGCAACGAAAAAGACAATACCAGCTACATAAAGCAAGTAAAATACTCCTGCTGCTCCCATTCTGGGAGCATCGAGCATCATGTGTCCGATATGCTTCGAGAACAATGGATGCAAAACACGTTTCAACATCACAACGTCTAATGCGAGAAAAACTAAGGCTGTAGCTGTGTATAATATAATTAATGACATAATAACTCCTGGCTAAGGATCTATACGGTCCAAATTCCCAAATGGATCAAAGTCGATACAAATCGTGTGGGATAACTAGGACCAAGCAAGAAAAAGAAAAGATTAACACCCCACAATTATTCACAAATGATGTGATTTTTATGCTTATTTGCACATTTACAGACAAATATGATGTATCTTGGCAACTAACACTTCTTTTATTAACATATAAAGAAGTCTCACAATCTCGCATATAAAAAAGGTCGGTTTGATGAATATGCTACCGCTCATCGATATTCCCGTCACTAATCGCTTTGATCTTAGAACAAAATATTTGTTCGGCAAATACAGGCCGATAAACATCGCCGTTGCAACTGAAATTCTGATTAATACAGAAGTGTAAGCGATGCTCAATCCGAATGAGTATGGGAATGAGTGTGAGGTTTTGAGTTAGAATGAGAATGAGAGTGAGAGTGAGATTTGATAGTTGGTCGTTCCTTCATTTTAATCGGTATCTCTAAATCAAGTGGCCCAGCAGATTCAAAGAAAAGCGTTATTAAAATACTCTCTCCATTAACAAATGGCTGAGAAAGCCCCATGAACATAATATGGTTGCCACCTCTTTCCAGCCTAAGTGTATCGTTACCCGAGATTAGAAAACCATCCTCTACGCGACGCATTTTCATGACACCGTCATCACTCTTTATGTGAGTATGAAGTTCAACTCTTTTAGCCACTTTTGATTTCACATCTAGCAATCGATCGTCTTGCGAAGATATATTTTTAATTTCCATAAAAGCCGCCGCAGACTTCGCCATTTTTGAAGAAGCACGCACATATGCATCGTTGACCAATATAGTTTCTGCACTCGCTATGAATGGAATGACCGCTGTTAAGAAAGATAAAAAGAGCGGCTTGGTGAAAAAAGACAACAGCGAGTTCCTCCGTCAATACTGAAGGTAGTTATGCCTCAGCCGTCTGGCTTTTGATAACTTCTCTTTTGATTTTTAAAGCATTATCTGACAACTCTGTGTCTTTTGCCTTGATCAGGAAAGCGTCTAGCCCTCCTCGATGGTCGACACTTCTTAGAGCAGCTGCCGTAATGCGCATCTTAAATCCACGCCCCAGAGACTCAGACTGTAGTGTCACGTCATTCAGATTTGGTAGAAATCTGCGCTTCGTTTTGTTGTTAGCATGACTCACATTATTACCTGTCATGGGGCCTTTACCAGTCAATTCACAGCGACGCGCCATATCGAATTCCTTGTTCTGTTTACACTGCTTAGCCTCTTAAATTACTTAGTTTTGGCAAAGACAGATTCGATTAACTTTAATCCTCCGGTGCTTCTAAGTTTAAAGTTAGGGATCGTCAAGCACTGGGGTTTAATATTATAACAAAATCTGCCTCATCTCTTGTACAGAAATATGTGGACCTACAAAAAATACTTGCAGTTATTCAAGCTCTCCAATGCACTTGCTTATAACCTTTTGTGCAGCCACCGACGAGTAAACCTCTCCATTATCAACCATACTCATTAACAAAGAAATTTCTTCTTGGATCTCTTGCTTATCAAGCATTGATAAAAGACCTTGGCGAATTTCTTCCTTAAACCAGAAACGTGACTGAGCTATTCGATTATTATAAAAATAGCCGTCCGCCTTCCTCCAATCTATAAGGCAGTCAATTTTATTCCACACTTCAGCCAACCGCTCTTCCTCCAAGGCAGACATCGTCATGGCAAGAGGGTATCCTGGAGGATCATGACTGCGTTTGCGTAAAAGCATTAAAGAACTAGCGTAATCAGAGCGAGTTCTTGAGGCAGCAGCTTTCAGGTCACCGTCAGCTTTATTAACAAGAATTAAATCCGCTATTTCCATTATGCCCCGTTTGACGCCTTGGAGTTCATCCCCACCAGCGGGAGCAATAAGAAGTAAGAAAACATCAGAAATTTCTGAAACTATCGTTTCAGACTGCCCAACTCCGACCGTTTCAATAAAAATAATGTCAAACCCTGCTGACTCACAAATTGTAACGGCCTCTCGAGATCTTCTCGCTACTCCTCCCAAGTGAGTTCGACTGGGAGAAGGCCTTATGAATGCGCTTGGCTCACGCGCTAACCGCTCCATTCTAGTTTTATCGCCGAGTATAGATCCTCCTGACCTAATTGAACTGGGGTCTACCGCGAGCACGGCAACCCGCAGCCCCATTCCAGTTAGATATGTTCCAAAGCTTTCAATAAAAGTAGATTTGCCCACTCCCGGTGTTCCCGACAGACCTACTCGAATTGCTTTTTTATCTGACAGCCTCAGCTTATCCATTAATTCCAGTGCTTGAATTCGATGATCTTCTCTTGAGCTTTCAATTAGAGTGATCGCTTGAGACAATGCTCTGCGGTCCGCTTTCATCACACTTTTTGCTAATTCCGCAATATCTTCCATACTGTCCATCATATTAACGATTTACAACACTATCAGTTGACCTTTACAGCAATTTTTTGACTAGATGAAGCTACAACTATAATAAGTGGATAAAATATCTTAACTGGGACAGTATATTTGAGAGTTATTCTGACAGCCTGTTTTCTTTTAGTGTTCAGTTTGCCGGAATACACATATGGCAAGACACAACAGCATATATTTGATGTATACATATTAGGATTAAAATTGGGCAGACTTAATTATGCAGTAGAGTATAAAAAAAATTCATACAGCGCAGCCGGAAATCTTCGTTCGACAGGCGTATTTTCCGCAATTGCTAAATATAGCTTTGAGGCTTCATCGCAAGGAAAAATTGAGAGGGGGGTATTTAAACCAAAATACTATTATGAAAGATCAGACACAGGAAGGCGAAAAGAACAAAAAATATTGCGGTATTTTGATCATGGTATTGAGTTAGAAACAAAAAAAACTGCAAAACCATATTGGCAAGATCCTAACCAACAAATGGACGCCCTTGATCCAATGAGTGCAATAATCTTCATTTTAAGAGATCAAACAGAAACAAATGTGTGCAAACAGAATTTTGCAATGTTCGATGGCATTAGGCGCGTTGAAATAAGATTTGTAGACGGTGAGGAGACAACTGAGGGCCATCTTAGATGTAAAGGAATATATACTCGAGTTGGTGGTTACTCAGCTAAAGAATTGAAGGACGGAACCAAATTTCCATTTTATGTGAACTACCAAATTGAAAGTGACGATTACAGGGTAATCTCTTTTCAAATGACTACTAACCGCGGGCGCGCTAAATTTGTGCGTAGATAAACTTGAGCGACCCACTTCCAATAAATGAGATTATCACAAAATTACAAGAGGCTGTTTCGGTTGAAAAGCGGGCTTTGATTGTCGCTCCACCGGGAGCGGGCAAAACGACAATCATTCCGTTGAAGTTACTTAATAACCAAAACATAACTGGACAAATCATTGTTTTAGAGCCCAGAAGGCTCGCTGCACGTGCTGCAGCAAGTCAAATGGCAGTGCTACTGAATGAACCGGTTGGAGAAACAGTCGGCTTTCAGATTAAAGGGCTCAATAAAGTAAGCAAGCAAACCCGTATAGTGGTTATTACAGAGGGCATTCTGATCAGAATGATCCAATCTGACCCAAGTCTATCTAAAGTCGGTTGTATTATTTTTGATGAGTTCCATGAACGATCAATAAATGCAGACCTAGGCCTCGCGCTCAGTTTGCAACTCGCGGAAGTTCTTCGAAATGACTTAAAAATAATCGTCATGTCTGCAACTTTAGATGTCGGACCAGTTTCTGAGTTATTAGACACTAGGGCTCCAATAATATCTGAAGGTCGAGCTTATCATGTCGAATGCAAGTACTTATCTCGCCCTAAATCAAAAAATGAAGATCTTTGGGGAAACTTCTCTGAGCTTGTTTCGAATGCCTTCGAAATGACTGATGGAGGCATTCTCGCATTTTTACCGGGCGAAGCTGAAATTAAAACAACAGCAAAACTGTTAAAAGAAAAGTTGCCCAAAACAGCAATTATAATGCCGCTATACGGATCATTGCCTTTTGATCAGCAGTTTAAAATATTGAAGCCATTAGAAAATAAAAATTTGCGCAAAGTCGTTTTATCGACGTCTATTGCGGAGACCTCTCTCACAATTTCAGACATAAAGGTAGTTGTGGATAGTGGTTATACTAGGCGGTCTCTATATGATCCCAGCAGTGGAATGTCCCGGCTAATTACTCAGAAAATTTCTAAAGCAGAAGCAAATCAGCGTATGGGAAGGGCGGGTCGTATTACTGAGGGCTGGTGTTACCGGAATTGGGCCGTAACTGAGGAAGGTACAATGTCAGAATTCCCTCCCAGTGAAATTGAAATTTCTGACCTTAGTAATTTTGCTTTAGAGATTTCTCTTTGGGGTTCAGAACTCAGCAGTATGCAATTTTTAACAAAGCCTGATCCAAATCGTCTAGCCAATGCATATGAATTACTTAATAAGCTGGGCGCTGTTAACGGCCAAAACAAAATAACATCTCATGGTCGAGAAATCTCAAAATTTCCATGCCATGTACGATTAGCACATATGCTTACTAAAGCAGGAAAAAAATCTGCCATCATCGCAGCATTACTGCAAAATAGAGATACAATTTTTAGTAAAAATAATTGTGATTTTCAACTACGGTTGGATCAATTCAATGATGAATTAAATCGTCAAAAAATAAATGTAGGATTATATTCTAGAATAAAGACAGATCTCAAAGTCTTTGAAAAACTAGTAAAGCACAAAACTTCTTTAAGCGCGGCACAAAGCCTTGGACTGGCATTCCCTGACCGAATAGGAAAGAAAAGAGATGGCTCCACATCAAAATATATTTTGTCCAGCGGAAAGGGCGCATATATCCAAAATGATGATCCGCTAAGCAAAAAAAAATACATTGTTGCGGTGGATATAGCCGGTGATCTGAAAGACTCAAAGATTAGATCAGGTATAGAGATTTCAGAACATGAAATACGTGAACTTTTTGCAGATAAGATTGTTTGGGAGGAAACCTGCTATTGGTCAACACGCGAAAAGCGTTTAAAGTCAGTTAAAAGGGAAGTTCTTGGAAGAATTTCACTCAAATCACAGATTTGGGCCAACCCACCGTTAGATGAAATATCGAATGCAATTATTGCTGCAATTGGAGATTTGGGGTTAAATTTCAGAGCTGCAGAAGAGCAATTTATTGCCAGAGTCGAACTTGGCGGTGCAGGTTTTCCAAATGTGGGGAAAAGTCATTTAAAGGCAACAGCAAAAGAATGGCTGGCACCATTCGTAAACAGCATAAAAACTGCTGATGACTGGAAAAAGTTTGATTACCTTCCAGCCCTAAGAAATTTACTGAGCTGGGAGCAGCTCAGTAAATTAAATGAACTTGTCCCACAACACTTCGTCAGCCCATTGGGTCGAAAATTACTTATCGATTATACCGGCGAGCATCCTTCCGTTGAGTTGCGTTTGCAGGAGCTTTTCGGATTGAAATCACATCCAATGGTCAAAGATAAGCCGCTGCTAGTAACTCTTTTGTCACCGGCAGGAAGGCCTCTTCAAAAAACGATGGACTTACCAAATTTTTGGAAAACAAGCTATTTAGATATCAGGAAGGAAATGCGAGGACGCTACCCAAAACATTCCTGGCCAGAAAATCCAGAAAACGAAAAACCAACAGCTAAAATTAAGCGTAAGTAGCCTCAATTCAGCCAAAAGGCTCTTTAGGATATTTTACAGACTTTAGGTACAAACCATCCGGGGGGCTAACTGGGCCACAGGCAGATCGATCTTTTGCAGATAAAGCTTCTAGGACATCCTCTGGCGGCCAAGCTCCTGCTCCAACCCGCTCAAGTGTACCAACAAAACTTCTCACTTGATTATGTAAAAAACTTCGGGCCCTTACAATGAACCTAATCTCTGATCCATTAGGCAAAGCTATTTCTTTAACTGATAATTCATCTAGTGTTTTAACTGGACTACTTGCTTGGCATATAGAAGACCTAAAAGTTGTAAAATCGTGTTTCCCCAACAAATAGTCAGCACCCTTTTGCATCGCAGTTACATCCAGGCTGTGTTTGATATGCCATGCAAGTCCACTTTCGTGCGTCAGAGGTGCTCGCCGGCACACTATCCGAAACTCATATTGCCTTTCCAATGCAGAAAAACGAGCGTGCCAATTATCATCAACCAGTACGCAAGAAACAATCGAAATTGGTCTCGGCTTTAAATGAAAATTTAAAGCCTCTGAAAGTCGAAAAGGGTTCCAGAAAGTTGACAAATCACAATGTGCAACTTGGCCAACTGCGTGCACCCCCGCGTCAGTCCTACCAGCGGCTACAATTGTGTGATCCCCAGCCTCCAAGACAGACAGGGCTTGCTCAATACTTCCCTGGATAGATGGCAGTTTTGACTGTCGTTGCCAGCCAACAAAAGGGCCTCCATGGTATTCAACTTTCAACGCATATCTTGGCATTTAATAGGGGTCACTTGCTCTATATTCAAATAATTTCTGGAGTTTATTAATTTAAATACAGATCAATCTCAAGTTTCAATGAGCTAAAGTTTGACTAGTTTAATTGAGAAATAACTTACCTCTAGCAAAAAAGTCAGGTGAAATTATTTCTTTGTCGCAAGGGGAAAAACTTCACCCAGAACTCCCTCCCAAGCTAATTCGTCTAACTCTATACCCAAAATACGGTTTGGATTTGTCGGTGGAGGAAAAATAATTCCATCGATCTTTCGAAAACCAAACCGCCTGTAATATACTTCATCCCCGACCATTAAAACACGCCGCCAATTTAATTCTCGCGCCCTTTTGATGCTCGTCCTAATTAAGGCAGCTCCCAAACCCTCTCCTTGATATGTGGGATGAACAGCTATTGGTCCAAGGAATAGAACCGTATGCTTTTCAATTTCTGCTGGCCAATATCTTATTGCGCCTATTAAGAAATCCTCTTCACTTTTAGCAGTAATGCATAGTTCTGGAATTGGCGAATGACCTTCCCTTAGCCTGTAAGAAGACAGTGCAAAGCGCCCAGGGGTGAAACAAAGATCAAATAGAGCCTCTACGTCCCAATAGTCTTCCTTTTTTTCAACATGAAGCTCAAACACAAGCAAACCTTTTAAGAATGTCAAAATCTCATTATAATTGCCATTTATACTAATAAAGGCATAAATACATGCGAAAAATCTCTATCATTTTAAACAAAAATCTTCTCGTGGACTATTAGTAAGTTAACAACTAACTCTGTAATCCTACATTGAAAAACTTCTGCTGTTTCTGCACTGGTTCCTCAATATAATTATTGTTAAAGTATAGAAACCACCACGATTAAACCCAAGTGAGTTATAGATAAGTAGAGAGTTAGATGAGCCCTTCAATATTACCGACCTATAAACGCGCTTCATTGGCTTTTGAGAGAGGTCAAGGCAGCTGGTTGATTACTAAAGATGGAGATCGGTATCTTGATCTTGGAGCTGGAATTGCTGTGAATGCCCTTGGGCATGCAAACTCAGAACTCGTGGAAGCATTGACTTATCAGGCAAACAAACTCTGGCATGTATCCAACCTTTATGAAATTCCTGAACAACAACGCCTAGCAGATTTATTAGTTGAAAAAAGCTTTGCAGAGACTGTCTTCTTCACAAATTCTGGGACAGAAAGCTGCGAGTTGGCCGTTAAAATGGTTCGAAAATACTGGTATGAAAAGGGACAAGAAAATCGAGTTGAAATAATAACATTTGAGGGATCTTTTCATGGACGGTCATCAGCCGGTATAGCTGCGGCAGGCGGTGAAAAGTTGACAAAAGGTTTTGGCCCAATGCTCCCAGGGTTCGTTCATCTTCCTTGGTCCAATCATGCTATGATCGAAGCAGCTATAAATGAAAATACTGCAGCTATCCTTATCGAACCCATACAGGGAGAGGGTGGTATTCGTTGCTTACCAGATGAATGCTTGAAGGGTTTGCGAAGTTTGTGCGATAAAAATGAAATATTGTTAGTTGTTGATGAAGTGCAATGCGGGATTGGCCGAACTGGCAAGCTATTCGCACATGAATGGTCAGGAATAGAACCGGATATTGCCATGATTGCAAAAGGAATCGGCGGAGGTTTTCCCCTTGGAGCGGTTCTTGCGAAAATTAATGCCGCAAGCGGAATGAGCGCTGGGACACATGGATCTACATACGGCGGAAATCCATTGGCATGTTCTGTCGGATCAAAAGTCTTAGAGATTGTAAATACAACTGACTTTCTTAACTCCGTAACAGCAAAATCAGGTGTTATAAATCAGGGAATTCTTGGCTTAATAGATTTATACCCCGATGTTTTTCAGGAAATAAGAGGCACTGGCCTAATGTTGGGAATCAAATGCAAATGCCCAAATGTGGATTTTGTGCAAAAAGGTTATGAAAATGGCATCTTGACTGTTCCAGCTAGTGATAATGTCATTAGGTTATTGCCGGCATTGAATATAACCTACGAAGAAATTAACCAGGCTTTAACTAGATTAGAACAGACCGCTAAGTCCCTACAGAAAACTATATAAAGAAATAAAATGCCAAATTTTTTAGATATAAAAACTATAAAGAGCAGTGAGCTAAAAAAGATAATCCAAACTGCTTTAGAAATAAAGAAATCTAGATCAGGCTTAACAAAGGGAGCACTTGACAGCGACAAAGCATTAGAGGGTCAAATCGTGGCTTTAATTTTTGAAAAGCCCTCAACCCGTACACGGATCAGTTTCGACGTAGGCGTGCGCCAAATGGGCGGCCAAACAATAGTTTTATCCGGAAAGGATATGCAGCTTGGTCATGGGGAAACTATTGCAGATACTGCAAGGGTTCTCAGCCGTTACGTAGATTTAATCATGCTGCGAACATATGAAGAAGCAACACTGCATGAGATGGCTCAATTCGCGACAGTCCCAGTGATAAATGGCCTGACAAATTTTTCACACCCATGTCAAATTATGGCTGACATCTTGACTTACGAAGAACACCGAGGTTCGATCGAAGGTAAAAAAATAGTTTGGTCAGGTGACGGTAATAATGTCTTCAATAGCTATGCTCATGCAGCAGAAAAATTTAATTTCAATTTAACATTTACTGGTCCAGAAACTCTAGAACCAGATAGGAAATTAATTGAGCAAGCGAGTCAGAACGGAACAAAAATTTCTATCGAAATCGATCCTGCAGCTGCGATGAGAGACGCAGACCTTGTCGTAACAGATACATGGATAAGTATGCATGATCTTCAATCTGCAAGAGAGCGGCGTCATAACCAACTAAGACCATACCAGGTCAATAAGGAGCTCATTGCCCATGCTAAACCTGATGCGCTGTTCATGCATTGCTTGCCGGCACATAGAGATGAGGAAGCGACATCTGAGATAATGGATGGGAAAAACTCCGTTATTTTTGACGAAGCAGAAAATAGGCTTCATATTCAGAAAGCAATAATGCGTTGGTGCCTAGATAAATGAACTGAAGCGTCTCGTAAGGATTGATAGCTAGTGGCCATCGTCAAGAATTCCAGTCCTGACGGAATAATTTACTGCTAGCGCGTAGTCAGGGTCATCATCACTATCAATCATCAAGTGACCCGCTTTAATTAAAAGCGTATGGCAATCTCTACTGAGGTGCTTTAACTGCAAGCGTTTCCCTGCATTTTCGTATTTTGCAGCAACAACTTCTATTGCCTGTAAAGCAGATTGGTCAACCACCCTGCTTGACTCAAAATCCAAAGTCACAATGCCCGGGTCATTTTCAATGTCAAAAAGCTCTACAAAACCATCTGTGGACCCAAAAAAGAGAGGTCCCTGAATTTTATATGTTTTTTCTCCACCATCTAAATCAACATGCGCATGAATTCTCCGTGCATTATTCCATGCGTAGGCAAGCGCTGAAACAATCACTCCGACCACGACGGCCATAGCAAGGTCAAACCAAACTGTTACAACGGTGACTAAAATAGTAACAAAAGCATCAGTTTTTGGGACTACCCGTAAAATTTTGAGTGAATTCCAGGCAAAGGTACCGATTACAACCATGAACATAACCCCAACCAATGCGGCCAGCGGAATTTGTTCGATGATTGAGCTTCCTACCAAAATAAAAAGTAACAGAAAAACAGCCGCCGATATTCCTGCTACACGAGTACGTCCCCCTGATTTAACATTAATCATGGATTGTCCGATCATCGCACATCCGCCCATACCACCAAAAAATCCCGTCACTACATTTGCTGCGCCCTGCGCTAGACATTCTTGGCTAGCGCCACCTCGCTTATTCGTCATTTCCCCCACTAGATTAAGTGTCAATAAACTTTCAATAAGACCAATAGCTGCCAACACTACAGCATAGGGGAATATTATTTCAAATGTTTCCCAGCTTAATTCAACCATAGGAACGTGAAAAATTGGTAACCCACCTTTAATTGACGCCATATCACCAACTCTTGGCACATCCAATCCTAACAGAATAACAATCAACGCCACGAGACCTATGCCCGCAAGTGGAGCAGGTATCAGCTTTGAAAACTTTGGTAAAAAGTGAATAATAACCATAGTTGCACCAACCAGCACTAGCATTGTTGCTAGAGGCGTACCGGTCAACCACTCTCCACCAGATGTTCCATGGCCAGAAACCTCAACTGTGCCCGGCACTTTAAATTGAGTAAGCTGAGCTAAAAAAATGACAATAGCCAAACCATTTACAAAGCCCAGCATAACTGGGTGAGGGACGAGCCGTATAAATCTTCCCCACTGCATTATACCAGCCACCAGCTGCAAGGCTCCCATTAAAACAACTGTAGCAAATAGATATTCAACTCCATGTTCGGCTACTAATGCAACCATCACAACTGCTAACGCCCCCGTAGCGCCCGAAATCATACCGGGACGACCACCAAATACTGCAGTTATCAAACCAACGATAAATGCTGCATACAGACCAACGAGGGGATGCACTCCGGCAACAAATGCAAAAGCCACAGCCTCGGGCACCAGTGCAAGCGCGACGGTAAGACCAGAGAGCAACTCTACTTTCAATCGCACTAGGTTAAAACCATCAGCATTTTTTGAACTGGAATCTGGCTTAAATAAGTTTGCGAATGCTCCTAAAAGGGCGTGTCTCATAAATCGTTCCATGCTGGGAAAATCATAAATGGCGGCTTAACCTATAGATCGCTAAAAAGAAACCCCAGAGTATTATAATTATTTTATGCAGAGCCTTGATTATTTATCATTTTCTATTCATTTCTATCACAAATAAGGTTCCAATATAGGCGGAATGTAAATTGGCAAAACAACATTTTACTTTAGACAAATGTCAATTTAAATCTATGCTCGCGAAGTCATTAGGATTTAGTTTATGGATCAAATAGGTATAAAAAAATACATCCGAACGATTAAAGATTTTCCACATGAAGGTATTATGTTTAGGGACGTAACTTCATTATTCTCTGATCCTAATGGGTTCGATCTTACGTTGACTGGAATACTATCCTCTATTGAAAATATAAAGATAGATAAGGTCTTGGGCATAGAGGCGCGAGGTTTTATTTTGGGCGGCGCCTTGGCAAATAGGTTGCATTGTGGATTTGTTCCTATTCGAAAGTCAGGGAAACTACCAGGAGCGGTAATCAGCCAAGATTATCAACTTGAATATGGCAGTGATACCCTAGAGATTCACGTAGACAGTATCGAACCAGGTGAAAAGGTTTTGCTTGTAGATGATCTTTTAGCGACTGGCGGCACTGCTGAAGCTGGTGTTAAATTAATCGAGAAGCTTGGTGGTAATATAGTATCATGCAATTTTATTGTAAATCTACCAAATCTCGGTGGTGACAAAAAACTTGCAGATTTAGGAATATCCACACATTTTCTTTGTTCGTTCGAGGGCATCTAAGCACAATGGCAAAACTCTATTTTCACTATTCGACAATGAATGCTGGCAAATCAACTTCACTACTTCAAGCATCTCATAACTATCAAGAAAGGGGCATGAAAACATACCTCATAACAGCACAACTTGATAACAGAGTTGGAAAGGGAAAAATTGGTTCAAGGATAGGCATTGAGGCGGAGGCAGATACATTTACAGTGGAAGACGATTTGTTTGCTAAAATTCAGCTTAACTTGAGGCAAGAAAAAATCGCTTGCGTGTTAGTAGATGAGGCACAATTCCTAACCTCTGAACAAGTCTGGCAACTCGCGAAAGCCGTTGATGATCTTGCGGTTCCTATTATGTGTTATGGTTTGCGAGTTGACTTCTTAGGAAATCTTTTTCCAGGTTCAGCTGCTTTGCTTGCACTAGCAGACGAGATGCGGGAAATAAGAACAATTTGTCATTGTGGAAAGAAAGCAACTATGGTTGTGCGACAAGATGAAAATGGCAACATAGTTAAAGGTGGCGATCAAATACAAATTGGCGGCAATGAAACTTACATATCATTATGCCGGCGACACTGGCGCAAAGCTTTCGAGAATTAGACTATGTTAGGCGGTTCATTACCTTCAAGAAAAAATTTAATATTTTCGACCGCCATTAATCCCATACCCGTTCGAACCTCTAAGGAAGCCGTTCCAAGATGAGGTAGAAGAACTACATTTTCCATTGCAATTAACTCCTTTGGCACCCTAGGTTCAAACTCATAAACGTCCAATCCAGCGCCAGCAATCTGGTTCAATTTAAGCGCCTCGATAAGATCTGTCTCTTTTACAACATCGCCTCGAGCAATATTCACAAAATAAGCATGCGGCTGCATCGAAGAAAATATATCTTTATTGATCAAATGATGAGTTGCTGATCCACCTGGCACAGAAACAACAAGAATATCACTATTTGATGCTAGCTCCGTCAATGACTCGTATCGATCGACTGGGTAATCAAGTTTTTTTGGAGATCTGGAAAAGTACCCGACCTGCATTCCAAAGCCATAATGACACCGCTGAGCAATAGCCTGTCCGATATTACCCATACCAACTATACCAACTTTTTTATTAGAGATATGGAACCCA
The DNA here is from genome assembly GCA_963999845.1 of uncultured Rhodobacterales bacterium. Taxonomy (GTDB): domain Bacteria; phylum Pseudomonadota; class Alphaproteobacteria; order Rhodobacterales; family Rhodobacteraceae; genus Salinivivens. Next base: position 11,219 of record CAXEVV010000019.1, on the reverse strand, counting down.
AGCATCTGAGTTGGGTGCCACCCCTCCCACTTGTTTGATCTTACAATTCGCTCCCCTTCTGAGGTTCTTCTACAGCACATGAGCATGAGCGCCATTGCGATATCAGCTGTTGCGTCTGTGACAGCACCGGGGGTATTAGAAACTTTCACGCCATGGTCATTTGCCGCTTTCACATCGATGTGGTTAAAGCCCACTCCAAAATTAGCCAGTAATTTTACAGTTATTTTACTACAGGACTTAAATATTTCTGCTGAATAAATATCACCAAGAGTAGGTAAAACTATATCGTAGTTAGCAAGACTATAAATCATCTCACTTTCACTCATTGCAGACGTATTTTCTCGCACTGTAATTTCACCTAAATGAGCTGCAGTGTTCAGAACTTCTTGCGGCAGTGGTCGCGAAATAAATATTTTTTTAGTCAATGCATTCGTCCTCCATTCGGAATTTCTTTATCTGGACGTAGTAACGTTACTGCCCCTTTATTATCACTTACTCCCAAAGTCAAAACTTCCGACATAAATGGGCCAATTTGTCGAGGTGGAAAATTAACAACAGCCAATACTTGCCGACCAATAAGTTCATTCGGCATGTAATTGTCAGTTATTTGGGCTGAAGTTTTCTTTGTCCCAATAGACGGGCCAAAATCAATCCAGAGTTTATATGCTGGATTCCTAGCCTCCGGAAAGAGTTCTGCTTTTAGTATAGTCCCCACTCTAATATCAACTTTTAAAAAATCATCAAAAGTTATTTCACCCATTCGCTAATTCCTTCGATCTTGCCGTGGCAGCAGCGACTGTTTTTTCAATAAGGGGCCCCAATCCGTTTTCATTATCCATCAAGATATTTAATCCTGCCTCTGTTGTGCCATTAGGACTAGTAACATTAACTCTCAGATCAGATGGAACAACCGATGAGCTAGCAGCTAATTTACCTGCTCCAAGAACTGTCATTTTTGCCAGTTTCATCGCAAGTTCCTTATCAAGCCCCTGCCCACGGCCAGCAACAGCAAGCGCATCAATTAAATAGAAAACGTATGCTGGTCCAGAACCCGAAAGACCAGTAACAGCATCCATTTGGTCTTCTGAGTTCAGATTTACAACTTCCCCAATTGCAGATAACAACTTTCCAGCAACCTCAAATGCATCTTTAGAAACATTTTCATTCGCTATTTGAGCGGTAATACCCAAACCAATTTCAGCAGGAGTATTTGGCATTGCGCGAATAATTGGTGTTTTTTGACCTAAAAGAGCTTCAATGCTTGATATCTTTACGCCCGCAGCAATTGATAAAAAGACACAGAGCCCATTCCCATAATGAGAGAACTTTGGTAAAATCTTAGGGATCATTTGCGGCTTAATAGCAATACAAATGAATGTTGGCTCAGGTGGTAAATTCACATTTACGTTGACCCCAGTGCCAATTAACCAGTCACTGGGATAAGGATCTTCTACCCAAATACTTTTTGGATCAAATCCCTTCGTTAACCAGCCCTTAAGCATGGCAGAACCCATCTTGCCGCATCCCAGCAATATAAGTGTATTTCTCTCAGACATTTCTTGGGTCATATTGCATCCTTATTTTGTCATAAGGATAGTTTTAAGCCCGACCATATGCCTCTGCAATGGCTACTTGTATTGCTTCTTTTGGTGTTTTATCACCATAAACTGCTAATTGGAAAGCTGGGTAAAACTTTTCTGAACTCAATACAGCTGTTGAAATTAAACAGTCTACTTGCTCTGCGCTGGCTATCTGCCCCCCAGTAAGCACCAAACCATACTTGTAAATCATCATTTTTTGCTCTTTCCAAAAAGAAAATGAGCCCGCCCAGCATTTCTCATTTACATCATTTAAAAGTTCAAATAAAATTGTATGTTTTTCTACAGGAGGCTCCATTTCAAAGGAGCATATAAGGCGCAGCGTCTCATCGAATGATGACCACGCAAGAGTTATAGAGTATGTTCTCCATTGCCCTTCAACCGCCATCGCGATTTGATCATCAGCAATTCTATCAAAATCCCAATCGTTAGACTCGGCGACTGACTCTACTAAGTCAATCGGGTGAATGTCGCCGTCCCACAAATGCTCTGTAAGTGCCATTGCCCCACCTCTTTCTTTTTATACCTAGGGATGTGGCAGTCTCACCTAGGTCTTGGTGTATGCTCTAAGGATAGACATAATATGAAAACCCCTACTACATATGGTGGTGCTATTTTATGGGCGTGTAAAGAGAAATATGCATCGAAAATGCGAATAAGTTGTGGATAGATTATAAGCTAACAAAATTTTACCAAAAAAATTGTCAATTATGCTTCTTTGCAAGAGCCTATTTATTTTCTAGTGCTTCAACCCTGGCCCTAAGATCGATGTTTTCTTCTCTGGCCTTCAATGCCATTGCCTGAACCGCATCAAATTCCTCGCGAGTTACAAAATCACGGTCAGCCAACCACCTATCAACCATCGATGCAAACGCATTCTCTGCCTCTTCCTTTGCTCCCTGAGCAACTCCCATGGCATTAGTCATAAGTTGAGAAAAATCATCTAACATTTTATTACGTGTCTGCATTTTTACACTCGTTTGTAGGGCTTTAAAAATTACTTCGTACTAATCTTTTTGCGCTTATGGCGTGTCTGGGAGTTAGAACAAATCTGTAACTGTTCAACAATAAAATATTCCACCGTACACTCAAAATATTTGTCGCAGTTAAAGCTTACTTCAAAAAACATTTGTTAAACAGTCTTTAATTCTTTTTTTAATTTAGCTAATTATCCTACTAAAGTTCAATAATATATAAATTTGCCCTCCTGATATTAAGTTTAAATTTTATATGACAAAACTTGAAAAATTGATCAAGAACCGCATCCAAGAGACTGGGCCTATAAGCATTGCCACATATATGAGTGAATGCCTGCTTCATCCAGAGCTTGGCTATTATACTCAAAAAAATGTTCTGGGATCACGAGGAGATTTTATCACTTCACCGGAGATTAGTCAGATGTTCGGTGAAATCGTAGGGCTGTGTTTAGCTCAATATTGGATTGACTTAAATCGACCTGCTCGCTTTGCATTGGTGGAGTTCGGACCAGGAACTGGTACATTGATGCTTGATATTTTGAGAGCTGGGTCTTCAGTAAAGGGCTTCGTAGAAGCAGCAGAAATTTTCTTAGTAGAGGCATCTTCAAAGCTAAAAAGTGAGCAACAAAACAAACTGTCGAAGTTCGATGTAAACTGGATAAATGATAATCTTTTAATTCCCCAAATGCCTACTCTTTTCATTGCAAATGAATTCTTTGATGCTTTGCCTGTGAAACAATATCAAAAGGAAAATGACTTATGGTATGAGATTCAGGTTGGCATTAAGAATGATCAGCTTAGGCTTGGATTATCACATGAGCATACAACTCATCCTGAATTGGAAACCCGCTTTAGAGATTGTGTGACTGGAGATATTGTTGAGATTTCTGAGGATGCAACAAGAATTTCCAAGTCAATTGGTCAAATCATTAATAATGAGGGCGGCTGTGCTATAATTATAGATTATGGGGATTGGCATTCTCTCGGTTCAACGCTTCAAGCGCTCAAATCTCATAAATATACGCAAATTTTTGATCAACCTGGAGAGGTTGATCTCACCTGTCACGTCGATTTTGAATCACTTGCAAGAAATTCCGGATGTGCATACTCTCGACTAACAACACAGGGGGTTTTCTTGGAGAGATTAGGAATTTCAGATCGCGCCAATCAGCTACTGGAAAACTCTCAGCCTGAACATCAGCACTCAATTATATCTGCTCATAAACGTTTAACACACCCAGATGAAATGGGAACTCTCTTCAAAGTTTTGGGTCTGTATCCAAGTGATAAAAATAGTCCTGCTGGTTTGCTAAAGTGAGTATACATCGATTAAAAAGTAAAAAACTTGATGGCTTTAACCATGGGTTTTTTACGCGCCTAGGAGGTATTTCCAAAGGTATCTACAAAGGGCTGAATTGTGGAACTGGATCAAAAGATGATCATTTAAATGTCCAGTTTAACCGGAAGTTAGTTGCATCAGAAATGAATATAACTCCGAAAGAACTCATAACCGTTTATCAAGTGCACTCTGCGCGGGTAGTGATTGTCGATAGTCCTTTGGAAATTCTCACGCGAGCAGACGCAATTGTCACCAACACACCCAATTTGGCCATCTCAGTTCTTACAGCTGACTGCCTTCCAGTTCTCTTCGCAGATAAAAAAAACAATGTTGTAGGCGCAGCGCATGCTGGATGGAAGGGCGCTCTGGGTGGGGTTTTGGAGAACACAGTTCAATCGATGAAGGAGATTGGTGCAGATATTAGGAATATCGAGGCAGTAATAGGGCCTTGCATTTCTCCTGATATTTATGAAGTTGAACAAGATTTTTTTAATAAATTTATTGGGAGAAATAAATCTTTTAAGAATTATTTTCTTCCAGGGACCAAAGAAGAAAAATACTTTTTCGACTTACCAAAGTTTGCATTAGATCGACTACATGAATTGGAAATTGAAAAAGCTGAGTGGATAGGAAATTGCACCTATCATGAGCCTGATAAATTTTATTCCTACCGTCGCTCTCAACATTTGGGCGAAATTGATTATGGCAGGCAGATATCATCAATAAAAATTTAAATTACGCTTGCTTTGCTAAGCGCTCCTCTAAAATATCAAAAGGAACTCCAGGATCATCCTTTGCACCACGAATTACCAATGAAGTTTTAACAGAGCCAACGTTTTGAGCAGTTAATAACTCACCTGTCAAAAATGATTGGAAACTACTTAGGTCAGGGGCTACGCATTTTAGCATAAAATCAACTTCACCGTTGAGCATGTGACATTCACGCACTAGAGGCCACTGCTTACAAAGCTCCTCAAAAGAACTTAGATCGGCTTCCGCTTGGCTTTGCAGTCCAACCATTGCAAAAACTTTTACCTCAAAACCTAATGATCTCTCATCTACTTGAGCGTGATACCCATTAATAAACCCCTGCTCTTCCAAAGCCCTAACCCGACGCAAACAAGGAGGTGCAGATATTCCAACACGCTTTGCCAATTCAACATTTGTCATTCTGCCATTGGCCTGCAATTCTGACAAAATTAAGCGGTCAATAGGATCTAATCTGGTTAAGGGCATATTTTTAAAACCTCGTTAAGAGGCTAAGTTATAGCATACCGAGGGTGCAGCGCAATAATATTTCAAGATCAAGTAATAATATTATTCTCTCAAAAGCACTAATTTAAAATTACACACTTTCATCCTAAATAAAGGATGAGTATAAACTAGCAGCGTTTGTGGGAAAAATTTAGAATGACTGAAGTAATAAAGACAAAAGTATTGATCATAGGTTCTGGCCCAGCTGGCTACTCGGCTGGGGTCTATGCAAGTAGAGCAATGTTGGAACCAGTTCTGATACAGGGCATTGAGCCGGGAGGTCAACTCACAACCACTACAGAAGTGGAAAATTGGCCCGGTGATACCGAAGTTCAAGGACCAGAATTAATGATACGGATGGAAGCACACGCCAAAGCAATGGGTTGTCATATCGTTCATGATATAGTGACTAAATTAGACCTAAGCAGGCGGCCTTTCCATGCAATCTGTGACAGTGGAAATTCGTATGAGGCTGATGCTCTGATACTTGCTACCGGGGCACGGGCAAAATGGTTAGGCTTAGACTCCGAGGAACAGTTCAAAGGCTTTGGTGTTTCGGCTTGCGCAACCTGTGATGGTTTTTTCTATCGCGAACAGGAGATTGTCGTTGTAGGAGGAGGAAATACTGCTGTCGAAGAGGCACTCTTTTTGACGAATTTTGCCTCAAAAGTTACTCTGGTTCACAGACGCGATGAACTTCGAGCGGAAAAAATTCTTCAGGATAGACTGCTCAATCACGCAAAAATTGAAACACTATGGTTCCACGAACTTAGGGAAGTTATTGGAACAAGTGAACCTAAAGGCGTTGAAGCTGTACGTTTGGAAAACGTTCATACGGGTGAAATAACCGATATATCTTGTAAAGGTGTATTTATAGCTATCGGTCACTCGCCAGCTTCAGAATTAGTAATAAACCAGCTAGACACCCACAACGGCGGTTATGTGCAAGTTGAAGCTGGTAGTACTCGGACATCGATCAATGGTGTTTTCGCAGCGGGCGATCTAACTGATCATGTCTATCGTCAGGCAATAACAAGTGCAGGCATGGGTTGTATGGCAGCTCTAGATGCAGAGAAGTTTCTGGCTGAGCAAGGATAGTTTAATAATACTAAATCTTTAACTTTCCTGTCATTAAAATATATGCGGAACCTGTAACTTTTATACCTGATATACTCCCACGCGCGCAAATAATCTCTACCTCTGCTTCTCCAGGCCGGCCTAAATAATCTCCTTGGTGAGCGGTAAACTTAGTATTTCGGATTAAACCACTTGCCCAAAGAAATGCTGCCATGGCGCCAGTTGCAGAACCAGTAAACGGATCTTCATTTCGGGCGGAAGACTGTAAAAGCAATCTTGAGAAAGTTAATCCAGTTCGCCGTGGTGAATTTAAACAAACCCAGAAAGGTTCCATCAAGTCCTTTTCAGGCACTGTTGCGCGAAATTTATCGAATGCATGGTAATCAATTTTTACTTTTTGAAGAGTATCTAAGGTATCGACTACGACTATTGGGAAGGGAAGACCTGTGGAAACAATTTGTGGTTTGGATAAGATACTATTTTCAGGAATACCTCCAATTTTTGATAAAACTTTCTTATCAATTGTGGGGCCAAATTTTGGTTTAGGTTGCGTCATAGATATTTTTACTTGATCACCTAGCTGCCCTACTTCGACCTGAATTAGCCCTGCCAATGTTTCAAAGACCAACTTATTTGTATCGTGTTTACCCCTAGAAATTAATGACATTGCTGTTGCGATTGTTGGGTGACCTGCAAATGGGATTTCTCTGTCAGATAAAAAATAGCGGACTCGAAAGTCTGCAATATGAGACGAAGAAATAAAAGTGCACTCTACTAAAGAAGTCTCTTTGACAATATTTAAGCACGATTGGTCTGAAAGCATACCATCATCATAAACTACCGCACAGCCATTCCCACAAAATGGTTCTTGACTGAAAGCGTCTACCCAATCGAAATCAAATTGACGGTTAAGGGAGCCCATAGTTATACAAAGTGATGGAAATGGTTAATGCACTGGAACAGGGTGAAGTTCATTTTGCCTCGCAAGTACAAATGCAAGGGATCTATCCTTAACAAGCGCTAGCCGCTCTCCATTGCTATTGTTGAGTGCATATATTTGATCCTCAGAAATCCCTTGAGCCACTTTTTCCGGCAAGTCTGAAACCTTCACTGCACATACATATACTGTTCTGTCATTAAGACTTACTTTACTAAGATGATCTTCGCTCATATCTAAACCCTCTTTATTTTTATTTGTTTTATGATCGTTTCTGGAACGCTCTGTGTTAAATCAATATGAAGTAGCCCATTTTCCATAATAGCCTGCCCGACGTCTACACCCTCAGCCAAAACGAAGGAACGTTGGAACTGACGCGCGGCTATTCCCCGGTGGAGATAAATGCGCCCACCTTCATCCTCCTTGTGTCGCCCTCTTACAACTAATTGCTTATCTTCAACGGTTATAGACACATCATCTTCTTCAAACCCTGCTAAAGCCAGAGTTATTCGAAAAGACGTTTCAGATGTTTGCTCGATGTTAAACGGGGGATAGCCCTCATTTCCACTTTTAGAAGCTCTTTCTAGAAGTCGTTCTAGATGTTCAAAACCCAACATGTTGGGGTAAGTCGACAAAGTCAATCTTGTCATTTTTAGCCCTCTTAATAAGCGACTTGCTCATGGCACCCCTAATGGCGATGCTTTTGAGAGATATGGGTACTATTAAGGGAGAATACAAGGACTAGGAATATTCATAGACCAGTAGTATAATAGGATAGCTAAACTTTAGAAATGAAAATATGAATGCCTACAACGATGTATCGCTAAAGACTGAAGAAGTTCTCCAAATTGAATTGGAGGTTCTCAAGCAAGAACATCGAGATCTAGATCAAGCTGTAATGGCTCTTGAAGAAAGAAGTATCCGAGATCAGCTTACCATTCAACGCCTGAAAAAAAAGAAACTTGCATTAAAAGACAAAATTGCAGTAATCGAAGATCGTCTAACACCCGATATAATTGCCTAATTAATTAAAATCTCTATAACTCATGCATAATTTTACGGACGCGATATGATGACGACTAAACCCACTATTGGGATTATTATGGGTAGCCAGTCAGATTGGCCCACTTTGAAATATTCCGCTGATATCCTTGATGAATTTGATGTTGTATATGAAACAAAAATTGTTTCTGCACATCGCACGCCGGATAGACTTTGGGAATACGGTAAATCTGCCATAAATCGCGGTCTAAATGTAATTATTGCTGGTGCAGGTGGAGCTGCCCATTTGCCCGGAATGATGGCATCAAAAACGCGCATACCAGTAATAGGTGTCCCAATAAAAACACAAGCTTTATCTGGAGTAGATAGCTTATATTCAATTGTGCAAATGCCACGTGGTTTTCCTGTAGCGACAATGGCTATAGGCTCAGCCGGGGCATCAAACGCTGCACTTATGGCCTTAGAAATATTAGCCCTGAACGATCAGAAACTGGCACAAAATTTAGAGACATGGAGAAATAGGCTATCTTCTTCAATTCCAGATGAACCACAGAATTGATAGAATGCTCAAACCTGGATCTAGAATTGGCATTTTGGGTGGTGGACAATTAGGCAAAATGCTAGCCGTCGCAGCTTCGCGATTAGGTTTCACATCCCATATTTTTGATCCCAATGAAAACTCGCCAGCTTCGCAAGTTGCTTTTAAAACATTGACAGCTTCCTATGAGGATAAGAGAGCCTTAATAAAGTTTGCTAACAGTGTTGATATTATAACCTACGAATTTGAAAATATTCCGACAAGTGCACTTGATATTTTGGAAAAAATTGTACCAATCAGACCTGGAAGAGAAGCACTGCGAGTTTCTCAAGACAGAATTATCGAGAAAGATTTCCTATCTGATATAGGTTTAAAAACAGCCCCTTACCAAATTGTAGACGATTTTAATTCTGTTCAATCAGCATCTGAAATGATCGGTTTTCCCGCTATACTTAAGACAACTCGGCTCGGTTATGATGGTAAAGGTCAGGTGAGATTATCTGAAAACAGCGATATTGAAAAAGAGTATACGAAGCTTAAAGATAATGTACTTATATATGAGGGCTTTATTGATTTTGAATTTGAAGTTTCAGTTATTGCCGCCCGTAATTTATCAGGACAAGTAGCCTGTTATGATCCAGGACAGAATGTACACTTAAATGGTATCCTTCATACTACAACTGTACCGTCTCAATTAACCAGTCGACAAACAGTTGATGCAGTACTCATAGCTAGTAAGATACTTGAAAGCCTCAATTATGTTGGGGTACTTGGAGTGGAACTTTTTTGCACAAAAGCTGGTTTAATTGTAAACGAAATTGCACCACGGGTTCATAATTCCGGTCACTGGACGCAAAACGGCTGCTCAATTGACCAATTCGAGCAGCATATAAGGGCAATTGCGGGCTGGCCACTTGGGGATGGAAGACGGCAGACAAATGTTGTTATGCAAAATCTTATAGGTGATGAAGTAAACCATGTTCCAGAGCTGGCAAAAGATGAAAATATTTCCCTACATCTTTATGGCAAAACCGAAATAAAGCCAGGTCGCAAAATGGGACATTTCAATCTAGTTAAGGAAAAATAAGAAGGCTCATGCTGCTTTAGCATGAGCCTTCTTCTTTACTAAGCTTAAAAGAAGCTGGACGTTACATCATGCCGCCCATGCCGCCCATGCCGCCCATGCCGCCCATGTCCGGCATTCCGCCACCACCGGCAGCACCTTTTGGTTCTGGCTTGTCAGCAACCATTGCTTCTGTGGTAATCAAAAGTGCAGCCACAGATGCTGCGTCTTCCAATGCTGTGCGAACAACTTTTGCTGGGTCAATAACGCCAAACTTAAACATATCACCATATTCCTCAGTTTGCGCATTAAAGCCAAAAGATGCATCTTTGCTCTCGCGAATTTTGCCAGCTACAACAGCACCATCGACGCCCGCGTTTTCAGCGATCTGACGAAGGGGCGCTTCTAAAGCTCTACGAACTAGTGCAATACCGGCGTCTTGGTCCGCATTTTCACCTTTTAGTTTATCCAACCCTTTACAAGATTGAATTAAGGCAACGCCTCCTCCGACGATTATGCCTTCTTGAACAGCAGCACGAGTAGCATTTAGTGCGTCATCCACTCGATCTTTACGTTCTTTGACTTCGACCTCAGACATTCCACCAACACGAATTACAGCTACACCACCAGCAAGTTTCGCAACACGCTCTTGTAACTTTTCACGATCATAATCGGATGATGTTTCTTCGATCTGCGACCTAATTTGAGCAACCCGAGCTTCAATCTCAGCTTTCTCACCAGCGCCATCTACAACCGTTGTTTCATCTTTGGTAATCTGAATCTTCTTGGCAGTTCCAAGCATTTCCATAGTAACATTTTCTAGTTTCATACCTAGATCTTCACTAATTACTTGACCACCTGTTAAGATTGCAATGTCCTGCAACATCGCCTTTCGTCTGTCACCAAATCCAGGAGCTTTCACTGCAGCGATCTTCAGACCACCACGGAGTTTGTTAACAACTAAAGTTGCTAAGGCTTCACCTTCGACGTCTTCGGCTATTATAAGTAGTGGCTTTTGAGACTGAATTACAGACTCCAAAAGTGGAACCATGGACTGTAATGAAGAAAGTTTTTTCTCATGAAGAAGAACCATACAGTCTTCTAACTCAGCTGTCATTTTGTCTGGGTTGGTTACAAAGTAAGGCGAGAGATAGCCTCTATCAAACTGCATCCCTTCAACCACATCAGTTTCCGTCTCCAAACCTTTGTTTTCTTCGACAGTAATTACACCTTCATTACCCACTTTTTGCATTGCGTCAGCAATCTGCTTGCCAATTTCAGCTTCGCCATTCGCGGATATTGTGCCAACTTGTGCAACCTCATCGCTGTCCGCTACATCACGTGCCATTTTACGAATTGCATCTACTACATTCGAAGTAGCCATATCGATCCCACGCTTCAGATCCATTGGGTTCATTCCAGCTGCAACAGCTT
>CAXEVV010000018.1:0-32210 GCA_963999845.1 uncultured Rhodobacterales bacterium | reverse complement strand
TTTAATTCAAAAATCGATGCAAAATTCCCATCATACCCAACAGAGATAGTCCCTAATAAATTTTGACCAACCAGCACTTCAATTATAGCACCTTTTTCAGCCCTACCTGCTATTGTAACAAGTCCATTGGAGTCAATTCGGGCTGTATCTAGAAAGACTTCAACAAAATCAATTAGTGGATCATCGTCAAGATTTGTCTCAGCTAATTCAGAGTTTTCTTCTAAAGAGGCAGCTGCCGCAACTTCCGATGAGACGCTTTCAGTAACATTTTTACTATCTTCTATTTGGACTGGATTATCTTGTTTATCACTTTCCTTTTCTACGGTTGTGATCGAAACTTGTTTTTGATTATTCATAGCATCAAACACACCGTAAGATACCACACTTACGCCAAGCACACCCATCCAAAACCATATAGAGCGTATTATAGTCACAGGTTTCTTACTCCAAGATAACTTTTACGCGTTTCTACAGTTGAGTGAAGGCATCAACAAGGCTAAAGTTAATAGATTACTATAAAACAAGGATTTCGGGATGTTATCACTTTCAGTTTGTGTTTTTTGTGGCTCACGTTTTGGAAAAGACAACGTTTACAAGAAAACGGCTGAGCATCTAGGGCGCCTACTTGCAGAGGAAAACTGTCGGCTAGTTTATGGAGCAGGAAACATAGGACTTATGGGCACGGTAGCTCAAAATATACAGTCTGGTGGTGGTGAAGTCATGGGAGTAATTCCAGAACATTTACTGCACGCCGAAGTAGGTAAAACCGATATAAATAATTTTATAGTCACAGAAAACATGCATGAACGTAAAAAAGTCATGTTTATGAATTGTGATGCCATTATGATTTTACCTGGCGGCGCAGGAACTCTTGACGAATTCTTTGAAATTTTAACATGGGCGCAATTAAAGTTACACAGCAAACCAATAGTCGTTTTGAATATCAACAGGTTCTGGGATCCTCTCATATCCTTAATCAATCATCTTATAAAAAATGGATTTGCTGATATGAGTTTAACAGAGCTGTTCAAAGTAGTATCTTCGCCCGAAGAAGCAATAGAAGCTCTCAAACTTAATATTCAGTCTGATAGACTTGCCAAAGTATAAATAAATAACGCTAACCAAATTAAACCAAATGCAATGCCCTGCGACACGCCAAATGGTTCTGCAAAAATGAATACAGCAACAAGAAATTGGAGAGATGGATTTAAATACTGAATTATGCCGAGCGATGTCATTTGAACACGCCTCGCAGCATATGAAAAAAGCATCAAGGGAACAGCTGTCATAGGTCCACTAAAAATTAATAAAGATGTAGTCTCAATATCTTTCCCAAAACTTCCAAATCCACTCGAATGCCAATATAGTAAAAACGTTATTGCTAATGGCAAGAGTAAAATAACTTCGGTTGTTACGGATAAAACAGGGCCCAAACTGATCTGCTTTTTGAGCGCGCCATATATTCCAAAAGTAACCGAGAGGACCAATGCGACAAAAGGTAAAATGTTTTGTGATATGGCAAGTGTTGTTACCGCAAAAATAGCAAGAAAGACAGAACACCACTTCATGAGGGATAATTGTTCTTTAAAAAAAATTAAACCAAATAGGACTGCAACCAGGGGAAAAATGTAATATCCAAAACTAGCTTCAGTGGCGCGATCGTTATGAACTGACCAAATAAAAAAGAACCAATTTATTGAAATCATGGCGGCTGCCCAAAACAAACCTAAAATTAGTTTTTTATTTAGGAAAACTAATTTTAAATCCTGCAATCTATCCTGTAATCGCAAAATGAAAATGAATACTATTACTGACCAGAGGGTTCTGTGACAAAGCACCTCTAATGGGGGTATACCAGATAATTGCTTATAGTATATGGCTGAAAGGCCCCATATAATGCTAGCTAGAACCATAGCTACTGCGCCTTTGCGAGGCTCGGTCATCTCGCTGCCCTTGTTTTACCAGCGGATATCTAGGCGCTGTTATTTAATTTGATTACAAACCCCACTGGTATGAGGGATTTGTAATTATTATTGAAATTACATTCTTGCCGCAACATTGTCCCAATTGACAAGCTTATCTAGAAAATTTGTCAAATACGCAGGTCTTTTATTACGAAAATCAATATAATATGAATGCTCCCAAACATCGCACCCAAGTAATGCACTCTGACCAAAGCATAGTGGATTAACACCATTCTCAGTTTTTGTTACTTTTAGTGATCCATCAGTATCTTTTACAAGCCAACACCAGCCTGAACCAAATTGACCCGCACCAGCAGCACAAAACTCTTCTTTAAATTTATCAATTGAACCAAAATTTTCACTTATTGCAGAAGATAATTCTGAAGGTATACTTTTCCCACCAGGGCCCATCATCTCCCAAAATTGAATATGGTTCCAATGTTGAGAGGCATTATTAAAAATACCATTCTGTGCGACTGAACCCGCTTTGTATGTCCCAACTATAATTTCTTCCAGAGTTTTACTGGCCCATTCAGTGCCATTGATTAATTTGTTACCATTATCAACATACGCCTTGTGGTGTAGATCGTGATGATACTCGAGAGTCTCTTTTGACATGCCAAGCTCGGATAGTGCATCGTGAGCATATGGTAGATCGGGTAGTTCAAACGCCATTCAAAAATCCTTATATTCAAAATATTAACTTATTGGATGGTAGGTTTACTCACAAAACGTCAAGAGTAAAGAACCAAAACATGGTCAAGGCGTAAAATCTTAAAGATCTCATTATGGATATCTTGCTATAGTTTTCCACTTTTAAGTGGCTGATTATGATTCAAAATGCCTACATCACATAGCGATCTTTTGAAGTTTTCTAGACCCCAACTTCGCTACCCTCTTCGCACGATATTAACAGCAAATCATGAAGGTATTTTTCTACTGAACGAAAACAAATGACTGTAGCACTGTTTTCTGCAGTTAGCCAAACGGCTGCTGCTGTTTGCGAAAAGCGTGTTCTTCTGATCTCACCCAATTCCAAACTGTTTGGATCCGTATCAATTGGTGCCAATTTAGCTATTACTTCTCTAACCTTATCACCTTCCAATGAAAATACTACTCTAGCATCAGAGACATCCAAAACGAGCGAATGATGCGACCTTAAAGAGTCTCTGAGGAGGTTTATTCTGTTATCAACTTCTGCGATAGCACAGAAATAAAGTAATTCGTCTGGTGACATCCAACCTAAGGCGGTATCCGTGGTTGCTTCCATATGCCTTACGGACGGAATACTAATTCCGAGAGAATGCCGCAATTTTCGTCTCAGCGCTGGATCGTCAAAATCTAGGCGCACCGTTATCATCCCAATACCAGTCTCTCGAAATATTTTGAGATAGTGCGTTTTGTCACTAATCTTTATTTTAGAGTGATCAAACATTTTGCTTACTACCCGATTTATCGTAAAATACAGGATCTACTATGGTTGCGCTTACGACTTCGCCATTTACTCTCTCAAAATTTAATATTTCGCCTAGTCGATCCGGTCCATTTTTGACCAACCCCATTGCAATGCCCTTTTTTAGAGTGGGAGAAAAATAAGTAGAAGTCACTCTTCCTATTGTGTGCTTTTGGCCATTAGCATTTAGGCTATTATCTACAGCATATGATCCATCAGGAAGTACGGACCCATCTAAGGTTTCTAATCCGACTAGTTTCCACCTAATAGGGCTCTTCATAAACATCCTATCATGAGCTCTTTTGCCAATAAAATCACTTTTCTTTTTAGAAATGGCCCAGTTTAAATTGAGGTCTTGGGGAATAATAGTTCCATCAGTTTCATCACCGATCATAATAAAACCTTTTTCTGCCCTCATAACATGCAATGCCTCTGTTCCGTATGGCATGACGTCGAACTCAGATCCGGCATCCAATAATGTATTCCAAAAATCAAGCCCAGATGATGAACGCACAGATATCTCAAAGGATAATTCGCCCGAAAAAGAAATTCTAAAAATACGTGCATTAAACCCACCCAATTTTGCATCTACCCATTCCATAAAACCCAGAGACTCTTTTGAAATATCCGTTCCACCCAATTTTTCTAGTAACATTCTGGCATTGGGCCCAACGACAGCAATTTGTGCGTATTGCTCGGTAACATTTTGCGTAAATACTTTCCAATCCCACCACTCTGTTTGCAACCATTCTTCCATGTGTGCATGAATTCTCTCAGCGCCACCCGTCGTTGTGTGACAAAGGAAAGTATTTTCATCCAAACGGGCTACAACACCATCATCGATGAGAAACCCATTCTCCGAGCACATCAAGCCGTAGCGACATTTGCCTGGTTTAAGATTTGACATCATATTAGTGTAAAGCATGTCCAAGAATTTTCCTGCATCAGGACCAGATACTATGAGCTTACCAAGCGTAGAAGCGTCAAGAATTCCTACTGATGAACGCGTTTGCAAGATTTCACGATTAACTGCCTTCTCTACGGTCTCATCTTTTCTGAGGAAGCAATATGGTCGGCGCCATAAGCCAACTGGTTCAAAGACCGGATCATGTTCCATATGCCAACTATGAATAGGTGACATCCTTACTGGCTGAAATACACTATCACGCGCTGAACCCGCAATAGATCCCATAGATATCGGAGTATATGGTGGCCTAAAAGTTGTAGTACCTACCTGGCTTATTGGGCTAGAAAGTGCATTAGCTAATACAGCTAGGCCATTGATATTAGATAGTTTACCCTGATCTGTTGCCATTCCAAGTGTGGTATATCTTTTCAAATGCTCTACACTTTCAAAACCCTCTCGCGCAGCTAGTTCAACATCGGTTATTTTGACATCATTTTGGAAATCTAGAAAAGTCTTATTTCTCAACTTTCTTTTTGCTTGTTTGGGCATAAACCAAAATGGCTCAACAGCACTTTCTGATTTATTAAGTACTTCTGGAACATTTAACTTGATTTCTTTTCCACCTAATTTTCTACCTATGGACACACCTAATTCAGAGGCTTCTCTCAGGATATCAACTAATTGAATTTTACCAGAAGCCAAACCAACTGTTTCTACAAAACAATCACCATAATGGTTTGTAGGAGGCTTAGTCTTATCGGGACAAAACATAGAGCCCTCATCCTTCCACTCAAGCTTTCCCCCACAATGCGACCACAAATGAACAACTGGTGACCATCCACCAGACATCGCCACCGCGTCACATTCTAACTTTTCAATTGTTTCACCATCACCAGTGCTTAAGCACACATTTATTCCTGAAACTCTTTTTCTGCCAGTGACCCTTGATATCACTTTCCCTTGCTCAACGCGGATACCCAAAGCGCGCGCCTTAGCAGCTGCTTGACCCCCCCCATGCTCTCGTGCATCAAGGATGACCGGTATTTCAAGGCCGCTCTGTTTCAGAATAATAGCGGTTTTATAAGCATCATCATTATTAGTGACGACAACAGTTTTTCTGCCGATAGAGACACCATAATTGACAGCATAATCTCGAACAGCTGATGCCAATAAAACTCCTGGAATATCATTACCAGCGAAACTAAGTGGCCGTTCAATTGCGCCGGTACAACACACTATCAACTTTGATCGAACTTTCCATAGTCTATGTCGCGGCCCATAATTCTCCTTTATATGATCATTTAACTGCTCATATCCTAAAAAGTAACCATGATCGTACACCCCAGCACCAGTCATACGAGTTCTTAGCGACACATTAGGCATTGCTTTTAACTCTTCAACAACCTTGGAAACCCAGTCTCTTATGGAAAAACCATCAATCTGCTCTTCATCTACCTGAGCACGCCCACCCCAGCTGGATTGCTGTTCTATTAGGAGTACTTTTACTCCTGTCTTTGCAGTAACTAGTGCAGTCTGAAGGCCAGCCACGCCACCTCCCACAATAACAACATCGTAGAATGCATGGAAATGCTCGTACGTGCTCCCATCTTTTTCCTCGGGGGCCCTACCTAAGCCAGCTGACATTCTAATAAATGGTTCGTAAACATACTTCCAAAATGGACGTGGGTGAATAAACATTTTGTAATAAAAACCAGCAGGTAGAAATCGTGATAACCAACTATTGATCTCACCAATATCAAATTCCAGCGAAGGGAAATGGTTCTGAGAAGTCGCAGATAAACCCTCATAAATCTCAGTCATTGTGCCGCGTTGATTAGGCTCAAAAAAATGACCAGCACCTAGATTTACCAAAAAATTAGGCTCTTCAGGTCCAGAAGATACAACCCCCCTAGGCCTATGATATTTAAATGAGCGTCCAAGCAATAATTTATTATTGGCTAATAATGCCGATGCAAGAGTGTCGCCCTTATAACCGATAAACTGCTTTCCGTTAAAATAGAAATTGATCGGTTTGTCTGCCTGAATTAGCCTACCATTAGTGGAAAATCGTTCACTCAAAACCGAGCCCTCACTGAAGGTACAAAAAAAGTAATACTTTCCTCTAAATACATTAAATTAATCATGAAAATTCTTTCCACTTCCAACCGGGCCTTTTTGCAGAAATCTGGTTCTTAATCTCAGTTGGGGGTTCTAATGTCTGCGCAAGGTATGTTCCAAAAACCTCCATAGACACTGTACAGCGGGCGGCATTAAACCACTTACCACAGCCATTTACATGCCTCCAACGTTCGAAATGAACACCTTTTGGGTTTTCCCTACTAAAGAGGTAACTTTCAAAATTATCATCACTTGAACCTGGTCCATATCGTTTTAAATGTGCTTCGCCTCCAGCAGCTAAATCCGTTTCGTCAACAAGAACACCACAGTATGGACACTCAAAAATTAACATATTAGTCCCCTTTAATGCGCAACACCAGCTGCTACACTTTCATCAATAAATTGGCCGTCGCGAAAGCGTGTAGCTCTAAATTCTTCGGCTAGCGGACCAGGTTCACCTTTCGCTATAAGTTCAGCCATCGCCCAGCCTGATCCAGGTATTGCTTTGAATCCCCCTGT
Source organism: uncultured Rhodobacterales bacterium (assembly GCA_963999845.1). Classification (GTDB taxonomy): domain Bacteria; phylum Pseudomonadota; class Alphaproteobacteria; order Rhodobacterales; family Rhodobacteraceae; genus Salinivivens. Next base: position 25,249 of record CAXEVV010000018.1, on the reverse strand, counting down.
CCCCCATCCACAATTAATGAAAATATTTTTTACCGGTGTTTTTGATATGATTGGTGACCTATCACCGGTCATATCAACAATGCCTCCCCACCACCTTAACATCTTAAGCCTTGAAATAATTGGAAAAGTTTCGACCAATGCACGCACTGTTTCTTCAACATGATGAAACGAACCCTTTTGTGAATAATTATTGTATCCGTCGGCACCGCCACCAATTACCATTTCACCTTTATCAGATTGGCTCATATATCCATGGACAGTATTTGCCATGACGACAACATCCATACACGGTTTTATAGGCTCAGACACTAGAGCCTGCAACGCGACCGACTCTATTGGCAACCGAAACCCAGCCATATCAGCCAAAACTCCAGAATGGCCAGCGACCACCATACCAATTTTATCACATGTAATTGGACCTTTCGTTGTTTCCACACCAATGGCTTTACCATTTATAGTATTAACACCTGTTACTTCACATTGTTGAATAATATGCATTCCCATCTCAGAACATGCTCGGGCATAACCCCAGGCCACTGCATCGTGTCTAGCTGTGCCACCTCTTGGCTGCCAAAGTGCGCCAAGTACTGGATACCTAGGTCCATCAATATTTATAATTGGGCAAAGCTTTTTGACTTTTTGGGGGCTGATAAACTCTGTCGAGACCCCTTGCAACGCGTTCGCGTGTGCAGTCCTCTCATAGCCTCTTATCTCGTGCTGTGTCTGAGCAAGCATCATCACGCCTCTGGGACTGAACATGATATTATAATTTAACTCTTGGCTTAAATTTTCATACAGCGATCGGGCCTTTTCGTAAATCGCAGCAGATGGATCTTGGAGATAATTTGATCGAATTATAGTTGTATTACGCCCAGTGTTGCCCCCACCAAGCCATCCTTTTTCTAAAATAGCTACGTTTGTAATGCCATAATTTTTACCAAGATAATATGCAGTGGCTAATCCGTGACCGCCTGCTCCAATTATGATAATCTCATAATTTTTTTTTGCTTCGGGCGAACTCCAAGCCCTCTCCCACCCTAGATGATCTCGAAATGCCTCACGAGCGACTGCAAAAGCAGAATATTTTTTCATACAAACGAATCCATGTCCCTATATGGCGAAATTGCCGTAAAATATAAACTGCTCTTCGTTTCAGAGCGTCACGTTGCAATAATTTTGCGCCATTAAATTAGCAATTTTTATTTTTATGCCTTTTAAATAAATTTTCAAGGGTTACATATTTTCTAAGGTTGAACTAGCGAGCACCTCTCTTATGATTTTTTGGGCAATAACTTTAGTAATTTGTGGGATAATAGCAGTAATTTTTTATCTCAGTATAATACAGAAAGCTCCAGAGATTATTTCAAACTCAGATTTAGAAGTATATAAAGATCAGCTTATCAATATTGATAGTGAGCTAACCAGAGGTATAATTACCGCTGATGAAGGAGAGAGAATAAAGGCTGAGGTCGGCAGGCGTATTTTAGATATAGGTAAAAGAAAACAGTTTCCGTTTAAAACGGAAACTAAATTTTTAGGGATTATCTTTAGTGTGAGTATTTTGGTTATATTAGGCCTAGGGGGTTCTGTAATATATCAAGAGTTTGGCGCACCCGGATATGCAAATATATCGCAGAATCAACGCATAAAAAACGCTGATAAACTTATCAAAGGAAGGGCCACACAGGAACAACTTTTAGCGCTTAGAATTGATGAACCAAGCTTAATAACCCCAGAAGGCAACTATGGAGAGTTAGTACAAAAGTTGAGGCGCAAGGTAGCAGACCGTCCAACAGATCTGGAAGGCTTAAAACTACTCACTGGCATAGAAACTAAGATTGGAAATATTGATGAAGCTGTAAAATCCCAGCGACAACTCCTACAACTACTGGGAAATAATGCATCAGATCTAGATTTTTTTAATTATGCAGACTTGTTAATAAACCAAGTTGATGGAGTTGTTTCTCCGCAGGCAGATAAAGCATTGCGATCAGCACTCAAGATCAATCCAGAGAATGGTGGTGCAAAATATTACATAGGGCTGATGCTCGCACAAAATGACCGCCCAGATCTGGCACTTCGGCTATGGAAGCAACTGCTAAACAAAGATGATATGGTGTCTCCTTGGGTGCCCTTAATAAGAGCTGACATAGAAAGGCTTGCAATCTTAGCGGGAGATACAAAATTTGAGTTACCAGCTATAAAATCACTTCCAGGACCAACCTCCAAAGACATTGAAAATGCATCCGAAATGAGTGAAGGCGAGCGAAAAGAGATGATCCAAGGTATGGTCTCCAGATTATCAGAGAGATTGTCCACCGAAGGCGGAAGCCCGAATGAGTGGGCAAGATTAATAAATGCATTGGGAATTCTTGGAGAGTTTAAAAATGCTAATTCTGTATGGGAAGAAGCAAAAACTATATTTAAAGGAAGCCCTAATGCTCTCAAAATATTGAGAGATGTGGCAGACACTATAGGCCTAAGATAATGATTTTTGAAAACATTCTAGATTTTGATGGATCGATATCTAAAAAAACAGCCTTGATGGGTTTGGATTTAGGCAGCAAAACAATAGGAGTCGCTATTTCAGATAGCTTTAGATCAATAGCCACTCCATTAAAGACAATTAGAAGAACAAAATTTAGCGAAGAGGTTAAAGTCTTGTTTCAGCTGATATCTGAACGAGAGATATCAGGAATTATTATTGGTTTGCCAAAAAATATGGACGGTACGGAGGGAGCGCGTTGTCAATCGACACGAGCATTTGCAAGGAACATTATTACATTTACAGATTTTCCAATATCTTACTGGGACGAGAGATTATCAACAGTAGCTGCAGAGAAAGCACTGCTTGAGGCGGATATTAACAGAAAACGTCGGTCTGAAGTAATTGACCATGTTGCAGCGTCTTATATCCTACAAGGAGCTCTGGATAGACTATCACATAACATTAAAATGAATTAAGCGCTAAAATGAATAAAAACATTTGGAAAAGAAGCGAGGTAGACTCTCCGTGCATAAATATTTGCATTATTCATCCTCAAGCAAAAGTTTGTACGGGTTGTTTTAGAACCATTGAAGAAATTTCCAGCTGGTCAGCTAAAAGCACCTTGGAAAGAAAAGAAATAATAAAAGCACTTCCTAACCGGTCATCACTACTAAAAATAAGACGTGGTGGCAGGGCAAGTCGCATAGGCAACTAACAGATTTTGAGCCAATCCTGAACCTCGTTAAGAAGTGGCCTAAAGTAAGCAACTTGTCTACTTAAGCTATCCGACCCTTGTTTTGCAGAAAACCACGGTGTTATTCCATGCAATAATAAAGGATGTAAGGCATATCCCGACCCCAAAGGACTGTTAATAACCGTCCGCTCACAATTTTCAAAACATTGCCTTCTGGCATTTTTATAGGTTTCTGTTACGTCAATATTTTTCCAATCAGAGGGAGGAACATTTGAAAATATTTTCAAAAACTCCTGTTGCATAATTCGATGCGACCCTTTCCACACCACTATCGGACTGGCCCCTGGATGGGTATTGTTTAGGGGGACTCCCAAAATAACACCATGCGGTTCAATCAGATAACGCCTTTTTTGTGCTCCAACTGGCAGAAGCCCGTCCACATGTGCTGCGTCTCTTTTTAATCTATACTCAAAAGCGGACTTACTATCTCCTAGGCGTGGTCTGGGATAACCAGGGTATATAACAGATAACTGAGCCTTATGGTAAGGTTTGAGATTAATTTTACCCAAAAACTTGCGCAAAATATGAGGTAATTTTACTTTACCAAAACCACCACTTGGGTCATTTGGTAGGACATCGACGCCAACAAACCAAGTTCCTTCACACTGAAGCCATTCTTCCAGCTGGCCGGGATTAGCAAGAATTTCACTTCCTTTTTCTCTAGCGCAATCGGCCCATTTTACTATCTGCTCATCATAGTTAAACTTTACATAACCGTTGTCACCAAACAGCATAACAATAACTCAAACAAAAATTCATCATCAATTTACTACATGGCAGATTTTGAGTGCCAATTGTCTTTTTATAATAACTAGTAATGTAAATTTAGTACTTATTTTCAAATGCCAAATTTTAAACATTTTTTACAGTGCATCTCCTATCACTTTCTCAATTCTTTCTACGTCATCGGGATTATTTAGTTCCCAAAAAACTCTACCACGCGCTGACACTGACACGCACTTAACAAGTTGGTTATTTTCAAGAAATCTTAGCTGCTCTAATCCTTCAAGTTCCTCTAATTTCCCAACTGGCCAATCCATGTATGACTTTAAAGCATTTGGTTTATATGCGTAAATTCCAACATGATGAAACACAGGTATTTCTGCTTCAGCACTTAATTCGCCTAAGTCGACAAAAGGAATAACTTCTTTAGAGAAATAAAGCGCATATTTATTAACTCCAAAAACTGCAGTTGTACCTCCAACCAGACCTTTTTTGCGATCTTCAATAAAATGGCCGTAGGTTAAACGATCAAGGCGCACAACCGGAGTTGCCATACCCGATTTATCATCGTTATGCATTGACTCAATGAGGCTTTCGACAAACCAAGGAGGCGTAAGCGGAGCGTCTCCTTGAAAGTTTATTATAAGATCAGCATCTAACTTCGCGTTATCAACCGCTTCCGCACATCTCTCAGTGCCATTCTTACATTGCGATGAAGTCATTATAACTTTTGCCCCAAAGGCTCTAACTGCAGTAGCTATTCTAGTATCATCTGTTGCAATAAAAATATCATGAATATCATTAACTTTGCCTGCAGCCCGCCAAGTTAACTCAATTAATGATCTTTGTTCTCCATTTGGAAGTTTAAGCTCCACCAAAGGCTTACCAGGATACCGACTGGAAGCAAAACGGGCAGGTATAATTATTATAGTTTTCATAAGATACCCACTCTAAAATTGGTCATGGAAGTATAAAATATTTAAAAACAGACATGATATTTTTACAACCAATCGCTCTTTAACCGCTAATAAATTAATAAGGGAATTTTAATACTTACTTGGTTTAGTAAGTATTAATAGATGCCAAGCATAAAGTTCAATAGCTTTTTTAAAGAAGAAAAAATAATTAATATTTAGATTTAAATTGGCTAAGCCACTGCCGTAAATTCTTCCAAATCAACACCAGACCCAGGTAGAACGCTAAATATTTCTTCACAGCAATCTTCGACAACATAAGAATCTGGTTTTGCAAATAATTTGCGTAATAGTGAATTAGTTATAAAATGACCAGCCTTGTGACCTTCGTATTTGCCTAGTATCGGAGCCCCTGCAAGTGCAAGATCGCCGAAGGCGTCTAGCATCTTATGACGTACTGCCTCATCTTGATGCCTCATGCCGCCTGGAGACAAAACTTTATCATCTTCAAAGACAAGCGCATTACTGTAGTTTCCACCCAAAGCTAACCCGTTTTTTCGCATAGTCTCAACATCTTTACTACTACAAAAAGTCCGACTACTGCATAGCTCTTTAACAAATGATCCATTAGACATATTCAATATTTTACTTTGTATGCCTATTGCCCGGTCGTCAAACTCTATAAAGTATTCCATTTCTGGGCGCTGATGTGGGCTCAACCGCGCCCATCCAAATTCGTTTTTAAAAATCACCGGTTTTTTAATCTTAATAATTCTAGACGAAGAACTTATATGGTTAAGTCCCACTTCTAATATGCCTTTTACAAAAGGAGCTGCGCTCCCATCCAAAATAGGCACTTCTTCGGTATCAAGTTCAATCAATGCATTCGTTACACCACAACCAGCTAATGCCGCCATAAGATGCTCTACAGTTGAAACCTTAGTACCATCCTCATTCTTTAATCGAGTGGACAATGTCGTACCAGAGACATAGTCCCACCTGGCTCGCACAAGAGGATTTCCTAATGCGATATCTACACGTTTAAATAAAATACCATGATTTACTGGAGCCGGCTTCAGCGTCAGGTTGGCCAATATTCCCGAATGCAAACCTACTCCAGAAAATGTTACTGAATTTTCAAGCGTGGTTTGCAACGTAAGACCTCTGATTTTCTTAAACTTTCAAAGTCTTACATCGCAATGGAACACTAAACAATTCAAACTTTGCAACTAATTGTTACAATATATGTGCATCAGATATTCAAATGCTTGTAACAGTAGAGTCCTAAAACTTTTAGTTCGCCTGCCGCCTTAAAAAAGCTGGAACCTCTATTTTTTCCTTATGATTGTCTGCTTCGTCCATTTCGACATTATTTTTATTTTCCGAAATATCTGGACGAGCCTTGGGAGCTTCATTTTGGATTGGTTCTGCAGGATTTGTACCTGCCATTTTATTAATTAAAGAGCCAATGCCAAAGCGAGGTTTATCCTTTACCTCTTTATTCTTGGAAGCGACCATAGGTTGAGAACTTAAAGCTTGATTGTTTGGGGATTTTGAAACGGCCGCACGAAGACGATCAAGAGTTTGTTGAGATGGAGTGCCGGGAGGCGTTGATTGGGATATACCAATCTGATCTTCGCTACTAACGCTATTTCGTGATCTATCGGCAGCATTTATGGACTGATTGGCATTATCTTCGCCTGCGGTAGAAGGATCAAATTCCGACCGGGATAACTTATTTTGACTTTCAAATAAGCCTGGCCCTGTTGTAGCAACATTTTCCTTCAACTCTCTGTCTTGTCCAGCATTGCCTTGCTCAACCTCACTATTTACTACTGTTCTCTCTTCGGCTGTAATTATTTTTCTGGGCGGATAATATGACCCGTCTCTAGAGCTCTCAGATAAAGGATTAATCTTACTAATGGCATCTATACCTGTTGCCACTACAGACACTCTCATAACCCCTTCCAAATTAGGATCAAGGGTTGACCCTACAATTATATTTGCTTCAGGATCAACTTCTTCTCTTATCCTATTTGCTGCTTCGTCCAATTCAAAAAGAGTTAAATCATAACCACCTGTTATGTTTATGAGCACACCCCTTGCTCCTTTAAGACTAATTTCATCAAGCAATGGGTTCGCAATTGCTTTTTCTGCCGACTGGATTGCTCGGTCTTCACCGTCAGACTCTCCAGTTCCCATCATAGCCTTACCCATCTCATCCATAACTGCCCGAACGTCGGCAAAATCTAAGTTTATCAGGCCTGGGCGAACCATTAAATCTGTTACGCCTTTCACTCCCTGATATAAAACATCGTCTGCCATACTAAAGGCTTCTGTAAAGGTGGTTTTTTCCGTCGCTATCCTGAACAAATTTTGGTTTGGAATAATAATTAGGGTATCGACCATTTTCTGTAGCGCGTCCACACCCTCCTCAGCCTGCCGCATGCGCTTTACGCCCTCAAATTGGAATGGTTTTGTTACTACACCAACTGTAAGAACACCCAACTCTCTAGCAGCTTGGGCTATTATAGGAGCTGCTCCTGTACCAGTGCCTCCGCCCATTCCAGCAGTTATAAAACACATGTGAGATCCAGCCAACTGGTCGACAATTTGCTCGATACTCTCTTCGGCGGCCGCTGCTCCAACTGAAGCTCTAGCGCCAGCACCCAAACCCTCTGTAACTTTTACGCCAAGCTGTATCTTACTATTTGCATGGCTCTGCTGAAGAGCCTGAGCATCTGTGTTTGCAACGACAAAATCAACACCGTCCAAACTTTTCTCAATCATATTATTGACAGCATTGCCCCCAGCACCGCCAACACCACAAACAGTTATTCTAGGTCGCAGATCATTCTGCTCTGGAATTGATAAATTTAAAGTCATTGTCAGGTCCGCCTGTTATCTGCTGATTAATTTGCTTTTTTATTTTTAATAGTGACTCGTTTATAACTCGCAATTTATAAAAGGTCACTAAAAAACGACAAAAACACACATTATATGGTATCTGACAAATTTTATTCATCGTTATTTTGATACCATTGCTATATATGGACACTACCAATTCTCACGAAGCCAACGTACTGCTTTTCTTACCGATTTAGATGAGTAACTTGCGCTAGGAAGCTCGAAATCCCACCATTCATCCTGTGGATGCGCTGCGAAAAGAGCTAACCCGACCAAAGCTGAACAGCTTGATCCTGAGTAGGCCTGAGGTAACCGATGAACTCTCAGCGGTCGGCCTAGTCGAACTTGTTGGCCTAGTATTCGACTTGCAAGTGTATCTAAACCTGGTATCTGACTTGATCCTCCAGTCAAAACAAATTTTTGACTTTTAAGTTCATAGAACCCGGCTATTTCTAACTGAGCTCTAACTTCCTCTAAAATTTCTTCCATACGCGGTCTCATAATTCCTATAAGTTCACTGCGGGTTACTTTACGACGGTCATGTTCCCAATCACCCGTTTCACCTCCAATCTCAATCAAATCGCGATCATCTATACCTGTGGCTATCAGACCACCATTCATAGTCTTAATCTTTTCCGCTAACGCCATAGGAATCTGAAGGCCAAGCGAAATATCCCGGGTCACATGGTTACCACCCAGACCTATTGAGCCAGAAAAAATCATATGCTTCTTCAAAAAAATGGAATAACTAGTGGAGCCTCCGCCGAAGTCGATACAAACTGCACCTAGCTCCTGTTCGTCTTCTACCAAAGCTGATCGGCCAGATACATAAGCAGCAGAGGCTACACCGGCCAACTCTAAATCACACCTTTTGACACAATAGGCTAAGTCTCTTACTGTCTTAGCTCTTGCAGTTAGCATATGCAGATCTACGTCTAAATTATTTCCAATTTGCCCCCTAGGGTCCACAAGCCCTGTTCTATAATCCAATGCAAAGTTAACTGGCTGTGCGTGCAATATTTCTCGTCCATCACCAAAGTCAGGCAAATCACAAGAGCTTAAAACCCTAGCTATATCTTCATCACGCACCATTTGATTTTCAACTGTAATATTCCCGTTTAACCCGTATGAACGTGGATCACCCCCAGAAAAACATGCTATTAAATGATCCACGCGTAAATTTGCCATTTTTTGAGCAGATTGCAAAACTGTTCGGATAGCCTTCTCCGCTTCCTGCATCGAGGATATTTCTCCGAATTCGACCCCACGAGACCGAGTAATCGCAGAACCTACAACTTGAAAAGATGTCTGACCAGCCAAAGATCCTACTTGATCAGACGCAATGCCCGAGTCAAGCCCATCGAAGCGCAGTATCAAACATCCAATTTTTGAGCTGCCAAGATCAAGGATAGCTAGTGCACCACGTTGTAATGCAGCTTGACGCATAGCTCTCATAGCCCGCTGCAGTTCATAAAAGTCAGCCATTATTACAAATCTCCATTAATATTGGTCTTCAAGGGGTCAACCGAAACTGTATCCACCCTTACAGTTGGACGTACCACTAGTCTCATATCAATATTTGAGAGCCTACCTGACAATAATGAGCCAGCCTCATTCATCAACATTAAGCGATCAAACGCTGCCAAAAATTCTCTTTGAGGGAGCATAATTCTGACATTATTTTCTAAGATAAGATCCCAACGTCGTTCCCCTACCCTTATGAAAGCTCTCACATGATCTTTAAAATATTCATTAGCCTGCATTAAACTTGAAATTTCTGAAACTGCGAGATCAGCAGCTTCGCCAACGACTAATGGAAGTTTGGGATAATCTACTCTTGAATTTGCTATTCGTATGAAACTACCTGTCTCATCAATTACCGACATGACATTGTCTTTTCGCCATATAAAAGCAGGCGATTTCTCTGCTACATTAATTTGCAGTACGCCACCTGCTGATATTTTAATTGCAGCGGAAGCAACTGCTGGAATCTCATTCACAACTTTGTGAAGATATTTTATGTCTAGATCGAAATAACTTACCGGAAAATCCAGCGGTAGTATTTCTCTTATTTCGTTTGCTAACTCGTCCGAAGAACCGTCAATAGACGCAACCTTTATCATAAATTCGGGCCTTTCAACGAACGCAAGTTTTAAGTCTTTTTTGATCGCGCTGATATTTTCCCAAACATTAATATTTATAAATAATCCTAAAGTTGCACAAAAAATTAAAAGTGATGGAAAGCCTAAAGTAAAAATTAAGCGCAATCGTGGTATTAGCAATAACCGCATTATACGATATGCAACACGTGAAGGAGCTGGATCAATATTCCCTCTGACTTTTTGTCTCAACGATCGCACGATGCATCCTCCACCAACCACTTGCAGAGCTCACCAAATTTAACACCACAAATCTCAGCCTGCTCTGGGACAAGGGAAGTAGGCGTCATACCAGGTTGAGTATTTATTTCTAATAAAATCAAACCATCCATCCCTAACTTTTCATTCCAACGAAAATCCGCCCTACTTATACCCCTACAGCCAATCACTTGATGTGCGCTGAGAGCGTACTCTAAGCATTTATCCTGAATTTCGCGCGGAATTTTGGCAGGTACTTCATGAAACGATCCGCCGTTTTTGTATTTAGCATCGTAATCGTACCATTCTTGTGTGATTATATCAGTGACAGCTAAGGCTTTCTTGCCCATTACCGTTACTGTAAGTTCTCTTCCTGCAATATATTCCTCAACCATCACAGTTTTTGGCATTTCTGTAGGCATACAAAGTGGCGGGTCCTCTATTGGATTCACAAAATAAACTCCAATCGAAGAACCTTCATTTATTGGCTTCACCACATAGGGCTTTTGAAGCGGATGTGATTTTATTAAACTTGATTTATCAACCGTAAAACCTGGTGCTACAGGTAACCCAAAACTAGAAAAAACATGCTTACATTTCTGTTTGTCCATCGCCAAAGCAGAAGCCGTCACTCCAGAATGAGTATATGGAATTCTCAACCATTCCAGTACCCCCTGTATAGAACCATCCTCGCCCCATCGCCCATGAAGAGCATTGAAAACCACATCAGGTCTCAACTGTGATAAACGCTGAACAATATCATGCCCAGCATCAAGCTCTAAAACCTCAAAACCCTCACCCCTCAAAGCTGCTGAACATGCCTGTCCAGAAACGAGCGACACCTCCCTTTCTAAGGAGTGACCACCCATTAATAAAACAACTTTGGGACCTTTTCCGCTCGAAATGCCCATCGCCTCACTTGCCCTTTACAGGCTTTTGCGTCTTTTTTAAGACGTCATTCTCAAGGGTCTCCGACCCTAATAATTTCCCACTGTAAATCAATTCCTGAATTTTGGAACACCTTTTTTCTTACCAACTCGCCTAATTCCTCTAATTCTGAAGCGGTAGAACCACCAATATTAGTTAAAAAATTTGGATGCTTTTCATGCATTTTAGCTGCACCCATCTTAAAACCCCTAAGGCCTGCATCTTCAATTACCTTCCACGCTTTTAAATTATGGTTTTCATTAACCGCTCCTGAACTTGAGTATCCACAAGGATTGCGGAAGGTACTACCAGCAGTAATATCATTGGTTGGCTGCTCACTATCTCGTTTTTCTTTTTGAAGGCGCATTTTTTCGTGCAATCTGTCTACCTCCCCCAAGGGCGGTGCAAAAGTTACTTCAACGACAACAAGATCAGTCGGTAAGTCTGTGTTTCGATATGAGAATAAAACATCAGACTTTTCCAACTTAACCAAATCACCACTGCGGTTCACTGCCTTGGCAGATACGAAATAGTCTGAAATATATTTTCCATAACAACCTGCGTTCATTTTTAATGCCCCACCTATAGAGCCAGGAATTGTTCGCAGGAATGTTAAATCATAACCGTGATCGGCAGCTTTGCGGGCAACAAATGAGTCTAAAGCAGCCGCGCCTGCCACTACTACACCATTTAAAAACTCAACAGAGTTAAAACCTCTGCCCAACCTTATCACAACACCCTTTAAGCCCCCATCACGTACAATTAAATTAGACCCAACTCCTATTGGAAAAAGTGATGTGCTATCAGGTAATTTTGATAAAAAATTCATTAAATCCTTTAAATCTGCGGGCTGGAAAAAAAATTCCGCCGGACCCCCTACCTTCAACCAGGTAAGGTCAGAAAGTTTCTGGTTTTCGGTAAATTTGCCTCGAGTTTTGGGGAAGTCTATAACCATATTAAAACCCATCATGTAACAGTTTTGGGAGGGCACTGGCCCAAGAGCTTATTGACCCAGCACCTAAACATATAACAACATCACCCGGTTTGGCATTAGCAGTTACTATTTGTGATAATTCTTCTAAATTAGAGACAGAAATAGCATGTCGATGACCGTGCCGAAGTAAACCTGAAACAAGATCATCTCTACTTGCACCAGGGATTTTTTCTTCTCCAGCAGAATATACATCTGCAATTGCAACTATATCGGCATCATTAAAACAAGAACAAAAATCTTTAAAAAGGGCATTAAGTCGAGTGTATCTATGAGGCTGATGCACCGCTATAATACGCCCAGAACTTATCTGCCTTGCTGCACGTAGCACAGATGATATCTCAACGGGATGATGGCCGTAATCGTCTATAAAGGTAATGCCGTTTAATTCTCCAACCTTTGTAAACCGACGATTAACCCCTTTAAAACCTGCTAAAGCCATACGAATTTTATTACCGTCAAGACCAAGATGATGAGCTACTGCGATTGCACCCAGGGCATTTAAGACGTTATAATCACCAGGCATAGGAAGAACACAACCTTTAATCGTAAAATTCTCTTTCTGGAATTTTACATCAAAATGTGCCTCTCCCTTAATATACTTAAGGTTCACAGCCTTAACGTCGGACTGAGCATTAAAGCCAAAAGTTTTAATTCGGCGATCAGAAATTTTGCCAATAAGTTTTTGCACCTCTGGGTGGTCACTACAACAGATTGCGACACCATAAAAAGGAATTTTAGAGATGAAATCCAAAAACCCTTTTTTCAATGCTTCAAAGTCACCCCAATGCTCTAAATGTTCTGGGTCTATATTCGTCACGACAGCAATAGTTGCTGGTAGTCTCGTAAAAGTACCGTCACTTTCATCAGCCTCTACAACCATCCATTCACCGGTTCCAGCCCTTGCATTAGAACCATAGGCATGAATTATTCCTCCATTTATAACTGTCGGATCGAACCCACCTTCATCTAACAAAGTAGCGACTAAAGTTGTAGTCGTTGTTTTCCCGTGAGTGCCGGCGATTGCTACGTTTGACCTCATTCTCATTAGCTCCGCGAGCATTTCTGCTCTACGGACAACCGGCAAACCAACGGCACGAGCATGCCTTAGCTCAGGATTGTCCTTATTGATTGCCGACGAGATTACTACGACTACTGCATTCTCAAGATTATCTCTATCATGACCAACTTTTATGCAAGCACCCATTTCCTCTAATCGCGAGGTAATTTCTGTTTTCCTCAAATCAGAACCTTGAACCGAGTAACCTTGGTTAATTAAGATCTCTGCGATGCCTGACATGCCTATGCCACCAATACCTATGAAATGTATCGGGCCAATTTCTACAGGAAACTTCGTAGACACATTCACTCGAGCGTTCCCTTCTTGATGGGCAAGCTAGTCGGTTTCGACCCATCTTTCTTTTGTATAACCAGATTTATGATTAATTCAGACAGTCGTGTAACAGAGTTTTTAGAAGATCTTTTTAAAGCCGCTGCAGCCATCGCTTTAGCATTTTTAGGAGAGGACAAAAATTTAGAAACACAAACTGTAAGCCTCTCCACAGTAAAGTCGTCTTCAATTATGCTGACCGCTGAATTCACACTTGTCATACTCAAAGCATTGGCCGATTGTTCATCTCTTAAAGCAGATTTTAAGGGAACCAAAATTGAAGGACGACCTATTGTAGCAATATCAGCGATCGAAGAGGCCCCTGAGCGACTTATTACTAACTGAGCCTCTGAAATACGCCTAGCCACATCATCGAAAAAGCTGGACACTTCTGCTCTGATATTACCCTCAGAATACAGCTCAACTACTCTCTCTTTATCTTCAGGTCTAGCCTGATGCGTAACTTGTAAATTTTTTTTGTCCTTTTCAGACAATGATGATAGCGCAGCAGGAACTATGTCAGCCATAATTCTAGCACCCTGGCTACCTCCAATAACCAAGATGTTAATTGGATAGTCACCAGGAGGAATATACGGAGAATCCTTAAATTTCAAAATAGAATTTCTGACAGGATTTCCAATATAACCAGCGTTTTTGGTAGTAAAATTCTCTGGCAAAATACCAAAGGCTACGAAATCTACCCTTTTCGCAAAGAGCCTATTAACTCGCCCTAAAACTCCATTTTGCTCATGTAGAATTGTTGGAATACGCAAGATAAGAGCCGCTAAAACAGCAGGAATACTTGGATAACCTCCAAAGCCAACGACACAATCTGGCTTGTTACTTTTAAACCATAATACTGACTGCAAAACTCCATAAAATATTATGATAGGCACTAATACTTTCCCAAAAATCGACGCACCGGAAAATGTAGCAGACTTAATTATCGAAACATCTACATCGGATGGAAAGTTATTGGTATATCTAGCACCTCTTCGGTCTGTTGATAATTTTACTTGCCAGCCGCTTGATATCATCTCCTCCGCAAGTGCCTGCGCCGGGAACATGTGACCTCCCGTTCCACCAGCTGCCAAAACAAGCATTCTAACACTCATAACTTAATGCCCATTAAAAATATCACCTATATCTTTTTGTGGCCTAGCCCTTGTTAATGCGAGAAGCATTCCCAGCGTGATACCCATGGCGATTATCGAAGAACCTCCATAGCTAACGAAGGGCAATGTCATACCTTTAGCAGGGAGCAATCTTACAGCCACGCCGACGTTAATAATGGCCTGAACGCCAAACATCGCTACCAAGCCCGAACCAGCCAAGCGGACAAATGCATCTCTCTCCTTAAGAAGCCTTGTTAGAGAAATCAGAACGATCCAAGTGTACAGCAAGATGATCAAAACTACCAAAAGCAATCCATATTCTTCAGCAGCAACTGAAATTATAAAATCTGTGTGTGCATCTGGTAGGGACCACTTAACCTGCCCCTCACCAACACCCACCCCAAAAAAACCGCCTTCTTGTATTGCATTAGTGGCATAGCCTAGCTGAGTCCGAGGATCGATATCAGACATCAAGAAACCATCTATTCGTTTTGCAAAATGCTCAGACAAAGAATAGGCCATTGACCCCGCCATCACGACCATTACTGCTAAGATTGCGAGCAATATAAATGACGCACCGGCAATGAAATAGACTACTCCCCAACCAAACAGTATTAGGCATGCCTGACCAAAATCTGGCTGTATAACTAATAAAGCTACCACAATCATCGTAATGAAAAACGACCAAAGCCGTCCTGGCGGCCCATTAATTTGACCACTCGCCGATATTAACCAGGCCACGGTAACTATAAATCCCGGCTTTAGAAACTCTGAAGGCTGAATTGATGCAAAACCCAGCCCATACCACCTGATAGCACCCTTACCAAAATCAGTACCAAAAAAGGGCAATAAAATCAGCGCAACAAAACATCCTAAAAACCCTATTACGCCAAGCCTTCGAACAACTTTTGGTGACATCATAGAGAATACCACAAGAACAATTAGCGCAAGCGATCCAAATATCGCCTGTCGATATACATAGTGAAAGGGCTGTAATCCATTTTTCTCCGCCAAAGGTGGCGATGATGCGAGACCCAATAATAAGCCAATGCTGAAAAGAATAAGCACTGCAGTAAGAACTGACTTATCTAACGTTCGCCACCATCTGGAGAGAACCGCCTCACCATCCACAGCTCCGGAGGAACCATATGCCATTTCTGTCATTTTATCTGCCTAGCACTGCCCGTTGTCTCATTTTCTGAGATCTCTCACGCAAGTTTACTAATTTTTTTAAAAAATACCAGTATTACTTTGTTTTAAATCAATAATCAGATCCCAAAAGCACCACATTTATACAGTTTTACTTTTTTTTGCACCTTCGATGACCCTCTCTACTTGAAAAATAAAATCTTCACCACGACGCTCGAAATTATCATATTGATCAAAACTCGATGCTGCGGGGGCCAATAAAACTACGTCACCAAGCGATGAGTCTTCGGTAGCCTGTTCCACTGCTTTTTTCATATTTTCACAAATCACAGACTCACATTCCAACTGTTTTGATATACTTTCTGCTTCCACGCCTATTATATAGGCTCGCTTAACCATTTGAGTTGAGGCATTTAACCGTGATAAACCGCCATATTTTTGCACACCCCCACAAATCCAACGAATATTATTGTAGGCTTTCAATGACATCATAGCGCTGTTAACGTTGGTAGCCTTGCTGTCATTAACAAAAGTTACCCCGTTAAAAACTGCAATCTTTTGCGAACGATGCGCCAACCCCGTAAACGTTTTCATCGCTTCAGCAACTTTTCGGGGTGAAAAACCAAGCACCCTACAAACAGCATAAGAGTTGGCCGCATTCTGGTAACTATGAAGACCAATAAAATTATCAAAATCCTTTAGATCAATTGAATTTGCCTGTCTTCCTTTTTGATTTTCGACTAACTTTGTACCGTCACAAAAAACAGACCAACCAAATTTACGTAATGGATTTTTGACCGAAACTCGAATTACACTTGCATCTTGTGTACTTACAGAAAGTTCTTGGGCTAGTTGAAGCCCCTCTAACTCATCTACACCAATTATAGAATAATCCGGGCATCCCTCAGCGAATAGGCGACGCTTTGAAGCAAAGTACCCCCCAAAGCCTCCATGACGCTCAAGATGATCAGAGCTAATATTGGTGAAAACAGCAACATCGGGTGATAGTGTTCTCGCAACTTCAATTTGAAAAGATGACAATTCAAGTATAATCACCTCACTATCGCTGGGCGGATTAATATCTAATACTCCGCGTCCAATATTACCTGCAAGCTGCACTTTATATCCAAGCGTTGAGAAAATATGACGTAACAACGAAGCCGTTGTAGACTTTCCATTAGATCCGGTAACTGCAATAATTTTGGGGCGCACCGCAAAGGTACTCCAACTTTCAGTAGCGATAGATTGAAAGAAAAGTCCAACATCGTTATCGACCAAAACACCAGCAGAAATAGCGGAAGAAACTATAGGATGTGGTGAAGGGAAATGATATGGTATTCCCGGACTTAAAATTAGGCGATCTATGCATTCCCAATTAAAACCTGAGACAGGATTTTTTATTTGAAAGCCTTTGGCTTCGGCTAAACTTCTAGTCTCGCCATCATCATCCCAACAGATCACATTAGCACCACTCGCAACCAAAGCTTCAACAGAAGCCGTTCCAGACCTTCCTAGACCTAAGACCACGTAATTTCGATTACTACATCCCTGTAATTTTATCACAGGCAACCCCTTAGCTATATGATTTTGAACCCAAATTAGTTATTCACAATCATTTATTACACTAATCACCTTACTTTCAATGTTGCCAATCCCACCATTGCGAGAATAAGTGAAATTATCCAAAAACGAATTACTATTTGAGGCTCCGCCCATCCTTTTTTCTCAAAATGATGATGTATTGGTGCCATTAAGAAAACTCTCTTACCAGTCATTTTGAAGTAAACTACTTGTATAATGACAGAGAGAGCCTCAACAACGAAAAGCCCACCCACGATTGCCAAAACTAATTCATGTTTGGTAACAACAGCGATAGCACCAAGAGCACCTCCCAAGGCCAATGAGCCCGTATCACCCATAAAAACAGCAGCTGGAGGTGCATTATACCAGAGAAAACCTAATCCAGCACCAAAAATTCCAGAGCAAAGAATTAATATTTCCCCTGTACCGTTGACATAATGAACATCCAAATATTCGGTAAAGTCTACTCGTCCAACAGCATAAGAAATTATTCCTAGTGCCCCAGCTGCGATCATTACTGGCATAATTGCCAATCCATCTAAGCCATCCGTCAAATTTACGGCATTCGCTGATCCTACAATAACAATTATTGCAAATGGAACGAATAAAAATCCAAGATCAATTAGTAAATTCTTAAAAATCGGCAATGCTAACCGATTTTGCAATGCTTCTGGATGCATGATCGAAATAAAATAAGCGGCTACTGCGGCCACAAAAAAACCAGATAATAGGCGTATTTTGCTTGATACACCCTTTGGGTTCTGACGACTTACCTTAAGATAGTCATCAATAAATCCGATACCACCAAAGCAAATTGTAACAAAAAGAACTATAATGACATAATTATTATCAAGTCTTGCCCACATCACTGTTGAAAAAACCAATGCTGATAAAATAAGCAATCCTCCCATTGTAGGAGTTCCTGACTTTGCTGAATGCGCTTCAGGACCATCGTCACGAATGGGTTGTCCTTTACCCTGTTTACGGCGCAGCACATTAATTAATGGCCGACCAAAAACAAAGCCGAAAATTAAGGCAGTAAAAAAAGCTCCACCAGCTCGAAAAGTGATATACCGAAAAAGATTAAAAAAATCTCCACCATCTGATAGCGCAGTAAGCCAATACAACATTTATAGTTCCCTTTTACTAACCAGAACTTCGTTCATCTTTTCATACTCCGTATTGCATCAATTAGGGAAGATAATCCAACACTCTTTGAAGATTTCACTAAAACTATATCGCCATTTCGAATGATATTTTCCAAATCAGAAATTAATTCATTTTTATTGCGATAATGATACCCTTTTTTATCCGAAGGTAGTTTGCTGTGTAGATGATGCATCAAGGGTCCCAAAGTATGTATGATATCAATATTGGCTAATTCTGGCCAAGAACTTATTTCTTCGTGAAGCAAAACTTCTTTCATTCCTAGTTCCAACATATCACCTAAAAAAGCCACCCTTCGGTTCCCGACTATACTTTTCTGAGTCAAAAGTTTTAGAGCAGCTTTCATTGAAGAAGGGTTTGCATTGAAGGCGTCGTCTATCAAAAAAATATTACCTGATGGTAACGCAACTTGTTCCAGAGAGCCCCGTCCGTCAGATGGTTTCCATTTCTCTAGATCGTGGGTAGCCTTATCGATATCACCTCCTAGGCGATCAACACAGAGCAAAACACCTAAAGAATTATCTGCAAAATGAGAGCCTAGTGAATTTAAACTAAATTCTAATTTTCTATCCTTAAATTCACAACGCACCTTTATTCTGCCGTTTGAATTTTGAATTTTTTTTGCTTTAATATCACTACTCAATCCACCAAAAGAAACAAACTGTTTACCATTTTTTATAGTTTGCTTTTTCAATATTTCGTAACCAGGCGTTCCAGCATTTAACACAGCAACTCCATCACTTTTTAAACCTTTAATGATTTGAGCTTTTTCGTGAGCAATTCCCTTAATATCTTCAAACGCTTCTAGGTGAGCTTTTCCAATTGCAGTTACAAATACTACATCCGCAGAAGTCATTTTCGCTAATGGCTCAATCTCACCAGGTTTATTCATTCCAATTTCCACAACGGCGTAAGTCGCATCAATTGGCAAGTTGGCTAATGTCAGCGGAACTCCAAGATGATTATTAAAACTGGCAGGTGCGGCGTACGTTTTTCCCTGACACTCTAAAATAGTTTTGAGCATATTTTTAGAGGAAGTCTTTCCAACTGAACCTGTTATAGCAACCAATTTCGCTTGGCTTCTGTTTCTTCCATATTTACCCAAACCGTCAAGTGCTTCCTGAACACAGGGAACCAAAAGTAAAGGAGTGCTCGAAGATATACTTGATGGAATATGATCAACCATAGCCGCCTTCGCCCCCAAATTTATAGCGTCATTGATAAAACTATGACCATCACGTGCTGCCTTTATCGCAACAAATAATTCGCCCGTTTTAATTGATCTGCTATCTATAGAAACTCCTGCAACACCATCATTCCCCCATTCACCCAATAAATCACCTGCTGTAGCTTCAATTAAATCAGTTTGAGACCAAAGCATCATAATACTCCATCTAATGCTTCAACAGATATCGATGCTTGCTCGGCATCATCAAACGGAAAAACATCCTCGCCTATTACTTGTCCAGTTTCATGTCCTTTTCCACATATCAACAAAGCGTCACCCACATCTAGCATATCGACTGCTCTCAGAATTGCTTCCGCCCTATCCCCGCACTCATGACTTATTCCCGGACCAATGCCCTGTATTATCATTTGCCGAATTTTTGCTGGATCTTCGCTTCTAGGATTATCATCCGTAACGATGACTACATCAGCGTTTTTTGAGGCTGCAAGTCCCATAAGAGGCCTTTTAGACTGGTCCCGATCTCCACCTGCCCCTATAACTGCTATTATCCTTCCAAATACGTGCGGTCTGAGTGAAGTAATTGCTGTCTCTAGTGCGTCAGGAGTATGGGCGTAATCTATAAAAACATTTGCGCCATTTGCTCTTGAAGCAGCAAGTTCCATACGCCCTTTAACTGTTAATAAATTATGAAGGACACTGAAAACATCTTGCGGATCTGAACCAAGAGAAATAACCAGTGCAGCGGCCATAAGGACATTTTGAGCTTGGAAACCACCTATTAAATTTAATCGTTTTTGATAAAGTCTTCCGTCGTATTCAAAGAAAACATTCTGACCAGAACTATCAAAGCTTTGTTTTTTTAATTTAATATTCGGCTCCCCGGATACTCCCAAAGTGACAACTGAATGACCTATTGCTTTGAGTTCTTCCCCAAATACTTTTATTCTCTTGTCATCTTCATTAATTACGGCAGTCTTATCACTTGCAAGAAGCTGTCGAAACAATAATGCTTTTGCCTCAAAATACTCATCGAGAGATTTATGATAATCCAAATGATCTTGAGAAAAATTAGTAAATCCTGCTCCAGAAAACTGAACACCATCTAAACGGCTTTGATGAAGGCCGTGGCTTGATGCTTCCAACGCAACATGTTCTATACCATTCGACTTTAATGTTGCGAGCAACTCATGCATTTCCAATGCGTCAGGCGTCGTGTGCTTTAGAGGGTGCGTCCAAGATCCAAGAACTCCAGTGGTTCCGATACTTACAGCCTTTATATCTAAATTATTCCAAATTTGCTGACAGAAACTAGACACAGATGTCTTACCATTCGTACCGGTAACTGCAACTATGTTAGAAGGCTGTTTATCAAACCAAAGTGCAGCACAGCGGGCTAAGGTTTCTCGTGGCTTTTCTACCACAATAAAAACAACATCTATCGACTTTGAAGTACTCAAATAATTGGAATACCCTCTTTTATCGGTAAGAATAGCACAAGCTCCAGCTTGAATTGCGGAAGGCGCAAAACTAATACCATGCGAATTCAAGCCAGGCAGTGCCGCGAACAGGAAGCCCTTACGCACTTTTCTGCTATCATGGGTAAGTCCATTGACAGTAATGTTTTCACCGCTTTGAGGAGTAAGACCTAAATCGGACAATGTTTTTTTTTGCAACTTCATAGAAAATACATGCTTTTAGTTCGATTATGATACGATCACCTTAGTTCATTTTTGCAGGCAAAACTTTAAATAATGGATCTTGATTGTTTTCAGGCCTCAATCCCAGTAGTGGCGCTATTCTAGTAATTATTTCCGCCGCCACGGGTACGGCTGTCCATCCAGCAGTACGCCTAGCTTCTTCCCCAGTCGTGTCTTCAGGTTCATCCATTGTTACAACTAAAACGTACTTGGGGTCACCTGCTGGAAACAATGCTGCAAAATTTGTTATTACCTTATCGTCATAATATCTCCCAGTAGGGCTTGGTTTATCAGCAGTACCAGTTTTACCAGCCACTGGATAACCCGGCACCTCCGCCATTGTGGCAGTACCGTCTGTAACAACGCTTCTTAACATAGAAAGAGCTTGCTTAGAGACTGCTTCAGAAATGACCCTGTCGCCATATTTCCGGTTTTCCTGTATTTGAAGTGTTGGGGTCACTCTGTAACCACCATTGCCTATCGCAGCATAAGCGGCGGCTAAATGGAGAGGTGTAGCTGACAAACCGTGTCCATAAGAAATAGTCATTGTTGACAATTCAGACCAGTTTTTGGGAAGCAGTGGCTTGCCTCCAGACGCTTCTACCATTTCTAGAGGTACGATATCAAAAAATCCTAATGATTTTAAAAATTTTTGCTGTTCAATAGAGCCTATTTCTTGAGCAATTCGGGCAGTTCCAATATTTGAAGATTTAGAAATTACCTTTTTGACTGGCAATTCAGATCCGTAATTATGGAAATCTCTTATCTTAAATTTACCCCATCTGAGCGGACCACTTACATTAATCATAGTTTCAGGAGAGACTAGTTTAAGCTCAAGTGCCTGAGCTATTGCAAAAATTTTAAATGTAGACCCCAATTCATATACGCCTTGGATTGCCCTGTTAAATAATGGGCTATTTGCTGGATCACCAGTAGACGGTAATTTCGGCCTATGATTGGGATCGAAGTCTGGGAGTGATGCCAGAGAAATTATTTCCCCATTATTAACATTCATCAAAATAGCAGCAGCTCCCTTGGCATTAAGAAGAGACATTCCACTACCCAACACGCTTTCCACAGCTGCCTGCACGGACAAGTCGATGGAAAGCTTAAGAGGATCGACTGATACTGATGGTTTCCTCAATCTTTCGTCAAATGTTTTTTCTACACCAGCAACTCCAATCACCTCGGCAGAGTGCACTCCCTCTCGACCAAAGCTCGCACCGCCAAGAATATGAGCAGCCAATCTTCCATTTGGGTAAAGTCGCATTTCTCGTGGGCCAAATCGCAATCCTGGATCTCCTAAATCATGAACCGCTTGATAGGCCTCTGGACTAATGCGTTTTTTAATCCAGAGAAACTTTCTTTTGCCCGTGAAATCTTTGTATAGCTGATCTCCCTCCAAATCTGGGAAGATTTTTACAAGCCCATCTGCTGCTTTTCTGGGATCGGTTAAATGAGCTGTTTCTGCATAGAGCGAATGAGTGTCCAGATTTGTTGCTAAAATTCGCCCACGCCTGTCGACAATATTTGCTCTTTGGGCAATTATAGATGAGCCTATTGACTGAATTTGAGTCACTTGAGGATCAGAGGCTGCCAGGTGCCCCATTCGAACGACCAATACGCCATAAAGACAGAAAAAAACTGCAGCAAGCACTACTAGTCGGCTTTTTGCCTTTATATGCTCGCGGCTATCAATCTCATGGTTACGTTGTCTCGTATTCTCTTGCTCAATGGCATCAGTGGTTTCGCCCCTTTGTCTGGCGGCAAGCACCTTACCAAGTGGCCGCAGAGGTATTCGGCCACTTGAATTAATCATTGTTATATAACCTGGCTTCAGATTGAGATAGCTGTGGATTAAAACTAGAACTCCACTTAATATTATTTGTTCTGATGTTTAAACGGCTAAACTCCTCAAAATTTGACGCTCTAATTGGGCCTAATTTTAATTGATCAAAGCCGAGGTTTGTTAGATGAATAAGACGCTCAGGTCTATTTAAATATGCCCACTCCGCTTTAAGCACAGCCAATTTTGCTCTAGCTTTGCCAAGTTCCGTTTGTAACTCCTCTGATTTTTTCATAGCGATCTGGGTTTTTACATTTTCCTGATAAGCCCAATATGCGAGTGTAATAACCAAACCAAATGTGGTGATGTAGAAAAAGTTACGCATTATACTTTCCTTCAAGTAATGGAACACCAAGTTGACCCGGCAAAAGATTTGGCCCCGGCTCAGAACTCAATCTTTTCGCCATCCTGAGTTTTGCCGATCTTGACCTGGGGTTTTTCGAAATTTCTTGATCTGGAGGAATAATTGCCTTCCGATTGACGATTTCAAAATGCTTTTCTTCAGTTTTTAATTCTGGCGCATATCTGTTGGAATTTCCTGCTGAGCCACTTCGAAGCTGAAAAAAACGTTTTACGATCCTATCCTCTAAAGAATGGAAGGTAACTATTGCTAATATGCCTCCAAAACAAAGTGCTTTCTCTGCGGCAAATAACGCTGTGTAAAGCTCCGTGAATTCATCATTAGTCGCTATTCGGAGTGCCTGAAATGATCGCGTTGCAGGATGACTTTTGCCAGGCTTTTTTCTTGGCAAACAATCCTCAATTACACTGGATAGATCCAGCGTGGAAGTAAAAGGTTTCTCAGCCCGCCTAGTGACAATGGCATTTGCAATGCGACGGCTCGCTCTTTCCTCACCAAAAAAATACAGCATATTTGCTATATCACTTTCAGTTAAATTATTTACCAGATCAGCAGCACTGGCACCGCTTCCAGACATTCGCATATCCAAGGGGCCATCTTTCATAAACGAAAAGCCACGAGCAGCCTCATCTATTTGCATTGAGGAAAGGCCCAAATCCAGCACTATACCGTCTAGATTAGAGCCATAGGCACCTAAATTAGAGAATTTATCGTTGTGCAATTGAATTCTGTTTGCGTAGTCGCATGTCCACTTCTTTGCTAGCTCAAAAACACTAGGATCCCTATCAATGGAAATGACGTTCTCAGCCCCTGCCTCAAGTAACGCCCGAGTGTAGCCACCAGCACCAAAAGTACCATCTAGCCAGCAACCTGTTACTGGCGAAATCAAACTTATGATAGATTCAATTAGAACAGGGGTATGTGGTGAGTTAGAAACAGAAAACTGCATATTACTCATCAACTTGACGGTCCGAAGCGTCTAAATAGATCAAAGGATCAAAGTCTTCTGGCAAAGACTGCAACCAAGCGTTAGTCTTTTCCTGATCCTGCTGAAAGGTTTCTGGGGTCCATATTTGAAATGTATCACCGGAAGCAATAAAATACGCTTCTGCCTTAATTCCTATTTTTTCTCTTAACCTCTGAGGAATAACTAACCTGCCAGTATCATCAACCGAGGTCGGAAAGCTCTGGCCGTGGAATAGCCTCTCAAGCATTTTCCGTTGAATTGACCCCCTAGGCAAGTCATTGATTTTTTCATCGACTTCATCAATTGCGTCAATCGTGTAGCACTCAAGAAACTTTTTTCTGCTGTCACCGTAAACAATAACGAGCTCAGGGTTAAGTCCATCAGTCCATGCCGGATCACACACCTCAATTACGCGACGAAAAAGAGCTGGGATAGAGACCCTACCCTTACTATCAACTTTATTGAGTCCTTCACCTCTGAATCTACGAACCAACTTCTATCACCCAACCAATACTGTTTTATGAGCCAGAAACGAAAAGACGGACTGGGCTACTGCCACTGCCCAATCCGCCGAATTCGTGCCCGACCACTTCAGGCTACGTCAAAGCGCGACATCTGGGGGGAATGTGTCTGCGCTCCAACTATTTTGATGAAATTGGGGCCTGTATGAAACCTGACTTTCACTTTAGGATCTTAGCGTCCCTTATTAATCCCTAATCATCATGA
>CAXEVV010000017.1:0-32300 GCA_963999845.1 uncultured Rhodobacterales bacterium | reverse complement strand
TTTGGGACAAATGAACCAAATTGACTGCAAGAGGCTAAACACAACAAAGCTGCAACAAGTTGGATTTTGTAGATAGTCATTGTCATTATTTACCGTTGCCTCAACTTTCGTATATCAATTTATTTTATAAACAGATGGATAATTTGTTCTAACTAACACATTTTATCAATCCTTTTACTACATTTGAATTGATATCGAAAAAAAGTAAGGCATACCTGTTTATTTACCCTTCAAGGAATTGAACTGATTGCATTTTAAGATCCAGCATTTTATTACATAGTGTGAATACAATGTGTTTAGGAATATGAAATGAATTGGATATCAAATTATGTCCGACCCCGCATAAACTCTATCTTTTCTCGTCGAGAAGTACCCGAAAATCTTTGGGCAAAATGTGATAAATGTGGCACAATGCTTTTCCACAGAGAACTTCAGGATAATTTGAATGTTTGTATTGAATGTGGCCATCATATGCCAATTTCGCCACGCGAACGCTTTAAAAATTTATTTGATGGAGGTGTTTTTGTTGAGATTGATGTTCCAAAACCCATAAACGATCCACTACAATTTAAAGACCAAAAAAAATATCCAGATAGAATGAAGGCTGCTCAAAAGAAGAGCTCCGAAAAAGAGGCCATGCTAGTTGTAGAAGGTGAAATTGGTAGAACTCCAATCGTGGCGGCTGCCCAGGATTTTTCTTTTATGGGAGGGTCAATGGGAATGTATGTGGGAAACGCAATAATTACTGCTGCTAAACGAGCAGTTGAGTTAAACCGTCCATTGATACTTTTCTCAGCAGCAGGAGGGGCCAGAATGCAAGAAGGAATATTAAGCCTCATGCAGATGCCCCGAACAACTGTTGCAATTCAATTATTGAAAGAGGCTAATTTACCCTACGTAGTAATTCTTACTCATCCAACAACCGGGGGTGTAACTGCATCTTACGCGATGTTAGGTGACGTACAGATTTCTGAGCCAAACGCTCTCATTTGCTTTGCAGGCCCCAGAGTAATAGAACAAACAATTCGAGAAAAACTACCAGAAGGGTTTCAGAGAGCCGAATATCTACTTGACCACGGTATGCTAGACCTTGTTACACCAAGAACCGAAATAAGAAATGAGTTAATAAAAATAATAAGAATGCTTCTTGGACTTGGTCCAGTAGTAGTTGGGGACTTACCGAAACCCCCACAAGATAGTTCATCGAAAGAATTCAAAGAAAACTCTAAATGACATCTAAAAGTTCTGACAAGATCTTAAAAAGGATGATGGATCTTCACCCAAAGGTTATCGATTTAACCTTAGACAGAGTTCTCAATTTACTTGATGCTCTTAATAACCCACACAAAAAACTACCTCCCGTTATTCATATTGCAGGAACAAATGGCAAAGGTAGTACCTTATCAATGATACGCTCGGGGTTAGAAAGTGCTGGCAAATCTGTTCATACTTACACCTCGCCACATTTAATTAGGTTTAACGAACGGATCAGATTAGCTGGTAAATTAATTACGGAAGATGAGTTGTCAGCTCTTTTGGACGAATGTTATGAAGCAAACTCGGGCGAAGAAATTACTTATTTTGAAATTACTACATGTGCTGCAATTCTTGCTATGAGCAGGCAAGAGGCCAACTACACACTTTTGGAAGTAGGGCTTGGAGGACGTTTAGATGCAACTAACGTGGTTGAGCAACCTGAATTAGCAGTCATTACACCAATATCTCTTGATCATGAGCAATTCCTCGGTAATTCAATTGAAAAAATCTCTTCGGAAAAGGCTGGAATAATTAAAAAAAATACACCAGTTGTTGTTAGCTCGCAAAATGAAAAGGCCTTTGAAGTTATAGAAAAAAAAGCGCGGGCATTAAGTGCTCCGATTTATTCCCATGGATACCAATGGCTGGCGTGGGAAGAAAGAGGTAGATTAGTATATCAAGATGACAGAGGGTTATTAGATATTCCGTATCCAAGCTTGAAAGGCGATCATCAGATAATTAACGCCGGTTGCGCCCTCCAAGCGTTAAGACTGTTAGAAAATGGCCAATTAAAAAATTTTGAAGAAGTCATGGGTAAAGTAAACTGGCCCGCACGAATGCAAAAACTCACAGATGGAGTACTAAACAAATATTTACCTTCAGCAGAAATCTGGCTTGACGGAGGACATAACCCTGCTGCAGGAGAAGCGATTGCTGCTCATTTATCCAAACTTTCGCCTCGCCCTACCTACGCAATATGTGGGATGCTAAACACAAAAGATGTAAAAGGTTTTTTGAAACCTTTGGAAACCCAAATTGACAAGTTGTTTGGTATATCAATTCCTGACGAAACCAATACCCTATCCGGCAAAGAAACATCAAAAGAAGCAAAAAGCTTGGGTATCGAGTCTAGTAATTCGAACGGCGTCGAGGCAGCATTAGAAATTATAAAAAATGAAGCTAAAAATCCAAGAATAATTATATGTGGATCGCTATATTTAGCTGGTCATGTACTCAAACTTCACGAATACGAAATAAAATGAACGAATCAGATACCTTGACTGATTCGCAGACTTAATGTTTAATGATTCGCATGGGTTTAAGATTAATTACCCGGACCAGGAATATTACTGGAAAAAAACAAAGGGACCAAATCCATTTTATAAAATTACTCTCCCAAGACGTAGGTATCATACAGGCAAATTATATTGGGGGAGTAATTCAAATCAGCATCCAGTTTTTTGACTGCATCTCCCTCAAACGACTAGCTGTTCGCCGAAATTCAAAAGAACCTTCACCTTCAGTGTATAGCATTTCAGGTTCAGCAGCTGCCGAGCAGATGAACCTTATTTTTGCTTCATAGGCAGCATCAATAAGGGTCACAAAGCGCTTTGCCTCATTAAAGTTTGACCGACTAAGCTGTGGAATGTTATCAACCATGAGAACTCTAACAGTTTCAACAATTGCCAAATAATCTCCTGGGCCAAACATCTGCCCACAAATTTCGAAAAAATCAAACCTGCCGACACCGTCCTTATAAAACGGAAATATTATCTCACGCCCTTTAAATGAGAGAGTGAGGCCAGCCGAAGAATTTCCAGTGAGAGTAGACCACAGGGTATTCATGCGTTCTAAACTATTAAGATTGAGGGGAGAGAAATAGATTTCTTCACCAGATATTAGGTTCTGTCGATAATCTTTAACATCAGAAACTTCAACAACATCAAACCTCTCGTTAATAAGCTCGATAAATGGTACAAATAAATCTCTATTCAATCCATTTTTGTATAAATCGATTGGAGCTCTGTTAGACGTGACTACTAGGGTCAAACCTTTTTTCATGAGCGCTTCAAACAATCTCCCAACGATCATAGCATCCGCGATATCTTTGATTTGCAATTCATCAAAAGCTAAAACTTTTACTGCATTACTTATTTGTTTTACCACCGGGCTCAATGCGTCTTTTATCCGACTTTGGCGGGCTTCATTTAAAGAAGATTGAACCTCTTGCATGAAGGAATGAAAATGTACCCGTCTTGTACCAACAGTGAGAGAGTCTACAAACATATCCATTATCATCGACTTACCGCAGCCTACGCCTCCCCATACATAGATTCCTCTTGGGGCAAGAGAAGGCTTAGAAAACAAAAATTTTCTTTGTTTTTGTTCAACTATCACTCTTAAAGCATCAAGCTTTGTTAGAAGCCTTTCTTGCTCTTCCTCTCTTTGGATTTTACCAGAGCTCACGTGCTGGTTGTATGTATCAACGAGTGATTGCATGATCTGGGTTTACTTCAGCTAGGAATTAGCACAAGGGACAAATAATAATTTTAAACTATTTAATTTTTAGGAATACTTCTAGGGCATTAAATATGGTAATGAAAAATTCAATCTTTACACCAGTATTAATCGTTGGTTGTGTGATAATCTTAGTTAGTTTCGCAATCCGCTCGTCTTTTGGCGTATTCCAAATCCCTATTGCTGAAGAATTCAATTGGTTAAGGTCAGAGTTTTCGATGGCTATAGCTCTTCAGAACCTTGCTTGGGGTATCGGTCAACCAATCTTTAGCGCAATAGCGGAAAAAATTGGCGATCGTCGTGCGATCATTTTAGGTGGTTTTACATACGCAAGTGGACTTCTTTTATCATCAAAAGCAGTTACTCCTGAGGCTCACCAGCTCTACGAAATTCTGGTTGGCTTTGGTGTTGCCGGAACTGGATTTGGTGTCATTCTTGCTGTTGTTGGACGCGCTAGTTCAGAAAAAAATAGATCAATGTCACTCGCTATCGCAACTGCCTCTGGGAGTGTTGGGCAGGTAATTGGTGCACCAATGGGAGAATTTCTTTTAAGTTATATGCCATGGCAAACAGTCTTTATAATATTTTCTATTAGCATTCTGTTCACCTTACTGTTGCTTCCTTTCATGAGGGTTTCCGTTGGGGAGACCCAAAAAAACATAAACCTCAACATGAGGACTATGGTGGGAAAAGCGGTAGCTGACCCAAGCTACTCAATGATCTTTTTGGGGTTTTTTAGTTGTGGATATCAATTAGGCTTTCTGACCGCACATTTTCCCGCTTTTGTTACAGAAATGTGCAGTCCAATACTAAGTACAAGCGGAATTTATGATTTAGGAATAACATCTACTTCTATATTGGGCGCAATTTCAATTTCTTTAATTGGCCTCGCAAACATAGCAGGTACTCTAGGCGCAGGATATCTCGGAAAAACATACTCAAAAAAATATCTTTTATCGTCAATATACCTGGGTCGTACCATGATTTGTACAGCTTTCATATTAGCGCCGATCACACCTTTGTCTGTAGTATTATTTTCTGTTCTAATGGGTTCTCTCTGGCTTGCTACTGTTCCACTTACAAGTGGACTGATTGCTCAACTTTACGGGCTGAGCTATATGGGCACGCTTTATGGCATTGTGTTTTTTTCCCATCAACTTGGCGGTTTTATCGGAATTTGGCTTGGAGGCAGATTGTACGATATGTACGGAAATTATACTCTCGTATGGTGGATCGGTATAGCAGTGGGTGCATTCAGTGCTCTTGTACATTTACCAATAAAAGAGCAGCAAAAAACTTGGGTTTAGGCATAGAAAACCTTTATGTAATGAGCTCTTCAAGTTCCAGAGTTTTTATCTCTTTTCCAAACATCCAGGATATATCGCGCAACCATGAGATCTAAATGTGCGCCTCCGCCGTTTTTAAACATTGTGATTTCATTATCTGATGAGCGTTTGAATTTATTTATTTGATAGAAATCTGCCAGAATATCTGCTTCGGAAATAACTTTTTGGTTAAGTGGAATTTTCAATTCACCAATGTGTTCAAGAGTGGTGTCGTAACTATCAACAAATATACTACTTCGGCATAGAGATAAATCATCTACCTCTCGCATATCAGGGCGATATGCTCCAATTAGATCAATATGCTGCCCGGGTATAAGCCAATCACCATTAATGATTGGTTCTTTAGACATTGTTGCACACGAAATGATATCAGCATTTTTAACGGCAGTTTCCAAATTATCAGTAGCTGATACATTACTTTTACCTTGTGCCATAGAAATCGCTTTTTCGTGAGTACGATTCCAAACCTGGAAAATAGCATTTGGAAAGGTTGAAGAATAAGCATCGTAAAGGCTATGTCCTACGGTTCCTGCTCCAACTATCAAAATATTTTTGCTATCAGGTCGTGCCAGGCGAAGTGCTGCTGTGATGCTATCACCGGCTGTCTTCCATTTTGTCACAAGGTGAAAATCAAGTATCGCCTCTAAAACTCCAGTTTTGTCAGAGAAAAGGCTTACTGCACCATTTATTTTTGGAATTGAAACAATTGAATTATGCGGGAAAATTGTAGCAGACTTTACTGCTAGTCCTAATCCATCAATCCATGCAGATCTCGATAATAGCGTGTCCTCTTTTCTGTAAATAAATGTATCTTCAACTTGCGCTTTAGACCTTTGATGACCAATTTGAATAGCTTTGGCAAGTTCATGCCAATTTAATAAGGCATTACCCTCATCATACGTAATGTACTCAATATCCATTGCTACTACCAATCATGCTAATTTGAATTTTCTAAGAGTGCGGTTCCATTACCAATCTTTTCCCACCGAGACATATTTTTTCAGAAAATGAAAGTTTATATTTCAGTTTGTCGTTTTCGCTACTTTAGATTTAAAACATTAGAGCTATCGTAAAGGTGACAGTAAATGCACTGAACAAAGTCGATAGCAATATCGCGGCAGAGATTCTTTCAGGATTTATTTTGTAATGTTGAGCTAACATAAACGTGTTACCCGCGACTGGCAGCGACGCTGTTATTACCATTACTGCTGCTGCGTACGGTTCAATATAGAATAGATAGAACGCCATGATGCCCACCAACAATGGATGTCCAAACAATTTTAGAAAACTTAGCCAAAATGCCGAGATTGGGTTATCAATTTTGCGAAAAGAAAGTGATGCACCAATTGCAAATAATGCACCTGGAGTAGCAGCCTGCCCAAGAATTAACAGAAATTCATTCATGAAGCTTGGCGTTTGAAAGTCTAAATATCCCCAAAGAATACCAAGAGAAAAAGATAAAATCATTGGATTTCGAAACAGGCCTGTCGCAATGGGCTTTAATAACCCAAAACCCCATTTGCGATCACGTGAAACCATTATCAGAGTTACAATAAGTATGCCAAAAATCACAAAATCTGTTGCCAAGATCATCATAACATAGCCAACTGACTGAGAGCCGACTAAGGTAGCCAATAATGGGATCCCCAAAAATCCAGTATTTCCAATTGTCGCTATTTGTGCATCGAAAACAGAAATCTCAAACTTGTTTCCTGAAAGACTACTTATAAAGATTACAACAATATAAAGAATTAAAGTAGCAAGCGCATAACACCCAACAAACTGCAAATCGAAGATCTCATTTATTTCAAGCTGTGATGAAAATCTGAAAAGCATAGCAGAAAGGGCAAAGTAAAAGACAAATTTTGTTATTGCATCTGTCCCACGCTTACCAAGAAACTTGTACTTTCCAGACAAATAACCAATACCCACAATTAAAAAAAAGGGTAGAGTCTGTATGAATATACTGATCATAAAGAAGCGATAGCAGGTAATTAAAAGGGGTCAACTAAAATTAGAATAAGGCGCATTTGACTTAAACCTTGTAGGTTGGATACTTTAATTTTTTTAGTCTAGCTCAGAAATATTATCCAAGTAAGTTTACAAAAAATTGCAAAATGCTAGGCTTTGTTAATGGAAACTGAAAAAATAAATAAAGGACGAAAATACCAACAAGTTATTGTAGGAGCTAGAGCTATTTTTTTAAGCGAAGGGTTTGAAGCTGCAAACATGGATGTAATTGCTCAAACAGCAAAAGTAAGCAAAGCCACTCTTTATAGTTATTTTCCTGACAAACAAAGTCTATTTATCCAAGTCGCTAAGTCAGAATGTGAAAATCAAGCTGATAACGCGTTAAAAATAATTGACCAAACTCAAAGTGTTGACAAGGTGCTGTATCAGGCTGCAGCTTATACAATCAACTGCCTGGTTTCAGATATAGCACAACAAATATTCAGAATTTGCGTTTCCGAGATTGAACGGTTTCCAATTTTAGGAAAAAGTTTTTATGAAAATGGTCCTATGATGGGACAAGCTAAACTAGTAGAATATTTTATATATGCAGAACAGCAAGGCTATTTGAAGATAACAGATCTTCATTTAGCAGCTGATCAATTTACCGAATTATGTAAAGCAGACCTGTACTCAAAGGCACTCTTTGGCATTCAAAAGAAATTTACAGACGCTGAAATTGATCGTGTTGCTAAGGGGGTAGTTCAAATATTTTTGGCTAAGTATGGAAATAGCTAAACTTATTCGTAGTACACAACAACATATTTTATGCTCTCTCTGGCATGTTTCAATTCAAAACCCTTAATAATTCCTTCAAGACACATGAATTAGTTTAATTAAATTATCTATTTCTTTATTCTGAAGGATTTATGACATGAACCACAGGACTGTCCAATATTTCCAAGTCCCGCCGAAAGACTTTCAGCAGAAGCGGTTTCAAGACCCTCTATCATGAATGAAAAATCGTCAGCCTTATCAACAAAATCTTCCCAATTTTCCCAAATAGCAGGCGAGCTCTCTGAAAGTGGATCTGTTTCACTTAATTTAAACTTGTTCTCTATATCTGCTGCCGCATTTAGTAAAGTCTGCTTGGCCTTTTCAGCACTTTCTTCAGTAAATGGATCCACTCCTCGTGCCATCTTACCAATAGTTGCCATAGTGTCTTTGATAACAGTCATCAATTGCATTCGTTGTTTTACAGTGTCGTTCTTTACATTTTCATGCGCCAAAGCTGGAATTGTGAGAAATATGATCGATACTAAACATAAAATTTTAATTTTCATTACAACACCTCCATGTGTGAAGGTAGTTCAGCGAATGTAAAAA
Source organism: uncultured Rhodobacterales bacterium (assembly GCA_963999845.1). Lineage (GTDB taxonomy): Bacteria > Pseudomonadota > Alphaproteobacteria > Rhodobacterales > Rhodobacteraceae > Salinivivens. The sequence continues at coordinate 23,844 of CAXEVV010000017.1, read as the reverse complement.
AAAAGTATCAATTTTGATTATTAGTACTGGACAGCTTGCATGCCAATAAAATAGAACAAAACAAGAACATTGGAATTAGAATGTCAAACCCTAGATACATTTCCTTATGGTTTCCATATTTTGGTGCCGAACGAATACAGCGGATTTTCAAATTTGAAAAAAGGTATGAATTTGCGATAGTTGAAAATAGTGGCAATATACAGAGATTATCTTCAATATCTTTTGGTGCACATAATTCAGGATTAAATATAGGTCAGCCATTACACGATGCAAAAGCTATATGTCCACGATTAGTCACTCGTATCCGATCAATAAAATGTGAATTAACTTTTCTGCACGCCTTATGTCGTTGGTATACTCAATTTACACCTTGGGTTGCGGCTGATAAATATGACGGAATTATCCTCAACATTAAAGGTTGCGCACATCTATTTGGTGGCGAGGAAAAAATGTTAGACTCAATTATATCTCGTACTGAAACATTAGGTTTAACTGTAACTAGTGGGATGGCTGATACTGTTGGAGCTGCTTGGGCACTGGCTCGTTTTACTGAAAACGCAACAGAACACCACCTGACAAGTAATTCTATCGATCAAGAAACTCGCGCAACCCGTAGCCGCGCTAAAAAAATGCGAACAGACACTACAAAACAGCAAATGACACAATTATTGAAAAACCACACAATGCGTATTTCACCAGCGGGATATATTTACGATTCATTGGCTAAACTTCCAATTGCATCACTACGTATTGAAACCGAAATAGTTGCTAAATTAAACCAGCTTGGCCTTAAATCTATAAATGATCTGTTAAAACAACCAAGAGCACCTCTTGCCAGACGCTTTGGTCCTACGTTGATTACTAGATTAGATCAAGCACTAGGACATGTTCCAGAATCAATTTCACCAATCACTGATAGTAAACATTTTGGTATGAGAATGAGTTTTCCAGAGCCCATTGGACTTATTGAAGATATTAAGAATAGTATAGAAAAATTACTTACCCGTTTATGTAATAAACTAAAAACTGCCGTTTTAGGATTACAAAAATTAAAAATTGATCTAATTTTTAGTAATAATGAAGTACAATCACTCTTAGTAAGCTTGGCACTTTTTACCAATGAGCCAAATCGAATCCTCTCTGTTTTAATGCTCAAACTAGATGAAATTAAACCAAATTTTGGCATTGATATTATTCGACTGGAGGCAATCAATATAGGCCCTATTGTGCAATCTCAATCCATCAATAATTTAGAGACTCATGAAAAGGTAATAAAAAATCAAAATAACGTACTTAAAAACCTAATAGCACGTCTGGGAACAAAAATCGGATTGGATGGAATTATCAGACACGTGCCAGCTGATAGCCATATACCTGAGAAATCATGGCAGGTTTTAAATGCAGCTTGGTCAAATTATAATATGAAAAACTGGCCAACTTCAAATAGTGATAGGCCTGCATTTTTATGGACACCAGAAGCATTAGAAGTGCCAAAGCATTCAGTACTAGAAGATCATTTTATTTGGCGGAAAAAATTATTCCATGTGAAAACTAAATTAGGACCGGAGCGCATTGCACCAGAATGGTGGATAGACGATAATAATTGGCGAAGTGGAGTACGTGATTATTGGCGGGTACGCTGTAATAATGGTCAATTCTTATGGCTATTTTATGCGCATGGGGGCCAACTACCAGGAGGCTGGTTTTGCCACGGACAATTTGGATAAAGCAACAAAATTAAAGTACTACTACTAATATCCGAAGCGAACGCTCAATAAAAATCAAAAGAAAGGCATATGCCTGTTTACGTCCTTATAGAGTAAATATCTGAATTGTCCTGGTCCTCCAGCATAGCATGCCTGAGGACAAAAAGCTCGGAGCCATAAAAAGTCTCCCGCCTCAACTTCAACCCAATCTTGATTAAGGTGATAAACAGCTTTTCCTTCAAGAATAAATATCCCATGCTCCATTACATGTGTTTCTGCAAAAGGAATCACACCACCAGGTTGAAAAGTCACAATATTAACATGCATATCATGGCGAAGATCCTCAGGATCGACAAAACGCTTAGTAAGCCATGCTCCGTTAGAATTTGGCATTTCTAAATTTTCGCATTCACTTTCATTTTTAATAAAAGAAACTGGACGATCGATGCCCTCTACATCTTTATATAATTTACGAAACCAATGAAAGTTAGTTACTTCATTCGTGTTACTCCAAATACTCCATTTAGAACCAGCAGGGATATACACATAGTCGCCACTTTTAACAAAATGGCTTTCATTATCGACCGTTAACTTAGCTGAACCAGATGTCAAAAAAAGTCCTGATTGAACATCTGAATTCGATTCAGGATTATCGCTTCCCCCATTTGACCCCAGTTGCACTACATATTGACTAAATGTTTCTGCAAAACCCGTCATTGGCCGGGCAACAACCCACATCCTCATATGCTGCCAAAAAGGAAGCAAGCTGGTAACGATATCCGTAAAGCAACCACGTGGAATTACCGCATAAGTACTTTTAAATACTGCCCTATCGGTAAGTAATTTTGACTGTGGTGGAAGACCGCCGTCTGGAGAAAAATATGTATTTTTTTTCATATAATCTTCTTTTAACTAAACATTACCCGTATTCGAAAACCTGTTTTTTCTATATTTAAAAATATGTATCACAAAACTGCAAAAATTATTACAGCAATAATTGGCCAGAAGCTAATATTACTATAAAAATAATTTGACATAAAAAAGTCATCTAGTTGACATCAAAGGTGTACGCACACCCAAGGAACGCCATCGCTCCAACTCTTTCGGTGCACTCAATGTCATATTACGATAAATTTGATTATACCTATCAACCCGAAAAAGTTTAACACTTGTTAACACTCCCATCCTCCGCAAAAATTTCCGATCTTCTTCTGCAAGCTCTTCACGGATATTGGAATTTACTCCAGCTCTTGATACATAATTTAAAAGGCCTTTATCTCTTTTTGGTACGCTTTTTGTCTCGTCAATGCTACCGCCCAGCTTTTCTATCAGATCACGCTTTGGTGTTGGGTCTGCTAAATTTCCTATTGTTTCGTCAGGAACCGGCAATTCTTTTAAATTACTAGGTATTATTAGTGGTTTGCTCGGCAATACCGCAAATTCTTCAGGACCAGTTCCAACATCATAGAGATCCCGCAGTCTTGCATCGTCACTGCTACAAGCAGCTATTAAAAATAAAGTGACAAAGATACCTAAAATTCTAAAGATCATAAAATGCCATCCTAAAACTTAACTTAAATAATAACTGCTGAAGTTGCTTCAGTCACTCCCATTCTGTTTGCCTGAAAACAAAACTAACCCAATAGCACCAAAAAATATGAAGATATCTGCTACATTGAATGCAAAAGGGTTGTTTATGCCACAACAAGAAACATTTAAAAAATCGACAACCGCACCATGAAAAAGACGGTCAATTGCATTTCCAGCAGCACCCCCAACAAGAAAACCACAGGCGACCAACCCCAATGGGCCAAATTTTTCTGAAACCGACCATCTGACCACAACAAAACAAATTAAAAAAGCGATTATGATTAGTACCCAGCGCATTATCTCCGTACTGTTTGCAAACAAACCAAAATTTACCCCATAATTCCATGCCATAGTAAATTGCAAATAAGGTGGGAAAATATCAATTTTTCCCACCAACGGCAAATCTAAAACGTACAACATCGTGAGTTTGGAAAGCTGGTCGCAAAATAGAGATATTATTGCAATTTGAAGAATTTTATACATATAGCCTCTAGTGTTTAAAATGCCTTACTCCAGTGAAAATCATCGCAATTCCAGCATCATCGGCAGCTTTAATTACTTCATCATCTCTGATTGATCCACCTGGCTGAATCACAGATGATGCGCCTGCTTTAATTGCTGCCTCAAGTCCATCTGCAAACGGGAAAAAGGCGTCTGAAGCTAGTGCAGATCCACATGTTGGAAGCTCATCAAGACCTTGACTTTTAGCCATATCCTCAGACTTCTTAGCTGCAATTCTACAACTATCTACTCGGCTCATTTGTCCAGCTCCAATCCCGACTGTAGAACGATTCCTAGCATATACTATAGCATTTGATTTTACGTGCTTGGCAACCTTCCAAGCAAAAAGCATATCTTTGAATTCATTATCTGTAGGGCTTCTTTTTGTGACAACACGGAAATTATTTTGTAACGCAGGCTCCACATCTTTATCTTGTAACAAATAACCACCAGTTACGTGTCTAATGACTTTTGATGAATGCGCGGGATCGGTAACCCTTTCGGTTGTTAATAATCTTAGATTACTTTTTGATGAGAAGATTTTAAGCGCACCTTCTGTAAAGCCTGGAGCAATGACAACTTCCGTAAAGACTTTAATTATTTCTCTAGCCGACACCTCATCGATAATTTTATTTACGGCAACAATCCCTCCAAAAGCAGAAGTGGTATCGCAACTAAGAGCGGATTGATAAGCATCCACCAAATTACTTGCTGCTCCAACTCCACAGGGATTAGCATGCTTTATAATAACAGCTGCAGCTCCTTCATGTTCTAAAAACTCATTTAATAATTCAAGAGCAGCATCCGTGTCATTTATATTATTATATGATAATTCCTTTCCCTGGATTTGGTGCGCGGCGCCAACACCACCAAATAAACGTTCATCCATATAAAAACATGCGGCCTGATGGGGATTTTCACCATATCGTAAATCCTGAGATAGCGCCCCTGATATTGAGAAACGACGAGGTGTAATATTTTCGACATGCTCTAGCATCCAATTGGAAACCATAGCATCGTAATGGGCCGTTAACGCAAAAGCATTCTGAGACAATTTTTGTCTACAGGAGTAAGTGGTGCAACCATCATTCATTTCTAATTCCTGGATTAAACCATCATAGTCTTGAACATCAACCAATGTAGTAACATAAGTGAAGTTTTTTGCAGCCGCTCTAATCATTGCGGGGCCACCAATATCTATATTCTCAATACAGTGCCCGTAATCAGCACCACTCTTCACTGTTTCTGCAAATGGATATAAATTTACTACTAATAAATCTATTTCCTTTATTTTATTCTCCTGCATTGCGTCTAAATGTGATTTTTCATCTCTTATGGCCAACAAGCCTCCATGAACGCTTGGGTGAAGCGTCTTCACACGGCCATCCATCATTTCCGGAAACCCTGTTAACTCCGAGACTTCTGTCACATTACAACCTGCATCACGCAAAATGGACGCGCTACCTCCAGTTGAAACGATTTCAACATTTCTTTCTTGGAGATCTTTAGCAAGTTTTACGATGCCTGTTTTATTAGATACAGAGATTAGTGCTCGCCTGATTTTTATTAATTTGTCCAATAGAAATACCATTTTTCGTTTTAAAGAAGCTGATAGGACTTTATGCTATAAATTTTTAATTTTCGTTATCATATGATTTTGTGAAAGACCACCTGACCTGTTTTAAAAAACCATTAAATTCAGTCGAAAGAATGACCTGTTGTGTAGGAAGTGGAGATGAGTGCCCTTCACTGAAGTAATAACTCGGGTGAATACTTGGAGTTAAATTAAACGCTTCTAAAGTCCAAGTCCCTGCATTTTTTGAATTTAACTGCACGATATCGTTATCCAAAATTCGTACCGTTACTGTAGGATGGAATTGAAACCTCACCTCATATTCTAAAGCGTCATGAGAAATTAAATGGGATTTCCCCAAATTTGACAGTAGAGTGATTTGATCCTCACCGTTCAATACCTTTCCGTTATTTGATAATTCTAACTTTCGTTCCAAATTAATCCCAAATCTACTAGCATAAGCATTGTGAGAAACAGTAAGCTTAGTCCCGCCAGCTACTTTTACCTTATGTGCCATAACTTCTGTTGGACCATGAGTTAAAACATGCTCAAGTGCGGAGGAATAAGATATGTTTTTCACTAATTCTGCAGACGATTTTCCTTTAACACAAAATATTGAGTGTGACTGCGTGGCTCTCCCTGCTTTACGCCAATCCTTACCAAAATTAGCACCAGACCCACAGTTAACGATAAGCGGTTGTCTACCGTGTGTAAGTTCAAATCCTAAAATAGAGGCATGTGCTAAATTTGAATGTAAAGGATTGGGCAAACAACCGGCATCCTGTATTACACTAGTACGCCCTCCTTCAATGCGCGCGTAACCCATTTGTAAAGTTTTTGTCGTTTTATTTTTGTTTCCTGATAAAAATAAATAACGGTTTAATTCTCCTAAGTATTTACCCCAACTTCCGTTAAAACGGCATAAATTTCCATCTGCATGACGTAAATGGCGTAGGACAGGGGCAATTCGGTTTATAGCATCTACATGCGCTTGACTAGGCGTCCAGTCAGAGTCATGCAATCCATGAGCCACCCAAACCAAACACATAAAGATTTCGAGTAACTCTTGTGGATTTCTAGATAAAATACCACCATCCTCATCAATTTTATCTCTGCACTCTCTGGAAAGATACTCAGTGGCAACCGTGATAAAACTATCAAATCCATCAACATATAATCCACAATATATCAAGCCTACAATCGCCTCAAAATTTGTGTTTTCTTTGCTAGTTTTGGTGAACCTTTTTGATATGAAATTTGCTTGCTTATAAATAGATTTAAAATAAATGCTTATATTTTGTTCTGATAAGCCATCTAAGATTATCTCTTCATGATGGATCAATTTTATTAGGCGTCTTCCAGTCAGCGTGGGCGTCCAACCCGGACCTGAACCTGATCCATATTTCTCTATCCAACCTAATACCCATCTCTGGACGATTTTTTTAGCTAGATTATCTCCCCTAGCAGCAAGATCATCCAACCAAGCAAATCCATGTAATTCCTCAGAATTTTCGATATTAATATGCGGATGGTCCCAAATAACGTTATTTCCGATCTCAATTATATTTCCAGAAATAAAAAAATTTCCTTCACAAATTTTATCGGCAATTAATGTATTTCCGATGGACCGAGGACCAGGTTTTGAAATGAACCACTCAGATTTTACGAAATCTCTTGCCATTCGAGCATTTACTAAGTGCCCAATCTTGAAAAAGTAATTTCGTAAAACTCTTGTAAAGATCATTAGAAATAATCCCATCAAACTTAAGTTCTGAAACTTGACACCTTGCATTATTATTGTGAATAGAGTGCATGTTATATGAAGCAAGTTTAATAGTTAAGATTAAACTTTTACAAGCTTTGCGATATAGAAACCATCAGTGCCGCCCGTCTCAGAAAAATGATTTGGAAGCAATCGCAATCCGCCCTCGTGCGTCCTGTATTCCTCCAAAAAAACTAAATCGTTGGGTAAATATTTATCTACTCTTAACTCGCTGAAATTACTCAATAGCTTGTGAACCTGATGCTCTCCCTCCTGTGGAAGTAATGAACACGTACAGTAAATAAGTTGACTATTCGGCTTCATCAAACTCACAGCGTGTTCAAGCATCCTATATTGCATACTAAACAATTTATTCAAACCTACACCCGATTTTGCATATGGTAAATCTGGGTGTCGCCTAATCGTTCCAGTTGCACTGCATGGAGCGTCTAAAATAATAACGTCAAATAAGTTTTTTATTTCAAATAGATCAGAAATAACAATTTTCGCTTCGAGAGATGTTCTAGTTAAATTTTCTTTTAGTTTTAAACTACGGTTTTCTGAAATATCTACTGCAGTCACATGAGCTCCAGCCGCTGCCATTTGCATGGTTTTTCCGCCAGGAGCTGCACATAAATCAAGGGCAGATTTCCCTTTTATTTCTTCAACAAGAAGCACCGGAATGCTAGCAGAAAGATCCTGAACCCACCATTCCCCTTCGTTAAAACCTGCAAGCTTTGAAAGCTGCCCAGCATTTTTTAATCTCAAACTATGCTTAAATATCTCAGTACCGTTTAATTCATTACAAAAATATTTAACTAGTGCCCGGTTTTTGAGAGTTATATCAACGGGAGGGCGCTCTAGATGTTGCTTTTCAATCTTTTCTACAATTGAACTTTCATATGACTTTAAAAGCATTATTCTGAGCCATTTTGGTAATTGTGGAACTTTCATATTGTTCCAAGTGCTCTGTTCAGAAGCAGCTACTTTTCTCAAAACTGCATTGACTAACCCTTTGTAATTTTGAAGTCGTTTCTGCATCCCAACAATAGAAACGTACTCATTCACAATGCCATGGGCATCGCCATTGTCCATAATTTCTACAGTTGCTAACCTGAGGATATTGAAAATCTTTAAATTCGGTCTTTTCTTTAACAACGGAAGTAGTAATGCGTCGGCACGCTCCAAGGATCTCAATGCATTAAGCAGTAATCGCTGAGCGCGCGCACGATCAGAAGTACTAAGATTTCTCATCACAGAACTTAGATTTATTTCTGACAATAAGCGCTGTTCACCTAATATTATATCCATCAAAAAGCTCGCTTGAGACCGGGCTGATGGCATTTTTTTTTCAATCATTAAGTGAAATCCTTGCAATTTAAAACCATTTTATATACCTGAGATTTATCAGAGGAAAGAGTCGATGGTTAAGAAGCACGAAATACCTCCTGAGGCAGTACGCGCATTAGAAGAAGCTGAAGAGCGTCGTAAATTACTCAAGGATCGCCCAAATCCAAAAAAAGAGTTTGGTGGAAGGGATGGACCGGAACCAGTGAGGTTTGGTGACTGGGAACGTAAGGGTCTCGCAATAGATTTTTAATGCCACTTAGCAACAGGTGGTAAACTCATCAAAACAGCATTAGCATCATGACCAGTGGCTAGCCCAAACTTTGTGCCACGATCGTATACAAGGTTATATTCAGCATATAGACCTCTGTGTTGCAACTGAGTTTCTTTGTCACTTTCATTAAACTCATCGACCATTCTTTTTTCAATCAATGGTATGTAAGCTGGTAAAAAGGCTTTACCAATATCCTTTGTAAGAGCAAAATCTGCCGCCCAGTCACCACTATTACGATCGTCCATAAAAATCCCTCCAACTCCCCGAGCTTTCTTACGGTGCGGGATAAAAAAATATTCGTCAGCCCATTTTTTCAACTTTGGATAAAGTTCAGAGCTATGCCTATCTAAGTAAGTTTTAAGTGTAGAATGAAAATGATGCGTATCTTCCTCATATTCTATACACGGATTTAAATCGGAGCCACCACCAAACCACCAAGCATATGGTGTCCAAAACATGCGAGTGTTCATATGGACCGCTGGACAATTTGGATTATTAACATGAGCAACTAAACTTATGCCGCTTGCCCAAAATTTTGGATCATCTCGCATTTCAGGAATACCTAAGCGATCAGCCATGGACTTTTGTGCAACTTTATTTAAGTTTCCATATACCGTAGAAACGTTTACTCCTACTTTTTCGAATATACGGCCATCACGCATTACACTCATTAATCCACCACCAGCATCGCTTCCAGACTCATCGTCACGTTTTGTTTCTTTGACTTCAAATTTGCCAGGGGCAATGTCCGAAAATGGACCCTCGAAATGTGATTTTTCTATCTTCTCGAATGCAGATACGATATCGTTTCTCAAACTTAAAAACCAATCACTAGCTTTATTTTTCTCAACGTCAGTAATTTCTGTCATCTTTGCTCTAATTCTGTTGGTATTTGGTTTAATGAAAAGGTGAGGATACGGGGTCTAAAAGGCATCGGCCTCCATCAACTGTAATTATTTGGCCCGTTACAAATCCTGAGGCGGGTGCGGCCAAATACTGCACAGTTTCAACTATTTCAGAAGCGGGTGCAATCCGGCCCAATGGAGTATGTGCTTCTATATCCTGCCGTAGTTGATCAGCTTCCTTGAGACTGTTCTGCAAACTTGCGGACATAATTGAACCAATTGCCAGTGAATTAACTCTTATCCGACTTGGAGCCAGTGAAACCGCAAGAGACCGTGTCATCTGATCCATTGCCGCAGTTGCTATTGAGTATCCCAAAAGTTTAGGCTGAGCCAGAGTAGAAGCAATTGATGATAAGTTTACGATAGTGCCAATAATCCCTTCAGCTTCCACCGCATCATCTGATTGCTTGATCATTCTTTTTGCCACATGTTGGGATAATCTAAAACTGTTCAAAACGTTCTGCTGCCACATCACAGCAATTGTTTCATCTTCCAAGTCAAGTGGATCTGTAAGCATAACTTGCCTTGAAGCGTTTATTAAAATATCTACGCGCTCAAAAGCATCAATTGTTGCAGAAAGAAGATTGGCTATCGTCAATCTCTCACGCAAATCTCCTGAGAAGTAACGGACATTACCGCTTTCACATTCTGGACCTAGTTCTTTTTTGAGACTTTCGTCATCCATATCCGCAAACATTACATTTGCGCCTTCACTAGCGAAGTGCTTTGCTATGGCTAAACCAATTCCATTGGCAGCTCCAGTTACAATTGTTGTTTTGCCTTCTATAGAAAAAGACATTTTTTCTCCCTTATAAGTTACACAAGCTTAAGGGTTTTTTTTTGATACTGCGAGAGGTTTTTCAGCCAAAATTACTTTAAACTTATTGTTACCGCCAATTTCTTTCCATTCTTTAAAATGTTTGGAGATTATGTTTTCGTAAGGAAGGTGCCTGTTTGAAACCATGTGTAATGAACCATTCTTAACTAAATTATTAGCCGCAGAAATTATGAACTTTTCACCTAATGCGATATCTATCTTACCATGTGTGTGAAAAGGTGGGTTCATAACAATAAAATTCAGCAGTTCGGGCGATTTCCATTTCAACACATCGTTCCAAATAAATTGCACTTTTGAGGTGACACAATTTTTTGCTGCACATGTTAACGCTCTTTTGGAAACATCAATTGCGTAAATATTATCGACTGTATCTAAATTTTCCAAATATTTTGTAAGAAAGCCCCATCCAACACCAAAATCTGCTCCAGAACCCTTTAAATTATTTGGCAAATATTTCTTTAACAACTCCGATGCTGGATCAATATGATCTGCGGAAAAAACACCTGGAACCGTAATAAACTCATTATTCACTTTGTTCGATTTACTAGCGTGCCAATTTAATGGTAGATTTCCATTGCCGGGTCGAAAGACTGCAATCTTCCCGTGTGCCTTAGAAAGGTTTACTTCATAACACATTTCTTCTTCAAGTTCTTTAATAATAGAGACAATTCCGTCTTTTTTATCCCCATCGATAACAACAAATCCTGCTGGAGACATCATGAAACCCATCAAGACCAATTCTCGGGCAAGTTCTTTTGATTTTGGTAAAAGAACAATCGAAATATCTACAACAAGGTTAGCTTCCGGCTCGCAATTATAACCAAATAACGAGAGTGGGGAATACATTCTTATATCGTCTGTGAAAACGACTGTGTTGCGGATGTTAAAATGAGCCAAATCAGTTACATCACGCGGATTAATAAAACAAATCGATTTATTACCGGCAAACAAGCCTGGAGAATTTTCTTTTAAAACGGATAAACGCTTATCAAACATACTAATTTCTTGTTTAAGCAGAGCAAAGAAATCATTCCTTTTCCATTGTACACTGTAAAGGATGTTGATGCCGTCTAGAAAAGTCCATTACCTGAGCAACTTTTGTTTCGGCTATTTCATGACTAAAAACGCCTACGACGGCCATACCTTTTTTATGTACAGTCAACATGATCTCGAAAGCCTGTGTGTGGTTCTTACCAAAAAAACGTTCCAAAACTACCACCACAAATTCCATCGGAGTGTAGTCATCGTTTAATATGAGAACTTTATAAAGTGGCGGGCGCTTAGTCTTGGGGCGTGTTTCCAGCGCTACCCCTTGTTCACTATCCTGATCAAATTCATCTGACATTTGAGGCGGCACAACCGACATTTTTATCCAACGTTTTATTTTGATTACCTCAAGTTTATATAATGTGTCAGTATAACTTGAAAAGACCTTTCAGAGCGACCAAAGAAATAAATAAAAATAGCGAGCAAAACACCCGATAATTAAATGTAACCCTTGCTACAACCAATACATTTTGTATTAAACTGAAAAATCAGCGCTATATGTTGTATATCCCTTTTATAAAAAAATAAAAAATAAGTAATATTAAGAGTTTATTTGACAAAGTTCCTGTAATATTGTTGATTCAACGAAAATAAACTGACCAGAAAACTGGCAGTATGAGGCAGAAAATTGGTAGTTAATCTAACGAAACGGCTTTTAAAGCCCGCTTGGACGGGCGTTTTAATTGCTATAATCTGTGTAAAAATCCTAATCTTGCCAAATTCAGGAATTGCAGCAACATACGCAGCAATGGTTATGGATGCTCGAGATGGCAAAATTTTGCATGCTGAGAATGCAGACCAAAGATTACATCCCGCTTCCCTTACAAAAATGATGACATTATACGTTGCATTCGAAGCAGTTGAGAATGGCGAAATAAGTCTTGATACGAAAGTTAAAATATCAAAGAAAGCTGCATCTGAACCGCCCTCCAAGTTAGGGCTAAGGGCCGGACAGACCATAAAGCTGCGATATTTAATCAGAGCCGCCGCTGTAAAATCTGCTAATGACGCAGCTACAGCTATTGGGGAAGCAATTGAAGGTAGTGAAGCAGCGTTTGCACGTCGCATGAATCGAACTGCAAAAGCGCTCGGCATGAAGCGGACAGTCTTTAAAAACGCTCACGGCCTTACCCAACAAGGGCATCTCTCTACTGCCAGAGACATGACAATACTTGGGCGTCATGTTTTCTACGATTACCCTGATTATTATAATTTGTTCTCTAGACGTACAGCAGATGCTGGACGCAAAAAAGTAAGTCACACAAACAGTCGATTTTTAGCGAATTACAGGGGAGCCGATGGTATCAAAACAGGATACACCCGTGCGGCAGGTTTCAATCTGACTGCATCAGCCGAAAGAGGAAGTGAAAGAATAATTACCACCGTATTTGGTGGTAGAAGCACTGCCACGAGGAATAAAGAAGTAGCAAAATTAATGGATCTAGGTTTCAATAAGGCGCCAAGTAATATCGCAATAAAAAAACCGGCTCTACCCAATTATTCGGCAATTGATTTAGGTTCCAAAAAAATTGTAAGATCTTCTGGAGCAGTTAGAAAAAGCTTATTTCCTCAGCCACGCCCCAGTTCAAATCTGTCAATTGTAGCTTCCACCAGTCTATCAAATGAGATAGAAAAAACGCTGAGAATGCTGAATTTATCTTCACTAGAACCTGCAAAAGAGAAAAAAATAGTAGTTCACCTTGCTAAGCTAGAGTCTACTAATTCATTTGATACCATTTCCAATAGCGATCAGAAAAAAGAAAACATGACCAAACAAACACGTTTACTGAGTCATGCTTCAGCAGACAAAAATGGAGTTTGGGGTGTTAATGTTGGTCGGTTTGGTACTCGATATGCAGCGGAAAAAATGCTTATAAAAACAGCACTTGCAGAAATGCCGACATTAGGACATTCGCTGCGAAAAGTCGTCAAAACAAGACTTGGATTTGAAGCAAATTTTTACGGAGTTTCCCAGGTAACTGCTGAACAAGCTTGTCGTAAGCTAATCGACCGACGAATATCGTGCAATATCATTGATCCCACTGGATAAGCCAGTATTCAACCAATAAGTTGTACCGACTAGAAAGATGATGAAAGCTCTTAATAAATTGCTTTTAAGAGGCTTTTCGTATAGGAGCTTTTGGGATCGTTATAAACTTTCTCTGCTTCACCCGCTTCGATAATATTTCCATTTTTCATAACAATAATATAATGTGACATTGATCTAATTACTTTTAAATCGTGACTTATGAAAATATATGCAATTTTATGTTTTTTTTGTAACGATTTAAGCAAATCAACAATTTGAACTTGAACTGTTCGATCTAAGGCAGATGTAGGCTCATCCAAAACTACTAATTTTGGCTTTAATACCATCGCACGAGCGATTGCTATGCGTTGTCTTTGGCCTCCAGAGAACTCATGAGGATAGCGATGCCTTGTGTTTGGATCTAATCCAACTTCGGTCATCATATCACAAACTAAATCTTCCATGTCACGAGAAGAGTATGGAAAATGCACTTTCATACCCTCCAATATTATTTGCTCACAGTTCATGCGAGGAGACAATGATCCATATGGATCTTGAAAAACTATTTGTATGTCTTTTCGGAGTTTCCTCAGTTCCTTCAAGGAAAGCTCATTTAAATTTTGCTTATCAAAAAAGACTTCACCATCGTATTTGATGAGACGCATCATCGCTAAAGCAAGCGTAGATTTGCCAGAACCGCTTTCTCCTACAACACCGACTGTCTCTCCTTCTCTTACGATTAAGTTGGCTTCGTTAACAGCTTTAACAAAATCTACTGTACGTTTGAGCAGGCCTCTCTGGATTGGAAACCAAACCCTTAAAGAAGATACTTCTGCAACTACAGAAGCTTTTGTACTAATCGGATCGGGACTAACCGAAGTATTAGCAAACAGAAGTTTTTTAGTATAATCATGGCTTGGCTTTTCAAAAACTTCAGATACCAAACCATGTTCAACAATTTTTCCATTTTTCATAACACAAACTCTATCGGCTAATCTTTTTACTAAGCCAAGATCGTGCGTTATGAAGAGAATTCCCATTGCGTTATCGTTTTTCAATTCAACAAGTAAATCCAATATTTGTGATTCAATGGTAACGTCCAGCGCGGTTGTTGGTTCATCAGCAATCAGTATTTTCGGGTTATTTGCAAGAGCCATTGCAATCATGACACGCTGCCGCTGGCCACCAGATAATTGATGAGGGTAGGCATTTAATCTTTGCCTCGGATTATCAATTCCAACCCGAACTAACAACTCGATAATATAATCTTTAACATTATCAGAAAGCGTAGCACTGTGCAGTTCAACCGCTTCACGCAATTGCTTTTCAATAGTATGAAGCGGGTTCAGCGATGTCATAGGCTCCTGAAAAATATAACTGACTTGACTTCCGCTTACACGTCTGAGCTCTTTCTGGCTACTACCTACCAACTCGTTACCTTGAAGTTTAACTGAGCCTGAGATCTTAGCATTCTTGGGCAGCAACGAGAGTATTGAAAGGGCGGAAACAGACTTGCCAGATCCACTCTCCCCGACTAGAGCCAATACTTCTCCCTTATTAATTTCAAAATTAATTTCATCAACAGCAATAATCTCAGAAGCATCACTTTGGAATTTAACCTTAAGCTTTTTTACAGATAAAAGAGCAGTCATTTAAAAGTCTTCCTCGGATCAAAAGCATCGCGGATGCCCTCGAATATAAAAACAAGCAGTGCCAACATTATCGAAAATGTAAAGAAGGCGGTAAAACCCAGCCATGGCGCCTGCAGGTTCTGCTTTGCTTGCAGAGTTAGTTCGCCCAAAGAAGGCGCTGAAGCCGGTAATCCAAAACCTAAAAAATCCAACGAAGCAAGGGTCGCAATTGTTCCAGTAACAATAAAAGGCATTAAAGTAAGGGTGGCCACCATAGCATTTGGGAGCATATGTCGAAACATTATGACCCAATTACTCACGCCCAAAGCTTTTGCCGCGGTTACATACTCGAGATTTCTAGCCCTTAAAAATTCAGCTCTTACAACACCTACAAGACCCATCCAGCCGAAGAGGACTGTCAACAACACAAGTAGCCAAAAACTCCTACCTAAAATAGCAAACAATATTATTATTACGTAAAGTGAAGGAACCGCACCCCAAATTTCTATAAATCGTTGGAAAATTAAATCTATTCTTCCTCCAAAATATCCTTGAATAGCACCTGCAAAAATACCCAAAATACTTGATGCGATGGTCACTATTAAAGTAAACAGTATCGAAATCCTAAAACCATATATGACCCGAGCAAGCACATCTCGCTTTACGTCATCTGTCCCCAAGAGGTTAAATTTGCTCGGCGGAAGTGGCGCCGCTCCGGGTATATCAACTGATGTATCAAAGGAGTATGGTATGATAGGCCACAATATCCAACCACGGTTAAATTGTTGGTGCTGAAACTGCTCTGATTTTATTGCCTCAACTATATCTGTAGGTGTCTCAAGGCATTCAAAAAGTCCACCAGAAATGATTAAACATTCAACTTCTATCTCTTTGTAAGCGGCTTCCGTTTTAAAATCACCACCAAATGTAGTCTCAGGATAGAATTTAAAGATGGGCATATGTAGCTCACCTCTATATTTTACAAATATGGGCTTATCGTTGGCAATTAACTCAGCAAAAAGAGACAGTGTAAAAATAAAAGTGAAAATTATCAGGGACCAAAAAGCTCTACTATTCGCCCTGAAATTACGCCATCTTCTTTTGGCAATTGGTGTCCTTAGCAATCGTTAGCCCTCTCTGATTTCAAAATCAATGCGAGGATCAATGAAGACATACATTAAGTCAGAAATTATACCCACCACTAAACCCATTAGCCCAAAAATAAAAAGGGTTCCGAATATTACTGGATAGTCACGAGCAATGGCAGCTTCAAAGCCCATCCGTCCAAGACCATCAAGAGAGAAAATAGTTTCAATTATTAGAGATCCTGTAAAAAAAACTCCAATAAAAACTGCTGGAAACCCAGCAATAATTATTAACATAGCATTACGGAAAACATGCCCATAAAGCACTCGTGCGTCACTGGCTCCTTTCGACCTTGCTGTTATTACATAGTTCTTTTGAATTTCATCCAAAAAGCTATTCTTGGTTAATAAGGTGAGGGTTGCAAAGGCTGAAATTGAAGATGCCAAAACTGGTAGAGAAATATGCCAAAGATAATCTAAAATTTTTGAAAATAGTCCAAGTTCTGAAAAGTTTTCAGAAGTAAGACCTCTCAACGGGAAAATCTGAAAATAGGACCCACCAGCGAATACAACTAGTAACAAAATTGCGAACAAAAACCCTGGGATTGCGTACGCAAGTACAATAAGCACGCTGGTCCAAGTATCAAATTTTGAACCATCGTGAACGGCTTTTCTGATCCCTAAAGGAATCGAAATGATATACGCTATCAGCGTGGACCATAGACCTAATGAAATTGATACCGGCATTTTTTCGATAACCAAGTCAATCACTGTAATGGATCTGAAATAGCTTTCCCCAAAGTCAAACCGAAGGTAATTCCACATCATAAATAAAAACCTGCTTAAGGGTGGCTTATCAAAACCAAATTCTTTTTCTAGTTCTGCTATAAACTCTGGCGGTAAGCCCCTCGCCCCAGTATATCTCTCATTTTGTTCAAAGTTTTGGGCAACTTCTTTACTACCGCCAGCTATACCTTCAAAGACATCACCATTTCCCTCGAAATTAGCGATTATTTGCTCGATCGGGCCTCCTGGTACAAATTGTGTAAGAGCGAAATTGATTACCATAATCCCAAACAAGGTGGGGATTACTAGCAATAAGCGACGAAAAATATATGGGGTCATCGAATATTATTGGCTTAGGAAACCAGCATCTTTCAATGCCCTAGCCTTATCTTCATTATACCACCAGTAATCCAAGTATCCCAAGTCGTAGGGGGCAATTTTTTCTGGGTGCTCATACATATCCCAATACGCCACTCGATGCTGATCGTTATACCATTGAGGGATCCAGAAATTATAGGCTCTAAGTGTACGATCAAGCGCTTTGACTGCAATTTTCAAATCACTTTTATTCTCTGCAGCCACCACATGTTCTATGAGTTTATCGACAGCCTTCGATTTCAGGCCCATTGAATTAAATACAGAATCATCGGCTGTTTCAGATCCAAAATATTGTTTCAGACCAGATGACGGTTCGTATGACATTGGGAATTGGTCAGTAATAATATCAAAATCATAGTTGCGAGTTCTGTCTGTATACTGAGCGGGGTCTATTCTATTATATTTGGCATCAATTCCCGCTGCTTTCATGTTCTCAACAAATGGAAGTACTATCCTGTCGAATGCTGCGCTATCCTCAATTACTTCAATTTTTAATGTGTCGCCATCAGCATTCCTTCGCAAACCATCATCACCAACAATCCAACCAGCACTATCCAACATGGCATTTGCTTTACGCAGATTAGCCCGATCCATTGGCCGTTTTCCAGATACCGGAGCCATCAATGCATTCTCTGTCAGAACCTCGCTTGGCAAATCACTTTTTAATGGCGATAAAAGCTTTAACTCTTCTTCAGAGGGTAGACCTACAGCTGCTAAATCCGAATTTTCCCAAAAGGAATTAATTCTTGCGTATTGCCCATAGAAGAGAGACTCTCGGGACCATTCAAAATTGAATAAATAGGATAAAGCTTTTCTAACCCGAATATCAGAAAATTTATCTCGACGCAGATTCATTACAAAACTTTGTCCATTTGCAATACCACCATCTGGCATCAACTTTTTCACTACATGCCCATCGTTTAATGCTGGAAAATTATAAGCTGTGGCCCAACTCTTCGATGAATTCTCAACTCGCATTGTATACGCGCCAGATTTGAACGCTTCAAAAGCAGCATTCGTATCAGCAAAATACTCAATTTTAATCTCATCAAAATTGGCGCGGCCTTTATTGATTGGTAGATCGTTACCCCAATACTCTGGGTTTCTGCGATATTTTACCCACCGATTAATTTCAAAACTTTCCAATAAATATGGCCCAGATCCGACTGCGGGCTCCATTCGAGATTCATCAAGCCTAGCCTGAGTTTTATTAAACCAAGCTTGAGATTTTACTGGTAGTCCGCCAACAATTGGTATTGCGTCTCTTTTGGATGCTTTTTCTGTAAATGTGTATTTAACAGTGTGTGGTCCAAGAACTTCAACGTCTTGAACTATTTCAGCAAGGACAGCCCGGTAGCTTGGCAAACCTTGCTCCAAAAACAAATTGAAGGTAAACGCCACATCATTTGCAGTGAGCGAAGTTCCATCAGAAAACTTAGCTTCTTTGCGAAGTTCAAAAATTACCCATTTTTGGTCTGTTGGATATTCGATACTTTTGGCAAGTAATCCATATGAGGAGCCTATTTCATCCCCGGTCTCTAAGAGTAATGATTCAAAAGGTACCGATGACAGAGATGCCGCCCGACCTTTCCTTGAGTAGGGATTCACAGAATCGAAAGTGCCAAACCCCCATATTGATACCTCACCACCCTTTGGAGCATTTGGATTTACATATTCTAAATGTTCGAAATCAGCAGGATATTTCAGTTCGCCAAAAAAGTTAAACCCATGGGTTTTTATGGTTTCCTGTTTTGCATTTAAAACGGCACCGTTAGCTATCAATGACACGCAAGAGACCAAATAAAACCAAGCGATCGCTTTTAACACATTTTTAAGTAATAAATATTTTTTTAATGATTTCATCACAAAGCCCCCTCAATACGTTATATGTAACATTGAGGGTGTCTTTGACCATACTCAAGAATTTTTTTTATTTTACAAAGCAAATGATTGTTCGGCGCTGCCTAGATAACCAGTTTGTTGGGTTTTATTCGCCAATACTATCTAAATAGGCAATCAAATTTGCACGATCATTTGGTTTCTTTAGTCCCGCAAAGCCCATTTTTGTACCTGAAGCATATGATTTTGGGTTTTCAAGAAAGCCATTTAAATTATCGACACTCCAAACATCCGCAACTTTTATTAGAGCGCCGGAATAGTTGTAACCACTCACAGAGGATACTTCCCGATTAACAACAGAGTAAAGATGAGGTCCAGTTGCATTTACCCCGTCCTCAAGTTTATGGCAAGCTTTGCATTTACCCCATACTTTTTCGCCTTTAGCCACGTCGGCAACTTCCATTAGGCTGGCAAAATCTATCTCATCTTCAGGCTCATCGATTATTTCTTCTTCCTCTACTTCTATCAAATAACCGTAAGCATGCTTTTCTCCATGCCCGTGATGACCCACATGATAAAAGCTTTCTGCTGCCCAATTTCCAAGTAAATAAATCAAAAGGGCGCCGCAAAAGCTACCAATTATTTTGGTGAAGGTCATTGTATCAAGCATATCACACGGTCCAATTAAGAAAGTTTGATGCTTTCTATCCTTATAGATACAGGTTATGCAAGATGTTGATCCGCGACGAAACGCCTTTTGAGGCAAATTTTTGGGGTTAAATATGATAACCATAGCATTTCAAGGAGAGCTTGGCGCTTATTCTCACGAAGCGTGCATGTCAGCGCGACCGAATTGTCAGGCACTACCGTGTAAATCTTTTGAAGAAGTTATAAGCGCGGTAAACAATAATATTGCGGATTTAGCTATGCTTCCGGTAGAGAACACCACTTATGGCAGAGTTGCTGATATACACCGACTACTCCCCGGTTCAGGCCTCCATATCATTGATGAAATTTTCACACGAGTGCGAATAAGTTTATTAGGCTTGCCCGAGCAAAAGCTTCAGGATATCAAATTAGCAGAAGCTCACTTGGTTCTGTTGCCACAGGCTGCTAAATTTTTAGAAAAAAATGAAATACTCGGGGTAAGAGCGGTCGATAGTGCGGGCGCGGCGGCAGCACTAAAGGTCTCAAAAGCCAAAGATACTGGCGTCTTGGCAAGTAAGTTAGCTGCAGAGATTTATGGCCTCAAAGTTCTCGCTGAAAATATCGAAGACTCAAAGCATAATACCACACGGTTTCTTTTGATGTCCCCTAATCCTGATCACACAATGCGTGGTGATACAAAGATGATGACAACATTTATTTTTCAGGTAAGAAATATTCCTGCTGCTTTGTATAAAGCGATGGGTGGTTTTGCCACTAATGGGGTAAATATGACAAAATTAGAAAGTTACATGGTAGGTGGGTCATTTTCTGCAACGCAATTTTATGCTGATATCGAGGGTCATCCAGACGATAGCAATGTCAAACTTGCCATGGATGAGCTCGCTTATTTCACCCAATCGATAAGTATTCTGGGAGTTTATCCGGCTAGTTCTAAACGAGTGTAAGTTTCTGTTAAATTATTGCAACTGAAGTTAAAGTTTGAATTGCCATTAATGAATTAATTTTCTTCCAATGTATCAGCTAGCCAATTTAACAACAGAAAATGAGCAATTGAACCAGGCCTTGCGGGTGTGAAGCGGTCGTTCAAACCAGCCATAGCCATATGAAGATCACGTTTATTGAACCATTTAATATCATCCATCTCAGAGCGATCTATCTTGATTTCTTCAGACTTCGCGTTCCCATAACACCCAAACATCAAAGAATTTGGAAAGGCCCATGGTTGCGACGCGAGATATTTGACCTTACCTACCTCAATACCTGATTCTTCCAATGTCTCGCGACGAACAGATGCTTCTATTGTTTCTCCAGGCTCCATAAATCCTGCAAGCAAAGAATACATTCCATCTGGCCATCCAATGGACCTCCCTAACAACACAAAGGGTCCGCTGGTAATAAGCATTATAACCACTGGATCAATGCGTGGGAATGATGAGCTGCCACAATTTTTACAATCGATTTGCCAGCCAGACGCAACAAGTGAAACTCTCTGACCACATTTAGGACAGAAGTTCGAGATACTATGCCAATGGAATAGAGATTTTGCCGTTGAAGCCATCTCGGCCGCCTCTCGGGACATTAAATGCATAAAACTTCTAAGTTCCCAAAACGGTAAATCATCACCAAGAAGTTCATGGACCTGCTGACTTCTGTCAAAAAATGAGTCGCTCGGCTCCTCCTGGTAAGCAGGTTCCCATTCAGATATATCGACAGCAAAGAACGAAGCATTTTCGTTTTTTCCGAGAAAAAGTATCTTTTCATGTGAAATGAGCTTGTGGGGATATCGCAAAAGAGCAATTTCACACGCATTTTTCATATCTACAGCAAATTTGCCACGCCAATGGACTAGAAATAAATCCCCTTCACGAGGCCTTGCTTCGTCAGAACCACGAAGTGAACTTGCGCGGTTTAAGCGAGAACCCGCAAAAGTGACCATTTCGGCGTTTTTCAAATTTCCTCATCCTAAAGACAAATAATATCTCTATCCCTAAAAATCAAAATTGGTCGAGTCAACTTGCAACTGTGTTTCAAAGCATTTAAACAGCTACTGAGGGGTTGATGCGGGCGTATGTCTCGCCAACCCGGTCAGGTCCGGAAGGAAGCAGCCGCAACGAGTTTTATTCGGGTCGTTATCAATCTCTCACCCTTCTCCATTTGATACATAGTTGAATTTAATAGGTTGTTAGTCAACTTTTGAAGCCCAAGACATTTGATCTTCAGTTTCAATTGCACAAGGGCGAAAGCTTCTTAAGCGCTCTAACGCGTGCTCAGCGCTCCAACCCATCTCCCGCAATAGCCGCATCGAAAACATTCCAGACCTGCCACAGCCACCTAAGCAGTTGAAGATTACACCACCACCACTTAAAACAGTATTTTTGAAAGTTGGCAGCAAATACTTCCATTTTTCTTCGTTATTTTTATCTGGTACTTGAAAATCATCAACAGTTAATTGGAACCATTTTATTTCTAAATTTTGCAATTTTTGGGGTAAGGAATTTGCTGAGCAATCTATCATTTCAGCTGTTGTCGCGCATGTGACTACAACTTTTGGCCCAGAACTCACTAGCTGAGAAAAATCTTCATGAAACGAAGAAAACTTTCCTGGCATCGGGCACAAGCCAACAAAACCGGAGTCTATTTTAATTTTAACCACCTGGAACACTAAATAAATAATCCTGTTTTAATTTGGCATTATCAATAATAAATATAGTAATATACTTACACTAGTAAAACTGTTGTATGTCCACTAGAGATCTATTGATGAATAATGCTAACCAAATGAACTCATACAAAATTCTCGCTCGAAAATACCGTCCGGAGACATTTAAAGATTTGGTCGGGCAAGAGGCGATGGTAAAAACACTTAAAAACGCATTTGATGCCAACAGAATTGCCCAGTCATTCATTCTAACCGGTATAAGAGGTACAGGTAAAACAACTACTGCCAGAATTATCGCAAAAGGCTTAAATTGCATCGGTATAGACCAAAAAGGGGAAGCTACTGTTGAGCCTTGTGGGAAATGCTCGAATTGTACTGCTATAATTGATGGCAGCCACGTTGACGTTATTGAAATGGACGCTGCCAGTAGAACTGGCGTTGATGATATCAGAGAAATAATCGAAAGTATTTATTACAAAGCATCTACTGGCCGCTTTAAAGTATACATAATTGATGAAGTTCATATGCTGTCTAATAATGCTTTCAATGCACTGCTTAAAACTCTTGAAGAGCCACCAGAGCATGTAAAATTTATCTTTGCGACCACTGAAATCCGTAAGGTGCCAGTAACAGTTCTGTCACGATGTCAACGATTTGACTTAAGAAGAATCGAACCAGAAGAGATGATTAAACTTCTTCAAAAAATCACAACATGTGAAGGAGTGAACGTCTCCGAAGATGCTATTCGATTGATAACAAGAGCCGCAGAAGGTTCCGCGAGAGATGCAACCTCCCTCCTCGATCAGGCGATAAGCCATGGAGGCGGCAGCAGCAATGCTAAGCATGTACGAGCCATGCTCGGGATTGCTGACCGTGGAAGAGTATTAGATTTATTCGAAATGATAATGAGAGGCGATACCGCATCTGCTCTAACTGAGCTAGGTTCACAATATTCTGACGGGGCGGATCCAATTGTTATTCTAAAGGATCTAGCAGAGATTACGCACTGGATATCTGTTGCTAAAATTACACCAAATATAAATGAAGATCCAACCATAACTCCCGATGAACGAAATAGAGGTACAGAATTTTCACAAATTTTATCTATGCGTGTTCTAACACGCATGTGGCAGATGCTTATAAAATCCCTTGATGAAATTAGCATAGCCCCAAGCCCAATAATGGCTGCTGAAATGATAATTATTAGATTAACGCATGCGGCTGA
>CAXEVV010000016.1:0-32414 GCA_963999845.1 uncultured Rhodobacterales bacterium | reverse complement strand
TTATTGGACATTAACTGTTCTCCAGCACGCAACATTCCTCGCTCTAAGAGCTGGCCAAACGGTATTCGTGGTTCTGCACGTTTCCCTGCTGAAACTTGCAAAGAAACGCTATCTAGGGGCCGTACATTTTTTATTCGCTTCGTTGCTACTTTTGCATAAAATTCCTCACGTTCGATTCCAATGAAGCCACGGCCTAGCATCTTGCAAACTGCACCAGTCGTACCTGTGCCAAAAAAAGGATCTAAAACTACGTCACCGATGTTTGTTGTGCCAAGCAAAACACGATACAACAGGCCCTCCGGTTTCTGCGTAGGATGGGCTTTTTCACCTTTTTCGTTTTTCAACCGCTCATGACCAGTACATATAGGAAGCGTCCAGTCACTTCTCATCTGGGTGCCTTCATTCAGAGCCTTCAGTGCGTCATAATTGAATGTATATTTTGATTTTTCATTTTTAGACGCCCAAATTAAGGTCTCGTGTGCATTGGTAAACCGCATACCTCGAAAATTAGGCATCGGATTAGACTTGTGCCAGACCACATCGTTTAGAATCCAAAAGCCCTGGTTCTGCATTGTAGAACCAACTCTAAAAATATTATGGTAGGAACCTATTACCCAAATAGCTCCATCCTTTTTCAAAATTCTCCTTGCAGCCGCCAACCAAGCGTTTGTGAATTCATCATAGGCTCGAAAGCTTTCAAATTGATCCCAATGGTCATTTACAGCATCAACGCGTGAGTTGTCTGGTCGATGCAACTCATTTTTAAGCTGCAAATTATAAGGCGGATCTGCAAAGATTAGGTCCACAGAGCACTCTGGAAGAGAATTCATTAACTCTATACAGTCACCGACCAATATACGCTCTGTTGGAAGGCTTTTAGCCGTCCGCTCCAAGGATTTATTCATTTTACTGCCTCATTTACCGGCGCTTATGCGCTCTTTAGTTGCCACTAAAATGATTCATCTCTACGAATCCGTCAATTCGTTTTTGACTGAAATCTCCGATTGTTTTCATCACACAATATCTTGTGTATTGGTCTAAATGAACGTCTATGGTGAGGAGAAATGCCATATTTAAGTATTGCATTCATGTGACACTTTGTTGGGTATCCAGCATTTTTAGCCCAACCATAAGCAGGAAACTCCACACTTAGATCACGCATCAGTCTGTCCCGTGTAACTTTAGCTATGATAGAAGCCGCCGCGATAGATAAAACCTTAGCATCACCCTTAATAATTGCTGTAGCACTATCAGCAAGCTTCTCAGGAACTTTGTTTCCATCAATTAATATGTGATTAGGTACAACTTTTAACTTAGATACAGCATTTACCATGGCTAATAATGAAGCCTGCAGAATATTAATTTTATCAATTTTTTTTGGTGATACATGCACAACCGCAAAAATCGAGCTAGACATCAACTCGTCATATAATTTTTCTCTTTTTTTCAAACTTAGTACTTTTGAGTCATTAAGGTTATTAGGAATATTCAGTGGGTCTAAAATAACGGCAGCAGCAGTTACAGGGCCCGCCAGTGGCCCTCGACCAACCTCGTCCACACCTGCGACAATTGAGTGTCCTTCGCTAATTAATTTTTGCTCCATTAGAAAATTTGGTGCCATGTCTACAATTCGCTAAAAAATTTTATTATGTACACAGTATTCAACAGGTAAACGACTAAAAACTAAGGCTCTAAATGCTGGTGACCCCGATAGGATTCGAACCTATAACCTGCCCCTTAGGAGGGGGCTGCTCTATCCAGTTGAGCCACGGGGCCGTAAAAAAAAGTATAAATAAAACAGGCTTTAGTCACAATAGTAATCGTCTCACTGATTTCTATATTATTGGAGCCACCTATTTAGTTAGGCTTGAAATGTTTAATCTAATTGCTCTACAACTAAGCCTTATAGAGTATCGTTTGTAGAGAAGAGGATAAAACTTGACATCAACGGTCAAACGCCCCCTGACACTAAGAGATGTTTCTGAAGCATCGGGTGTTTCCGAAATGACCGTAAGTCGGGTACTGAGAGGACGAGGGGACGTTTCACAAACTACGCGAGATCGGGTTCTTAAAGCAGCAAGGGACTTGGGTTACGTACCAAATAAAATAGCTGGTGCACTTGCAAGCCAGCGTGTTAATTTGGTCGCTGTTATTATTCCGAGTATGTCTAACATGGTTTTCCCAGAAGTAATGATGGGAATAAATTCTGTTCTGGAAACCACGGATCTGCAACCTGTTGTCGGTATTACAGATTACTTACCAGAAAAAGAAGAGAAAGTCCTATATCAGATGTTATCATGGAGGCCAGCTGGTATTATTATAGCTGGTTTAGAACACTCCGATACAGCCAGATTAATGCTGAAAAACTCAGGGATCCCCGTCGTTGAAATTATGGATGTAGACGGAGATCCAATTGATGGCATGGTCGGGATATCGCACCGGCGAGCCGGCAAACTGATGGCACAAGAAATAATTGCATCTGGCTATAAGAAGATTGGGTTTTTAGGTACAAAAATGCCATTAGACCACAGAGCACAAAAGCGCTTTGAAGGTTTATCAGATGAGCTCAAGTTTACGGATATGGAAATAGTAGGTACCGAGTTTTATTCGGGTGGCTCAGCGCTTGCAAAAGGACGCCATTTAACCGAATTGATTCTTGAAAAACACCCTGATTTAGACTTCATTTATTACTCTAATGACATGATTGGTGCTGGTGGATTACTTCATTTACTAGCTTGTAATCGAAATATCCCCAACGACATAGGTTTGGCAGGCTTTAATGGAGTAGAATTGTTAGAAGGTTTACCCATGAAGCTAGCCACAATGGACGCGTGTAGGTATGAAATTGGAAGAAAATCTGCTGAAATAATTGCATCAAGACTTACTAATTCCCACGCATCTGCCAGCCAAATTATTGAGTTAGAGCCAAATTTTAATCGAGGTGAAACAGTGCGCCCCCTCAATACTGACTAACAAAAAATTCACTTCAGCTACTATTGTATATAAATTAGGCCTGTAGCCGTGAAATTTCTTCTTTAATTTTTAATTTTCGTTTTTTCATCGCTGTAACATTCAAATCATCTGAAGCTAAGGCTTTTTGAGCCTGTTCTATTTCTTCTGATAGTTCTTGGTGCTTTTTACGAAGGGTAAGGACGTGGGAAGAAACTGTCATCTATAATCTCCTGTAAAACTTACTCCTAAAGTTGAGCATATAAATGTCTGCGTGTCACGTTCGAACTTACGTTTAATGGCAAATTTTTCATAATCTTTTAAGTGAGCTGTTTCATTTTTTTATCCAAGAAGTTAATTGCCCTTGGCCCCTTAAAATACTTTCGACTTTTTCTGTATAATCACTAGCATCTGAGGTATGCGAATGACCCTTGTGCAAACGGAGGGGTGACTCCAGGCGCAAGGCTGCTTTGCCAGACTTTCTCATATGAATCATTATTAATTCCGCTTCCCTATCTTCCCTAGGAACGATAGGTGTCAACACGAAGCTCCCAAAACGAGCAGTCAATAGAGGAAACAATTTATCAAACCGGTCAATGCGATAAATTAAATGGGCCCAGCCCTTTTGTTTTAGTCGCTGCGCAATAACAGATACCCAATCTGATAAAGGCGTTTGTAGTATTCGAGAAGCATCACGGCCCCGATTTAATGACATTGTGGAGGCCAATCTTTCAAAATAAGGAGGGTTTGCCATTACATGGTCAAATTGTATCTGTTTTACACTATTCGGCAGTCTTCCTATGTCAGCACTCACTACATTTAAATCCATCGAGTTTAATTGAGAGTTCTCAGTTGCCAACGCCGCATAATCGCTCTGAATTTCCACCCCATAGATATTAAGTCCAGCAACTCTTTTAGCGAGACACAAGCTAGCAACACCTACTCCACAACCAAGTTCAAGGATATTATCACCTTTACTAGCATTTACTGACGCGGCGAGTAGTACAGGATCTATTCCAGCTCTATAACCTTTCTTTGGTTGCTTTATTTTGAGCTTGCCACCTAAAAATTCATCGATGGAGAAATCAATAACCATTAGAAAAATCTGCATCCACGCCATTAGACATAAGAGCATCTAGTGCCTTGTCGAAATCCTGGTCGATTACCAGAAGTCGGCGAGGCAGAACGCCATATAAATTGCTCATATTTACGTCCGCCTCAAAGCTAGTTATACCAACACCATCTAATACTGTCTTGGCATATAGCATGACCGTCGGATCCTGAGTTCGAATTAGCTCTTTCATTGGACAATAGTAGAAATAAAATTAAGTTAAGTCGAGGTTTACTAGGGGTAAAATGGCGTTGGACCGAAATAAGGAAAAGCCACATGATATACTTTCTGATCTCCTGAGAGAGGAGTTGAAGGCTGTAAATAAATTAATTCATGAGCGAATGACATCAGAATATGCGCCTCGAATACCTGAGATAGCATCGCACTTAATAGATGCTGGAGGTAAAAAGTTAAGACCACTTTTGACCCTGGCCACGGCAAAGATGTGCGGATATCAAGGATCATATCATATCTATTTGGCTGCAATCGTAGAGTTTATTCATACTGCGACCCTTCTTCATGATGACGTAGTTGATGAAAGTGATCAAAGACGCGGTAAGCCTTCTGCAAACCTCCTATGGGATAATAAGTCTTCGGTTCTTGTTGGAGATTACTTGTTTTCAAGATCTTTTCAGCTGATGGTTGAAACCGGCTCACTGCGGGTTCTTGATATCTTGGCGAACGCTTCTGCCACAATAGCTGAAGGTGAAGTATTACAGTTGACCGTTTCTAGAGACATTAGCACAAACGAAGAAACCTACCTAAAAGTTGTACGAGGTAAAACTGCTGCTCTTTTTTCCGCTGCAACACAGGTTGGGGCGGTAATTTCTGAAGCTGAGACAAAAATAATCGATGCCCTCTTTTACTACGGTGATGCACTTGGGATTGCATTTCAGATAGTCGATGATCTTTTAGATGTCGTTGGTGACAGTAAAATAATAGGTAAAAATAATGGTGATGATTTTCGAGAACGGAAACTTACTTTACCTTTTATAAAAACTATTTCGTCATGCGAGCTTACAGAAAAAGATTTCTGGAAACGAACTATTGAAAAAGGGGATCAAACAGCAGAGGACTTTAATATTGCCCTAGGATTAATGAAAAAATACGATTCGATAGAAAGAACTCGATTAGATGCCATGAAATGGGCAAATATAGCACAGGAAGCCCTGGACGATGTTCCAGATCATAGCATAAAGACTATACTTTTTGATTTAGCGGACTATGTCGTGCAACGTGTCAAATAAGTCGACCTGCTTTACACCAAAAAGAAGGGCAGTCTTTAGAGACTTTATTTTGCGCTGAAACCAAAAGATCAAAGTCATCAAATAAAGCAAAGCAAGTAGCGCCTGATCCAGACATTCGAACAACCTTGGCGCCATCACAAGCCATAAGTTTATCAATTATCAACTTTATTTCTGGTACAAAATCTATTGCAGAGGAAGTAAGATCGTTTCTCATTGAACCGATCCACTCAAACCATGACGAAAGTTTTTTTTCGAGGTAACCGTGCATACTTATTCCAGAGTTCTTTTTCTTTTTTACAGTATTAAATACATCAGCTGTAGATAGTGCTTGCTTTGGGTTAACTAAAAGGATTCCAACTTTTGGAGCTGGGGTTAAGCTAATAATTTCTTCCCCTACTCCCATCATTCTAACAATCCCTTTATGCATACAAACTGGCACATCAGCGCCTAAGGAAATTAATTTTTTAATAGAAGGTTCTGGTTTATTATAGACTCTAGAAAGCAGACGGATTGTAGCAGCTGCATCTGCTGACCCACCACCAATTCCTGATGTAACTGGGATGTTTTTTTCTAAGATGATTTGAGAAAGGTCAATATCACCAAATAAATTTGCCGCTTTTATTACTAAATTTTGATTAGAGCTAGGTAAATCCGTTGCAAAGGGACCATTAACTTTCAACTCGCCAGGCCTCCCTGGTGTGATGCTTACGTTATCACCGATGTCGACGTAACAAACTATACTATCTAGAACGTGATAACCATCTGCTTTCTGTCCGGTAAGGTGAAGCGATAGATTAACCTTTGCTGGAGCAAATTCAGTTATCATTAGCGTATAGTTCAGATGTTGGCTTTGAACCTTCACTCACGAGAACTCTATCAAGACCAACCCTTAACTTTTCTCGTATTCTGGTCGCGTCCTTAGGTTCAGGGTCAAAGGATAAAGCCCGCCTCCACTGAAATTTAGCCTCTAATTGTCGGCCGACTGCCCAATATAAATCACCAAGATGATCCATTACAATTGGGTCGACCGGCATCAACTCAGCAGCTTTTTCCATATGAGGGATCGCTGCTTCGTACTTACCTAATTTAAAAAGTCCCCATGCCAAACTATCCACAATATAACCACTCTCAGGCTGCAAGCTTACTGCTTTCTGAATCATTGCCATCGCTTCATCTAACTTTTCACCGCGATCAATTAAAGAATAACCCAAGTAGTTTAAAATATTAGCCTGATCTGGCTTTATTGTTAAAGCATTGCGAAAATCCACCTCTGCTTTATCCCATTCGTCCAATCTCTCGTTTGTTATGCCTCGCGCATATAGGACTACCCAAGTAATGTTATTTTTTTCTCTGTATATATCTATAGCCCTATCATATGCAGTTTTCGCTTCGCTGTAACGTTTTTCACGTCGTAAAAAATCACCTAACGAATTATGTACAATGCCAATATCTGAATACTCTCTCGATAAAAAATACAACACCTCCAGAGCGGCTTCTATCCTACCGTCGTCGCGAAGTGCTCCTACACGACCAAGTTCTGAAGTCAGAAAATATGAACTTGAGGAAGATATTTTTGCATACTCTGCTTCTGCCAAATCATATTGTGCCATTTCCTCCAGCAAACCAGCCGCCAACAAAATAGCCTTTTCACTATTTTGGTAGAGGTATTGGGCAAGGCGCACGTATAGGAGGGCGGTATTTGGATCAGCTTCATCTTTTAAGATATCACCAATTGCATAAAAGGCATATGCGATCCCTGATTCAAGCGAGAGATTTGTGCCTAAAGATAATGCATTAGGGTAATTTTCAATTTGTAACTTTAAGTTATTAGCATCAGAACTTATTGCATCAACGAAATTTTTTGAAAAATATTCAGCAGCTTTCTCTTGTCTGTCGAGCTTTAGAAGTAATTGGACCTTCATTACTCTAGCGTCGATGGACAGTGTGTTGAAATCTTCTTCTAAAATCTCAATAGTATTCAAAGCACTTTCATATTGGCCAAAGGCAGCTAACATTGACGCTTTTTGCGTTTGTGAAAATTGCGCAAGTGATGTGCCATTTCCAATCTTGTCAAAGATCAGTTTTGCATCTTCAATATTACCCTCTTCAGCAACCGCCCAACCAGTAATAATTTTGTCTAATAGAGGATTAATTCCTTGATCATTATCAATCTGGTCTCTTGCTCTACCAAATTCCCGATTGCGCAAATGGGTAGCAACTTTCACCATATTTGATAATTGGGTCTGAACGCCTAATAAATCTAATTTATCTGCTGACTTGCTGGCCTCAGCGATGTTACCCAAAGATACCTGCACGCTTATTAAACCATTCAAAAGCTCTGGGTTTTCTAAATCGCTCTTTAAAGCTCGCAATAAATATGTTGAAGCTGAATCAAAATCTCTCGTAGAAAGTGCCTGCCGCCCAGCCAAGTAACCTCCAAAGCTTACTTCTGCATTAACCACTCCGGCAATCAGTGATAACATCAGGATATGAGTGAAAGAATAGAAAAATTTCAAATTTTGCATTTTCTGGCAACCGTTTAGAAAAGTAATAACACTTTTTATCTCATAGAAATTAGTAAAATTGGCGCTGTATTTGCTTTGCCTCCATTACGTGCGCAATGCTACATATTAGGATAATTAGGTCCATCGCCTCCTTGAGGAGTTGCCCAAGTAATATTTTCACTAGGGTCTTTGATATCACAAGTTTTACAATGAACACAGTTCTGGAAGTTAATCACAAATCGGCTCTCATCGTCCTCTTTGACAATTTCATATACGCCAGCTGGACAGTACCGTTGAGCTGGCTCCGAATATTTTGGCAAATTGAAACTTAATGGAACCTTATTATCCGATAGCCTGAGATGAGGTGGTTGGGCTTCTTCATGATTTGTCATACTGAAGGATACATTGGTAAGCCTATCAAAACTTAGGACTCCATCTGGCTTTGGATATAAAATTTCTTTGTGGTCTTTGGCTTCTTCCGTACTCTGTGCATCTGACTTACCATGTTTTAAAGTGCCAAGAATTGAAAAACGGAAGATAGATTGGAACCACATATCAAAACCACCAATCACTAATCCAGCGAGAGGACCAAAGCGGCCGTTTAGGGGAGCTACGTTGCGAACCTTTTTCAGGTCCCTGCCAATAGGGCCGCTTCCAATCGACTCTGAATAATCATGCAGAATATCACCTGACCTACCTGCGTTGATAGCCTTGAATGCTGCCTCGGCTGCATCAATTCCTGAGTGCATAGCATTATGATTCCCCTTAATTCGCGGCAAGTTTACTAGTCCTGCGGAACATCCAAGAAGCGCTCCTCCTGGAAACGCAACCTTTGGAATTGATTGAACACCTCCTTTGGTGACCGCTCTCGCTCCATAAGCCACCCGTTTTCCTCCTTTTAGCATATTCGCTATTTTGGGGTGATGCTTGAATTTTTGAAATTCCATGTATGGAAACAAATAAGGGTTTTTATAATTAAGATCGACAATATAGCCCACGTAGACTTGGTTATTGTCCAAATGGTAGACAAAAGATCCTCCTGAATTCTTAAATCCAAGTGGCCACCCCATTGTATGAGTAACTTCGCCTTCACTATGATTTTCCGGAAGCACTTCCCATATTTCTTTCATTCCCAACCCAAATTTAGGGGCGTCACTCTCAGCGTCCAAAGAATATTTTTCTATTAGCTTTTTTGATAATGAACCACGCACCCCTTCCGATAAAAAAACATATTTACCGTGTAATTCCATTCCCGGTTCGTATGCATCAGTTGGCTCTCCGTCTGGACCAAGTCCGAATTCTCCTGCAACGACACCCTTAAGTTCATCATTTTCACCAAAAACCAAATCTGAGCATGCCATGCCAGGAAAGATTTCGACGCCTAATTCTTCTGCCTGTTCCGCCATCCATCTACATACGTTGCCCATAGATACAATGTAGTTACCATGATTGTTCATTAGTGGTGGCATTAAGAAATTTGGTAGCCGAATTTGTCCAGCTTGACCCAAAATATAAAAATTATCTTTTTTAACTGGCACAGTTATGGGAGCATTACGATCCCGCCAATCTGGCATAAGTCTATCCAGACCGGACGGATCAAGAACGGCCCCTGATAATATGTGAGCACCAACCTCGGAACCTTTTTCTAAAACAATAACGTTTAAGTCCTTATCCAGATGCTTTAGTCTTATTGCTGCTGATAGGCCCGCTGGCCCCGCTCCAACGATAACAACATCGCATTCCATCATTTCACGTTCAACGACTGTCACGTCTCAGACCCCACTTTTAAGTTCTCCTAGTTAAGTTATTTATGGTGCTTATTCTTTGCACGTCAATTGTTCTTGCTTCTAAAAATAACTTTTGCGTCATTGTAGCCCAAAAATGTGAAGAATTTGTTTTGAATTTGGGAAATATTATGAATATTAGTTGAAAGGTTATTATTTGTCTTGGTACGATCTAATTATGCGTTGAGATATCATTTTACAATGAAGTAAACTAATAAAACATTAATGGTGACGAAAGAAGACGTGAATGGAAAAAATACCCATTACACCCATTGGGCACAAAGCGCTGGAAGCAGAGCTAAAGATTTTGAAATCGGAGGAGCGTCCGGCAATAATCAGAGCCATTGCGGAAGCCCGGGAGCATGGCGATCTATCTGAAAATGCTGAATACCATTCAGCCAGAGAAAAACAAAGCTTCATTGAAGGACGAGTTAAAGAACTGGAAGCCATTCTATCTCTCGTGGATGTAATTGACCCAAAATCTTTGTCAGGGTCAATAAAGTTTGGAGCGACGGTTACTGTTGCTGACGAAGAAACTGACGAAGAAAAAACTTGGAAAATTGTTGGTGAACATGAAGCTAATATCGAAAAAGGGCTGTTAAACGTAAAATCACCAATAGCAAGAGCACTAATAGGAAAAGATATAGGAGATAGCGTCGAAGTCAGAACACCCGGCGGTCAAAAGTCTTATGAAGTTCTCAGTATAGATTACCAATAATTTTGGAACAATTATTATCCAACTTTAAGCACTATTTTCCCAATGTGAGCTGAGCTCTCCATTCGCCGATGAGCCTCTGATGCATCAGAAAGAGGAAATTCACTATCGATCTCGGGCTCGATACTTCCATTTCGCAGTAATGGCCAAACTTTTTCTGCTAGATCATTTGCTATTTGAGCTTTTTGAAAATTGGACTGGGGTCTCAATGTACTCCCAGTGAATGTCAGCCTGCGCATCATTAATTGGGCAAAATTCACTTCCACTTTAGATCCCTGTAGAAAAGCTATTTGGACTAATCTTCCGTCATCATTTAAACACTTCAAATTTTTAGAAATGTAATCACCCCCTACCATATCCAGAATTACATCCACACCACCTATTTTTTTTATTTCCTCAACAAAATCTTTTTCTTTATAGTTTATACCAACTTCAGCTCCTAATCTGATACACGCCGACAATTTCTCATTACTACCGGCAGTAGCGAAAACTCTTGCTCCCACTTTATTTGCAAGTTGTATTGCCGTGGTTCCTATACCCGAGGAACCCCCATGAACTAAAAAACT
Organism: uncultured Rhodobacterales bacterium; assembly: GCA_963999845.1. Classification (GTDB taxonomy): domain Bacteria; phylum Pseudomonadota; class Alphaproteobacteria; order Rhodobacterales; family Rhodobacteraceae; genus Salinivivens. Next base: position 21,538 of record CAXEVV010000016.1, on the reverse strand, counting down.
CTCACCTGCTTTTAATCCACCACGCAACATTACATTTGACCAAACAGTGAAAAAAGTTTCAGGCAAACAAGCAGCTTGTTTTAAAGAAAAACCATCGGGAATGGGCAAGCAATGGGCTGCTTGTGTGGTTGCATATTCAGCATATCCTCCGCCAGGAAGCAAGGCACATACATTGTCACCAACAGAAAGGCCACTTACAGCCTTGCCAATTTTCACAACTTCGCCTGCGGCTTCTAGACCAGGCAAATCTGATGCGTCCCTAGGCGGTTTGTAAAGCCCCGCCCTCTGCAAAGCATCCGGTCTATTAACGCCAGCAAAAGCAACCTTTATCAAAACTTGTCCGCTTTCAGGTTCTGGACATGATCTTGTTGATACTTTTAAGACCTCTGGACCACCCGGTTTTGTTATTTCAATTACCTTCATTGATACCCTAACAAGTTAACTTTTACGGTGGGAACTCAGTGGAAATTACCTGGTCTGGACGATCGAGGGTTGACGGGAGCTTTAATGCCAGCAGCAGATTTGATAATAAAATCACTCAATGGCTTTAGAAAAGCATTCGCTCGAACCGAACTTTTGAATTTCTCAAACCCCATTACATCTGATAGCCGTCTATCCAAAAAATCCCACGTTTTTTCATTTTCAGATGAATTATCCCCGAGCCAGAATAAAACTACCGCCCCATATACTGCAGAAAGTGTCATTCTTTTGGTATACCAATTGATATCGTTAGAAGTATCACCGACTATCTTCCATACAGTATCCGAAGTTTCCCAGATTAATTTCAAACCAGTCAAATTGTTATGAGGCAAAGCGAATAAAGTAGTAGCACGTCGAACGAGTTCTTTGTCCTCAACAAGTTCCAGACGATTCTGTATCAGCTTAGCTACTTTATCCCTTAATTTAATGTCACCAAGCTCTTGTAATTCATTTTTCTCAATTAAGTATTTGTCAATCGATCGATGATAGTAAATTGCAAGGTCCAAGCCAGCACGTGGACAATAGAGACGCGCTATCTGTGGGTCCAAACCAGCATCATGGCAACATGCGTTAAAAGTTTCATCTCCCCAGCCATCAAAAGGGACGTGTAATTTCGCGGCCGACAATAGCTTTTCTAATGTGCGTTCTTGCTCTGACATAACTATCTTTTATTCTCAATTTTATACTATGGACAAAATTTTAATTTCTTGATAACCAAACATTTCCTGCGATAAAGCGCAACTCAAAATTTGAAAGGTGGTGACTACCACATGCAGGTAAGTGTAAGAGATAATAACGTAGACCAAGCTCTTCGTGCTTTAAAAAAGAAACTACAGCGAGAAGGTGTGTTTCGTGAAATGAAGTTGAAGCAGCATTTTGAGAAACCGTCTGAAAAAAAAGCTCGTGAAAAGGCTGAAGCAATAAGGCGGGCTCGAAAGTTGGCACGTAAGAAAGCACAACGCGAAGGTATGCTTTAAAGTATTTCTATCAAACCCCCACCAGTGTTGGGGGTTTTTATTTATAATTTATAAACTTAATACACCTTAGGAACATAAAGTTCATCGGGAAGCACGCGTCTTTCATAGTCAGGGTTAAAGACCCTATCGGGCAGTTCTATTTTTGAATTATCAACTTCCGAATACGGAATTTGACTCAATATATGCTCAATACAATTTAATCGTTCTCTTTTTTTGTCGTTTCCCTCGACAATGTACCAAGGAGCCTCGGAAATGTTTGTTCTAGAAAACATTTCCTCCTTAGCCTTTGTATAATCTTCCCACCTTACCCTACTTTCGAGATCCATCGGAGAAAGTTTCCATTGTCGCATTGGGTCATGAATTCTCATCATAAAACGTAACTGCTGTTCTTCATCTGAAATTGAAAACCAATATTTTAAAACGATTATTCCAGATCGAACCAGCATCCTCTCAAACTCAGGCACATCTCTAAAAAACTGCTCTACTTGCTCTTCAGACGCAAAACCCATAACACGTTCCACCCCAGCTCGGTTGTAATAAGATCTGTCAAATAATACGATCTCACCACCTGCAGGTAGATGCGGTACATAACGCTGAAAATACCATTGTGTCATTTCGCGCTCAGTGGGTTTGGGTAGAGCAACTACGCGTGCAACCCTAGGATTTAAACGTTGAGTGATCCTCTTGATCACACCTCCTTTACCCGCTCCATCACGACCCTCACAAATTATCAGCACTTTTGATCCGGTATTTTCCACCCAGTCTTGTAATTTTATCAACTCCATTTGAAGCCTTAATAAATTGCGAAAATAGGTTCTTTTTTCTAGAGTGTCAGGACGCTCACCTTTATATATTTTCCAAAATTCATCTGGGAGCATTGGCTCAGAAAACTCAGCCTCAAACATTTCATCGTATGTTTCATTTAGTTCAGCCTCTAGCCAACTAAATTTGTCCCTTTGGTTATTTTTCATTTTTCACTTTGTCTACTTGTCTCGGATTAATTTAAATTATTTTAGATACTAAAACTCACAAGAACTCTGGGCAATCAAAGTTGATGACTATTGTCGCAGAATGTTAGCGAAAACTCTAGAAAATTCCATGATTATTATTTTTGGGTTATACATATTCACGGTACTTTAAATTGGTAGTGATGTAGTTTTAAATACAGTACGAAGCGCAAAAGAACTTTGCATTTGTGCAACTCCAGGTAGGCGCGTTAGATGTTGTCTGTGGATCCTTGAGTAATCTTCTGTATCTTCCGCTACTACCTTCAGAATATAATCAGCAGAGCCAGCCATTAAATGACACTCTAGCACATCAGGTATTTTAGAAACAGCTTGCTCAAAAGCATCAAGGATATCATCGGCTTGAGCCGTCAATGTAATCTCTACAAAGACAGTCGTTGGCACCCCAACTTTTCTTGGATCTAATAATGCTACATAATCTTTAATAAACCCCCCCTCCTCAATTCTTTGGATCCTTCTGTGACATGCTGAGGGAGATAAATTGATCTCATCAGCCAGCTCCACGTTTGAAATTCTACCCTTAATCTGTAGAGTCTTTAGGATTCGTAAATCTGTGCTATCCAATTTATTTTTATCGAATTTCATTTCAAAATATTTATTAAAATTAGAATTTAATTGCCAATTTATACCTAACTTGAGCAATAAATGCCACAAAATTTTAATACAATCAACGTATTATTCTCCTAAATTTAATTAGGAGATTATTTTATGAAAGTTGGTTGCCCAAAAGAAATAAAACCACAAGAATTTCGAGTAGGTCTGACACCAGTTGCTGTGAGAGAATTGGTTGGGCGCGGTCATAACGTAATCATAGAGACAAATGCCGGACTAGGATCAGGATTTGGTGATAGTGATTATGTACAAGAGGGTGCAAATATCGTTGGAACTGCAAAAGAGGTTTTTGATACAGCTGAAATGATCGTTAAGGTTAAAGAACCCCAGGCAATCGAAAGAAAAATGCTTAAAAGTGGACAACTTTTATTTACCTATCTTCATCTCGCACCAGACCCTGAACAAACTCATGACCTTATCGAAAGTGGATGTACGGCAATCGCTTACGAAACGGTAACGGATTTAAATGGCGGCTTGCCGCTATTGGCACCAATGTCGGAGGTCGCAGGTCGTCTTGCACCCCAGATGGGAGCTTGGGCTTTACAGAGGGCAAATGGCGGTAGAGGCGTTCTTTTAGGAGGAGTTCCTGGAGTATCACCTGCAAAAGTTTTGGTTCTTGGTGGCGGAATGGTTGGTACTAATGCAGCAAGGGTCGCAGCTGGGATGGGTGCCGATGTCACCGTCTTAGATAAATCATTAGCGCGTCTACGTTATATTGATGATGTTTTTGGTGACCTTTTTAAAAATGGATATGCATCACAAAAGATAACTTCTGAACTCGCGTTACAAGCAGATTTAATCATTGGTGCCGTTCTCGTAGCAGGCGCAGAAGCTCCAAAATTGATCAGTAAGGAGCAACTGTCTACCCTACAATCTGGAGCCGCATTAGTTGACGTTGCAATCGATCAAGGCGGATGTTTCGAAACATCACGCGCCACAACCCATAGTGATCCAGTTTATGAAATAGATGGCATAATGCATTATTGCGTTGCAAACATGCCTGGAGCAGTTCCGCGCAGTTCAACTTTGGCGTTAGGAAATTCCACACTTCCTTTTATTATTTCACTTGCAGATAAAGGATGGATAAAGGCTTGTTTGGATGACCCACATTTATTTAATGGGCTCAATGTACACGATGGAAAGTTAACATACGCAGCGGTCGGTGAAGCACTTGGGCTAGAAACTGTTAAACCTGATCTTAAAACTTTGAGCAATAAACATTAAACAAAATTAGATTAATATCCCGTTAACGAGCTGTGCTGGCTAAGCTGGCAAGGTTCCTTTTGCGATATACTCTAATATTTCTACAACCTGATTAGAAGTTTCTACTACTGCCAACGCTGCAGCGTCTACCTCTTTTAATGCATGCTGATGGTCCGTGCCATGCACGACAATAATAGATTTACCAAGTGCTGCTGCGTAACCAGCCTCAAACGCTGCATTCCACTGCTTATATTTTTCGCCAAAACGTACTACGACAATATCAGCTTCCTCTATAAATTTTCTTGTCCTAATTGCATTAAGTTTTGCGCCTTTGTGATCGTGCCAGAATTTCAATTCTTCAGACCCCATTATTTTGACACCACAATCATCACTAGCCTCATGATCAGTTACAGGAGCTGTAAACATGACATTTAGATTTTCAGCACCTTCCGCTATTTGTTCTCGCCAATTAGTGTGAATTTCACCTGCTAAATAGACACATAGCATTTAATTCTCCTTTTACCTGTTGAAATGAAACTTCAAATTTGCCGTTCTTTTAATTCAGAAAATTTGATATCATATCTTAATTAGCTGCGCAAAATTCCACCTGTAGCAGATTCTACTCTATCTATAATACTTTTGCTTACTTGTTCGATCTCAGTTTCAGTAAGAGTATTTTCAGTGGGTTGCAGTCTTACTGTAATTGCAACTGACTTCTTTCCATAACCTAAATCACCGCCAATAAACTCATCAAAAACTTTAACATCTTCGATGATATCCTTTTTAGACCCCATTGCTGCAGTGGTTATTGCTAAAGCTTCTACCTTTTCGCCAACAACAAAAGCAAAGTCCCGCTCGACTGCCTGCAAAGATCTTGCTCTTAATGGTGGACGAGTAGTTTTTGAATTCCGAGGTAAAGGAATATTATCCAGCAAAATGGTGAAGCCAACTATCGGTCCTTTTAAATCAAAAAAACTTAGAATTTTGGGATGTAGCTCACCAAAAACCCCAAGAGTTTTCTTTGGGCCAAGACAAATGCGTCCGTGTCGTCCCGGATGCCAATAGGATTCTGCACCACGTAAAATTTGAAATTTAGCTGGGGCTCCAGTTGAAGATAATATATTTTCTATATGAGACTTAACGTCAAAAACATCTACTTCCCTCTCCTGCCCATGCACATCTTTTGAAGTAGTTTGCCCAATCAAAATACCACTAAGGTTCATTTGCTGATATCCAGGGTCACCTCCGGTGAAAACAGGTCCTAATTCAAATAGCGCCATATTAAAAAAACCTCTAGCTTGGTTTCTTGAAGCAGCTTGTAACAAGCCTGGCAGTAAATCTGGACGCATATGGCTCATCTCGCTCGAAATTGGATTTTCTAACTGGGTGGTAGGATGCCCACCGCCAAATAACTTGGCGCTTTTCTCATCAATAAAACTATATGTAACGCATTCATTATATCCCATTCCCGCTGCAGCTCGCCGCGAAGTTTGTTCTCTTAGCTGCGTTGCACTTAAGACAGGTTTTGGGACAGAGTTACTGACCCTAGGAAGCGGTTTACCCTGTAGTTTTGTAAGAGATACTACGCGCGCTACCTCTTCGACAAGGTCAGCTTCACCCTGAACATCTGGCCGCCAGCTTGGTACTTTGGCGTTATCTTCATTGATAACAAAGCCTAAGTTCTCCAAAATTTTCAATTGGTCATCTGCTGGAATTGCCATGCCAACTAAGGACTCAATTCTTGCAGTATCTACTTTGTATGCTCTACTATGGTTAGGGATTTCTCCGGCTTGGACAACCTCAGATGGTTGACCGCCACATAATTCAATTATCATTTTTGTTGCCGCCTCAATACCAAAGGCCGTCCACTCTGGATCTATCCCTCTCTCGAAGCGATATCGAGCATCTGAATTTATTTTTAATTCTCGTCCGGTGTAAGCTGTCGTTATTGGGTTAAAATATGCAGCTTCAATAAAAACATTTTCTGTATTATCAGTACAACCAGAACCACTACCCCCCATTATGCCTGCTAAACTTTCTACCCCTACATTGTCAGAAATTACTGTCATACCTTTTGATAAAACATACTCTTTATCATCTAATGCGTTAAATTTTTCCCCTCCTTGTGAAGCATGCACTCTAATAGAATTTCCATTTAACTTATCTGCATCAAAAACATGTAGCGGTCGATTATTATCATAAGTAAAAAAATTCGTAATATCTACCAAAGCGGAAATAGGTCGCAAACCAATCGCACGTAATTTATTCTGTAACCATTGCGGTGATGGGCCGTTCTTTACCCCTCGTATCAATCTACCGCAGAAAACTGGCGCATTGATTAGAGTTTCAGGTTCAATGGACACAGATATTGGACATTTAAATTTGCCCTGAATGGGCTGTATCTCCATTGGCCTCAAAGCACCTAAGCCTCTAGCCGCCAAATCACGGGCAATACCGCGAACGCCCAATGCATCTGGCCTGTTAGGCGTTATGGCGATTTCAACAACTGCATCAACTTTCTCAGGCTCGTTTTTTGATAGCCAGTCACCATAAGGTTCACCTATATCGCCCGACGGAAGTTCGATTATACCATCGTGCTCGTCTGATAGCTCCATTTCTCGTTCAGAGCACATCATTCCATGGCTCTCTATGCCTCGGATTTTACCCACGCTAATCGTCGTATCAATTCCAGGCACGTATACGCCTGGCTTTGCTACGACAACGAGGATACCTTCCCTAGCATTCGGTGCACCACAAATTATTTGTGCCTCACCATTATCAGTATGAACCGTACAAACACGTAATTTGTCCGCATCATCATGCTTCTTGGCCTTGAGAACTTTTCCTATTGTAAAGTGGTTTAGTTTTTTTATTGGATCACTTACTTCTTCAACCTCTAGGCCCAGGTCAGTCAAAGCATATACAACTTCGTCTAATGAAGCTGTGGTATCCAGATGCTCTTTTAACCAAGAAAATGTAAATTTCATTATGCCCGTCCGTGATTATTTTGGGTGACTGTCTCTTAAAGATTATAAAAAATTATTGGAAGCTTTGTTAATATTATTAGATTTAAAAACATTTTTTCACTTAGCGATTTAGTCCAGCGTGTAAATTCGGTTGATCCAAAGATGCAAAACCATAATGGCGCAACCATCGTAGGTCACTGTCAAAAAATGATCTTAAATCAGGAATTCCATATTTTAGCATTGCGATCCGGTCTATTCCCATACCGAAGGCAAACCCTTGCCAAATATTAGGATCAATGCCCCCTGCACTCAACACTTTAGGATGCACCATCCCAGACCCAAGTATTTCCAACCAGTCATCACCTTCGCCTATTTTTAATTGTCCATCATCCCACGAACATCTTATATCCACCTCGGCAGATGGTTCTGTAAAAGGGAAATGCGATGCTCTAAACCGTAACTCAACATCATCTACTGAGAAAAAGGCCTTCACAAATTGCTCAAGCACCCATTTTAAGTTTGCCATTGATAAATCTTTATCTACAGCCAATCCCTCAACCTGATGAAACATTGGCGTATGGGTCTGGTCATAGTCAGCTCGGTATACTCCACCAGGACATATTACACGAATTGGCGCGCCACTCTTTTCCATTGTGCGTACCTGTACGGGGCTGGTATGTGTTCTTAAGACGTGGGGCGGCCGCTTATCATCTGAGTTTCGTTTCATGTAGAAAGTGTCCATTTCGGCTCTTGCTGGATGATGGCCAGGTATATTTAGTGCATCAAAATTATACCAGTCTGTTTCAATCCTTGGTCCTTCAGCAACCGAAAATCCCATATCTGCAAAAATCGCGATAACCTCTTCGGTTACCTGAGAAATTGGATGAACAGATCCAGTATTTATTGCCCTTGATGGCAAGGTTACATCCAACCATTCAGTTTCAAGGCGTGCATTCAATACAGCATCTGCTAGGGCACTCTTTTTTGCATTAAGCGCTGAATTAATTTCATCTTTTAGGGTGTTGAGCAAGGGACCAGACACTTGACGCTCTTCTGGTGTCATTTTGCCAAGTTCACGCATTTGCAAACTGACCTCACCTTTTTTGCCAAGAGCTGCAAGACGAACTTCTTCAAGCGCAATTTCATCTTTTGCGTCAGCAATGGCTTTAATATACTTTACTCTTAGCTCGTCCATTTTACCCCACTGCCTAAACAGTATTGTGCTATCATATTTAGATAGATTGACAAGTTTTTCGTACTCAGTCCAACAAAAAAGCCGCGCTTTCTGCACGGCTTTGTATGCAATTTTCTTTTGAAGCTACGCTGCTAGTGCGGCTTTAGCTTGATCCACTATTGTGCTAAAAGCCGTTGGTTCATGTACAGCAAGATCAGCAAGCACCTTGCGGTCTACCTCTATGCCAGCTCTCGTTAATCCGTTTATAAACTTACTGTACGAAAGCCCGTCATCATGGGCACGAACAGCAGCGTTTATTCTTTGGATCCACAATGCTCTAAAGTTTCGCTTTTTATTGTGACGATCGCGGGTCGCGTATTGATTGGCCTTATCAACTGCTTGCGCAGCCACCTTAAAAGTATTTTTACGCCGCCCGTAATAGCCTTTTGCCTGATCAACAATTTTTTTGTGTCGGGCGTGTGTTACTGTGCCACCTTTTACTCGAGACATATTAACTCTCCTTATCGCGCGTAGGGCATCATGCCCTTAACGATTTTTTCGTCAGGGGCGCTAAGCGTTGTAGTGCCTCGTGCTGTACGAATGAATTTAGTTGATCGCTTGATCATTCCGTGCCGCTTTCCTGCCTGACCAGTTTTTACTCTACCAGTGGCGGTCACCTTAAATCGCTTTTTACAGCTCGATTTAGTCTTCATCTTAGGCATTTGGTTCTCCTTAGGAAAAAGTTCAAACGAGACTCGGCATGCCATTCGCCGGCCCCGCGTGGGTGGAATACCTGCTGTTATTACTGTGTGCAAGCACAATCTTCATTATTTTGACGACTTCACTGAACGTTAAGATACTTATAATTTACTATAACGTTCTCTACTCTGGATCCATTGAATAGATCATTCGCTCGTTACAAGGGGCCACCCGCAAAATATTTGTCGTTCCAGGAATGTTAAATGGAACACCTGCCGTTATTACTATTTGATCATTTTCAGCAGCATAACCTTCTGACAGTGCGCCTCTAACTGCACTTACGACCGCTTCCTTAAAACGTTGCTTCGCTCCTGACATTAAAGTATTTGTACCCCATGTCAGTGATAACCTTCGTGCGGTTTCTATTTCCGAGGTCATCGCAATAATTGGAACCCTAGGTTTCTCCCTGGCTATAAGCAAAGCTGTAGTGCCAGATTGAGTGTAACAACTGATAGCTTTGATGTCAGTTGTTTCAGCGATCTCTCTCGCAGCTGAAACAATTCCATCTGCCACAGAGTTACGACGTGCATTCCGAGATGCTTCTATGATTTCTCGATATGTTGGATCACTTTCAACCTCAATTGCAACATCGTCCATAGTTCGGACTGCGTCTACTGGATAAAGACCGGCCGCAGACTCCGCAGATAGCATTATCGCATCAGAACCCTCATATATCGCTGTAGCCACATCTGACACCTCTGCGCGAGTCGGCATAGGACTTTCAATCATACTTTCCAACATCTGTGTTGCAACTATTACTGGCTTTGCCGCTGCACGGCATGCCCGAACTAATCTTTTTTGAACCGGAGGAACGTTCTGTACTGGCAATTCAACACCTAAATCACCACGAGCTACCATTATACCGTCCGAACATTTGAGAATATCATCAAATCTCGAAAGTGCCGCCGGCTTTTCGATTTTTGATAAGATAGCAGCTCGCCCTTTCGCTAATTCACGGGCCTCCATAACATCTTCAGGGCGTTGCACAAAAGAAAGCGCCAGCCAATCAATACCAAGACCACAGGCAAATTCTAAATCTGTTCTATCTTTATCAGACAATGCAGCCAGCGGAAGAATTACATCCGGGACGTTTACTCCTTTGCGATTTGAAATCGCACCACCGGCTTTTACAATACAATCTGCAAAATCCTCACCACATGATTTTACTTCTAGTTTAATCTTGCCATCATTTACCAATAGAACTGACCCAGCAGAAAGAGCGGCGAAAATCTCAGGGTGTGGTAGACTAACTCTTTTCGAAGTTCCCTTAGCAGGCCTTAAATCAAGACAAAAATCTTGTCCCTCAACCAAATTTTCAGAGCCATTATCGAACTCTCCAACACGTAATTTTGGTCCCTGTAAATCAGCGAGTATACCTATTGGACTATTTAATTCTTCCTCAATTTTTCTTATAATTTGATGACGCTGCGCTATATCGTCGTGCGATCCATGGCTCATATTTAGGCGAAATACATCCGCGCCAGCCAAATGTAACTCTTTAATAGTTTCGTAATCATCTGAAGCCGGACCAAGTGTTGCAACGATTTTTACATTGCGATGACGTCTCATTAACTTTCCTTTATACGATGAGAACCATAGAAAATTGTTAGCGGTAACATAATTTTTGTATGAACTATTTTAGCTATGGGCGCAACATGGATATGCAAAAGATATTTCCAAAAACTTATTAAAATTTTGAAAATAAAACTCGCCACGTTAAAAATTCCACTATTCAATAAAAGAATATTTATGGTTTCTACAAATCATTGTATAGCAATATCTTTAATGCTTTAATTTAAAAACCATTTATAGATAAAGTGGAAACTATCTATCGTGCTGGAGATATTAATGGACGATCAAATTAGACTTGAATTAGAAGCGGCTGCATTTCGCTCGTTAAAAAAACATTTAATGGACAAACGTACTGATGTTCAAAATATTGATTTAATGGATTTAGCAGGCTTCTGCCGAAACTGTCTCGCAAGATGGTACCAAGAAGCAGCCGTCGATCGGGGAATATCTATGGATAAAGAAGAAGCTAGGGAACTCTTCTACGGAATGACAATGCAAGAATGGAAAAGTAACTATCAAACTTCGCCTCAAAAAAATCTCTAAACCTGTGATCTAGAGAAAATTAAGCTTTGGAGGAGTTATTAGTCTTTAGTTTGAAATTATTCCTTAGCTTTGATTACTTGTAAAAAGGGTAAAAGCGCCGCCATATCCGGGCCATGCTCCTTTCCTGTTAAGGCTTTTCTAAGTGGCATAAACAGATTTTTACCTTTTCGACCCGTTGCCTGTTTGACTGCAGCTGTCCAGTGGCCCCATGTGTCAGATGTAAAAGGTTGTGAGGGCAGCAAGGCCAAAGCTTCCGAAACAAATTCTTTATCTTCGTTGCTAATTATAGGTGTTGCTCCCTCATTACAAATTACCCACCATTCGAAAAAATCAGAGCGTGTTTTTATATTCTCATGTATGACATTCCAGAACGGTTTTGCTAGATCCGCAGGTACGCCAGCATTAACAATATCGTCTTTCAATTTTTCAAACGGAAGATTTTGAATATAACGTTGTGTCAAAGGTTTGAGATCATTGAGGTCAAATTTTGTGGATGCAGAGCCAAAATTTGATAAATCAAAACCTGCCGCCACTTCTTCAAAATTAGAAAGCAACTCCACTGGTTGGCTCGATCCTAGCCTTGCAATGAGAGATATTATTGAAAAGGGCTCCAGTCCGGAAGCCCGCAAATCTTTCAGCGCCATAGCTCCAAACCTTTTAGACAGAGACTCACCCTTTGGCCCAATTAGGAGCGAGTGATGCGCAAACTTTGGAGTTGGAGCTTCTAACGCCTTCATTATTTGAATTTGAGTAGCAGTATTCGTTACATGGTCAGCTCCACGAACAATATCTGTAACGCCCATTTCTATATCATCTACCACCGACGCCAAAGTATAAAGGAACTGACCATCGCCCCTAATTAAAACTGGATCAGATACTGATGCAGCATCAATTGAAATGTCACCAAGTATACCATCATTCCAAGTTACTCTTTCATGATCCAAAAGAAATCGCCAATGTCCCGAACCATGCTTTGCTTTAAGTGCAAGTCTTTCATCAGTGGTATGATTTAAAGCAGATCTGTCATATACAGGTGGTCTGCCCATATTGAGCTGTTTTTTTCTCTTTAAATCAAGTTCAGTAGGGGTTTCAAAGCATTCATAAAACCTACCCAAATCCTTTAATTTTGCAGCTGTACTGTTGTATCGCTCTAACCTTTTTGATTGATATTCGATTTTATCCCATTTTAACCCCAGCCACTCCAAGTCAAACAATATCGAGTCGACAAATTCTTGTTTCGATCTGTCTGCATCAGTATCATCTATTCTTAGAATAAACTCCCCCTGAGACTTTTTAGCTATTAAAAAATTCATTAATGCTGCTCGCAAATTTCCAATATGCAAATACCCAGTGGGAGATGGTGCGAAACGTGTCGTTGTCATTTAAAGTCTCCTAATGAGGGACATTTTTCATACGAAATAAAAATTGTCCAGCATTCAACTGACATGGATGTAAAGAAATAAGTGTCCTCCAAATTACCCGAGAATGGGAATTAATCCATGTAAGACGAAAAAGGGATGTATTTCACGATGTCATCAGGTGATACACTCAACTCGTGCTCTGGTAAATCTACAAATCCCTCTGCCCACGATAATCCACTTACTCTGCCAGATCCCTCTGACTGAAAAACATCCACTTTACCATTTCGAATTCTTGCCCTCAAAAACTCTCTACGGCCAGCTTTCTTTGATTTTGAGAAATTAGCAGGTAATTGAAATGAAAGAGGTTCTAACCATTCCCTACCTGAAAAAACATTAAGCGCTGGCTTAGCAAAAACCATGGCACATGTACCTGCTGCAACTGGGTTACCGGGAAGTCCAAACACTGGCCTACCATTATAAACTGCTAGTACCAAAGGGCGCCCAGGTTTCACAGCAATACGCCAGACTGATAAGCTATCATTTTTTGTAAGTATGGCGGACATATGATCTTCTTGTCCAGCTGACGCACCACCTGAAGTTATAATTACATCTACTTCTGTGCTCGCCTTTTCCAGAGTAGTCTCAATATGTTTCCTATCATCTCTGAGAATACCCAAATCTATAACATCAAAGCCCCATGTGTTTAAAAGAGCATTCAAAAGCGGCCGGTTAGCGTCAAACACTTGCCCAATAGCGAGCTCACTTCCGGAACTGACAATTTCATCACCAGTCGAAAATATCCCAACTTTTAGTTTTGAATATACCGTGATTGAAGAAACCCCCGTAGAAGCCATTAATGCAATATCACCCGCTGTAATTCTTCTCCCTTTCGGAAGTATTGAAGAATTCTTCTCCACATCCTCCCCTAAATCTCGAGTATTAGCGCCAGACTTCAGTGGTCCATAAAAACTTAACTTATTGTTTTCAGAAGCTGTATCTTCTTGCAAAATAACAGTATCTGTGCCGGCCGGCATTTTAGCACCAGTATATATTGGCAAGGCCTCGCCTAACATAACTTCACCAGGATATGGACGGCCTGCGGCTGCATTTCCAGGCAAAATTGTTAAACTTATTAGATCACTGTCTTTCAAATCTTTTGAATTAAGGGCATACCCATCGACGGCAGAATTTTTATGCGGTGGGCTGCTATAAAAAGCATGAACGTTCTCAGCTAAAACTCTCCCAGCGGCACTTACTGCAGACAGCTTCTCGGTTCCGACCAAACACTTGGACGCCAATCTTAAGTGTCTCAAAGCTTCATCTACCGGCGTCCAATTGGTTCCTTGAGGCAGTGCAAAGCAATCATTTTTAGGCGGTGGTGGTTTTTTCATCCACCACTCTCCATTCTTTGACCAAAAATCCAACCTTCTTCACATATTTGCTTAGAATAATTATTAGGGATTAAATAAGACTGGAACCAAGGATACTCAAAAGCATTTAACAATACTTCAACCATTAAATGCACTTGGGTGGCGTCATTAATATTATATTGCTGCTCTGGATACACTTCGATTAATCTTCCTTGCGCATTTCTGTCAAAAAACATACTTGGATAAATCTCACAAACAACAATTTTCTTGTTGCCTAAGAATGCGTCATCATCAAAAGGCCAAAAAGCGATTTCTTCACCAAACTCTGATGCCAATTGATACAAATAGGGCAAACCAAGTAAAGTCTGTGAGCCTACCGCGCCGGTAGTATATAACTTCCACACTGATTGCGCCGCAGTAAATAGTTCACACAGTCGGAATTGTGGAAAGCCGTGGTCTTTACAATCTGTCCCTTTAAACGGCAGATTTGGCAGCTTTAGATTTACAGGGCACCCCCAAAATGGTCCAATGCCATTGCATAAAGAATTTAATTTGTCGGCTACTAAAAATCTATTATTCGAATTCGCATCATCGTCTTCTATCCTTTCAAAGAGCCATTTCCAAAGCAGCCTGACATCGTTGCCTCCAACAAAATTTGATAGAAATCCTGTTGGAAAACCAAAAGCGAAGTCAAAGCCAACCAATTGCCGTTTACCTTGCGTAAGATTATTTTTTAGCTCAACCCTCAAATAATCGTAAGCTGAGAGGCGCGTCCTAAAATATTTTGGATGATATTCAGCGTTCCCAGCATCCTTTTGTGCTATGAAAATTGAATCTGGAGATGGCTTTTTGGGACTTGGCCTTGACCTTGCTGACCAATCTATAGCAAACACATGATCAAACATTTAAATCTAACCAGTTTGAAATAAAATCTGCTATTTCAGAGGTATTATCTAAATCAAATACTGGTATATTAAAACCAGTCAAAGATGCGTTAGAAGCTATTGCCACAATTGAGTCATCTTGTGATGCTATGACAGAAGTACTTGTTTCTTCTCGGAAGGCTTCTATTTTTGGATGGTGTTCGTTTTTAAAACCCTCAATTATAACCAAATCGACCTCAGCAATTTTAGATAATATTTCTGATAATTGTGGTTCGACTTCGTCCCTCAACTCATGCATAATCGCCCATCTATTTCTGGAAACAAGAAGGACTTCCTTTGCTCCAGCGGCCCTGTGGCGGTAACTATCTCGACCAGGATGGTCGACATCGAAACTATGATGTGCATGCTTCACAGTCGAAACAGTAAGCCCACGCATTACAAAATCGGCCACCAATCTCTCAACAAGCCCAGTCTTTCCAGAATTTTTCCAGCCTGTTACACCAAATAATTTCATTTTTTTACTCCAAGAATTATCTCCGCCTTTGATAAATCCTCAGGTGAGTTGACGTTGAAAAAAGGATCAAAAAGAGACTGATCAAAATCAACCAGCCTGCAGTGATGTTGATCCACCCAAAGTACAATTTTTCTTAGTCCTTGTGATAGCGACTCCTCAAGGTGATCAGCAAGTGATACTGGCCAAATACCAAAAGTGGGGTGTCGAAGCACTTTTCCGTTTTCATCTTTTGTAACAGCCAGAGCTAGTGGTTCTTCCATATCAGCAGTCGCAGTCACCAATTTTTCAACCAAATCACAGGGGAAAAAGGGTGTGTCAGCTGCTACTGAAATTATACAATTTGCATTAGACTTCTGAGCCCAACGCAACCCAGACAAAATTCCAGCTAAAGGCCCTAAGAAACCAGGTATAGTGTCTGGAAAGGTTGGAATATTGTAGTGTGAGAAGCGAGAGGGATCACCGTTAATATTTAGTGCTATTTTAGAAACCTGGGGCTTGAGACGCCGGATCACATGATCAAGCATTGGTGACCCATCAATCTTTAATAGTGACTTATCACCCCCACCCATGCGGCGAGCTAGGCCTCCTGCCAAAATGATTGACGGTGGTTTATTTCTCATCACAACTGGCGCCGTTCATATCCCAAATAAGGCGATTAGATCCCGCCAAGCAAGTAAATCTTCGGCCCCTCATTCGACCAATTAGTGTCATACCAACTTTATCTGCAATCTCTACTCCCCACGCCGTAAAGCCTGACCTT
This sequence comes from uncultured Rhodobacterales bacterium, assembly GCA_963999845.1. Lineage (GTDB taxonomy): Bacteria > Pseudomonadota > Alphaproteobacteria > Rhodobacterales > Rhodobacteraceae > Salinivivens. Next base: position 5,338 of record CAXEVV010000016.1, on the reverse strand, counting down.
GATACTAATATTGGTATTCCCATTTGGGCAGTTTTTATGACCATTTCGGATGTTAACCTACCAGTTGTATAGAGTATCTTATCACTACCATCGATGTCATTTGAAGCCATCCAACCGGCAACTTTATCAACCGCGTTGTGTCTACCGACATCTTCCATATAAACAAGTGGTGTGTTTTCCTTACAAATAACAGTGCCGTGGATTGCACCAGCCGCGAGATACAGTGAAGGGGTCTGATTTATTTCATTTGATAAGTTATAAAGCCAAGAAACCTTACAATTGCTTGAGGGAAGCCTTAAACCTTCTAATCCTTCCATCATATCGCCAAAAACCGTTCCCACAGCGCAGCCACTGGTTCTGGTTTTTTTCTTAAGCTTTTCTTCAAAACTAGTTTCTGTTTCAGTTCGAACAATAACGACCGATAAGTCTTCATCAAAATCAACCGATTTTACAGGGTTTGAATTATCAAGCATTCCTTGGTTTGTGAGAAATCCCACTGCTAAATATTCGGGATAATCACCAATTGTCATTGCCGTTACAATTTCTTGGCTATTTAGATAAATTGTTAACGGCTTTTCCTCTATAACCCGACTGATGACCTTATTTCCATTATGGTCCAAGCCCTCAACAGTTCTAGTTAAACAAATCCCATCTGGATTTGGAGCTATGGTATAACCACGGAGTAAATCTTTTTTTGTCACACCCAATTGCCCAATGATTAAAATTCTATTTGTTTAAATAATTTGCGATATTCTCTCATTATGAACTTACTTTCTTTGAACTAATAGTAAAATCTCAAATAGAAGCCAAAGCTAGTTGCAGACTAGTTGACGTTGTTGGTTAAGTTCAAAAGACAAAGTAGTTTTGGCTGTATATCATAATAATAACGGCCTGATATTAACCAATTGGGTTAAATTTATACAATCGGTTATTAAGTTTATACTTCCTAATTTAGAAAAGGCTCGTAATTTTAACCATTTACTAAAGCTATAAATACCAGCGCCAAAATGCATACGATAACAGTCTTGGTTGTCATATTTATAAAACCAGCAAATGTTTTTTCCTGAACGTCAGTATCCATTGAGCCATGTTTATGTTCTGTACCCATTTTCACCCTTTCTTTTATTGAGACCTATTTACCTAACTTTATAATACTTGTCACCCAAGAAGTTCGACCAAATTTGCTGATCAGTATTATCGGTATTAAAGACTTTGGTATTTGAAAGCACCAGCTCTGTCCATCACCCTAGAAACTGTACCTTCGAGGAAGAGGTAATTAACGTGCGCCACTGATTCAACTAGAGCCAAACCATATTCAGAGTTTTGAATGCTTTTCCCAAATAAAACACTAAAGCACTCCTCTGCTGTATGTGGCTTTTCTAAAAAATTAATGAGGCGCTCAAGTGCGTGTTCGTGATTTTCGACCATTTGCTGCAACCGGAATTTTAAACCTTTAAATGGCAACTTATGACCCGACAAAGCAAGATGATCATCAGACGCGAACTGAGACAGTTTATGACATGTATCAATCCACTCCCTTACAGGGTTAGCATCCGGCTCGGTCGCATAAACTCCTAGATTAGGACTAATAGAGGAAATGATTTGATCCCCAGCAAGAACAATTTGGTCTGATGTTGACCAAAGTGTTGCGTGCTCTGGTGCATGACCATTTCCAATTCTAACCTTCCACACCCTATTTCCAATCTCAAACTCTTCATTATCCACAATACGCCTAAACCCCAATGGCAAAGCGGATACAGCATCAGCAAAGTTAAACGGTTTTCCCTTCTTTCGCTCCTCCAAAATGTCTAGGCGCATTCCCGCTCTGGTCCAAAACTCTAACGTTTCAGCAGGTGGTGTCTTTTGTTCATCTAAACATAACATACGAGCCATTAACCAGGCTGTCCGTGTCATCCATAGAGAGGCATTGTATTCTTTTTGAAACCAACCCGCTAAACCTACGTGATCTGGATGATGATGAGTGACAATTAATCTTTTAATTTTCTTACCAAACAAGGGTCCAGAAAAAATTTTTTGCCACATTTCTTTTGTTTTTGTTGTTGCAAGACCCGTGTCTACGACAGTCCACCCATCATTATCTTCCAGAACGTATACATTTACGTGATCAAGGGGCATTGGAAGAGGAACACGAAACCATAAAATCCCTTCTGCAACTTGTAACGGTTTTGCGAATTCAGGAGCGGATTCCCAAGGATAGTGTATTGTCACCTCAGGATCCAACCAACTCATTTATAGAAAAATTATAAATCTCGTCAGGGCCACTTTTTGCTGCAGCCAGAAAGGACATAGCCTCTGGCAATATTCTTCGAATATAAAATTCAGCCAATTTAGTTCTGGGTCCAGAACCTCCCTCGACGACTGCGGCTTTGAGATGATAGAAGCCTCCTAGGACTCGAGCATATCCCATTAAGAACGGCATTGCTCCGCCGAAACGATCCGAAACCTCTTTCTTCGCATTCAAATGCTCAACGGTGTCACGAAGGGTTTCATTCGCCATTTCAAGAAGCTCAGATAGATCTTTGTTTACCATTGATAAATTATTAATATAATCTTTTATTTCATTAATAATTGCATATGCGGCTTCACCATTATCCATCATTTTTCGCCCAACTAAATCCATGGCCTGAATACCATTTGTTCCTTCATAGATGGCGGTGACTCTTACATCGCGGCTAAATTGCGCTGCCCCCGTTTCTTCTATAAACCCCATACCACCGTGAATTTGCACTCCTAGATGCGAAATATTGATACCAACCTCAGTACCAAAAACTTTGGTTATAGGTGTAAGAAACGCCGCTCTATTAACCCATTGGAGATCACCAGTTGCATTAGCCATATCGATAGCCTTGGCATTTTCTAATTCAAGCGCTCGAGAAGCAAAAATATCAGCCCGCATCGATATTAGCATGCGCCGGATATCGGCATGATCTATTATTGTCCCACTCCCATTAGTAATGGTCGCTTTGCCTTGCTTACGGCTCAAGGCATAATCCGTGGAGTGCTGGAAAGCTGCCTCAGCAACACCAATACCTTGACCTCCAACACCTAATCTGGCGTTGTTCATCATAGTGAACATCGCACGCAGCCCCTGGTTTGGTTCGCCAATGATCCACCCACTAGCACCCTCGTATTGCATTACCGCAGTTGGACTGCCGTGAAGCCCCATTTTGTGCTCTAGACTAACCACTTTTAGTTTATTAGCCACTCCTGCATTGCCATTTGCATCTGGAATTTTCTTGGGAACTAGGAATAGAGATATTCCCTTTGGTCCAGGAATAGAGCCAGGGATCCTCGCCAAGACAAGATGTATTACATTTTCAGTAAAGTCGTTGTCGGCCCAAGATATGTATATCTTTTGACCAGTTATTGCGTACGTACCGTCTCCATTTGACTCCGCTTTAGTAGTCAGAGCCCCAACATCAGAACCTGCATGCGGTTCCGTTAAGTTCATTGTACCGCACCATTCGCCAGAAATAAGTTTAGGCAAATATAAAGACTTAATTTCATCCTCAGCGTGATTTTCAATTGCCTCAATTTGTCCCTGCGTCATCAAAGGATTTAATTGAAGGGAAAGACAAGCAGCGGCCATCATCTCGTTAACACATGCCGTGACCGTTTGCGGCAACCCCATACCGCCAAATTCTGGGGATGCTGACGTAGATACCCAACCACCTTCAGCTACGGCACGGTAACCATCACCAAAACCTGGTGAGGTTTTCACAACACCGTTTTTTAAAACTGCTGGATGCAAATCACCAGCCCTGTTTAAGGGTGATAAAACATCATCACACATGCGCCCAGCTTCAATGAGTATTTGAGAAACTAATTCCGAGCCCGCGTCTTTGAACCTTGATGTTTTAATAATTTGTTCATAATCAATAATTTCATTTAAAATAAATTCAAATTCAGAAACAGGAGCTCGCGTTGGCATATAGATCCTCGTGTTTATTTCACACTTTTAAGGTACAAAAGTTTAGAAAGATAAGTGTAAGAATTCTATAAATGGATCAAGCAAGACGCAACGTCAAAAGGGAGCAGTTCGTGAAAACGAAAAATCTGGGAACTAATTCGGAAGATATAGATGCAGCCGTATCAATTCTAAGGCTGGGTGGTCTCGTGGCGATACCTACGGAAACGGTCTATGGTCTTGCTGCAGACGCCACCAATGAAAATGCTGTCTTAAAAATATTTGAAGCTAAGGGACGACCAGCTTACAATCCTTTAATCATTCACGTTAAGAGTACGAGAATGGCAGAAGAATATATCCAATGGAATGATGCGGCTCAAACTCTTGCGGAGAAATTTTGGCCTGGGCCTCTGACAATTGTTTTGCCATCTAGAATAAATTCTAAAATTGCGAAAACAGCTCGCGCAAGTCTTCCATCGATAGCAGTAAGAATGCCAAATCATCCAGTAGCTTTAAATATTTTAGACCAATTGGACAGACCCTTGGCCGCACCATCGGCAAACATGTCTGGTAAAATAAGCTCAACTTCAGCAGATCATGTTTTCAAAAACTTGAATAAAAAAATAGATGCAATCATTGATGGAGGAAGTTCATCAGTTGGAGTTGAAAGCACAATTGTAGCGTTTCAACCCCAGCCAACAATTTTACGAGCGGGCGCTATTACACCTAACGCTATTTCGAATGAAATAGGTTCAAACATTCACCATTACGACAAGAAAGGACCGATTATTGCACCAGGTCAATTGAAGTCCCACTATGCTCCAAATGCTAATTTGCGTCTTAATGCAATAGACTGGAAACAGGGAGAAAAAAAGTTGGGATTTGGCAACGTGAAGTGTGATTTAAATCTGTCCAAAGACAAAAGTTTAACTGAAGCAGCTCAGAACCTCTTTAACTTCCTCCACCTTTTAGACAGTTCTGATCCCAGAACAATTTCCGTAAGCCCAATTCCAAATGAGGGAATAGGATTAGCGATAAACGACCGTTTAAGGAGAGCATCTTTAAAAGAGTAGCTATTTGCCCGAAGTAATTTTAAATGACGTGGCATATATTTAAACTTCATTTAAAGATATAAATGATGTAGCTCAAGTTTATGAATTCTTTAAGATTTATAACACTGTTTTTAAGCATTATAATTTGTAGCTCCCTGGTCTCTCATTCTAGCGGTCTCGTAAGCGCAAAGATAACAGATGGCTGGATAAAAAGAGATCAGGAACTTATTTTTGGTTTGCAAATTAATTTGGAAAAAGACTGGAAAACCTATTGGCGCTTGCCAGGCAAAACTGGATTAAGACCTACATTCAATTTTAATAGCTCTGAAAATATTCTTGCTGCTGAAATTATGTGGCC
>CAXEVV010000015.1:0-36350 GCA_963999845.1 uncultured Rhodobacterales bacterium | reverse complement strand
TAGGTTGTTTGTAGCGAGCTAATTTATCGTTCACAAAACTTTCAGTTTGGCTTTGATTAAAATTCCCATTATCGACCATCACGATAGCTGCAATTACACGTTCGCCAAAATCCTTATCTGAGATACCAAAAACCGCAGATTCTTCTATTTCACCTAGTTCGTTCAGTACATCTTCAACTTCTTTTGGATACACGTTATAGCCACCACTGATAATCAAATCTTTTTCTCTCCCTACAATGGACAGGTATCCATCTGAGCAGATTTTGCCCAAGTCGCCTGTAATGAAATATCCATTTTCTCTTAATTCCAACTCAGTTTTATCGGGCATATTCCAGTAACCCTTAAAGACATTGGGCCCACGTACCTCTATCCCGCCAATCTCTCCAATGGCTTTTTTCTGGCCAGTCTCTGGATCAATTATTGTGATTTCAACGTCTGCTAGGGCAGTGCCAACTGTGCCCGGTCTCCTTTCACCGTTAAATGGGTTAGAAGTAATCATACTTGTTTCAGTCATTCCATAACGCTCTAGAATATGATGGCCAGTACGACGTGTAAACTCTTCATGGGTTTCTGCCAGAAGTGGTGCGCTACCTGAAATAAATAGACGCATTTTTTTGGTTTGGTTCGCTGTGAGTCGGCGATCCGCTAACAACCGTGTGTAGAATGTTGGGACACCCATTAGTAGTGTTGAGGAATGCATTGCTCGAATAACTTCGTCTATATCAAATTTAAATAAAAAATTTACCTGGCACCCAGAAAGTAAAGCGGTATTCAAAGCAACAAAGAGTCCATGCGTGTGAAAGATTGGAAGTGCGTGGATAAGTATATCATTTTCGCTGACTTCCCATAAGTCTGTCAAAGTTTTTGCGTTTGATAGCAAATTATTTTGCGTTAACATTGCTCCTTTAGATCTACCAGTTGTGCCGGAAGTATATAACAAAGCAGCCAAATCATCTGAATTTCTATGCACTGTTTTAAATATTTTTGACATCATACCAGCCTCAGATGTCAAGCTTCCTTTACCAAATTTATCCAAGGTCAAGACTTTGGGGCCAGTTTGAATTATAATGTCCGTAAAATTTTGAAGCTTTTCAGGATCACAAATAAAGACCTTTGGTTTGGAGTCTTCTAAAAAATACGAGACTTCATCCTTTTTGTAATCTGTATTCAGAGAAAGAAAAACCCCGCCGGCTTGGATTGTCGCTCCATATAAAACGACCATTTCAAAAGTTTTGGCTGCTTGCACAGCAACTCGATCACCGGGTTGAAGGCCATATTTTGTAAGTAAATTCGCATACTGGCAGGTTAGTATTGAAAATTCACGATAGCTGATAATTTCTCGCCCGGTTTGATTAAGAAAGCAGGCATCGTTATCTGAATGCTTAGATATCAAATTATCATATAAAGGATTTGCCATCTAATAAAACTTCTATCTCTGTCATTAATACTCAGCATTCACTCAAAGTTTGGGTCAACCAAATTCAGGACGTTTTCTATTTTATTTATTAAAGGGTTCAGATCATTAATATTAGTTTTGTGCAATCTATTAACCCCAAAGTATAAAAAATTTTAATTTTTAACTGTTTTACTTAACGTTATTTTAAACAAACATAGAAAATGATATTTTTGCTTGCTAATTTAGAAGCAACTTTCGGAGGGACAAAAATGGATCAGAACTTAAGATCATCAATTCAAACAAGTACATTCTATTATTTTATGATTGTATTAGTGATTACTACGATCTCGCAGTTATCGACAATGATGGTTATAGTATTTGCTGAAATTGATGGAAAAGAAAATGTAGTTGCCGCGTCAGTGATTGGACCTTGTCTTTTAGGTGCTTTTGGCATCATCCGCTTACTTACAAATATGACACATTTAGTTAGTGACATGGATGAAGAGATGAAAAGTTCGAATTATGGAAGTACTATGCAGTCAATTCCTTTTCCAATTTTAAAGATACTTTTTGCAGTTATCTTTGTTGTTATAGCAATAATCCAATTGAGCGCTATTTACTAATTATGGCTGTGCCAGCATCTGACTGGTGGTTTGTCATATTATTTGACCAGTAGGATTTTTCAAAATGATTCGTGATTACAGTTTGTTGGGGCCATCAGCTAAAGATGCTGAGGAAAAAGGGCTAGCTGCTGCAAAATGGTATCACAGTGATATCTCCAGAGAAGACATGAAGGAACTTATGCAGCGAAAAGATTTTCCTGCGATAAGGGATACATTGATCTATTACTTTTTACTGATATCCACAGCGAGTTTTGGAATTTTTCTTTGGGGCACCGTGTATTCCATTCCGTTCTGGTTAATATATTCACTGCTCTACACGGCAGGTGCAGATAGTCGGTGGCATGAGGCTGGGCATCGAACCGCATTCAAAACTCAATGGATGAACAATGTGGTTTACCAAATTGCATGTTTTATGCTTTTTCGAAATCCAGTGCTTTGGCGTTGGAGCCACTCTAGGCACCACACGGACACTATTATTGTTGGTCGAGACGCGGAAATAGTAACCATGCGGCCGCCAGATCTTATGAAGGTTGCCATGTTGTTTTTCGGCATGCATACGTTTGAGGGTTTGAAAGCAACTTTTAGAATTGCGGTTCAGGGATTGAATGAGCAAGAGCGTGATTTTACGCCACCACAGTATGTAGACCAGGCACAAAAGATAGCGCGATCCTGGGTTTTAATTGTTATCTTTGTGTTATTAATAGCAATCCTAACACAATCTATATTGCCTTTGATGCTGATAGGTTTTGGTCCAGCTGTATTGGGCTCTTGGCATCTAATAATGACAGGTTTGCTTCAGCATACTGGTTTGGCTGATAATGTACTTGACCACAGGTTGAACACGCGAACAGTTTACATGAACCCCTTCAGTAGATTTATATACTGGAACATGAATTATCATGTTGAACATCACATGTTTCCTATGGTCCCCTATCATAATTTGCCAAGATTACATCAGTTGATTAAGCATGATTTGCCAGAACCGAACCGTGGGTTTGTAGAAGGTTTGAAAGAAGTATCATTTGCTTTAAAACGGCAGCTGAGTGATCCAGAGTACCGTATTAATAAAAAACTTCCTCCCACAGCGAAGCCATACAATCATCATCTGTCAGATGCTGTTTGACCTAATTATAACAAGGTAGTTTCAGTAAAGAAATTTTGGCACTTATTTAATGAGTGCCTCTATTTCATCTCTTGAGGGCATTGATGGTGCTGTTCCTGGTCGAGTTACAGATATGCTTGCTGTTGCACAGGCAAAACGTAGTACTTTATCAATTGGCATTCCTTCAGCTACGGCTACGGCAAGTCCACCATTAAAAGCATCGCCTGCACCGGTCGTTTCTACTACTGGCCCGGCCTGATATGCAGGTTGATGAATTATTTGATTGCTATCTTTAAATAAAGCACCTTGTTCTCCAAGTGTAATTACAGCAGCATTAGCACCTTTTTCAATTAATTTTCCTGCTGCTATCTCCGCATCATTCAATGATTTTACAGATATACCGGTAATCTGTTCTGCCTCTATTTCGTTTGGAGTAACAAAATCACAGAGCTTTAAGATATTTTCATTTAAGGGCTGCGCAGGCGCCGGATTTAAAATAGTGATTGCTCCCCCATCTTTTGCAAAAGAAAGTGCGGTAGTTGCGGCATCAAGTGATTGCTCAAGTTGGGTCATAAAAACCCGTGATCCCGAGATTAATTCTTTATTTGCTAGGATATCTCCGTCATTTATTTCTGCAGCTGCTCCGGGACTAACAATAATAGCATTATTTCCGGTGCTTTCTTCGATAAAAATGTATGCTGCTCCAGTGTAGCTGTTGGCGTGATGCGTCACGTGTGTAGTGATACCGGAATTTTTCCAAAGACTAATGGCCATCTTTGCAAAATCGTCTTCGCCCAGGCGTGAAATAAAGTGTACGTCCCCCCCCGCCAATGCTGCTGCAACTGCTTGGTTTGATCCCTTTCCACCTGGTCCCAAAGAGAATTCATTTCCAATTAGTGTCTCACCTATCTGCGGCTGGCGTGAGGCACGGTATGCGGTATCAGCGACAAATACTCCAAGAATAACTATATTTTTATTTGACATTTTCGGTCACTTCTCTGGTGGTACGACACCTTTTCTTAACATAAAGCATCCATAAAACCGCCTCTCTCCTGTTTGTATGACAGCGTAGCTAGTTTTTGCAAAGTCATAAAAGGCAAAGCGTTCAATTGAGATCATAGGCCGTTTTTTCTCATCATTTTGTATTATTAAACTTTGTACCTCTTCCTGGACAGGGGGTAGGGTATTGGGTTCACCAACAATTTCCATTCGCCCGGCAAAGTCATCAACGAATGTATCTAATGGCATTACAGATAAAACCGCATCTATTGCTTGTGCGGCGGTCAAATTTTCCATTCTTAATAGGTCGCCGTAAACTGTAGAGCGTGATATTGAGTCTGAGGGAAAATTTGTATCGGCTATTATAAGGACGTCTCCGTGCCCCATTAATCGGAGTGCATGAAGCACTTCCGCGTTTAATCTATTATCTATTCCTTTTAGCATTAGCGCTCTCCTAAAATAAAAGCTTCAAGTTATACTTTGTCCTTTTTCCGAGTCGAATATATGCATATTTTCGGGTTTTACTGTTAAATGCAGTATTTCTCCCACTGTAAAGTTTCGCCTTTCTCTTGAAACTAATGTAATTTCTGCGCCTTCGGCGTCACGAAGTACAACATGTGTCTCAGGGCCAGTCGGCTCGATTACAGATGTTGTTGCCGAGATTCCGGATTCTGTTATCGTTAAATTCTCTGGACGGATGCCAATTTTTATCTTCTGACCAGCTGAAATATTCTTTGTTGGTTTTAATGGAAGCATACCAGTTTTTAAGCGTGCAACCAGTTTATCTGACTTTACTTCGACATGTGCAGTAAAGAAATTCATTGCAGGTGACCCAATGAACCCAGCCACAAACTGATTTGCAGGGTTATCATATAAGTCTAGTGGAGAACCAATTTGTTCAATAAAACCATTCTGTAAAACAACGATTTTATCTGCCATAGTCATCGCTTCAATTTGGTCATGTGTGACATATATAGTTGTTGTTTTTAGACGTTGATGGAGCTCACGAATTTCAGTTCGCATCTGCACCCGAAGTTTTGCATCTAAGTTAGAGAGGGGTTCATCAAAAAGAAAAACTTGCGGATCTCTTACAATCGCACGGCCCATGGCTACCCGCTGACGCTGGCCTCCTGATAGTGCGCGTGGGTATCGATCTAAGTAAGGAGTTAACCCTAAAATTTCAGCCGCCTTTTGCACTTTATCTTTTATATCACTCTTTGATAAGCCCTTCATTCGGAGAGAAAAAGATATATTACCTCGTACGGTTTTATGCGGGTAAAGCGCATAGTTTTGAAAAACCATTGCAATATCGCGTTGTGCTGGGGGAAGATTGTTCACTAAGCGCTCGTTAATATGGATCGTCCCGCCACTAATACTTTCTAAACCTGCAATCATTCTCAGCAAGGTTGATTTTCCGCATCCCGATGGTCCAACAAGCACGACGAATTCACCATCGTTTATGTCAATGTCTAAGCCATGCAGAACTTGAAGTTCATCGTAGGATTTCTTTAAATCGCGGACTGTTACCTCTGCCATACTACTAAAGCCTTACTCTAAATTTATTTTCACCACTAATATTAATTTTCACATCTGTCTATTACTTTAGTATACTAACATGTTAGAAGCTTGACTTGTTAAGCGGTCACTGAGAGACTGCTAGCATGAATGTTTGAGAGAATCTCTAAGAGACGACTTTGAACTTTTTACTAAATTACTAAGTAGAGCTAAATGGGAGGTAGATCTGTGAAAGTAGACTTATACAATGCGATAGTTTCTGCGCAAATGAGCCGGCGCAAAATGCTAAAAGGGTCAGCAAGCTTCGGTGCCGTCGCTGCAATGGGTGGCTTGGGCGGAGCCGCTAGTGCTGCAGCACATGGCGGTGTTCGAGCTGAAATTATGAAAATTCCTGGTGTCGGGATGGGTTCACCCGGTGATCCTGAGTGGCAAAAAGTTGGTGAACTGTGCATGGGACCGGTCAAGGAACGTGTCGCAGAGGGAGAGTTCAAGGGGGTTGAGCTTACCTTTATGGGGTTGAACAACCAGAACTTGCACAATTTCCTATTTAGAGGTTTCTTGAAGCCTTGGGAGGCTTATACCGGAGCGAAGATTAATTGGATAGATCTTGCTCAGGCTGATTATAATCCAAGGTTGCAACAGTCGATTGCTACAAAAACTGTTGACTTTGATATTATTGAAATGGGTGCACCTTTCGAGGGTGATACTGCAGGTCAGGGTCTGTTAAATGAGATGCCTGGGTGGGTTAAAGACCAGATCGAATATGACGATCTAGTCGGTTATCTTCAGCCACCGGTAGGAACTTGGGATGGAAAAGCATACAGAATTAATATTGATGGTGACTGCCATACATTCTGTTATCGTAAAGACTACTTTGGCTCAGGCTCAATAACTGGAAGAATGAACCCACCAAATACCTGGCAAGAAGTGAACCAGATATCTAAAGACGTGGCTGGTAAGACTGATCCATTGACTGGTCTCCCTGCTCATGGATTTTTAGATCCTCTTAAAGGATGGGGTGGATTTGGAATGTATTTCTTGACTGATAGAGCTGGGCCCTATGTGAAGCATCCTGATGATCCAGCCTTCTTGTTTGATATTGATACTATGAAGCCTCGTATAAACAATCCAGGCTGGGTACAGGCGATACAAGATGTTATGGATCTGATTAAGATTGAAGGAGCATATCCTGCCGATCAAATAAATGCTGATCCTGGTACTACTGGGTTCCAACAATTTCTGGCAGGAACTGGATCAATGCTTACTTGGTGGGGTGATATTGGGTCAAATGCTCGAACATCTGATACTTCGGTTATTGGAGATGTGGTCGGCTTCAGTGCTATTCCAGGTTCTGACCGTGTATATAATCATGGCAAAGGCGCCTGGGAAAATAATTACAATGAGGCCCCGAATAATGCTTACCTCGGCTGGGGCGTTTACGTAACTAATCGTGTAGAAGGTGATGCCAAAAAGAGAAAAGCAGCATGGTCAGCCGCTGCTCACATTGGTGGTAAGGATATTTCTCTTTGGACGTCAGCTTATCCTTCTGGTTTTCAGCCGTACAGAAACTCACATTTTAATTATGATGAGTGGGAGGCAGCTGGTTACGATAGAGCGTTTGTGGAAGATTATCTTGGTTCAAATCTTGATACTTATAATCATCCAAATTCCTTAAATGAGCCTCGCATTCCTGGCATCTTCCAATACTACTCTGTGGCTGAGGATGAGCTTGCCAAAGGTTATGCTGGACTGTACGGATCTGCGCAGGAAACTGCTGATGCAATAGCCGTGGCATGGGAAAAAATTACTGACCAAATTGGTCGTGAAAGCCAAATAAAACTTTATAAAGCAGCATTAGGGCTTTAAATAAAATTTTGCGAGGCCGATATTTTCATATTGGCCTCAGCAACTAATACTATTTTACAGGAAAATAGTTCATGAGCATAGAAGAAGGTGATAAACTTCACGTCGTCACTGCTGATGATATTTCGGACAATAAAAAACGATTAGGTAAATTTCTCGTTTGGGGTTCAGCCCTTATTCTTGCTTTAATACTCTTTATTCAGACGTTAGATACAAACGCCTATCTAAGCCTTGGGCTTGAGACATGGCGTCCATCACTTTACGCCTACGCGCTTTGGGCTTTTTGTCTTTGTGCGTCGCAGGTTTTAACGCGAGGAGAGCACGGAAAACGTGTTTTATTTGTACTACCGGCCGCACTATTTGTTATCTCTATGGTCGTTTTCCCACTGCTATTTGGATTGGTAATAGCATTTTCAGACTGGAATCTTTCATCACCTGACGGACGAACATTTAATGGTCTGGATAATGTAAAACAAATGTGGAGTGATCCTTTTTATTGGAACGCCCTAAAGAATATGGTTTGGTATACCCTGGTTATTATAATCGAATATGTCATAGCATTTGGCCTAGCCATATTATTAAATAGTCATATTAGGGCTCGTAAGTTCTTCAGAGTAGCCTTTCTTTTGCCATTGATGCTTTCCCCTGTTGCAGTAAGCTGGATGATTGGTAAGTCAATGTTGGAAATAAGATTTGGCCCAATATCCCGTTTTTTACGCTGGTTGGCTTCTGAACCATCAGCCGATCTTCCTGCTATCTTATATTATCCTGGCATGTATATTTCTGAAATTGCTCAATTGTTTGGCTGGGCTAGTCCATCATTTTTTGGTTCAGCTGGTATCGCTCGGGCAATGATCATGGCGATGGATGCATGGACTTTCATACCATTCATGATGATTATGATTCTGGCGGGTCTACAAGCAATTCCGCGCGAGCTATATGAAGCATCCGAAGTTGACGGCGCATCTAGATGGCGTCAGTTCCTCGAGATTACATTTCCGCTTATGTTGCCAGTGAGTATTACAGCAGTATTGATCCGGATTATCTTCAAGTTAAAACTTGCTGACATTATAATTAATATTACATCCGGAGGGCCGGGAGGTGCGACAGATAGTGTTACAAGCTTTATTTTCCGCGAATATAGAGACCGATCGAACGTAGGTTACGGTACTTTATTAGCAATAGTGTATTTGGTCATTATCGTTATAGCGATGACCATTCTTATTAAACTTGCCGATAAATGGATGAAGCCAAGGTATTAGCATGAGTAATCAAATTTTCAGAGATAGTGAGAGCGATCGGCAATTTTCAGCATCTTGGTTTACGGGTCGCATTTTTATTTATTCTATCCTTTTGCTATGGGCGTTTATATGCCTTTTCCCCATTTATTGGACAATTACGACTTCATTTAAAATGGCTCCAGATGTAATGAAAGGTAATATAATCCCTTGGGTTGATTTTACTCCCAAGTGGCTTGGGTGGCGGTCATTAGGTCTGTCACCAGAGACAATTGGAATTGAGTCTACCGTAAGAGAAGAGTTTCTTAAACGCTTCTGGAACTCCGCCATAGTTTCGGTTTGCTCCTCAATACTTGCGGTTGGCTTGGGTAGTTGTGCTGCGTATGGGTTATCCCGCTTTAATTATCGATTTGGTTTTATGAGGAATTCTGACATTTCATTTTTCTTCTTGAGTCAGCTTATATTACCACCAGTTGTGCTAGCGCTGCCTTTTTTGGTTTTGTATAAATCGTTAAACCTTTTAGACACGCGCATTGGGTTAATTCTACTATATACGCTGACGGTTTTACCCATAGTGATATGGATTATGCGAGATCAGTTCAGTTCAATACCTACTGAGCTTGAAGAAGCGGCATTAGTTGACGGTTTGTCGATTTGGGGTGCATTTATAACAATTATAATGCCCATAGCACTGCCAGGTATGGTTGCGGCATTCATCTTATCTCTAGTTCTTACATGGAATGAGTATTTTTTTGCTGCATTATTAACATCTTCTCATGCAAAAACGTTACCCGTTATGGTAGCTAGCCAGACCGGTTCACAGGGTATTTCATGGTGGTCTATGGCTGCGTTATCATTTGCAGCTATTCTTCCTTTAATTGTAATTGCCATCATACTTGAGAGATATATTATCAAAGGTATGGCTGCTGGTGCAGTTAAGTAATCTTCAAATATATTCAAGTTACGTGGAGTCAGCAACGGCGTGTGCAATCTTTTTAGAGTTTTCATAAAGCTGCCTGAAAAGTTTGTTTTTTTCGGCATGCAATGCCGAGTGCTGTGTTTTTATTTTGGATACTTCAGGGTTCCATCTTGTTATGTCCCTTTGTGAAACTGCTCCCACCGCAAGCGCTGCCAAAAAGGCGTTTCCGTAGCTGGCTCCAGTGCTTTTTTCAGATATAACTTGATCAATCTTACTGAAATCAGAGGTTGCTTGCATCCAGATATTATTTTTCGTCCCGCCTCCCACAGCCATGATCTTTTTAGGGTTTTGTCCAATAGCTTCGTACGTTTCAAACACTTGTGCAGTTCCCATGGCAATACCTTCTAGAAATGCTCTAAAAATATCTCCCCTATTATGGGTTAAGTCCAAACCAAAAATTGTACCTCTCGCTTTCGGATCATGAATTGGAGTTCGTTCTCCTGAGAAGTAAGGTAAGACAATCAGGCCCTTTGAGCCAGGCGGTGACTGCGCTGCTTCAGCCGCTAGTACTTCAAAAGCTTTGTCTTTGGGTATCTCTTTTGCAAAATTATCTCTAAACCAATGCGTGAGTGTCCCCGAAGTTGCTAAGCCAGCCATGGAGCCATGTAAGTCTTTGAAAAGCCAAGGTGCGTACCACAGGCGCCCATCTATAATTTTTTCATTGGTAACTTGAATTGTAAAAATTGTGGATCCGTACATCATCATCATGTCACCAGCACTACAAACGCCGACGCTAATTGCTTCTGCAGCAGCATCAATTGTGCCAACTGTTACGGGTGTTCCTGTTGCGAGGCCGGTTTCTTTTGATGCTGCTTTTGAGACATAGCCAGCAATTTCAGTTGTCCACATAAGTTTTGGGAGACGTTCAATCTCAATTATATTTTTAGTTAGAGCATCAGTCCATTTGAGATTTTTTATATCATATAAAGGGGTAAAATTAGCTGCAGTATAATGGTCTATAACGCTTTCGCCTGTTAGTTTCTGAACGAGAAAAGATGTAGAAGATAAAATTTTACCAGCTTTCTTAAAAATCTCAGGACAATTTTTTTTAAGCCAGAGTATTTTAGGGCCAACAGATTGAGAGGTTAGGGCATTTCCACAGTTTTGCAGAATCTTTTCCTCTCCCACCTCTTCATTCAGCTCTCTAATCTCGTTTTCGGCTCTGGTATCTACGCCATACAAAACCGCATTCATTAAGGGATCACCTTCATAAGAAACTGGGAGCATACAAGGGCCAATTGCAGAAGTGGCAATGCATGAAATATCACCAGGATTTATTTTTGAGGCTTTAAGTATCTTTTTTGTAATTTTAACAAAATCGTTCCACCAATCTTCTTCAGGTCTATGTTCTGCCCATCCGGGTTCTGGCACCAACATTTTATGAGGGTGAGTTGCACTCGCAATTACATTTCCGTCTTTGTCAGTCAAAACTCCTTTTGACTCATAAGTTCCAATATCAATACCTAAAAAATATTGCATAGGTGCATTTTAACTCCGAATTAGCGAGAACTCGTTAGTGATGTTTGATAGAGCGGTTTCCAACAAAACCTCTAATGAAACGAGATCATTTACGTTACACATTTCTAGACTTGAATGGCTATTACGCATAGGAAAGCCTATATCTATCGATGCAACGCCGTTTCCCAACTGCTGTATATATGATAGATCAGTCAGAACTCCTACCTGAGCACTTCGCTGTAACTTTATTTTTTTTTGCTCTGCACTTAATTCCATCAGGTTTACGAGACTTGGATGAGGTATGACCCCATTTAATGTGCCTCTACCGTGAAAAGAAAATAATGACATGCCAGGGCCTTCCCCAAGAATCATATCACCGTATTCAGTTGTTTCTGGAGTATCAGTAGCAAGCATCAAATCAAGTTGAATTGCAATATCTGGTTTGACCTGGTGGGCTGCGGTCATTGCGCCCCGAAGGTTAAACTCTTCCTGAACTGAAAATACAATGTGAACTGTTGGGCCACTTTTTCTTTTTTTAAGGTGCCTAGCTAACTCTAAAAGAACAGCGCAGCCTGCTCGGTCATCTACTGATGTCCCGGCTATGCAGTCATTTTTCATTTCAACAGATTGCGGTTTATATACTACAGGTGACCCAATTTTTATACCGTGCTCTTCTACCTCGAGTTTGCTTTTTAATCCTGTATCAACGCTGATTTCAGATGCTTTTGGAACATAATACTTCTCATCAGGCTCGGTAATATGATGACTTTTGTTATAGATGATACCTTCAAGGTGAGGCTTTTGTTTGGAATACAATAGGACCGCTTGTGATAATAGGGCGCGCTCTGGAACTCCTCCCATTCTCACCACATTGATAATACCATCATCGCTAATTTTGCGGACGACAAATCCTAATTGATCCATGTGGGCAAATACCATCACAGATGGACCTACATCCCCTTTGAAAGTTGAAATTAGGTTTCCAAGGCGATCTGATGAGCTCTGTATTCCTTCAGATTCAAGCTTTGTTCTAATTTCAGCACGAATAAGCTCTTCATGGCCGGATAACCCAGGTACCATCATTAATTCCAATAAATCTGATTTTATGCGAGCTTTCATCTTATTTTGTTTGCCAATTCCATAAATGATTTGGCACGATCCGGGTCAACTGGGTTCCATGTATTGCCATCAACTTTCAAAGCTGATCCAATTATACATCCATCTGCGATGTTAAAAACTTTTTCCACTGTATTGTGTGTTACGCCAGTGTTGGCCAACACTGGTGTTTGAGGAAGGGCTTTCTTCACGCTTTCTAAATCCTCTAATTTAGCAGCCTCGCCTGTAATTGCACCAGATACTAAAACAGCATCAGGTATTGATGAAAAAACTGCGCTTCTTGCTCTGTCTGCTAAGGGTCTATGGTCCAGGCTATCCGCAAATTCAGCTGACACGTTAAAAAGCGTGATCACATTATCTATCCCGAGGCGTTTTCTGTACCTCAATGCTTTGCCAGCATTAGGAGCCCAAAAGCCCATGTCTGAAGCATAGGTACCTGTGAATATTTCGCGGACAAAAGCAGCTCCGGTAGCGGCTGCCAGTGCCATTGTCGCGATTGGATCCCATAAGACATTAACGCCAAAGGGTATTTTGATATCATCTTTGAGACATCCTATTACATAGGCCATTGACGCCGTTGATGCGATATCTACGTCAAACTCATAAGGTCGGTCATTTTCATTGCCAAACATTACAGCATCAACTCCAGCATCCTGTAGTGCAATCAAGTCTTTACGTGCGTTTTTTACAATTCCGTCTAGTCCGCCGTCTTCATCATAAAGTGGTGTGCCAGGAAGAGCACCAAGATGAACCATTGCGATCACAGGTTTTTCTTCTTTGAAAATACTTTTAAAATTGTTCAACTTTGACCTCTGATTTTTAATGTTTGGAACAGCTTACAGTTAATTAAATCTCTAACCAAGGATAAGTTATGGAATTAGACAATAAAATAATTATGATGATCTAAAGACTTTTAGATTAGTAAAAAATTATATTTTGAAGTGGAAGAGTAAATGAAAATTGATGCTCACCAACATTTCTGGAATCCAGCTAGGGGAGATTATGGCTGGATGCCTGAGGATAATAAAATTCTCTACAGAAGTTATTTACAACATGATTTAGAACCATATTTAAAAAAACTTGAAATAGATAAGACAATATTGGTTCAGGCAGCGCCAAGTATTGAAGAAACCGAGTATCTTTTGGGGTTAGCGGACTCCTCATCTTTTGTTGCTGGGGTGGTAGGCTGGATAAATTTTGAAAATCCAAATGACTATGCCCAGTTGGAGCGTTTGTCAAAGCATCCAAAATTTGTTGGGGTACGCCCGATGGTGCAGGATATTTCGGATAGAAATTGGGTTCTGCGGAAAGATATTACATGGGCATTTGACGCTATTGAAGAACTGGATTTAACGTTTGATGCATTAGGGTTTCCCCAACATCTGAAGAACTTTCAAAAATGTTTGCTAAAGCATAAAGAAATGAGAACAGTTATTGATCACTTTATGAAGCCTCAAATAGTCGATCATTCTGAAGATAATTTTAAGTTCTGGGCAGATGGTATTTCGGCATTAGCTGAAGATACATCTGCATATATAAAGTTCTCAGGTTTAATCACAGAAGCATCTGAAGAGTGGACTATTGATGCTTTGCAGCCATACGTAGAGCATATTTTACGTAAATTTGGAGCTAGTAGAATGTTGTGGGGTTCAGATTGGCCAGTATGCCGATTGCGTGCAGAATATGATGTGTGGCATGGAGCAGCCTCTGAATTAACTGCTCATTTATCAAGTGATGATAAAGCTCATGTATTTGGACAAAATGCTATTACGGCATACAAACTACTGGTTTAATAAAAACATATTTTCTATATCAACTTGTTTAATCTTCTCCCGTTGATCGATTGGTGTTTGTACATGTAGCGCTGATGATGCTCGTGCGTATTGTGCTGCAACACTAATGTGCTCACCTTTACAAATAAATGCCGCAATTGTTCCAACGAAGCAGTCTCCTGCACCATGTGTCGATAGTACGTCCACCTTTATGCCAGATTTCGAAAAAATCTCTCCATCTCTAGAAATACCCGTATAGCCATCAGCACCTAAAGTTATAATTACCTCTTTTGGGCCTAAATTTTGTAACTTTTTCAAAGCGTCCAAATCATCAAATATACTGCTTTCTTTGTTCAGCAGCATTTTAGCTTCCAATTGATTGACAATTAGTAAGTCTATTCGTTCAAAAAAATCTTTGTTAGGGGTTAACGCCGGAGCAGCATTAAAGATCACATATGTAGATTTTGGGACTTTTTTTACAACTTCAAAATTTGCATCAGAGTTTATTTCATTTTGCAAAACAAGGACGGATAAATCATTTGGGACAGGGATATCCGATAAATCAATTGTTTGGTTTACACCTGATACTACTACTGCTGAGTATATTCCATCAGAACCAACTAATGCAACGCTCATGCCGCTAGGTTCATCCACCATTTTTAGTCGGTCTAAATTTATATTCTGATTTGTAAGAGTATCGTAGATTTGTTTGCCAAAGTTGTCTTTTCCAATGCGCCCTGCCATTAAAACTTGAACACTTATTTTGGCGGCTGCTAACGCCTGATTACCACCTTTGCCCCCAAATCTATATGATACTTTATCACCAATTAACGTTTCATCTGGTTGTGGAAGTCTTGATGAGTTAACAATCACATCTAGATGCAGAGATCCTACCACAAGTATTTTGCCGGCCATTTAATTTTTGTTTCCATATAGTTCTTGAGCGATTAACCGTTGAGATATTGTGGCGTCTTGTCTTTCTATTGCACGATTTAATTCAGAGTTTTGGTATAGATTATCGGCTATTTTTTTTAGTCTGTTAACAATTAAGATATTTGTATTGGACTCCTCGATTGGATTTAACCCTGAATGATCTGGAAACGTATCAAAGTAAATAACACCCTCGTAATTTAGTTTTTTCAATTGAATAAAAAGTTCAACTGTAGCGACTGGGTTGATCGTTCCGGCCATTAAGCCATCATCCCGCTTTCCATATCCATCATTCAAATGAATTCCAAATATTTTTGAATAACGGTTTGCTAAAAATGCCGAGAAAGCAGGCATTTCACCTGCGTATAATATATGGGCAAAGTCTATAGTGACACCAATATTGTCTGCTCCTACCTCTTTAATTGCAAGTAAAGTTGTAGCCATATTAGGAAGAAGAGCATTAGCTCTAGGTTCATTTGGTTTATATTCTATAGCAACTTTGCAATTCGGATCATGAGCACAGACCTGATCAAGTGCATACACTGTATTATCCCAAATCGAAGAGTAGTCGGCTTGCATTGGGTAGTCAAACCCATCCTGACCCATCCATAAAGTCATAACATCTCCGCCCATTCGTTGCAGAGCATCAATTCCTCTTTTGGTTAAGTCTATCGCTTTTTGCCTTATTAATTTATCTGGGTTTGTAAACGCGCCAAGTGCAAAAGCAGGCTCAGAGTAATAACGCATTGCCAATCCGTTTAATTTTAGCCCGTTATCATTGAGTGCTTTTATAATGTTTTTTTCTTCATTTGACGAAATATGGTCTGGGAAATTTAAGTCTGCTGCATCCATCCCGTTAACGAGCCCGGCAGCTTCGATCATTCCCAATATGCCCCGATTGTTTGCCAATGACTTAAAAGCGTTAAGTCTTGCAGCATATTTGGGATGTGTATTGTGATGTTTCACTATAGTGCCTCAACTGTTTTCAAAAAGATGTGGATGTTCTTTTTCAAGTGGTGTCAGAATTAAGATTAGTTGGTTTAGGTGGATTTTCATTTTTTTTCTAGCAAGTTTAACATCATGTTTTTCCAAAGCTTGTATTAAATCCTTATGTTCTTGAAATGCTTTTTTTTGCCTACCGTCGATCGGTAACAATAGCTGACGTGCTCTGTCGACTTGAACCCAGCCAGTTTTTGTCACTTTTGCCAAATTTTTATAGCCTGTAAAATCCATAATCATTTCATGCATTTCGGCATCCAATTTATAAAAACCTTGATAATCATCGGTATCAGCTAAAACTTTCTGCAGTTTTAAGTTTCTATTTAGATCTTTAAGTTGTTGCTCTGTAATTTTGGAGGCAAGAATTTCGATACATGCTAATTCTATAGCTTCCCTTAAGAAGGCACCCTCTCTAATGTCCTGTAGTGAAAATTTTGAAACAAATGTTCCTGATTGTGGAACGACTTCTACCAAACTCTCATTCCTAAGCTTTGCCAATGCCTCAGAGACAGGTGAGCGTGATACTCCCAGTACATTGCAGATATATTGTTTGCGAATTATTTCTCCTGGCAAAAAATTGAGTTCCATTATTGCTTCACGAACGGCCAGGAATGTTCTGTCTGTGAGTGATCCTTGAAAATTATCCAAGGTACGTATCTTCGGTTTTGGGGTCATAAATTTAATACTTAAGTCTTGCATTCATCAAAGGATAGCCGATAATACTAACATGTTAGTATGACTCTTATCTAACTGGCAACAGCTACCACAGTCACAGCCGAAAGTATCAGAAATGCATCAAGCGCATTCAACAATTGTTTTAGGTGATAAAGATAATGTCGCAATCGCATTAAAGGCGATCTTAAAAGACGACTCGATAGGCGAATTAGGTTTGAGCGCTAGGACCGATATTCCAAAAGGACATAAAGTTGCTAAACGGGCGATACCTAGTGGGGAGGCTGTTTTTAAGTACGGTCAAATAATAGGTAGATCAACAAAAGACATTTCTGCCGGAGAGCACGTTCATACACATAATATTGAATTCACAGATCACAAATCAGGATATGAATTTGCTACTGAGGTTCAGAATAAGTCAAGTGTAGCGGATAATGCTGAGTTTTTAGGCTATCAGCGTGACGATGGAACAGTTGGCACTCGCAATTATATTGGGATTTTGACTTCTGTGAATTGCTCCGGGAGTGTAGCTAAATTTGTTGCAGAGGAAGCCGAAAAAAGTGGGCTACTAAAGCGATATAAAAATGTGGATGGGGTCGTTCCAATCGTTCATGGTAGCGGGTGTGGGATGGCTAATTCTGGTGAAGGTTACGATTTATTATTTCGAACCCTATCAGGTTATGCAAGGAATCCTAACTTTGCGGCCATTTTACTAATTGGGCTTGGCTGTGAAGTAATGCAGATTACTGATTTAGTTGGAAAAAATAGATTACAGAATGAAGAAAGTTTTCGCTATATGACAATCCAAAGTGAGGGCGGTACTTCGAAAACAATTGAAAGGGGCATGAGCACTTTAACGGAATTGCTTGAATATGCAGATCAATCTAAACGACAGCCGTCATCAGTTTCAAAGCTTACAGTCGGATTACAATGCGGGGGATCTGATGGTTATTCGGGAATAACTGCTAATCCGGCTTTAGGTGTTGCCTCTGATATTCTCGTTCAACATGGCGGCATTTCCATATTGTCTGAAACTCCTGAAATTTATGGTGCTGAGCATCTTCTGACCCGCAGAGCATTAACTGAAGAAATTGGAAAAAAACTATTAGATAGGATCAGTTGGTGGGAAAACTACACGGCTAGAAATGGGGGGGAAATGAATAATAATCCTTCACCAGGAAACAAACGTGGTGGCTTAACTACGATCCTTGAAAAGTCGCTTGGTGCAGTTGCCAAAGGTGGTGTTTCGCCATTAGCAGGTGTTTTTGAATATGGGGAAAAAATTGATACTCATGGATTTGTATATATGGACAGTCCTGGATATGATCCTTGCTCAGTCACTGGGCAGATAGCATCAGGGGCAAATATAATTGTGTTCACGACTGGACGAGGGTCAGTTTCAGGCTACAAACCATCGCCATGTATAAAGTTATCAACAAATACAGGTATGTATCGCAGAATGTCTGGTGATATCGATTTAGATTGTGGGGATATAATCGAGAATGGCGTTACCCTTGAAGAAAAGGGAAAACAAATTTTTGAGCAAATAGTTAGGGTTGCGTCTGGTCAGAAAACCAAGAGTGAAGAGCTTGGGTTTGGTGGTTCGGAATTCGTACCCTGGCAAATTGGCGCGGTTATGTAATGTTTTATTAATCGGGAGTAATTTATGAGGCTTAAGGGAAAAACAGCTGTTGTTACTGCAGCGGGAGCGGGTATCGGCAAAGCAACTGCGGTAGCTTTTGCGGAACAGGGGGCTCACGTCATCGCCACCGATATAAGTAATGAATCTTTCGCAGAATTACAGCATCTAGGAATAGAAACTTATCAGCTAGATGTTTTAGATGCGCACTCTGTTAAAGGCTTTGCTGAAAAATGTACTGAAGTTGATATTTTGTTTAACTGTGCGGGCTATGTGCATCACGGATCTATAATAGATTGTGATGAGGCGGCTTTTGATTTCTCAATGAGCTTAAATGTAAAGGGGAACTATCAAGTTTCAAAGGCCTTTTTGCCAAACATGCTCAAACGTGAAAATGCCAGTATAATATTTGTTGCTTCCGCTGTTTCGTCACTCATTGCTGCACCAAATCGTTTTATTTATGGAGTTTCCAAAGCAGCGGTTATTGGAATGATGAAATCAATAGCAGCAGATTTCATAACACAAGGCGTTAGAGCCAATGCAATATGTCCGGGTACAGTTGAGTCTCCTAGTTGGCATCAGAGAGTAAAATCGCAAGCCGTAAATGAACAAGATATAGAAAGTGTGCGAAAAGCTTTTGTTGATCGGCAGCCAATGGGCAGAATTGGTCAGCCAAATGAAATTGCAGAGTTAGCAGTTTATCTCGCATCAGATGAAAGTTCTTTCGTAACTGGGCAAGCAATTTCGATTGATGGGGGTTGGACTAATACATGACTTTACGAAAATTTTAAGAGTGTAATGATAAAAAATATTACCAAAAGAAAGATTGGTCAGACCAGCATTCAAGTAAGCGAGTTGGGACTTGGTTGTGCCCCACTCGGTGGCAATTTGGCTGACTTAAGTCGCCAAGAAGCAGCCGCACTCATTAGGGCCGCTATTGAAAATGGTATAGAATATTTTGACACTGCTCCTTGGTATGGTTTTGGCAGATCAGAGCGTGTTGTTGGCGACTGTATAAGGAGCTTTAATTATATTTTATCTGATAAAGTTGGACGATTACTTGCGCCCGGTGCTGTAAGGGATCCCGCAATTTATGGGATGGTTGATCCACTTCCGTTCAATGTAAAATATGACTATAGTTATGATGGGATTATCAGGGCTTATGAGGATAATCTTCAAAGGCTTGGGCTTGACAGAATTGATGTCCTACTGGTTCATGACATTGGCACTTTTCAACATGGCAAAGATAATGAAAGCTATCTGCGCGATTTGGCTCAAACAGGCTATCGGGCTTTAATCGAGCTGAAAGATGCGGGTCTTGTTTCTGCTATTGGGCTAGGAGTAAATGAGAATAAGATTTGTTTAGATGTTATGGATATTGGTCTGTGGGATGTATTTTTATTGGCTGGTAGGTATACCTTATTGGAACAAACTGCTTTAGCTGAACTATTTCCGATGTGCGCCAAGCAAGGAACGAGTATAATTTGCGGTGGGCCGTTCAACTCTGGAATTTTGGTTGGTAGGGAAACTTGGAATTACTCAAAGGCGCCGGAAAAAGTAATTGAGAAAGCAAGGCAACTAAACAAACTCGCTCAAGAACATTCAATCCCACTTGGTGCAGCTGCAATCCAATTCCCACTTGCAAATAGTATCATATCGTCAGTAATTCCTGGTCCGAGGACAAAACGTGAATTACTACAGATTTTGGACTGGTATCATACAAAAATTCCTAATGAGTTTTGGTCTGCCGTAAAAAACAGTGGGTTACTCCACGAACAAGCCCCAGTCCCCAATTTGGTTTGAAATTAAGTATTATTCGAATTTAACTTTTTGAGTTTGCTGGCCAAGCCCTTCTACGTGAAGTGTCATTACATCTTCATCTTTTAAAAAAATAGGGTTTGGTTTCCTACCCATACCAACACCTGGTGGTGTTCCAGTGGAGATAATATCACCGGGGTGAAGTGTGAAAAGTTGAGAAAGGTGGGAGACAATTTGTTTAACATTAAAAATCATTGTTTTTGTATTGCCGGTTTGCATCCTTTGTCCGTTAACATCTAGCCACATATCTAAATTTTGGGGATCATTAATTTCGTCTTTCGTCACCAACCATGGACCAATGGGGCCAAATGTATCGCATGATTTTCCTTTGGTCCATTGTCCTGAAAGTTTGCTTTGAAATTTACGTTCTGTAACGTCATTGACCAAACAGTAACCTGCAACATAATCTAAAGCATTATTCTCATCTACGTATTTAGCAGCTTTTCCAATTACAATGCCCAATTCAACTTCCCAATCAGTATATTTTGAACCTCTAGGTGGTATTATATCATCGTTTGGACCATTAATTGCGGAATTAGCCTTCATAAATAAGATAGGGTGTTCCGGAATGTCTGCACCCGTTTCCTCTGCATGATCAGCGTAGTTCAGGCCAATACACATCAACTTTCCGACTTTGCCAACACAAGGTCCCAGCCTCGTATCAGGGCTAACGAGTGGTAGCGTTGTTGGATCAAGATCCTGTAATTCAGAAAGCTTTCCATCCTCCAATATTTCGCCCGTAATGTCCCCGACTACTGAAGACAAATCCCTGATATCACCGTTATTATCCATAAGGCCAGGTTTTTCATAGCCTGTTTCACCGTATCTCAAAAGCTTCATGTCATCCTCAAACGTTAAGTAAAAATTTTCTCATAGCCTTATACATCAAACATAAAATACGAAAGGAGATATTTATGATTTTAGATTTTTGTTGAGAATTTATCGCTGAATATTGCACTAGCCAGGTTTGTATTGGCGAGCGGCCTCCACATCATGTGTGGTATAAGGTAGTTGATCAATTTCTTCCCATGCTTCATTTGGAATGATAAATTTTGATAAATTAATTGTCTCGCTAACCCTTTTGGCTTTTGTAACTCCAACAAGAGTAGAGCTAATCCTTTTGTCATTCAGTGAAAACTGTAGCGCCGCAGCTGGTAACGGTACACTGTATTTGGCGCAAATTTTTTCTAATTCTTTTACAGGTTCAAGTTCCTGGTCAGTAGCTTCTGAATATGCGATTAGTCGGCTTTTCTCAGTTCCCTTCGCCAAAACACCACTAGCATAGGGTGCTGCATTGATGATGCTAATGTTATTTGAGTAAGCATAGCTGTACAGTTCATCAGCATTTCGATTTAGAAGGGTGAAACGGTTGTGATTAATAATTGCATCAAAGGGCCATTCTTTTATTATTTCAAGCATCAACTCCGTCTTACCCATTGCTAACCCAACCGTTTCGGCCAGGCCTTCTTCTTTCATCTTGAATAGCTCAGCTAAAGAGCCATTTGGGCCAGTTATTTCGGTAATGTCTTTGCAGTGTTCTGGATCGTGAAGGTGTAACAAACCGATCCTATCTACTTTCAATGCTTCGAGGCTCTCTTCAATGGATTTACGTGCTCTTGCTGCATCAAATTTTTGTGTCTTCATGTTGCGATCTAATTTTGTTGAGATTACAAAGTCATCTGGCAAACCTCCCCGCTCTTGAATTACCTGTCCGATTCTTTTTTCAGCAATTCCGAAACCATAGTTTCTAGAGGTGTCAATTAGGTTGCACTCACTGTCAAAAATAGCATTTATAGTTTCTCGCGCTCGCCTCTCATTTACGCTATATCCATAGGTATCTGGCATATCGCCCAAAGCAGAGGTCCCAAAAGATAATTTAGAAATCTGTATCTCTGAATTCTTTATCCTATTTTTTTCCATATAATTTCCTTCGACAATTATTAAATCGCTACAGATTAAATTCGACTAATTTAATTTTAACCCTCTAAATCTTCATAGCATTCTGGTAAAAAACGGGGTGTGCATAAGCAGAAAAATTCAAGATCCTCATCGCCAATATTTGAAATCTTTTGAGACGCGCCGGCTGGAATTATAATTGCATCACCTAGCTGTAACTCGGACTTTTCACCATTTATTTCTAATACTCCGTCACCTCTTTTAATAATATATGTTTCCTCCGTACCATTAAGTCGATGCAGTTGTGTTGTCACTCCTGGCGGAACACGAGCGACTGCAAGTGAGCTGTTAGGATGCGACGGGTCATTTAAAATTTCTTGAATAAAACAACGTTCTGGTGTCCAAAACTCCGGAATGTTTTTGTTCAAAATTGTTTCTGGCATTATGAACTCCACTTGTTGATTTTTAATTACCAGCCTGAAACACTACCGATGCCTCCATCTACCGTGATGCATGCTCCTGTAATGAAACTTGATGCTTCACTAACAAGGAACAAGGTAGAATTGGCTATGTCATCGCTTGTACACAATCTGCCAAGTGGTACCTGATCTAACCAACTTTTAACACCCTCAGGCCAATCGCGTTCAAGTCCCGGACGTTCTGTTAAGCCAGGACAGATGCTATTCACTCTTATATTTTTTTTACCCAATTCTAATGCTGAAGACATTGTTAGATTTAGTAAACCGGCTTTTGTGGACGCATAATGGCTATGGTTTATTGCAGGGCGAATGGCTTCTATTGAACTTATGTTAACAACTGCTCCATTTTCAATTTTTTGGTTAGCAAACGCCTTTATTAAAAGTAATGGAGTTGCTAAATTTATTGTGAGCATTTCGGATACATCTTTTTCAGAGACATTTTCTAGAGACGCCGTTGATTGAATTGCTGCATTATTTATGAGTATGTCCAAATGAGGAACTTGTTCTAAAGAACGACGCATTATTTCACTGTAAATTTCAGGTTTCCTTAAATCCCCTGTGACATATTTTGGTTTTTTTTTGTTTAATTGGCTCAATTCGTCAATCAAAGTATGCAATTCGGGACGATCATCTCTGCAGTGTAAGATAACTTCAGCGCCTGCTTGTGTCAGGCGATGGGCAATACTTCTACCTATGCCTTGTGTTGCTCCGGTAATCAGAGCATGACGTCCGGTTAAGTTAAATAAATTTTCAAAAGCTGGTATATTCATAATAACTTGGTCTATTTGCACCAATCTTCTATTAGCTCAGGAAGAATTTTGAGTATTTTCTGACCTGCAGTAGTTGCGTTTATAAGCACGTCTTCAATAGTATCTGGTCTCTGGTCAGGTCCTCCATCAGCTTTGTTTGTAATAGCTGAAAGTCCAATAATTTGGAAACCAGCTTGTTTGGCTGCAATGACCTCCATTACAGTTGACATGCCCACGGCATCACCACCACACCGTGCCAGAAACCTTCTTTCAGCAGAAGTTTCTAATGATGGGCCCGTTATCCCAATGTAAATACCCTCAGAAATTTTAATATCATATTTCGTAAATAGCTTTCTCACTAAATCTTGCAGATTCTTATCATATGGATCGGACATATCAGGAAATCGTAAGCCCAATCGATCATCATGCGGACCAATTAATGGATTTGAGCCGGTCATATTAATATGATCTTGAATTATCATTAAGTCACCAGGGTTAAATTCCTCTCTAAGGCCCCCAGCAGCATTTGTAACAAGAAACCGGGTTGCTCCGAGTTTTTTTATCACTCGGATGGGTGCCGCTATTTGAGAAGGTGTCCAACCTTCATAAAGATGAAAGCGCCCTTGCATAATAGCAACGCGTTTTGTACCTATTTTTCCTATAAGCAAATTCCCCTCATGAGTGGGGGCAGTTGATACTGGGAAACCAGGGATTTCCTCATATGGGAATCGGAATTCTAATTCAATTTTGTCTGCGATGGATCCAAGTCCGGTCCCAAGCATCAACAAGCACTCTACTGGGCCATCTATTTCTGACAGTATCTGATCAGAAGCAAGCTCTATGGTTTTAATCATTTCCTCTATATTATTAAACATTCCTTACCTCAAACTCGCAGCAATTTTTGGAGATAGTTTGTGCACATCTTCAAGAATGTCTTTTATATCCAACGTACTAATCACGCTATTCTTAACTACTTGTTTTCCTCCAATAAACACATCGCTAATATCTGACTTGCACGCAGAATAAACTAGGTGCGTAATAGGGTCAAAAACTGGCACAGCATGAATTTTATCCATATCGACGAATATGAAATCGGCTATTTTACCAACTTCTAAACTTCCTAGTTTGTCTTCTTTGCCTAATGCTTTTGCTCCATTAAGTGTCGCCATATGCAATACTGTTTTGGCGTTCATAACTTTAGGGTCTAATGTGTTTCCCTTTGGGAGACTTGCCGCTAAACGCATTGTAAGCCACATATCAAGATCATTCCCGCTTATTGCTCCATCTGTTCCAAGTGTTAGGGTAACCCCAGCTTCAAACATCTTGTCAATCGGTGCTATTCCTGAGCCTAATTTTAAATTTGACATTGGATTATGTACGACAACGCTTTCATTCTCGGCAATTAATTGGATCTCTGCGTCGTCCAAATGTACGCAATGAGCAAGAACAGTTTTCTGATCTAATAATCCATTAGAGTGCAAATGCCTTATGACAGACTGTCCGTATCGGTCCCTTATATCAGACTGTTCCACAAGGGTTTCGGCTGCATGTATATGATATAGACCATTGTGTCTTTCTGCTATTTTTTTCGCTTCCTTGAGATGTTCGGGAGAGACTGTATATGTGCCGTGAGGCATGACCCCGGGGAAAACAGCTTCGTTGCTATTATAATCTTCAAAGAACTTCTCAGCTTCCTGTAAATAATCTTCATGAGATCTGTTCCCAATACCTGGGTAATCAAAAAAGATACCCCCAGTAGAAATTCGCATGCCTAAGTCATTAGCGGCTTTTACTGCTTCGTTTGGATACCAGAACATATCCATTACACTTGTGACGCCAGACAATAAATTCTCTGCTAACCCAAGGACGGAGCCGGTGTAGGTAGTTTTTGGATTCAGAATAGCTTTTTCGGCAATCCATACTTTTTGAAGCCAGGCTTCCAAGGATAATTCTTCTACTAAACCCCTAAATAAACTGTCTGCTGCATGGCAGTGCATATTAATTAACCCGGGCATGACTATCTTATTCCCTGCATCTATTTTTTGTGATGCAGCGACGTGTTGAAATTTTTTTCCATTACCGTTTTCTATAACTTGGATCCTGCCATCAGCTATGGCCATTGAAGCGTTCTTAATAACGTGATGATTTTTGTCACAAGTAACTAAATTTGCATTTTCAATTATCAGATCATACATTTCTAATTCCTCGAGTATTCTTCTCAAATTTTAGTTTTCTGTAACAGACAAAGATCAGTGCAAGAAGTGAAGCTAAGTAAGGCATCATTTCCGTAAATTGTTGAGGCCATCCAAAACCTTGAACTCTCAGAGAAGCACTGTCGATCGTTCCAAATAGAAATACAAGTCCGAGCAATGGAAGTGCGCGCCCTCCAGTTACAAGCACAATTACAACTGCAATCCATCCTCTTCCAGCCGACATGTTCTCCACAAATAAACCAACGTTTGAAATTGATAATTGGGCACCTCCTAAACCGCATAGTGCTCCACATAGAATTAGAGCAATAAATTGAATTTTTTTTGAACTTACGCCACCAGCTTCCAACGCTTGTTTGTTTTCTCCTGCGGCACGCAACCATATTCCCAACTGGTGATATTTGAAAAAGAAGTGTGCAAAAATTACTATGGCTAAAGAAAAGTAGAATAATAATGATTGACCACTGAAAAACGATCCCAAAAAGGGGATATTTTTGATTAAAGGAATATCTATAAGAGCAATCTTTTGGATCTGGTCACTTTGAAATACCCCGCTAACATCGAAAATTGCGCGGAGTAGATAGGTACTTAAACCTAAAGAAATCAAATTTATTGCTATTGATACGACAATTGGATCACCGGGACGGCGCAGATGAAATTCGGCGAATAATAGTGCCATGAAAATGCCACCACATATTGCGGATAGGGTCCCCCAGGTTGCAGAGCCTGTGAAGTGACTGCCAAAAACTGCCATAAATGCTCCCATCAATAGAAAGCCTTCGAGTGCGATATTAAATACGCCGGCACGATGGCAAATAGCACCACCTAAAGCAGCTAGTAATATTGGTATAGAAATTCGGGCAACTGAGTCTGCAAATGCGGGATCGAAAATACTTTCTAACATTATTTTCCGTCCCCAATATTTTGGTTAAATGCTGTTGGAACTTTTGACGCAACAAACAAGATAATCATACCTTGGATTATTATAGCAATCTCTTTTGGAACATCTGCTGTTCGTTCCATTCCCGATGCACCGCTATGTATAGCAGCGAAAAAAAATCCCGCTGGTAGTACCGCCCACGGAATAAGGCTGACCATAAGTGCTGCTACTATACCAGTCCATGCGTATAGCGGCTGAACCAGCATTCCATCGGTAAATCGGTGATGAAGACCTAGAACAGCTATAGCGCCAACCAACCCTGCTATTGCGCCTGAAAGGGCCAGTGTTTCTAGACTTATTTTTTTTGTTTTAAGTCCAGATGCATTTGCAAAGTCTATTGATAAGCCAGTCATTTTTGCTTCGTAGCCTCCGACGGTGCGGTAACAATAAATCAGCACCAAGCAGAATACAAAAAGGATAAAAATAAAACCAATATCTAGTCTGGTGCCTGGAATCAGTGGGAGCCACAAAGATTTTTCAATCAGGTGGGTTTGTGGCATTCCAGAAGAAATGTCCCTTAACGGGTGACTTACAAAGTATGAGGCAATGTACCTAGCAGGATAGTTTAGTAACAATGTTCCTACCAAAATAGGTACGCCCAGCCATAGCTTCATGATGCCAGCAATTATTGCCCAAACCCCTGCTGCTATCATGCCAGCTAGTAATACGAGGAAAATACCAGCTGGGCCTCCAAATGGTAAATTGATCGCGACAAAAGCACTGGCTAAACCTCCAATCACTAATTGGCCCTCACCACCGATGTTAAAAAGTCCAGCTCGAAAAGCGATTAATGCTGCAATTGCCATGCCGGTTATTAGGGCAGCTTTCGATATTGTGACTAGAAGATAGGCATACTTTCTGCCTCCAAATGCCCCTTTAAAAAAGGCCATTATTGACTTAAAAAAATCAGCGTCAGCAAGCCATATGAGCGATGCAAAGGTCACAAGCAATAACATTGATGCAGCTAATAATGAGTAAAGTCTGTGTGTCATTCATAATCCTTACTTATCATGGCTGCATCTTTTCTAATTTCTCTGAAAGAGTCGGGTCATTGTGAGACAGCATTAACTTTCCTAGTTTGTTTGCTGTTACCTCGGCCGAGCTCATTGCCTCAGATAACTGTCCGTTAGCCATTACATGAATACGGTCTGACAGCCCCATTATTTCCTCGATTTCATTTGACACTAATAAGATTGCATGGCCCATATCGCGCATTTTTATTAATTCTTGATGAATTTTATTGATTGCGCCAATGTCGACGCCCCATGTCGGGTTTTCAGCAATAACCAATTGTTTTTTTTGTTCGAGTTCTCGAGCTACAACTAATTTCTGTTTATTACCGCCAGACATTGTTCTTACTTTTGATTTGACGGTGCCAACACGGATGTCGTACTCACTTACCAGTTGTTCAGAAAATTTACGTAGATGCTGCAAATTAAAAAAATATCCATTTGAGAATTTTTTATTTCTAATTTGTGAAACACAAGAATTTTCAATAACGCTGGCATCTAAAGCTAGGCCAACCCTCTGACGGTCCTCTGGAATGTAAGAAAGTCCTGTTTTTCGGCGTGCCGAAACATCTTTATCGGAAATAGTTTCATTACTGAGTAGCATATTTCCTGAGAGAATATTTCGTAGTCCTACAATAGCTTCTACTAAGGGGGTCTGCCCATTTCCTGAAACTCCAGCTATCCCTACTATTTCTCCGAGGTATACTTTTAAGGAAATAGGTTTTCTTCTAGTAGCTAGCCCAGGTATAATAACCTTTTTCATTTCAAAACCTATATTTTTTGGATGCATTTTTTTTCGCTTGATAGGTTTTGGTAGCGTACCTCCAATTATATTTTGCTGTATCTCATCTTTTGAAGTATTTTTTAGTAACTTACTTGATATAAGATTTCCTGATCTCATCACACTAACTTTGTCTGCAATCATCATAACTTCATCAATTTTATGAGTGATCAAAATTATAGATTTGCCAGATGCTTTAAAATTTGAAAGAGACTGAAATAACTCATTTTTTTCATTAGGAGTTAGAACTGCCGTAGGCTCATCAAGGATTAGCAAATCTGATCTACGATACAATAGTTTAAGAATTTCAACTGCCTGACGTTGCCCAACAGAAAGCTCTGAAACTTTCTGTGTTTGGTCAATTTGTAAATCATAGCTATCAATCAGATTTTGAACACTTTTAGCTGCGGTAGCAAAACTTACAAAGCCAAGCTTATTTACTGGCTCTGAACATAAAATTACGTTTTCAAGGACTGACATGGTCTCCTGCAGCATGAAATGTTGATGTACCATTCCGACACCAGCTGAAATTGCATCTGCTGGGGATTTCCATCTTCTGTGTTGATCGTTTATTACAATATTGCCTTGATAATCTGTATTCAGGCCAAAGAGCACAGACATCGCTGTGCTCTTTCCTGCACCATTTTCACCAACCAAAGCATGAATTTCGCCTGGTGCAAAGCTCAATGAAACATTGTTTACGGCACAAAAAGTCCCAAAGTTAACGGAAATTTCATGCAACTCTGCTTTCATTTAGCAGCAGTCTCATTGAGCAAACATTGGGTCAGGTAGCACCAGCGATCCATCGATAATCTGATCAGCGATTTCTCGTATTTTTGCAACAACTTCAGGTTCTTCTGCTACTAGGCATTGGCTTGAAGATAAGCCATCTTTATCCAGAGCCATTACTGACATACCTCCCTCTTTCAAGCCAACAGCTGAAACTGACGACTTGGCTCCGGACATTATTGCATCTACCGAATTCAGGAGTGCTGCATCGACTCCTTTTAAAGTGTTATCGATTACATATCCGGGGGCATTCACGCAACGATTTACGTCAACAGAGAGAACTCTGAAATTTTGCTCCTGGGCTCCTTCAAAAACTCCAAAATCACCACCAGCAGTTGCTGTGAAAATTATGTCAGATCCAGAAGCATTCATTGCCAAGGCTTGTTCTTTTGCTCTGACCGGGTCACCAAATGGGTTATCTCCTCCAACCCATCTTACCTCTACCTCAACATTTGTATTTACTGCTTTAGCACCATCTCGGTAGGCATCTGTGTATCTGTGCAAAAAGGGAATATCCAGCGCCCCTACCACCCCAATTTTATTGGTTTTGGTCATCAATCCTGCTGCTACACCCGTTAGGTAGCTGGCCTCATATTCTCTAAAAACTGCACAGTGAACATTCTCCGGTAACTCGGATAAACATTGATCAACGATGAGAAAATTAACTTCGGGTGCTGTTGGGGCTAATTCTGAAATAATATCGTTAAATTCAAACCCAAGAACTACAACTAGACTGGCACCTTCATTCAATGCTGCTTCAACATTTTCTCTTCTGGCAGCGGCAGTAGTACTCTCGTATGTTTGTACATCAGCGCCATACTTCTCCGCAGCGGCTTCGATACCAGTTTTGCCCATCTCCAAAAATGCATTTACTCCAATTGGGTCAGGAGAAACATAAACAAAAAAATCGTCTCCTGCCTTTAGCATCGCTGAGGATGCGATTGTACAGGCAGCGGCTGCTATAAATTTTTTTATAAATTTTGTCATTGAAGTCACCTCTATTTCAATTTCTTGTGGCACCATTGAGTTTTAGTGAAAGGAATTTTGATCTAAAAGTCAATTTTTTTGCTAAATAAATCAGTTATTCTTCTGCTGTTTCGCTTTATCTAAGAATGAGTCACAAGATGCATCATAAATTAGTTGAAACTCAGGCAGAAGAAATACATGTTTAACTATCTAGGATATTAAAATTCGCCAATTAAATGCTATTTACAGTATGAATATGTTGGATAAAAATTTAAGTAAAGAGGTTTTTTTGGAAGTAAAGTTAACGGATTGTTATACATTGACTGAAGGCAAGGCTCTGATGTCTGGCACTGAGGCTTTGGTAAGATTACTTCTTGAGCAATCTAGAATTGATCGTTTAAACGGGCTTAGAACTAAAGGGTTGGTAAGTGGTTATCCTGGTTCTCCACTGGGTGGTTTGGATATTGCACTGGGTAAAGCACATGCTTTTTTGGATGAAGAAGAAATCCATTTCCAACCTGCGGTTAACGAAGAACTTGCTGCTACTGCTTTATGGGGAAGTCAGCATATAAATTTATACGACAATCCTGATATTCAAGGTGTCTTTTCAATGTGGTATGGTAAGGGGCCAGGTTTGGATAGGGCAATGGATGCGTTACGACATGCCAACCAAGGAGGGGTAGCCCCACATGGTGGCATGGTTATAGCTGTGGGTGATGATCCAACTGGTAAATCATCGACACTAGCTTACCAATCGGATCAAAATTTCCATTCTCTAGGGATACCGTATTTTTTCCCAAAAAATGTTTCTGACATTATTCCCATGGGTCTGGAAGCTTTTGCACTGTCTCGTTATTCTGGATGTTGTGTTGGTTTGAAAATCGTCGTTGATACCGCTGACAGTAATGCAGTCGTAGACATGTCAAAGTTGCGCCCAAGTTTACCAATATTAAAGCCGAACAGCCTCGTTCATGTCACTAAGCATGACCCAG
Source organism: uncultured Rhodobacterales bacterium (assembly GCA_963999845.1). Lineage (GTDB taxonomy): Bacteria > Pseudomonadota > Alphaproteobacteria > Rhodobacterales > Rhodobacteraceae > Salinivivens. Next base: position 5,419 of record CAXEVV010000015.1, on the reverse strand, counting down.
CTAGTGTCCGGGAAAGCAAACTGCATGACGTAAGACTGCCAGCCGTTCAAACTTGGTGCGAAAATAGTGAAAATGTTGCACAGGTTTACCTACCTGCAAAAAAGGGGGAAACGCGATTAGGCATAATCGGTGTTGGAAAAATAGCAAATGAGGTTAATGAAGCATTGGCTGGCCTTCTGCCGGATAGGGGTAAAAAAAATACAGTAGCATTTACAGCAATAAATATGCCTTGGCCCTTACCAGAGAAAAAAATATCTACCATGCTGTCCGTTGTTGAGGAAGTGTTAGTAATTGAAGAAAAACGCTCTTTTGTTGAGGAGCAAATTGCTAAAATTTGCTTAAAACAAGATCGCCATATTTTACTTTCAGGTAAAACTAACCCTGATGGTACAAATTTATTACCATCATATGGCGAGCTATCACTGGAGAATATTTTAAATGTAATCGCGGCTCGAGCTTCTCATCACTCTATAGCACTTAATCCGATCGAAAAAGCTCCCGTAGTGAGCCCATTGAGTGAGATACCAATTCGGCAGCCTTATTATTGCGCTGGTTGCCCACACAACAGCAGTACTAAAGTTTCTGATGATGAAATTGTTGGCATGGGTATTGGTTGCCATTCAATATCTGGTTTCATTAACCCTGATACCATTACTAATTTTACGCAGATGGGGGGTGAGGGAGCATTTTGGATAGGTCGAGCACCATTTTCAGACCGATCTCATTCTTTTCAAAATATGGGTGATGGCACTTATGCTCACTCTGGATACTTAGGTGTAAGAGCAGCAGTGGCTGCAGGAGTGAATATTACATTCAAAATGTTAGTTAATGATGCCGTGGCTATGACAGGTGGGCAAAGTGCGCAAGGAGGATCGGGTCCTTTGTCGATGAGCGAACAATTATTAGCTGAAGGAGTGAAAAAAGTAGTGATTGTCTCTGATCAGCCAGATCAAATTCGTTTGAATGGTTCATGGCCTGCTAGCGTAGATTTCTTTCACAGGGATAAAATACTAAGAGTTCAGGATGATTTATCTCAAATTAAAGGAGTCTCTGCATTATTACATGTACAAACCTGCGCTACTGAACTTCGACGTCGCCGAAAGCGCAAAACTATAGCATCGCGGACGGAGCGTATTTATATTAATCCAGCCGTCTGCGAAGGCTGTGGTGATTGTGCACAAAGTTCAAATTGCGTTGCGCTTAAGCCTAAATTTGATGGTGAAGCAGATAAACGAGTAATTGATCACTCAGTTTGCAATGATGATTATTCGTGTTTGGACGGTTTCTGTCCAAGTTTTGTGGCAGTGGTTCCAAAACCAGGAAATAATAGACAAGAAATTGAATTACCAGAATACGATAAAGTTCCAGATCCGGTCATTATAGACAAAGAAATTACAAATATATATTTAGCAGGGATTGGGGGCACAGGTGTTTCTACGCTGTCTGCAGTGTTAGTAATGGCTGCGCGTCTTGATGACATTTGCGCACAAGCTGTCAGTCAAACAGGCCTGTCCCAAAAAAATGGTGCTGTTACTAGTCAAATAAGAATTACAAGATCTGAAGATCTCAGCTTACGTATGTCCCGAATTCCAGACGGTGAGGCAGACTTGTTATTAGCATGTGATGCAGTTGTCGGAGTAGCTGATAATTCTCTAAAAGTTTTGAATAAGAGTAAATCTCAGGCAATAATGAATATTGATATCGATCCCGTTGGCGTAGTTGGTTTCGGAAATGGCGAAACTGTCTCAGAAAAAACGATATTTTCGAGATTGCATAAATTTTTAGATACTAAAAACTGCGCAACTTACAATATTCAGCAAATTTGTGAGACTTTGATGGGTAATAAGATCACTGCGAATATTATGATGCTGGGTATTGCATTACAGAAGGGCATGATACCTGTTTCCGTGAGATCAGTAGAAAAGGCATTAATCCTAAACGGAACGTCGGTTAAAGAAAATTTAAAAGCTCTACAGTGGGGAAGATGGCTAGCATATGATCCGCAATATGTTTTAAGCGTATCAGGGTATGGTAAAAATCGTTTTACGGAGTATAGACCAGAAGATGCTGAATTAGACCAGACAATAAGCATCTTTTCAGAAAAGTTAACTTCCTATCAAAATAAAAATTATGCAGAAAGTTACAAGAAAATTATGGATGCTGTTAAGGTCCAATTTGGCGACACTACCATCTCTAAAAAAACTGCAAAGGCATTATTTAGGGGAATGGCCATTAAAGATGAATACGAAGTTGCACGCCTTATGCTTTCTACAACTTTTAAGGAAGGTCTGATCTCAAAATTTGGCACTGCTCGCCCATCTGGCTATTATTTAGCGCCTCCCTTTTTAAGTTTTTTAAAAGATGTGAATGGTCTGCCCAGAAAAATCCGATTTGGATCATGGGTGCGTTTTATATTTGTGGCGCTGACCAAATTGAAAAGTTTGCGTGGAACTAGTTTCGATCCGTTTTCTTACAGCCAGGAAAGAAAGTTAGAAGTTAAATTTAAAAACATATTAATTTCAAAGCTCTCAGACCCAAAAAAACTTAAACAGAGTCCAGAAAAATTTGAAGCTCAATTGGACAGTGCTCTTAAAGTAAAAGGATACGGTCACATTAAGCGCGAAACTCTTAAAGCCGCAATTTTAGCACTTCAATAAATGGTCCTCACATCTACTTATTCTGCTGCTTCAGCATAATTGGACATAGGTGGGCAGATACAAATAAGATTACGATCGCCGTGGGCGTTGTCTACTCGGTTAACAGGTGGCCAATATTTATCTACGCGGAATGCACCAGGTGGAAAACAGCCTTGGTCTCTTGAATATGGACGGTTCCAGTCTCCAACCAAATCCTCAACAGTGTGTGGAGCGTTTTTCAAAGGATTGTTCTCTCGATCCATTTTATTATGCTCTATTTGTCGTATTTCCTCTCGTATTGCGAGCATTGCATCGCAAAATCTATCCAGCTCTGCTTTTGTTTCAGATTCAGTTGGCTCCACCATAAGGGTCCCTGCTACAGGCCAACTCATCGTTGGAGCATGAAAGCCACAATCAATTAATCGTTTTGCTATATCTTCAACGGAAATATCTGCTGTTTCTGCGAATGGTCGAACATCTAAAATACATTCGTGCGCAACTTTGCCAAATTCACCTCTATATAGAACATCAAAGTTACCTTCCAAACGTTTTGCAATGTAGTTTGCGTTCAAAATAGCGACTTTTGTTGCTTGAGTAAGTCCTTCTCCACCCATCATAAGGCAATATGCCCAACTGATGGGAAGTAATGAAGGGGAACCGAATGGCGCGGCAGAAACTGGGCCAGCACTGCCTTTAAATTGTAAATTATTAGGAAGGTGTGGTTTTAGATGTTTTTTTACTCCAATTGGACCCATTCCAGGACCACCACCACCATGCGGTATACAAAAAGTCTTATGCAAATTTAAATGGCTTACATCGCCACCTATGTCTCCAGGCTTAGATAAACCAACCATGGCATTCATGTTAGCACCGTCAATGTAGACTTGCCCGCCATAGGAGTGGGTTATATCACAAACAGCATGTACAGTCTTTTCAAAAACCCCATGTGTTGAAGGATAAGTAATCATGCATCCCGCAAGCTCTTTGCTATAGTATTCTGCTTTCGACTTGAAATCGTCAATATCGATATCTCCATTATCTGCAGAATTCACCGGTACTACTTTCCATCCAACCATTTGCGCGCTGGCTGGGTTGGTACCATGTGCTGATGTTGGAATAAGACAAACATTTCGATGTCCATCTCCACGGGAATGATGATAGTCAGCAATGGTCAATAGACCCGCGTACTCTCCTTGAGCTCCAGAGTTGGGTTGCATTGAAATGGCATCATAACCAGTTATTGTGCACAGTTTGCCAGAAAGATCATTTATTATTTCCTCATAACCTTTTGCTTGTTCTTTGGGGGCAAAAGGATGTAGCAGGGAAAACTCTCTCCAGCTTACGGGCATCATCTCTGCTGCCGAATTTAGTTTCATTGTACATGAGCCAAGAGGGATCATAGCACGATCAAGTGCTAAATCTCTATCAGACAGCCGTCTCATATAACGCATCATTTCTGTCTCGGCCCGGTTCATATGGAATACATCATGTTCTAAATACTTGCTCTGACGTAATAGGCTGTTTGGTATTCTATAGCTTGGCTCTAAATCGTCGTCTTTCATAGTTAAGCCGAAGGCTCTCCAGACAGCCTCTGTGGTATCGCGTCTAGTCGTTTCGTCATAAGATATGGCGATTTTATTTTTGCCTATTGCTCGCAAATTTATTCCCTCTTTTACAGCCGCGCTCATCACACCTTTTTGGAACAAACCTACATCAACAGTTATTGTATCGAAGAAAGCATCTGGCTCTATTTCAAAACCAGCTTTTTCAAGACCTTTTGCAAGCCTTACAGTCTTTCTGTGAATACGCTGAGCAATTGCTTTGAGACCTTCCGGTCCATGGAAAACTGCATAAAATGATGCCATAACAGCGAGCAGTGCTTGCGCAGTGCATACATTCGATGTTGCCTTTTCTCGCCTAATATGCTGCTCACGGGTCTGGAGAGCTAATCGATACGCCTTGTTTCCATGAGCATCAATAGAAATGCCAACGATCCTTCCCGGCATAGACCTTTTATAACTATCTTTTGTTGCCATGTAAGCAGCATGAGGACCACCGTATCCAACTGGTACTCCAAACCTTTGAGTTGTGCCCACTGCTATATCTGCACCCATCGCTCCCGGTTCTTTAAGACATGTCAGCGCTAATGGGTCTGCTGAAATCACACCTATAGCCTTAACTTCATGTAATTTTTCTATTTCGTTCGTTAAATCACGGATACTCCCATTTGTTCCAGGATACTGGAAAATAGCCCCAAATACTTTATGAGCATCCAGATTATCGACATTATCAATTATCAAAGAGATGCCTAATGGCCTTGCACGAGTCTTTAAAACAGAAATATTTTGTGGGTGGCAGTTCTCATCTACAAAGAATGCTGTGCTTTTTGAGCGGGAAATACGTTGGGCCATTGTCATAGCTTCAGCGCAGGCAGTTGACTCATCTAAAAGGGAAGCATTTGCGATTTCTAATCCAGTAAGATCAGAAATCATAGTTTGAAAATTAAGTAGTGCTTCTAAACGGCCTTGGCTTATTTCCGGCTGATAGGGTGTGTAAGCGGTGTACCACGCTGGGTTTTCAAGTATGTTTCTTTGAATAACTGGCGGGGTTACTGTTCCATAATAACCTTGACCTATCAGACTTGTGAGAATTTTATTCTTTGACGAAGTAATTCGCATATGTCTTAAAAGCTCTCTCTCGGACATCGGTTTACCAAAGTTCAGTGGCTCTTTCTGACGAATGCTTTCTGGAACTGTTTCATTTATGAGTTGATCAATAGACTC
>CAXEVV010000014.1:0-38246 GCA_963999845.1 uncultured Rhodobacterales bacterium | reverse complement strand
CTGTTCGGAGTTCTTGAATAATTTCAAAAAAATAGCGCTTACAAAAACAATACAGCAATTTACTTCAATTCAATTTATCAATTTCTATCGCCTTTTTGATAAATTCAATTGTCTCATCTTGAGACCAATCTGCATCACCAATTAAACGGCTTATCTCATTCCCATTTCTATCTAATAATATTGTCAAAGGCAGAGCGGCAACGCCTGAGGCTCGGGCAAGATGTCCTTTTGGATCTCGAAATTTTGGGAGATCAATAATATTATTATCATTAAAGAATTTTTTGACCGCTTCCTCGCTGCTGCGCATAGTTGCAATGGTGACAACTTGGAAAGTATCACCACCAATTTGATTAGAAAGCTCTTCGAGGCTGGGCATCTCCTTACGACAAGGAGCACACCAAGTTGCCCAAAAGTTCACAAGTGTTAAACGCCCTTTAAAGTCATGTAGTGTTAATTCTTTTCCACCGATATCAAAAAAAATAGTTTGTGGTACACTAGTAGTGTTACTGGCTATTGTCATTTTTTTCATATCGCCAAATTTTTGATTATTTAGCTCGGCAAATTTTGTTTCATTTGCAGAAAGTGCATTTGCGAACAATAAAAATGAAGTATAAAGAACGGCGTAGTGAATTTTCTTCATATATTCCTCCGAAAGGTAAATTAATGACGCAAGAAAAATCTAACTTAATGTGGGGCGGAAGGTTTGCCGCTGGACAGGATGACCTTTTGGAGGAAATTAATGCCTCAATCGATTTTGACAAGCGATTAGCAGAGCAAGACATTTTAGCTTCAAAAGTTCATGCTAAAATGCTGTCAGAGCAAAATATAATTAGTAAAGCCGATTATAAATCCATAGTTACTGGGTTGGAGCAAATCGAGTCTCAAATCAAAAACAACAAATTTGTTTTTGACCGAGCCCTCGAGGATATACATATGAATGTAGAGGCTCGCCTGAATGACATAATTGGAGCACCAGCGGGGAGGCTTCACACAGCACGGTCGCGAAATGATCAAGTTGCTACCGACTTTCGGTTATGGGTACGTGATCAAATCGATCTACTGCAGCAGCTACTTAATGCTTTAATCGAAGCCCTCTTGAATCAAGCGGAATTGGGAATTGATTGGGTTATGCCTGGCTTTACCCATTTGCAAATGGCACAACCGGTGACTTGGGGCCATCATATGATGGCCTATGTGGAGATGTTTGGCAGAGATCTCTCCAGGTTTACTGATGCAAGAGATCGGATGAACGAATGTCCGTTGGGTTCAGCGGCACTTGCCGGGACGTCATTTCCAATAAATCGAGAAACAACATCATCAGCCTTGAATTTCAAAGCTCCTTCAGCAAATTCGTTGGATGCTGTGAGTGATAGAGATTTTGCATTAGAATTCTTATCAGTTTCCTCAATTTGTGCGATGCATTTAAGTCGATTGGCCGAGGAGCTTGTAATTTGGTCTTCAGCGCAATTTAAATTGATTTCACTTTCGGATCGATTTTCGACTGGATCATCTATTATGCCTCAAAAGAAAAATCCTGACGCTGCTGAATTAATTAGAGCTAAAGTCGGTAGAATTTTTGGTGCAAATGTAGCCCTAATGATGGTTATGAAAGGACTGCCCTTAGCCTACTCCAAAGATATGCAAGAGGATAAGCAACAGGTTTTTGATGCCGCAGACAATTTAGTGATCGCAACGGCAGCGATGACTGGTATGATTAATGATCTTAAAGCGAACAGAGAAAATATGGAGGCTGCAGCACATTTTGGATTTTCGACCGCGACAGATTTAGCAGACTGGTTGGTTCAAAAGTTAAATTTACCATTTCGAGAAGCCCATCATATTACTGGCCAGATAGTGTTGATAGCTGAGGATAAAAAATGCGATTTAAGTGATCTTGGTTTGGATGCAATGCAAGAGGTGGATGACCGAATAAATGATGATATCTTCTCCGTACTTTCTGTGCAGAACTCAGTTTCATCTCGCTCTTCATATGGAGGGACGGCTCCATCTCAAGTAAGAAAGCAAATTAATCGATGGAGAGAGATCCTAAAATCATGAGACTTATATTTATTGTAATTTTTTTGTGTGCTTTGACAGCTTGTGGTATCGATGGAGCCCCAACACCGAAACTTTAGGGATTTTTGAAATATCGTTTTATGAAAATTAACTAGCATTTATTATGTTTAAAGACCTCATTTACATTTTCCAAAATAGTGTTCAATATATTCGTGTAAGCACTTCCCGTACTCCTAATTAGGCTTTTTAAATGGATCATTTTTCATATAAGGATGACTTTCTTCATGCTGAAGATGTCTCAATTAAAGAGATTGCCAAACACCTTGGAACTCCATTTTATGTTTACTCTACTGCAACATTGCGCAGGCATTTTGATCTTTTTGAAAGTGCGCTGAACGGTCTTGATCACCTAATATGCTATGCAGTTAAAGCGTCATCAAACCAGGCGATTTTACGAACTTTAGCGAAATTTGGAGCCGGAATGGACGTTGTGTCTGGTGGTGAATATAAACGAGCTCGGGACGCTGGTGTTGAAGGTAATCGCATTGTCTTTTCGGGGGTTGGGAAAACTATTTCAGAAATGAAAATGGCACTAAGCGAGGGCGTTAGACAATTCAATGTTGAGTCTGAGGAGGAGCTATTCGTATTATCGAGACTAGCCAATAGCATGGATCGATTGGCTCCTATCACTTTGCGCGTAAACCCTGACGTTGATGCGAAGACTCATGAAAAAATTGCGACTGGTAAGGCCGAGAACAAATTTGGGATACCAATATCAAGAGCCAGGGAAGTGTATGCATTAGCTGCCTCACTGCCTGGGATAAAAGTTGTGGGAATAGATCTTCACATTGGCAGTCAGCTTACTCAACTTTTACCATTTGAAGAAGCCTATAAAAAAATCGCGGATCTTACTAATATTCTGAGATCTGATGGGCATGAAATCATGCGCCTCGATTTGGGGGGTGGTTTGGGTATTCCTTATGGATCAAAAGATGGTACTCCTCCAACACCAAAAGAATATGGTCAAATGATAAAAAGGGTTCTAGGCCATCTCAATTGTGAAATAGAAATAGAGCCTGGAAGACTTTTGGTTGGTAATGCTGGTCTGCTGGTTTCAGAGGTTATCTACGTTAAAAAAGGTCATGATAGAGAGTTTTTAATTTTGGACGCAGCGATGAATGATCTATTGCGGCCAGCTCTTTATGAGGCATACCATGACATAGTCCCTATTGTTAAATCTCGGCTCGAGCATAAGGACGCAGTTTATGATATAGTCGGTCCAGTTTGTGAAACAGGCGACACTTTTGCTAAGTCTCGTGAAATGAAGAAATGTAAGCCAGGAGATCTGTTAGCTTTTCGTTCAGCCGGGGCATATGGAGCTGCAATGGCAAGTGAGTACAACACTAGGCCATTAGTACCAGAGGTTTTAACAAATAACGGCGATTATGTAGTCATAAGAGATCGGCCTTCTTTAGAAGAAATTATAGCCAGAGACAAGATTCCGGACTGGTTAGCTTGAACAAGCTCTTACTGATCACTTTTAATTGATTATTGCCTTTTTCAAATACTTAATAAAATCGTCTCTCGCTATTTGCATGTAGTCCACATAGCTTTTAAAGATATCTATATAGATTGCGGTTTGGGGTGCTGATTGAGTAATCGAGTCATCGTAAGTGTAAATAGCCCAGCACAAAACGATTATTACTAAACCTATGATAAAACCAATTTTTCCAGAAGTAATTTTAGATTTACTTGGGCCTGTAACAGTGGCGGTGCTATCTGGTGCTTCGTCGAGAGTAGTTCCTATTTCTATATTGTCTGGTAATGCTTTTTTGTTGATTGCGCTTTTGTTAGAGAGTTTTTTTGTGGTATCTTCGTCATCACTGTCTCTCAACCTCGCCTGTATTTCACGATCTGCCTCTTCTCGTAAAATTTCGAGAACATCTCGATCAACTTCTTTATTAGATTTATCTGTAAGAAAACTTTCAGTTGTTTCAAATTTGGATAAATTGCCTTTTTCTAAGCTTTGGTATTTAGACACTTTATCCTTGGTAGATTTTTTGCCGTATAGACTGGTTACAAACCAAGTCTTGGAGCAGCTTGAGCATTGAACATCCCTACCTGCGGCAGGTATTATATCATTGGGAACTTCATATTGGGCGTTGCAGTTAGGGCACTTGATTAACATAAGCTTTGTTGCTCGGTTTTATGAAAAATAATAAATTACTTATTGCATATATTGTTTTCCATAGCATAGGGAAAAGTGTTAGATATGGTGTGATAATAGTCGGAGAACTTTAACCTTTTGGAGCAGTTTTGCTAGAAATATCGAAAGTCAGCTATTCTTACGGTGGTAATTCAGTTTTTTCTGACGTGTCATTGAATGTGACGCCGGGCTCTTTCTACTTCTTAACTGGTCCCTCCGGCTCTGGAAAAACAACGTTTATCAATCTCTGTGCAGGGGCCCTTATTCCTGAAATTGGCAGTATAAATGTATTTGGTAAAGATACTCAAACTATGACTAGTTATGACCTTTCTAAAATGAGGCAGCGATTAGGGATAGTTCATCAGAATTGTGAGTTTTTAGATCATTTGAGCATAGAAGAAAATATTGCTTTACCTTTGTCAGTAGCAGGATTGGATTCTATAAAGGAACGTGCCAACGTTTTAGAATTAATGAAATGGGTTGGTCTACATTCAAAGTCTAAATTCAAGCCTGAGGAACTATCTGGTGGGGAACGACAAAGAGCAGCGCTCGCAAGAGCAGTAATAATGTCACCAGAAATTATATTGGCAGACGAGCCAACAGGCAATGTTGACTGGGAAATGTCTCAGAGACTTTTGAAGCTGTTACTAGAGTTAAATAAAATGGGCAAAACTATTTTTATTTCTACCCATGACCTTTCTTTAGTTCGACTGGCTAAATCAAAGGTAAAAGCACGTACTTTAAGAATTTCTAATTTAAAATTAAGCCAAGCAGGAGCTGATCTTTAGTGAGCTTTTTTTTTAATTTTTGGAAGATACTCTTAGATAGTCCTCAGGCCATACCGGTTGTTCCAAATACAGGTTTTACCAAATGGCTTACAACCTTTACAGCAGGGGCTATGAGTTTCTTAGCAGTCTTAGGATTAGCATTTTCTCTGATCTGTGCCGATTTAGCTAGTGAGTGGGGGAATTCCCTAAAAAACTCCTCCTCTATACGCATTTTGGCACCAACTGATCTTTTAAAAAAGCAAACTAGTGTAGCTCTGGCCATTTTGGATCAAACTAAGGGTGTTGAGTCGGCATATTTGGTTGGTCTCCAAGATAAGAAAAAACTGTTACAACCTTGGCTTGGAGCTGATTTTCCTTTGGAATTTATTGCTATGCCAGCCTTGATCGAAATAAAGGAAACCGAGGATGGGATTGATTATGAAGGTCTAAGACTGCGGCTTAGTGCAGAATTACCTTCAGCTATTCTAGACAACCACATGCAATGGAGGCGCCCGATTGAAGTCTTCGCAGTGTTAGTTAGTCAACTTGGGATGCTGACCGTTGTGTTGGTTTTGTTGGCTTCTTTAGCAATGGTCAGCATGGCTGCAAATGCAGCACTATCGGCAAATATAAAAGTGCTTAGAGTTCTTCGACTTGTTGGTACATTTGATGCATTCATTGTTACAGCTTTTGTTCGCAAATTTACCCGCAGAGTTTTTTTAGGATCATTTTTAGGAACTACCTTTGCTAGCCTAGTCTTGATAATGATGCCTGACTTGGGTGAAAATTTAGGAATATTAAATGAACTTAGTCTTGATTTGATAGATAAGATATGGATTGCGAGTGTGCCATTGTTATTTGTACTTATATCTATTTTTGCGACAAGACATGCGGTCAAAACTTCGCTTAAAAGGCTGTTATGATGCAATATTCAGTACAGTGGATTCGTTCTCTTATTTTTGCTGTTCAGATGTATCTTGCAATGATAGTGATTGCCTTTTTTGGTGCTCCAATTTCGTTAATAGGAACTCAATATGCCTGCGCGGTGGTGCGTTTTTTTTGTAATTATGTAACTTGGTCAGCTTCCTGGTTAATCGGTTTAAAAACTGAGATTAGAGGGGTGCCACCCTCGGGTGAAATACTTATTGCTGCAAAACACCAGAGTTTTTTAGATGCGATAATGATTGTATCAAAAACACCGCAGCCAAAATTCATTATGAAGTCGTCATTAACTTACATGCCGGTAATCGGTTTCTACGCGCGCCGCATTGGTTGCATCCCGGTAAAGCGTGGCAGGCGCAGTGAAGCGATTAAAACTATGTTAGAAGCGGTGAAACCTGGTGATAGGCCCTCTGGTCAATTGATTATTTATCCGCAAGGAACACGTGTGGCGCCTGGAGACAAAGTTGCCTATAAAGTGGGAGCAGCTGCTCTCTATGAAGAGTTAGGACAGCCATGCATGCCAATCGCCTGTAATGTAGGTCTCTTCTGGGGGCGGTTGGGAATTTATAAAAAACCTGGCAAAGCTATAATAGAATTTTTACCTGTAATTATGCCTGGGCTTGATCGGGATACTTTTTTATCCACCCTTGAAGAAACTATTGAGACACGCTCAAACGAATTAATGAACGAAGTGACGACTGATATTTAAACCACATAAAGACAAATTACATTGTGCTTTTTGTATTTAAAAACACAATGAATAAGGAATAACCCTGATTTTATTTCCGGTGAGCACTACTGCTGCATCTGGTTCAACAAGTGCTTTTATTTCGTCAGATCGCACGCTCATACCTCCGGTATAGGTTCCATACGCAGGCATTATGACTCTATTTTGGTCCGCTATAAAACATGCTCTTGATACAGTGGCCTTAGACAATTTAATTGAGATCTTTGGGTGATAGTGACCTGAAATTTCACCATTTTCGCTTGGTAGTGCTATGTGACGAAAAGTAATAGATGATTTAGAAAAGGAATTAAAATATTTGCTATAGCCATAGGAAGGATATGGATCATGGTTACCAGATATCCATATCCAATCTCGATCCGTCTGCAGGGTCTTAAGTAAATCGATCTCGACGCTATCAAGGCTTTTCTCAGCTATAGGGTCATCAAAGCTATCACCGAGACAAATTACGCAACTAGGATTTGTAGCGCGAATATCTGCCTGTAGTCTTTTTAGAGTATCAATATTTTCGTACGGTGGTAAAGCGCCAGCACCGTCACGATTAAGTCTGTGCGCTTTGCCCAAATGTAAATCAGACACGCATAGTATTTTCTTATCACCCCAGAAAAGGCCACCAGATCCAAGCGCCGATAGCTTCTCATCCATTAAATAAAAATCATAAGAGTTCATTTTTATAAAGCGTAACCCAATTTAAATTATTAATATTCTAATCCAGCATCGGCTATAAGCGAATTAATTTCTGTGTCTAGCAACAGCTCAATTGCATTTCCATGAATTGGTATTCGACCGGCTTCTAACAGAAGTGGAGCAGAAAAAGGGGATACTCTCTTTAAATCTACATGAGTTATATGATTTTTAGTTTTTTCAAGCATATTTTCTATTCGGGCAAAATCAACCAACCCCTGCATTGCCTCTTTTTTAGTTGCTTGGAGAAGAAGGTGATTTGGATCATACCTTAAAAGAGTATCATACAATATATCTGATGAAAAAGTAGCTTGACGGCCAGATTTTTTAGTTCCGGGTAATTTACGTTCTATTAACCCAGCTATTGTCGCGACAGACCTAAATGTTCGCTTCATAACCGCATTATTAGATAACCAAAGATCTAAACCCCTTAAAATATTTTCACCCCCAACTAATTTTGTTGGGTCCACCACCTTCGTTAAACCCCAGACTAAGGTAGTGTAATCATTCGCCACGAAACCTAAAGGATTTAACTCCATCTCTTCCATGCGCTTTGTTAATAACAGACCAAGAGTTTGCTGAGCATTTCTACCTGCAAATCCATATACACAAATATAATGTAGATTATTTCTTGGAAAAGTTTCAATGAGCAGGCTATTGGATTGTGGTAACTTTGAGTAAGATGCCTGTTGCTTCAGCCATCTGCACAGATAGTCAGGTAAATTTTCCCAACTTTTTTCTTCTAAAGTTTTCAGAATTCGATCGCATAATAATGTAGATGTTGCAAATTTGGTTCCACTAAACACAGCAATTTTGGGTTTCTTCCCCGGCTTTCGCGAAACTTCCACAATCATTTCTCTCAGCGACTCAAATTTTACGGTCTTACCTCCAATCAAAAAGGTGTCGCCTGGTGTAAGAGAAATAGCGAACGCTTCCTCTACTTCTCCGATACTTAAGCCTTTAGATTTACCATGCTTAGATTTATACTTAACTTTTAATGTATCGCTGTCCTGAATTGTTCCAGCATTCATTCTTAACCGATTGGCTATACGTGGATCACGAAGTTTCACATAGCCGTCACTGGTCTCCACCAACCTGTGCCACTGTTCGTATTTTTTTAACGCGTATCCTCCAGTTATACAAAAGTCTACACATTTGTCGAACTCGACGCGGGTCAAATTCTTATATTTGGTAATACTTCTAATCTCATTAAAAATGTCTATTGGCTTGAATGGACCTGCGCACGCAACTAACAATAAATGTTGGCAAATTACATCTAATGGAATTGAAGTTTGTAACTCGCTGTCTAGTTTGTTTTCATAAATTGCTTCAAGGGCCATAAAACATTCGAGTACTTCGAGCCGATTTGCGGGAACAATCAGTGCCTTACTCACCCCACTGTGGCTATGGTTTGCTCTACCTATGCGTTGTACTAAACGTTTTACTTGTCTAGGTGCACCTATTTGAATTACCAAATCCACTGATCCCCAATCAATACCAAGATCTAAACTACCGGTGCAAACCACCGCCCGTAAATCTCCTCTAACCATTGAAGCTTCGACTTGTTTTCTTTGGTTCTTATCCAAGCTCCCATGATGAATAGCGATCGGTAAATTTTCACTATTTGCCAACCATAGATTATGAAAGAATATCTCTGCCTGCGCACGGGTATTGTGAAATATCAAAGTTGTTTTATGCTTCTCAACTTCATTTATAACTTCAGGAATTGAGTACAAACCTCCGCTACCAGCCCAAGGTGGTGGCTCTGAAGTCTCCAATATTGAAACATCTGGATCTAGCCCCGAGTCCGAAAAAATAATTTCGCAATCACATTCAGGGGTAAGCCAGCCTGCAATTAATGAAGGATCATTCACCGTAGCTGATAAGCCAATTACTTTAACGTTTTCGCAATATTTACGAATGTTAGAGATTGCTAAAAATAACTGATCGCCTCTTTTACTTTCTATAATCGCATGTATTTCATCCACAACAATTCGTTTTAGGGTAGAAAATATCCTCGCGGCTTCAGGATATGACATTAAGAGAGCTAAACTCTCTGGTGTGGTGAGAAGTATGTTAGGAGGGATTACCCTTTGCTTTTTTTTTAAAGATTGTTTTGTGTCTCCGGTTCTGTCTTCTACGGTGATACTAAGCTTTAATTCATTAATCGGTGCTTCTAAATTCCTTTTAATATCTGAAGCTAATGCCTTGAGTGGCGAAATATAAAGCGTGTGCAGCGTTGGTGATGGATTTAAGTAAAGATCAGCTATTGTTGGTAAAAAGCCTGCCAGTGTTTTTCCCGACCCCGTTGGAGCGATCAATAACTGGGCTGAGCATTCAGAATTTGTGAACATCTTGATTTGATGCTCATATAGCTTCCAATTCTTGGTACTAATCCATTTTAAAATTTTATCAGGTATGTGCACTGGTGCCGAGCTTCTTTGGTCTTTGAAATTTAGTTAGCCGTTCTAAGATGAACCACAGTGGCAAACGATTTTGCGAAAAACGATAAACAAAGAGCATAACCAAGATTACTTCTCAAAAAAGCTAATTTTGAAAATGTATATAATTCATGATTTCTTGCGCTTTTTCTTTTTCGTAGTCCCTTTTTTACTTTTTTCTGAAATTAACATCATAGCAGTTTCAAGATCCACGGAAGTTGGCTCAACGTCTTTTGGAAGGGTCGCATTTATTTTTCCCCACTTTACATATGGACCATATTTCCCATCCATAACATTCACTGGACCGCCTCCATCTGGATGTTCACCCAATTCTTTAAGCGGCTTTGCTGTCGCTGATCCACGCCCAGTACTACTTGCTTTAAGCGCTAGAACTTCGACTGCTCGATTCATTCCGATTGTAAATACCTCATCAACTTCTTTAATGTTGGCATAGAGCCGACCATGCTTAACAAACGGTCCGTATCTACCGATACCCGCTTCTACTGCCTCGCCATCCTCAGGATGCTTGCCAATTTCCCTCGGTAGCTCCAATAATTGAAGTGCTTTCAGAAGATCAATTTCTGATGCCTCCCAACCCTTAGGTAAGCTGGCTCTTTGAGGTTTGGGAGTTTCTTCGCTAACCTCACCGCGCTGAATGTAGGGACCAAAGCGACCGCTCTTTACTTGAATAAGATCACCTTGGTCTTCACCGAGAGTACGATCAGCATTATCGCCACTATCTCCCGAAATTGGCCTGGTAAATTTACACTCGGGATAATTACCACAACCCACAAACCCTCCCGTCTTTGATGACTTAAGGTGTAGCTTGCCACTTTTGCATTTTGGGCATAACCGCGGGTCTGTTCCATCCTCTGTATTGGGATAAAGTTGCGGAGATAGGGCTTCATCCAAAACATCTAAAACTTGGGTAATTCGAAGTTCAGAGGTTTCAGATATAGCTAATGAAAAATCCTGCCAAAAATCTTTCAAAACATTTGTATAATCGAGCTTACCGGCGCTGATAATATCAAGTTTCTCTTCTAACCCAGCTGTGAAATCGTATTCTATATATTTTTTAAAAAAGTTTAACAAAAATATAGTAACTATCCGGCCTTTATCTTCGGGGGATAATCGATTTTTCTCTTTTCGAACGTACTCACGTTCTTGAATCGTGGTCACTATGGAGGCGTAGGTCGAGGGTCTGCCTATGCCTAACTCTTCCATCTTTTTGACCAGTGTCGCCTCTGTGTAACGAGGTGGCGGCTGTGTGAAATGTTGCTCTTTTGTTACTTCTAATTTCTCTAATTGCTCATCAGAAAATAGTTTTGGCAAACTATTGGCATCGTCTTTTTTTTCAGTATCGTCGCGGCCTTCTTCATATACTTTCAAAAAACCATCAAAAATTATTACCTGACCGTTAGCTCTAAAGATGATTTGTTGATCTTCACTAGTGATATCTACTGCTGTGCGCTCAAGTTTTGCTGCTTCCATTTGGCAAGAAATGGTTCTTTTCCAAATAAGATCATAAAGTTTCTTTTGGTCGGTATCTAATATTTTTGATTTCGAAGCGTCGTTTGAGATATCAGTAGGACGAATACATTCGTGAGCCTCTTGTGCATTTTTTGCCTTGTTTTTGTACATACGTGGACTTTGAGGTACGTATTTATCACCATACCGCTTTTTGATTTCTTCACGAGTGGCCATTACTGCCTCCGGCGCCATGTCGATTCCGTCAGTTCGCATGTAGGTAATATGTCCAGCTTCATATAAACGTTGGGCTAGGCTCATGGTCTGCCGTGCTCCCATCCCAAATTTACGACTTGCTTCCTGCTGAAGAGTTGAAGTCATGAAAGGAGCATAAGGGTTTCTATTTGCAGCAGTTGCTTCGACACTCTTTACTCTAAGATCGCGGCTCTCGACGGCTGCAACAGCTAATTCAGCTTGTGGCTTATTTTGTAAATCGAATTTATTTAGTTTATCTCCAGCTAAATTTACAAGTCGAGCATCGAAAACTTGTCCTCTTGGTGACTTTAGCGACGCGTGAACACTCCAGTACTCCTGGGCGTTAAACGCTTCAATTTCCATTTCTCTTTCAACTATTAATCTTAAACATACTGATTGCACTCGTCCAGCAGATCGCGCTCCAGGAAGTTTCCTCCATAGCACTGGGCTCAAATTAAAGCCTACCAAATAGTCTAATGCTCTTCTTGCAAGATATGCTTCAACCAGAGGTGAATCTATCTCTCTTGGAGCTTTCATTGCTTCAGAGACCGCTGATTTAGTAATTGCGTTAAATACGACGCGTTGGATTTGTGTATCCCCATTAATTGCTCGCTTTTTTCGCAGTGCTTCTTCTAGGTGCCAGCTAATTGCTTCCCCTTCGCGATCCGGGTCTGTTGCCAATATAAGAGTATTATCTTTTTTTAGGGCATCCGATATTGCTTTGATGTGTTTTTTGCTATCAGTTGAAAGCTCCCATAACATTTCAAAATTATTGTTTGGGTCTACTGATCCGTCTTTGGGAGGTAGGTCTCTTACATGTCCGTAGGAAGCAAACACACTGTAGTCTGTCCCTAAGTATTTATTGATAGTTTTTGCTTTAGCTGGAGATTCCACCACTACTACAGGCATATACTTTCCTTCCGACTCGACGAACAGGTTATAGCGGCTGTAAATGAATCGACTGAGTAGCTTTTGTCAATGCATTCTATTGATAACATGCTAAAATAATCGATTACTGATTACCAAAAATACATTCTCGCCAAGGCTCAATGATAATACTTTTTAGCAAGAATTTAATCCTAAATATTTGATACTCTCTTATTATGTCTGTGATCCGCCAATGGTTAGGCCCCCAATTAAAAGCGATGGCTGACCAACGCCCACCGGAACCCACTGACCTGCCTTGCCGCACGTACCCATTCCAGGGTCCAAAGACATATCATCGCCAATCGCGCGAATTTCTTTTAAAGCGGAAGCACCATCACCAATAAGCGTAGCACCTTTGACTGGGGCACCAATTTTTCCATCATTTACTTTGTAGGCTTCAGTGCACGAGAAAACAAACTTTCCGTTAGTTATATCAACCTGTCCTCCACCAAATCCAACGGCATAAATTCCATTTTTAAGTGAAGTTATCATACTTTCCACTTTATCCGTACCATTAAGCATATATGTGTTTGTCATACGAGGCATGGGCGGATGAGCATAACTTTGTCTGCGTCCATTCCCTGTGGATGATGTTCCCATTAGACGAGCATTTTGCCTATCCTGCATATATCCAACTAATATTCCATCATCGATAAGAGTATTCTTAGCACTTGGGGTGCCTTCGTCGTCAAAAGAAATAGAACCTCTTCTATCAGGTATTGTACCATCATCGACGACAGTGACACCTTTTGCTGCAACTTGTTTCCCCATCAAGTTTGCGAAGGCACTTGTATTTTTCCTATTGAAGTCGCCTTCTAGTCCATGGCCAACAGCTTCGTGAAGTAAAATACCTGGCCATCCTGGACCTAACACTACATCCGCAACACCTGCTGGGGCAGCCTCTGCCTGCAAATTTAGAACTGCTATTCTCAAGGCTTCTTTTACAAACCCACGCCAAATAACTGGTTCAGTTACCAGCGAAAGTGCATACCGCCCGCCGCCGCCTGCACTCCCAGTCTCACGACGTCCCATCTCTTCAACACTGATCGATATATTAATTCTGGTCAACGGCCTGGTATCTCTTTTGAGATCGCAATCTTGCCTCATAATCAGGATATTTTGAACTGACGCGGCTACCGAAGCTGAGACCTGGACTACTCTTTTATCCAAACCTCTAGCGTAATCATCAATTTCTTTCAGTAAATCAACCTTTGAAGAAAATGGTAACTCGATAATTGGATCTATGTCCTCGTAAAGTTTAGTTGTTGTTTTGGAAGGGGGTGGAGTGTACTGAGCATCGCCAGTTGAAGATAATAATTTTATGGTTTCCGCTGCGCGTAATAAAGACTTTTCGCTGATGTCTGTGGAGTGAGCATAGGCAGTGGCCTCGCCTTTAACGGCTCTAACTCCAAAGCCTTTGGAAGCATCCAAATTAGCAGATTTAAGGGTTTGGTCGTCTAAAACTAGCGACTCAGAGCGTTTCTCTTCAAAAAATATTTCACCGTCGTCAGCAGATCTTAATATTTTACGTAAAAGCTCCTGGGTTTTGTCGTGATCTAAATGCTGTTTGAATGGCTGAAATATTTCATTTTTCATTTTTTACCCAAGTTTTCTGTTAAATTTACCTAAAATCGTTAAAAGCGTCTCTTTGACGCAAGTTTTGTTCTTTAACTATCTCTTAGAATATGGTTTTAACCAATAAGAAGACAACAGCCAGCCACGCCAAAAGTTAGGTTATATAATGGGACAAAGATTTATAACGAACAGCATAGCCGCAATATTTCTCGGGTCTAGTGCGTCAGCTCAGGACAACCTAGAGCTAATAGGAGTGCCAAAGCAGTCAGGAACTAGTTTTCAGCCTGCTGTTACGGAGTTGGCGCGAGACTTACAATGGCTTGACGGGATGTTGCTTGTGGTAATAACAGCCATAAGCTTGTTTGTTACACTCCTCTTGGGATACGTAATTATAAAGTTTAATCGCAAGGCTAACCCTGAGCCAGCATCGTTCACTCACAATACTCCAGTTGAAGTAGCTTGGACGGTGGTTCCAATAGTTATTCTTGTATTTATTGGAGCATTCTCGCTTCCAGTATTGTTTAAGCAGCAAAAAATTCCGGAAGGTGATATAAATATTAAAGTAACTGGGTACCAATGGTACTGGGGATATGAATACACTGATCACGGATTTGGGTTCGATAGTATGATGATTGGGGATGATAAAGTTCTCACTTCAGACGTGGAAACCGAGCTAGTAGAAGCGGGCTATTCGAGAGATGAGTTTTTGCTTGCCACAGATACAGCAGTGGTGGTGCCGGTTAATAAGGTTGTCGTGATGCAAGTTACTGGAGCTGACGTGATCCACAGCTGGACAATACCGGCGTTTGGCGTAAAGCAAGACGCAGTTCCAGGGCGGCTGGGGCAATTATGGTTCAAGGCCGAAAAAGAGGGCGTGTATTTTGGACAATGTTCCGAACTTTGTGGAAAAGACCATGCTTATATGCCAATTACTGTAAAAGTTCTGAGTCAAGAGAATTATGAGGCTTGGTTATCCGGGGCTATCGAGGAATTTGCTGGTTTGGTGGAAAGCAATGTTAATCTAGAATTGGCCTCGGTCGATTAAATTTACAGTTACTACGGGGACCGGTGGTCTACTTTTAAAAAGACCTCTACAATTATTATGAGTTACACAACCCTTTCAAAAGCTGAATTCAACGCTGAGGCAGATTTTGGTGATTTCTTCGCCCTTCTAAAACCTAGGGTGATGGTGTTGGTAGTTTTTACGGCGTTAGTTGGCATTATTGCAGCGCCCGTATATGTTCATCCTTTCACAATATTTGTTTCAATTGTCTTTATTGCCCTTGGTGGAGGTGCCTCTGGTGCGTTAAATATGTGGTACGACGCTGATATTGACAGACTGATGCGCCGTACTCAAAATCGCCCAATTCCTGCTGGAAAAATTACAAGCAATGAAGCCAAAGGTTTCGGTATAGCATTGACCGGTATTTCCGTCGTCATGCTGGGTTTGGCTGCAAATTGGTTTGCTGCCTTGTTTTTACTTTTTACGATTTTCTTCTACGTCGTTATCTACACAGCCTGGTTGAAACGATTAACACCACAGAATATTGTTATTGGGGGAGCGGCTGGTGCATTTCCTCCTATGATTGGTTGGGCCGTTGCCACTTCCGGGATATCAGTAGAAAGTGTTTTAATGTTTTCTTTAATATTCTTATGGACTCCACCACATTTTTGGGCTTTGGCCCTTTTTATGCGTGGGGATTATGAAAACGCTCGAGTCCCAATGCTAACGGTTACGCACGGTAGGCGTTCCGCTCGAAATCATATATTTTGCTACACAGTCGTCCTTGCTTTATTTGCATTTTGCACGTCATTCACTTCTCTGGGGGGGTGGATATACCTTGTGATCGCAGTGGTGCTGAATTCAATGTTCGTAAAGATGTCATTCGACATTTGGATGAGAGAAGACAATGAAGCAGAGTTAGATAATTTTAGGGTAGAACGCAGGTTTTTCCGTTTTTCACTAATATACTTGTTTCTACAGTTTGGTTCTATTCTGGTTGACCTAGGGCTAGGTACAAATTTTTCTTGGAGTTTAGTATGAACTTCGAGGTAGAGCATGAATTACACAAACGTCGGCTCAGTAAAAATGTTGGCCTGGGCATTGTCCTGGTAGCATTTGTGGCCCTAATTTTTGGTTTAACAGTTGTAAAAGTTACAGATGGAAACGTGTCCAGCGCGATTGCGGGAGCATCGAGTAATGAATGAAAATGCAAATCGGAAGACTGCTCTTTCTGCTTTGGGTGTAGTGTTATTCATGGGCTCTATGGCGTGGGCCTCTGTTCCTTTATACGATCTTTTTTGCCGAGTTACCGGTTATGGTGGTTATACAAACGTATCAGATGTTGGATCCGACATAATCTTAGATCAGTTAATTACCATAAGATTTGATGCGTCCTTGGAACGCGACATGCCGTGGGAGTTTAGCCCAGTTGAACGACAAGTGAAGGTCAGACTTGGTGAAACAGCTTTAGCGTTTTATGAGGCATATAATCCAACAAGTAAGCCTATCGCAGGATCTGCAAGCTATAACGTCACTCCCTATGGTGCAGGATCGTTTTTCAATAAGATTGATTGTTTTTGTTTTCAAGAGCAGGTATTACAACCGGGCGAGCGGGTTCAAATGCCTGTGACATTCTTTGTTGATCCTGATTTGATAAATGATAGAGATGCCAAATTTGCCAAAACAATTACTCTATCTTACACTTTTTATGAAATTGATCTGCCGGTGGATGAAGCGAGATTGAATGATACGAACTTAAATAAAATAGTTGAAAGCCAAGCCAAAGAGGGACAGTTATGGCACATGTAAAAAATCACGATTATCATATCCTAAATCCATCTTTATGGCCATTTATTGGAGCAGTTGCTGCGTTCGTTATGTTGTTTGGTGCAGTATTATTTTTTCACGGAAATGGTCCTTGGCTACTATTGATCGGACTAGTTGGTGTCCTGTACGTAATGTTTGGATGGTGGGCAGACACTGTTTCTGAGAATAAGGATGGAGATCATACCCCCGTAGTCTTAATCGGACTGCGTTATGGTTTTATTCTTTTTATCATGTCCGAAGTAATGTTTTTTGCCGCTTGGTTTTGGAGCTTTTTTAAGCATGCAATGTATCCAATGTCTGATCAGTCTCCAATTGTAGATGGCGTTTGGCCACCTGTAGGGATTGAAACTTTTGACCCATGGCATCTGCCGCTCATTAACACACTTATATTACTTTGTTCTGGAGCTGCTGCAACATGGGCGCATCACGCTCTTGTCCATGAAAACAACCGCAAAGATATTAAAAATGGCTTAATTACTGCAATTTTATTGGGTGCCATTTTTACTGTATTTCAGGCCTATGAGTATAGTCACGCAGCATTTGGGTTCAGTGGAAATATCTATGGCGCTAATTTTTTCATGGCAACTGGATTCCATGGATTTCATGTGGTTGTAGGAACCATTTTTTTGTTTATTTGTTTAATGAGAACATTGCGTGGTCATTTTTCACCTGAAAGTCATCTTGGGTTTGAAGCCGCTGCGTGGTATTGGCATTTTGTAGATGTAGTTTGGCTATTTCTCTTTGCAGCAGTGTATGTGTGGGGTGGATAATATTTACTCTTTTGATAGAGACTGGGTTGGAGAGAGACATATACTCACTACTTGTTACTAGTGCGTCTGCTGTATAAAGCATAATGCAAATGAGGCGTATATGGTTCATAGTGTTTATTGGTTTTGCTGGAACAGCTTGCTTGCTTTTTTTAGGAAAGTGGCAAGTGGACAGGCTTTATTGGAAGTTGGATGTTTTGAGCAAGATAGAGCAAAAAATTTCGGCAACGGCTGTAAAGTTGCCAAATGAACCATCTGAGCGTGAACATGAATACTTACCTGTGGAACTGCTTGGACAGTTTACGGGAAAAAGCATTAGAGTTTTAGCCAGTAGAAAGAATTACGGAGCCGGTTATCGCATAATTAATGTTTTTAGAACCAATGGACGTAGTCTCCTGGTAGATCTAGGCTTTGTGGGGCTCAACAGTAGCTATGACATAAGTTTGAATAGTGACATTTCTGTGGTTGGAAATTTACATTGGCCTAATGAAGTAGACACTTTTACTCCGGAACCTGATCTGAAAAATAATATTTGGTTTGCGCGCGACGTGGAGCGTATTGCATCCTTTTTGCAAACAGAACCTATCTTAATAGTTCTTACAGACTCATCAATAAAAGGTAGGAATATTACTCCAATGCCTATTGACACTAAGCATATTCCAAATGATCACTTACAATACGCAATTACGTGGTTTTCATTAGCCATAATTTGGGCTCTGATGAGTTGTCTGTTTGTTTGGAACACAAGGCAAAAAAGGCTTTAAAATGAAGTATATTTCAACCCGCGGTCTGGCTCCTTCACTTAGCTTTGAAGATGCGATGCTTACAGGTTTAGCTTTGGACGGTGGATTATATGTTCCAGAGTATATTCCAAAAATAAGCCAAGACGAGATTTTATCGCTAAAGGGTTGCCGTTATCAAGAGATCGCGTTCCGAATAATTAAACCTTTCTTGGGTAATGCATTCGAAGATGATGAATTAATTGATATAATAGAAAAAGCCTATGCAGATTTCAGCCACATTGCATGTGCTCCATTGGTTGAATTAGAGGCAAATCATTTTTTGTTGGAGCTATTCCACGGCCCTACGCTTGCATTTAAAGATTTTGCTATGCAGCTGATAGGGCAATTGTTTCAGGTTGTGTTAAAGCGCCGTGGGAAACGAGTTACAATAATTGGCGCAACTAGTGGTGATACTGGTAGTGCTGCCATAGAGGCTTTTAAAGGGCTAGACTCCGTAAATACCTTTATTCTTTTTCCCGATGGACGTGTTTCTGACGTTCAGCGCAGGCAAATGACAACAGCGAAAGAGGATAACGTTCACGCGATCGCTGTAAATGGAACTTTTGATGACTGTCAAGCTCGTGTTAAAGATATGTTCAATGACCACGAATTCAGAAGCGAAGTGCAGCTAGCGGGTATTAACTCTATAAACTGGGCTCGCGTCCTAGCACAGGTTGTTTATTACTTTTCTTCTGCGGTTTCGCTCGGAGCGCCATCACGAAAGGTCAGTTTTACTGTTCCAACTGGCAACTTTGGTGATGTTTTTGCTGGATATATTGCCAAGGAAATGGGTTTATCTATTGATCGGCTGGTCGTTGCAACCAATCAAAATGACATCTTGCATAGATGCCTGAGCGGTAACGGATACCATACTACGGAAGTTGCCTCCTCAATTAGTCCATCAATGGACATACAAATCAGTTCAAATTTTGAGCGCGCTTTGTTTTTTGCTTACAGACAAGACGCAAGTAAAATTTCAAAACTTATGGAGCAGTTGAAACAGAATAATGGCTTTGACATTTCGGATGATGCTTTAGATGCTCTATCAAAACATTATTCCTCTGGAATGGCTACAGAAGTCGAAACTTCTGATACGATTAAGTGTATGTTGACCAGTTCAGGCCAACTTCTTTGTCCGCATACCGCCATCGGTGTTAAAGTCGCCAAAGAATTACGCGATAATGAGGTGCCTATGGTCACACTGGCCACAGCTCATCCTGCAAAATTTCCAGATGCAGTCAAAAAAGCTTCTAAAGTAACGCCTGAGCTTCCAGGTAGGATGAGTGATCTTTTTGAAAGATCGGAACAGACTTTGAAAGTTGATAATAATTTAGTTCAATTGAAAAATTTAATTATAGACAGGATATAACGTTGACGGTTCAAACGGAAAAGTTAGAAAATGGCTTTCGTATTGTGACAGAGCATATGCCAGGTTTGCAGTCAGCTTCAATTGGAGTGTGGGTTGACGCTGGAGGCCGGCACGAGCGTCCAGAGCAAAATGGTATTGCCCACTTTTTGGAGCACATGGCATTCAAGGGAACTTCTAATAGGTCTGCTCTTGATATTGCTGAAGCGATCGAAGATGTGGGCGGATACATAAATGCATATACTTCTAGGGAAGTAACTGCCTACTATGTTAGATTGCTCAATGAAAATATACCTCTAGCAATTGATATCCTGGCAGATATTTTGAAGAACTCGATTTTTGACAAAAGGGAAATAGAGGTCGAACGAAATGTTATACTGCAGGAAATTGGTCAATCATTAGACACTCCTGATGATATAATTTTTGACTGGTTACAGGAGACAGCATACCCTGATCAACCAATGGGGCGAACTATTTTAGGGCCTGCTGAAAAAGTCCAAAGATTTAGTAAGACCGAGCTATCGGAATTCGTATCGGAAAACTATTCTCCTGATAGATTGATCTTGGCTGCTGCTGGGGGTGTAGATCATGAAGAAATTGTATCTTTAGCTAAAGAACATTTTGGCAATCTAAAATCAAATCAAAAAAAATATCCTAATGATCCAACTAATTTCCTGGGTGGTGAATTTAGAAGGGAGAAAAAACTAGAACAGGCACATATGGCCTTGGCATTTGATGGGCCTAGTTATGTCGAAGATGAAATTTACGCAGCTCAAATCTATAGCGTAGCTCTTGGAGGAGGAATGTCTTCCCGGCTTTTCCAGGAAATCCGCGAAAAGCGTGGCTTATGTTATTCTATTTTTGCACAATCGGTAGCGTATCGTGACGGGGGTAGCACGTTAATATACGCAGGCACCAGCGAGGATAAAGTAAAGGAATTAAGTGAGCTAACTTTTGACGAGCTTAAAAGAGCTGCAGATAGTTTCAGTCAGTCTGAGTTAGATCGTGCTCGCGCTCAAATGAAAGCTGGTTTACTCATGGGGCTGGAAAGTGCATCTTCTCGTGCAGAGCGACTTGCTCGGATGATTTCAATATGGGATCGCATACCAAGCTTAGAAGAAACTGTTCAGAAAATTGATGCAATAAGTTTAATAGATATGCGCAGTTACGCAGAAAAAATTGCAGTTTCATCGAAAAGTGCTATCGCACTTTATGGGCCAGTAGGCTTAGCACCAGATCTTAGTGAGCTAGAGAAACGGCGAGTAGCTTAAGAATGCTTTTTAAAAAGCGTCATTTGTTGGTTCAGACAGATAGACTAGACTTGCGTTTACCTCAGCTCTCAGACCATAAAAGTTGGTCCCGATTGCGCTTAGAGTCTAAGGATTTTTTAACACCTTGGGAGCCAACCTGGACGCACGACCATCTTTTGAGGAGACCTTTTGTAAATCGAGTTAATTGGGCGAAGAGGTCAATGCAAAACGGTACCGCGATTCCTTTATTCATTATAAGTAGAGATGATGGAGCGTTAATGGGAGCCATAACACTCGATAATATACGCAGAGGACCGAATCAAACAGCTACTATGGGATATTGGATAGGTTCTCCTTACGCGCGCGAGGGTTTTATGTCAGAAGCAATATTCGGATTGGTTAACTACGCTTTTGGTGCACTGGATATTAGTCGAATTGAGTCTGCATGTCTGCCTGAGAATACCCCCTCACGAAAACTATTGGAAAAATGTGGTTTCAAATATGAGGGAGTAGCTCAGGCTTATATTCAAATCGACGGTAGGTGGCGTACGCATGTTTTATATGCATCCATACGTTATGACAGACGAGGGAAGACTGATACTGGGGTTGTATGATATCAATATATGAGTGAGAACATATTAGTCTAGTTTGGTGTATTGATTTTGACTTTTAAGCCTGTTGATAAAAAGCTCTTAGCTGAAATTGAAATTGCTTGTGGTCGTGGAATTTTCCGGCCCTCTAGCCATAGATATGCTGAGGAGCCGCGTGGCAGATGGATGGGGAATGTTGGTGCAGTCGCAGCTCCAAGAAATGTTTCGGAAGCATCAAAAATCTTGAAAATTTGTTCAGATTCTTGCGTCCCAGTGATACCTTACGGCGGTGGCACTGGCTTGGTTGGTGGACAGATTGGTGAAAATCTTCAAGCACCTCTAATATTATCCGCTGAACGATTGACCTCAATTAAAGATATTTTCCCAGAGGAAAATGTTATTGTTTGTGAAGCAGGGTGTACATTGGAAGATATTCATGAGCAGGCCAAAAAAATTAACCGTTTATTTCCCCTATCTTTAGCGTCAAAGGGGTCGGCCAAAATTGGCGGTAATTTAGCTACCAATGCAGGTGGTATCGGTGTTTTAAGATACGGCAATGCTCGGGATCTATGTTTGGGGATCGAAGTTGCTTTTCCTAATGGAGAAATGTGGTCAGATCTTCGACGTCTAAGAAAAGACAATTCGGGTTACGATGTTAAAAGTTTACTGATTGGATCCGAAGGAACATTGGGTTTTGTCACGGCGGCTTCGCTAAGATTGGCACCTGTACCAAAATCACAAGCTACTGCCTTGCTTTTTGTGAATAGCCCAAAAGATGCTTTGCATATTCTCAACATTGCTCAAGATTTTGCGGCAGAGGGGCTAAGCGCGTTTGAGTTGTTATCGGGGCAGGGTTTCTCATTTATTCAAGAAACAATGCCTAACGTACAACTCCCATTTAGTAAGATACCAGATTGGGCTATCCTCATTCATTTGGGTTTTGGATCTGCTAGAACTGCAGAAAATTCTATGATTGATCTTTACGAAAAAATTTGCGGCGTGAAGCTAGCTTATGATGGCGTTCTTGCAAAATCGCAAAAGGAAAGTGACGCTTTGTGGGAACTGAGAGAAAAAATACCTGAAGCAAATCGAAAAATTGGTGCTATTGGTAGCCATGATATTTCGTTACCTCTTTCAAATATTTCAACATTCATAGACAGAGCTCAGTCTGAGTTGTCTAACATTGGCCAGTTTCGTATAAATTGCTTCGGACACTTGGGTGATGGGAACTTACATTTCAATGTCTTTCCGGAAGCTGGAAAAACAAAAGAGCAATATGCTTCGCAGCGTGATGTCATTGAAAGCTTGGTGCATGATTTGACGACAGGCCTAGAAGGATCTTTCAGTGCAGAACATGGAATAGGGAGGTCAAAGGTTAAAGACTTAATTAAATACAGTAGCCCGGTTAAATTAGATCTAATGAGAAAATTGAAAGATTTATTTGACCCTAATGGGATCATGAACCCCGGTGTCATATTAAAATAACTTGTTAATTCTCTAATCTTTTAATATCACGCCAATAAAGGTACCGAGCGATTGCATGATAGTAAAGAAACTGTGAAATTTGTGATACTGCAGGCAAACTAAAAATTTTGGCTAGAATGCGATATCTCGGCATTTCATTCCACAAAACTACGAAAGCCTTTACGCCTTTGAATAATTCATAATTTTTTATCACATGAAGCTGACGAGAAGTCTCATCTCTGGTTAATCCTAATGTATTAAGATCAGTAGCATTTATGTCTTTAAAATCTATCGGCAGGCCTTTACTAGCGCCATAAGTTTGATACACACAAATCTCTTTACTACAAATTTCACAATCCCCATTAAAAAGAACTGTTGTATTTATTCTATCATTCTTGCTCATACACTAGAAGTAGTAGGGAATATAAGGAAGGCAATGTGGCGTGACAATTTTCCATTTATGAGATGTTGAGACCTTAAAAATTTATAAACTAAGAAATAATCCTTTTAGGGTATCTCTACGCCCCATAAATCATAATCGCTTGCCTCATCTACTTTTACTGTAAGCAAATCTCCAGGTCTTAAATGGGAAAAGTTTTTGTCGATGAATAAATTACCATCAATTTCTGGTGCATCTGCTTGGGTCCTACAAATTGCTGAATCTTCGTCTACTAGGTCAACTATAACCTTGATAGTCGTACCCACTTTTTGCCTCAACTTTGCAGATGATATTTCATTAGCCTTTGACATAAACCGTTCCCATCTATTCTGTTTTATGTCACTTGGCACTTGATTAGATAACAGGTTTGATCTTGCTCCATCTACATTTTCATATTGAAAGCAACCGACGCGATCCAGTTGGGCTTCTTCTAACCAATCAAGCAAAAACGTAAACTCTTCCTCTGTTTCGCCAGGATAACCTACAATAAATGTTGATCTTAAAGTTATGTCTGGGCATATTTTTCGCCATTGTTCGATTTCGTTCAATGTGCGTGACGCAGCAGCCGGACGGGCCATTCTTTTTAATGTTTCGGGGTGAGCGTGTTGGAAAGGTATATCAAGGTAGGGTAGAATTTTTTGTTCTGCCATCAACGGGATTAGGTTTCTAACATGAGGGTAAGGATATACATAGTGAAGCCTTACCCAGGCTCCTAGAGACCCCAAATCTTCAGCTAGGTCATAAATATGTGATCTATGACCATCAAGACTGGAGTGCTTTAAATCTAGTCCGTAAGCAGATGTATCTTGTGAGATAATTAATAATTCTTTTACGCCATTTTCAACAAGCTTTTCTGCTTCTTTAATAACATAACGAGCAGGTCTGCTTGACAAACGACCGCGCATTTTGGGGATAATACAAAATTTGCATTTGTGATTACAGCCCTCCGATATTTTAAGATAGCTATAATGCCTTGGCGTTAATTTAATTCCAGTGGGAGGTAGAAGATCCAGAAAGGGATTTGGTTTGGGTGGAGCAATTTGATGAACGCTGTCTAGCACCTTTTCATATTGTTGCGGTCCCGTTACCGCTAATACTTTAGGATGGTGACCTGTAATGTAATCGGGCTCGGCTCCTAAACAACCCGTAACAATTACTTTGCCATTT
Organism: uncultured Rhodobacterales bacterium; assembly: GCA_963999845.1. Classification (GTDB taxonomy): domain Bacteria; phylum Pseudomonadota; class Alphaproteobacteria; order Rhodobacterales; family Rhodobacteraceae; genus Salinivivens. Next base: position 13,566 of record CAXEVV010000014.1, on the reverse strand, counting down.
TCTGCTATTGCCTCTCCAATTGCATCTAAACTTTCGGCTTTAGCACTATCTAGAAACCCACAGGTATTTACAATTACTGCATCTGAACCAGCGTAATCGCTAGATATTGCATAACCTTCTGCACGAAGTCTGGTTAGGATGCGTTCACTATCTACTAGAGCTTTTGGGCACCCTAATGACACCATTCCAACAGTAGGTTGGTTATTACTTGAACCGCTTGGAATTTTCGGGTTTGCGAGATCAGGGCGACGCTGTATTTTCATCTTCACCATTTCTTAAGCAAATGACCTTGCAAACTCAGTATTTAAGTTCCGCGCAAAAATCTAAGAGTGCGATCGTAATTTATCTGCGACGGTCACGCCTCTGGCTCATTGGTTGAAATGCAACCCCAACATGCGCCTCGCAGTATGGTTTGCCTGCCTGAGATGGGAGACCACAAAACCAAAACTCTTCGGTCGCGGGGTCACCCACGGGCCACTTGCAAGTTCGTTCAGTGAGCTCAAGCAGAGAAATTTTCTTTGCTTTCTTCTCAATTTCACTAACTCGAGCTAAGGCTTCTGGGCTAATTTCATTTGCTGATGGTTGAGGAGGAAGTGGTTGGCCGGCTGGGATAATCTGCCTTCGGAGGCTTGTTACATTAGATCTTGGTTCCGATGGAGAATTTGCACTGGTGACTTTTGATGTGCTCGTCTTATTAGATACTCTTTTTGTATCGGACATAGATTTGACTGAGGTTTTTGATTTTGTGTCAGATTTAGATGATGAAGAGCTGGTAGCACGATTTGATAACCCCAATCGATGGACCTTGCCTATTACCGCATTCCGAGTCACTCCACCTAGCTCCTTGGCTATTTGACTAGCCGACTGACCTTCTACCCATAATTTTTTTAAAATTTCTACTCTGTCATCAGTCCAAGACATTTGAATTTCCTATTGTGTAGCCACGCGATAATAAACTTTACTCAAAGAGATACAAGAGCGTATTAACATTAAGGCTTTATGTTGAGTTATTTTTTGAGGTTATTTGCTGCAGTAGACCTGCGCTAATCAAATATAATGATGTAAGGGTTAATCCCCATAAAATAATCGGGTTTGCAGAAAAATCGACCCAAGCAGACCAGCCAGCAAATACAATCCATAGAAGTGTTACAGGCAAAGAGGCAAGCCGCCAACGCTCTGTGCGAACGGGGTGTACAAACTTAAGAGGAAGAAACATTGCTAAAGCCAGTGTACTGACTAGTGCCAAAATAATCCAAAAATTTGGCTGAATTGCAAACATTACAAGGGCCACCATGTTCCAACATCCAGGAAAACCATGAAAGCTATTGTCTTTGGTCTTCATATTTCCGTCACAAAAGTACATTGCTGATGCAAATGTTATTATGATTATTGTTACCCACCCTGTCCAACCTGGTAAAAGTCCAGATTCGAATAATGCAAAGGCTGGGATGAATACATAAGTTAAATAATCAATAATAAGGTCAAGCAAAACTCCATCGAATCGCGGTGCATAAGTTTTGACATCAAACCTCCGTGCCAGTGGGCCATCAATGCCATCCACCGCAAACGCAACCACGAGCCATAAAAACATCAAACTCCATTGGTGATTTGCCGCAGCAAGCATCGAAAGCATTGCAAACACTGCTCCAGAAGCAGTGAACAAGTGAACAAACAGCGCGGACATTCTTGGGTTCATTTTTATTCCATACAATTATATTGAGACTAGGCGCAACTGCTAAGCCTGAGGATGAGTTTTAGAATAAACTTCCATTAACCTAACGGTATCTACCGCAGTGTAAATTTGTGTGGTTGACAGACTAACATGGCCAAGTAGCTCTTGAATGGTTCTTAAGTCACCGCCATTTGATAAAAGATGTGTGGCGAAGCTATGTCTAAGTGCATGCGGAGTAGCAGATGCAGGAAGGCCAAGACGATGTCGAACTAACTTCATTTTATTTTGAATTATTTTAGGTGAAAGTGGCTTTCCTCTCACACCGCGGAAAATTTCGTCATCTCCTACCAAATGAAATGGGCATAAATCAGCATATTCATTTACGGCTTTCTGTGCAATTTCCAAAACTGGGACTATCCTTACTTTGCCGCCCTTACCTGTAATCCGTATCGTATTTTCCAGTGGTATATCTTTGGCAATGATACTCAGCGCTTCTGATATACGAAGACCGCAACCGTATAGCAAAATCAATACTGCGGTATCTCGTGCAACGACCCAAGGCTCGCTGACTATACTCTCGCAGTCTGATAAAACAGACCCAGCCTCGATTGGTTCTAAAGGACGTGGCAATTTTTTGGTAAATTTTGGTGATTTTAGGGATAGTATTGGTGTCGCGTCAAATTGCCGATGCTTAGCTAACCACCTGATATAAGACTTTAAACTTGATAATTTTCTTGCATTTGATCTCGGACCAGAATTTAAATTCCGTAACTTCGCTTGCCATGCTCTTATGTCTGAAGTTTTTAATTTTTCAACAGTTGATAAATCAGCAGTTTCGTTTTGGTATTCTGCCAAAAAGTTGAAAAAATCTATCACATCATTACGATAGGCTACTCTAGTATTAGTTGCGAGATTGCTTGTTGCAGCTTTTATTTCAAGCCAATTATTTATACTTTCATTTACGGCTGGGGTCATTAGCATTAATATATCCATCGCCCCAAAACTTTCTCACATACGCAGGCAAAAAAATTCAACAAATCGGTGCCTTGTCCTGGTTCGAAGAAATTTACATTACTTGATCCAAATACAATCATTCCCGGAGTTTGATTTTCATCAAAGCTTAATTGGACGCATGCCTCTGACTTTATCTGAGTGGAGGCAGCCTCAAATAGCTGACTAGTTGAACTATTTGCTTGCCTCAGCTTTACTTTCGTAGAGTCAGTTTCACCTCCTTGCGTCATGTAAGCATTAACAAATCCCGGCATGACATGCTGTATGTTAGGATTAGAATATTTTGGCGTGGTGTGGTCGCCTGTCTCATCGCTTTTTTCAAGCAGTATGCATATACAATCCACATTTAAAATCTTTAATAAATCGAATTTCAAACTGTGAACAAACTCGTCTAAGTTACTTTTTCTCAAAAGCTCAATTACTGCTTGATGAATTTGTTTTGTTCCTAAAAGGTTTTGATAAGCTGCGGCAACGACTGATTGGTGTGTCCCCTCGAGCTTTCCTAGTTTATGAGACAAGCGGTGCATTGCAACATGTCGAAGATCCACAACGTTGGCACCTAATTTGACATCACTCGCCGCTAAGAGGCTCTGCATTAACTCCGTGTCATCAAGAATAATCGATGGATCAGCAAGAAGTTTAGCACGAATTGAATCTTCCATATCTTTGCCTGTATTTTTTTACAGAGACAATGGCATGATATTTACACAAATTACAGAATTTTTTGTTTTGTAAATTTTATATCCTCTAAAAATGCCGCTAAGCCTTTATCGGTTAGTGGGTGATTGATCATGGATTTTATAACCGATGGTGGAGCGGTCATAACATCGGCGCCTATACGAGCACTTTCTAACGCGTGGTTCACGGTACGAATAGAGGCAGCTAAAATTTGAGTTTGAAAATCGTAATTGTCATAGATTTCACGAATGTCCTCAATCAACTGCATGCCGTCGAGATTAATGTCATCCAACCTTCCTATAAATGGTGAAATGAATGTGGCGCCAGCCTTTGCCGCTAATAAAGCTTGATTTGCTGAAAAACAAAGCGTCACGTTTACCATGTGCCCTTCAGAGCTAAGAGTTTTACATGCCTTCAAACCATCCCAGGTTAACGGGACTTTCACAGCTATATTCTTTGCAATAGTTACTAGTTTGCGACCTTCCGCAATCATAGTATCAGCTTCCGTCGAAGTAACTTCAGCACTTACAGGGCCCTCAACAATTGAGCAAATTTCCTTTGTAACTTCAATGATATCTCTTCCCGATTTTTTAATCAGGGATGGGTTCGTTGTCACACCATCAACCATACCTAAGTCGTTGAGCTCTTTAATTTGGTCAATTTCTGCAGTATCTACGAAAAATTTCATTATTTTATCTCCCTTGCGCTTGGCGAAGTATTGAAGATCATCTACTTCAGTTTTAAGCTTGGGAAAACCCCTTAAGGAAAACTTTGATAGAAGAACAAGAATTTTTTGTTGATGGATCTTTGGTCGAGGTGTTGACAACACAGCCAATTGATCGCTTATTTACGTATAGAGCACCTAGCAAAGGCTGCTTCAGAGGTGCCTTTGTTCTTGTTCCGCTTGGAAGACGTAAGGTGATTGGTCTAGTTTGGGGAGCAAGTTTTGAAAAATTTGATCCCGAAAAAATAAAAACCATTGAGGATGTTTTGGATTATCAACCAATTCAGCCTGAATTGCAAAATTTCATTCGTAAAGTAGCAGATTACACTATTTCTCCCTTGTTTGCGGTTCTGCGATTAGTTACTCGCGTGCGTGATCTTGCAGCAAAAGAAGTAGAAAAACGAGTTATCTATAAGGGAAAGGTACCAAGATCATTTAAAATGACAATAGCTAGAAAACGGGTCTTGGAAACTTTGGATGAGTTTGATGATATTGGGTTCTCTATCTCAGAACTGGCCAAACTAGCAAAAGTTTCATCCTCTGTCATCAATACAATGATCCCGTCTGGCAGCCTAATTTCTAAAATGGAGCCCAAAGACTTGCCGTATCCTAAGGTGGATACAAGGAGCTCACTTACTCGGCTCAATGATGATCAAGCACGGATAGTTTCTGAGTTAAACTCTGTTTTAGAACAAAAAAAACATGCCTCGGTATTGCTATGTGGAGTCACGGGGTCAGGCAAAACAGCAGTATATCTGGAGGCTATTGCGAAGGTAATAGATAATGGACAGCAAGCTCTGGTTCTGTTGCCTGAAATCGCACTCACTGGAGAATTTACGGAAAGGCTCAAAGATCGTTTTGGGGTATATTCTGCTGAATGGCACTCAGGTATTTCCCAATCTGAGCGCCGCAGGGTTTGGAAAATGGTTGGTTGTGGGCAAGCTCAAATTGTGGTTGGAGCCAGGTCTGCACTTTTCTTACCATTTGAGGCTTTAGGACTAATAGTGGTGGATGAAGAACATGACTCTTCTTATAAACAGCAAGATGGCGTTTTATACAACGCCAGAGACATGGCTGTTCTTAGAGCTTCATTAGCCAGCGCGAAAGTTATTTTAGCGTCAGCGACTCCAAGTTTAGAGACGTGGAATAATGCTACCTCTGGCAAATATAAACGCCTTAATTTGATGGCGAGATACGGCTCTGCTGATTTGCCTGATATTAAGGTTATTGATATGCGAGACCAAACTTTAAAATCAGATCAGTGGATTTCACCAATTCTTAAGGTTAAAATTGATGAAGCTATAAACAGCAATGAACAAGCTTTGTTATTTTTAAATCGCAGGGGCTACGCTCCAGTTACCTTGTGTCGTTCGTGTGGAGAGCGAATTGGATGCGATTTTTGTGACACGGCAATGATCGAACATCGGTTTCAAAAAAGATTGATGTGCCACCAATGCGGTGAAACAAAGCCTATTCCCACAAATTGTCCAAATTGCCAGGCGGTGGGCAATTTTGCTCCTATCGGACCTGGTGTTGAAAGATTAGCGGAGGAGGCAGCAAAGACGTTTCCTGGAGCTTCAATTACCGTTTTGTCATCAGACTTATATAGCTCTGCCAGATCATTAAAGAGTGAATTAGCAAATATTGCTTGTGGCAATACGGATATAATTATTGGTACGCAATTGATTGCGAAAGGGCATAATTTCCCTGATCTTACTATTGTTGGTGTTGTTGATCCAGATTTGGGACTACAAGGATCAGATCTCCGAGCCGCCGAACGCACCTTCCAACTTCTGCGCCAGGTCTCAGGAAGAGCAGGAAGACGTGACAAAAAAGGGACCGCATACCTGCAGACCTATCAACCATTGCACCCCGTTATAGAGGCTATAAAGAGAGGGCATGATGAGCAATTTTGGACTGCAGAAGCTAATGGTAGAAAACTTGCAAATATGCCCCCTTTTGGTCGACTAGTTGGCATATTGATTTCAGCAAAAAGATCTGAAGATGCTTTTGAACTCGGATTGCAATTATCAAAAAATTCAGAGGTGCTTAATTCGTCAGGTATTACCCTTTATGGACCAGCACCAGCTCCGATTGCGCGAGTGCGAGGCAGATACAGAGTGAGACTTTTACTTAAGGGAAGTAAAAACGTATCAATGCAAAGTGCGGTAAAGTCTTGGGTATCCCGCGTAAAGGTTAACAAAAATATCCGCTTAACAATCGATGTAGACCCGCAAAACTTTTTGTAATTTATAACCTAGCCCTACTAAGAAACACACTTTATAGGCAGACTATGAATGATGAATTTTCGATGAGTAATGTGTCTACATTATCAAAATGGAGACGTCCGGAAGCTCTATTAATACTTATGGCAATTGCTTTGCCGTTAGCATTTTCTGTTTGGTCTGCTCTTCTAAACAACTTTGTCGTAGAAATCATTAGGTTTGATGGTCTTGATATCGGCCTTCTGCATACGATCAGGGAAATACCTGGCTTCCTTGCGGTGGGAGTAATTAGTATCTTACTTTTTTTCCGGGAGCAGACCCTAGCGCTCTTGATGCTTTGCGTGCTGGGTCTTGCTACAGCCGTTACTGCATGGTTTCCGTTCTTAAGTGGCATATTAACCATAACCCTTTTAAGTTCCATTGGATTTCATTTTTTTGAAACGGTAAATCAATCCCTGCAACTACAATGGTTTTCAAAAAAAGAAGCCCCCAGAAAGCTTGGAAAGCTAATGGCAATTGGGTCAGCAGCCACTTTAATTGCATATACTTTTCTAGTTTTGGGATGGTATAAGTTAAACCTATCTTTTAATTCCGCATACATGATAGCTGGATTTTCTTGCTTTTCGTTAGCCGTGCTTGGGTATCTGATATTCCCTAACTTTGAGGCGCCAATACCCCAAACAAAGAAAATAGTCTTACGGAAACGTTATTGGCTCTATTATTTGCTGCAATTTATGTCGGGAGCAAGACGGCAGATTTTTGTAGTCTTTGCTGGGTTCATGATGGTGGAAAGATTTGGCTTGGACGTTCAGCAATTGACAACGATTTACCTTTTAAATTTATTGTTTAATATTGCTCTCGCTCCATTGTTAGGGCGCGCTGTAGCTCGGTATGGTGAACGTAAAGCTTTAGCAGTAGAGTACTTCGGGCTTTCTTTAGTTTTTTTTGCTTATGGTGGAATATATCTGTTCGGTTGGGGAGTTTTTATTGCTACTTTACTATATCTTCTTGATCATCTTTTCTTTGCACTTGCTTTAGCGATTAAAACTTACTTTCAAAAAATTGCAGACCCCCAGGATATCGCGGCAACTGCGGCTGTTGCTTTTACAATAAATCATATAGCGGCCATCTTTTTGCCTTTAGGTCTTGGTTTTCTTTGGCTTGCATCTCCTTTTTTAGTGTTTTGTACAGCAGGCATATTGTCTGTTATCTCTTTTGCCTTAGCGCTTCTAATTCCAAGACAGCCAGTTAAAGGAAATGAGACTATATTCTGCGTCCCTAAATATTGAATGTTTTTCTACAACACTTTTTTACTAGATTGGCCTCTTATATGACTACTTTTACTGCTCTAACAACTCTCCTCGGAAGACAAAATGCCGCTAATCTTGGCGTTGCGTTAGAAAGACTTTCACCAGAACCAATTGGTATTGGTGTTTTTGAATTAGAAGATGGTTCTGGCCTTTGGGAGGTAGGAGCATATTTTTCTGAAACTCCGAACGATGTTAGTTTGGCTTTGCTTGCTGCAGCTTTTCATGCAGATGATTTTAAAATCTCCAAATTGCCGCAGGTTGACTGGGTTTCAAAAGTACAGCGGTCACTGAAACCAGTCATCGCCGGGAGGTTTTTCGTATATGGGGCACATGACACGGGAAAAGTGCCAAGAAACTGCAAACCTTTACTGATTGAGGCATCAATGGCTTTTGGTACTGGTCACCATGGTACGACAAAAGGTTGTTTGCTTGCTCTGGAGTATCTTCTGAACGATGGGCTCGATGCAAAAAATGTTATCGACGTTGGTTGTGGTACGGCCGTTTTGGCAATGGCGGCGGCTAGCGTTTTTTCTGCTAACGTCACCGCTATTGATATTGATGCCGTTGCTGTCAGCGTTGCAAAAACAAACGTGCAAGCAAATGATTTAGATAGAAATATTCGATGTTTTGAGGCAAATGGATTTGGCCATGGTCAAGTAAACAGCATTGAAATTTTTGATTTAATCTTTGCAAATATTTTAATGGCCCCTCTGTTATCCATGGCAGAAGATATGTCCAGGCATACTGTTTCTGGCGGATATGTTATATTATCTGGCATTTTAACGGAGCAAGCTGAATTGGTGACCAACAAATACATCGATGTTGGTTTTTCCTTGTCTAAGCAAATAAACATCGCGGAGTGGTCCACATTAATATTTAGCAAGATTAAATAACAAATTATTATCAATCAATTTAGAAAATTTAATTTTACAATTTAAAATATTTAAAAAGAAAATAAATCTATTTGGCTTTTGTTCACGTTTCGTGCTAATATTTTTGAAAATTGAGGTGCAGTAATATGAGGGTGATCGGTATAGACCCTGGCTTGAGAAATATGGGCTGGGGGTTAGTAGAGTTAAAACAAAGCCGTATTTCTCACGTCGCAAATGGTATTTGCAGATCGAAAGGCACAGATTTAGCAGAGAGATTACACTCCTTGTTCATCCAGTTAGAAGAGGTAGTAAAGAATTTTAAGCCTGATACTGCTGCTGTGGAAACAACATTTGTAAATAAGGATGGGGCTGCTTCACTTAAACTTGGTCATGCCAGGGCAATAGCCTTGCTTGTGCCCGCAAAAGCCGGCTTGTCAGTTTCGGAATATGCTCCTAACAGAATTAAAAAAGCAATTGTAGGTGTTGGGCACGCAGATAAACATCAGGTTGAACATATGGTCAAAATGCAATTACCTGGTGTTGTCCTAAATGGTGTGGACGCTACCGATGCTTTGGCTATTGCTCTTTGCCATGCCCACTACGGGTGCTCGTCGAACAGATATCAGGTCGTGACGGAAAAGGTATTGTAATGATAGGTCGGCTTTCTGGAAGAATTGAATACCGGTCTGATGATCATATTCTACTGGATGTTCGCGGAGTAGGGTATTTGATATACTGCTCTGAGAGAACCTTAAGGTCCTTACCCTCAGCTGGAGAATATACGGCGCTTTATACGGATTTATTAGTTCGTGAAGATATACTGCAGCTTTTTGGCTTCACAAGCATTGTGGAAAAAGAGTGGCACAGGCTGCTAATGACAGTCCAGGGTGTCGGTGCAAAAGCTGCTCTAGCAATTATGGGCGCTTTGGGATCTGATGGACTAAGTAGGGCTATTTCGATTGGCGATTGGGCTGCCGTAAAGCAGGCAAAAGGAATTGGACCAAAGACCGCCCAAAGAGTTATAATAGAACTGAAGGAAAAAGCACCTCAAGTTATCGCGATGGCGGCTAACTTAGGGTATTCAGTCTCAAACAGCAAAAACTCAGGTCCTGATAATCACTCTGAGAATGCAAGTTTGGAACCTGAAATTGAAACGGTTAGCACAAATAGTCTAACGGGTCCGTCTGTTGAAGAACGGCAAAAAAATCAAGCTGAAGCATTATCTGCGCTTAAAAATTTGGGCTACAGTCCTTCGGAGGCGGCAAATGCGATTGCTCTTGCAAATGATTTAGAAGATACATCATCTACGCCTGAAATAATAAAGAAAGCACTAAGGCTCCTTTCACCAAAAGAAAATTAACTCTATGATTGAGCAAGAACCAATTTTAAGTCCTGAAAAAAACGCTGACGATAATGACAGGGCATTGAGGCCTGAAAGCTTAACTGAGTTTATTGGACAGGCAGAAGTGAGGGCAAATTTAAAGGTATTTGTTGAGTCAGCCAAACGGCGAGGTGCAGCGATGGACCATACCCTTTTCTATGGACCTCCAGGGCTTGGAAAAACAACTTTGGCCCAAATAATGAGCCGAGAGTTAGGCGTTAATTTTCGCATGACATCGGGCCCAGTTTTAGCAAAGGCTGGAGATTTAGCGGCCATTTTAACTAATCTAGAACCCAGAGATGTACTCTTTATTGACGAGGTGCATCGACTAAACCCTGCCGTAGAAGAAGTATTATATCCTGCCTTGGAAGATTTTGAGTTAGATCTTGTGATCGGAGAGGGTCCTGCTGCAAGAACAGTGAGAATTGAACTGCAACCTTTCACTCTGATTGGTGCAACGACTAGACTTGGATTGTTAACAACTCCTCTAAGGGATCGATTTGGCATTCCTACCAGGCTTCAATTCTATACAAACGATGAACTTTTTGAGATTGTATCCAGAAACGCCAATAAATTGGGTGCTCCAGCTGATGCATCTGGGGCAATGGAAATCGCACAGCGCGCTCGCGGCACCCCCAGAATTGCCGGCCGATTGTTGAGAAGGGTCGCTGATTTTGCATTAGTGGACGGCGATGGTTCAATAACAAAAGAGTTGGCAGATCACGCATTAACTCGATTAGGCGTTGACTCGCTGGGTCTAGATGGTGCTGATCGACGATACTTGAAACTAATTGCTGAGCAATACTCTGGTGGGCCAGTTGGTATAGAAACAATTAGTGCCGCTTTGTCCGAAAGTAGAGACTCCTTAGAGGAAGTTATAGAACCATATCTTTTGCAGCAGGGCTTGATACAGCGCACTCCTCGTGGCAGGGCATTGGCAAACGGAGGGTGGAAGCATCTTGGATTAAAGCCTCCTAGTTCACCTGACGATCTATTTCATCCCATGAACTCCTGACACTGTCGGATGGTATTGTATGAATCCGGAAGACGTTGAAAAATATTTCACACGAAATGACGGTTCTTTCTCATTTTCAAGATGGGGAAGGTCAGTTGCTCCAGTAGCATTTGGTTTGGAAGATAAATCTATATCAATACTGAAAGGAGCCATCGAAGCGGTTCTATCACTCACAAGTCAACAAATTAGTGAAACGGACCCTGAGCTTGGTTCGAATTTCATGTTTTTCTTTTTGAGTGATTGGCTTGAACTTCAAGAGGTGCCACATCTCGATAAGTTGATTCCAAACATGTCTACACTTTTAGAAAAGCTTTTAGAGGTAGAAGCAAACCAATATAGGATATTTAGGTTTGATAGAGTGGGAGCTATTCGGGCTTGCTTTGTTTTTATTAAAATGGATAAACATCTTAAGAAAGTTCCAGCTGAGACGTTGATGCTGTCACAAGTTGTACAGTCGGTTTTACTATGGTCAGATAATGTTTTTACTCATAATTCGCCTTTGTTAGTAACTGAAGATAATCATACTCTATTAAAACCTACCATATCAAATCTGATAAAAGTGGCTTATGATCCGACATTACCAAATGCCTCCAATGATAGCTCCCTGGCAATGCGAATGTCCGCCAGAGTAAAAAAAATGGTTTCTAACTAATGAATAAAAGTACTTTTCAATGTCGCGTTTATTATGAAGATACTGATTTGGCGGGGATTGTTTATTATGCTAATTATTTAAAGTTTATCGAAAGAGCGCGAAGTGAGTGGGTGAGAAACCTTGGCCTTGATCAGAATGTTCTCCGCAAAGATCATGGTATAGTTTTCGCGGTTCGAAAAGTGGAAGCAGATTATCTGAAGTCGGCAAAATTTGATGAATTATTATTAATCAGTACAGAACTACAAAAAAAAACAAGGGTACGATTAAACTTTAGCCAAGAAATTTATAGTGGTAGCGATTTAATATTTAGAGCTAATTTGGTTATTGTGCCGCTTAGTGTTGCCGGGGGACTGGTTAAGTTGCCCAAAATTATTTTTGATAAATTTATGTAAAAATTATATTTTGGATATTTTCTAAACGATATTATTTGGATTTGTTGTTGAAAGCGTCTATGCTTGTGAAAAGCCAAAAATGGCAAATAAATGAGCAGATAAAATGGAAAACGAAGCTTTTACTTTTTGGGCGCTTTTTGGGCGTGCAACTATTACAGTTAAAATAGTTATGATTATGCTAATTGGATCATCATTCTGGTCTTGGTCGATTATTTTTAAAAAATTGTTATTATTTAGAACTGCACGCTCTGAAGCATCCAATTTTGACCAAGCTTTTTGGTCTGGGGAACCACTAGATGAGCTCTTTGAAAAATTAGGCCCTGAACCAACTGGACATACTGCGCGTGTTTTTGCCTCAGGAATGGTGGAGTGGGAAAGAAGTCATAGGTCGGATGGTGTAATGATCGCAGGTGCGCAAGCACGAATAGATCGGTCAATGGACGTAGCCGTAGTCCGCGAGGCTGAAGACTTGCAATCCGGCTTAACGATTTTAGCAACCATTGGCTCTACTGCTCCATTTATTGGCTTGTTTGGAACGGTCTGGGGCATAATGAATGCATTTATTGAGATTGCGGAACAACAGAGTACAAATTTGGCAGTAGTTGCTCCCGGTATTGCTGAAGCTTTACTTGCAACAGGATTGGGACTTCTGGCGGCCATTCCTGCTGTAATTTTTTATAACAAACTTAGTGCAGATTCTGACCGAATTGTCGCTGGATATGAAAGTTTTGCTGATGAATTCTCCACAATATTAAGCCGTCAGTTGGATAGCTAAAATGGGTGCTGGAACGGTACAGGTTCAAGGTAGTTCTAAGAGGAGGCGTACTAAAAGAGTACGCCCTATGTCGGAAATAAATGTTACACCTTTTGTAGATGTGATGTTGGTTCTACTGATCATTTTTATGGTTACTGCGCCAATGCTAACGGTTGGTGTAACCGTAAAAGAGCCAGAGACGGACGCGCCAGTTTTAGAAGATAACTCTGATGATGAAGTTACGTTGTCTCTTTATATTACTTCGGGCGGTGAATTTTTTATTCAAACAGAAGATGACGAGCCGGTATCCCGAGAGGAACTAATTCCAAAATTGCGCGCGATCATAGAGCAAAGGAAAGATAAATCGATCTGGATCAGGGCGGATAAAGATATTACCTATAATCTTATTGCAAAGTTAACGGCAGATCTCGCTAACAACGGTTTCAATAAATTTAAATATGTGCATAGTCCTGATAATTCTGAGATAAATCATAGTGAGGAATGAGACCAGAAATGCATTTTGGTCATATTATTTCTGGTATTGCGCATTTTGGTTTTCTGCTATGGCTGTTTTTGGGAAATATATTTGACCCAAGGTTGCCGCCACCACGTCCCCCTGATGAATTTGAAATAGGCGGTGCTAGTGAGCAAGAATTTCAAGCCACGCGTGAGATAGTGGAGCTTCCCGTGGTAAGTGCCCAAACTGCAGTAGTTATACCGAGCCCGTCCCCTGATGATAAATTGGAACCTAAGGAACCAAAAATTGATAAAAAAGTTACAGAGGTCACTCCGGAAGTTCCAAAAGTCCCTGAATTACCGCAAGACAAAATAGACTTGCCTAAAAAAATTCAAATAGTAGAACCCGAACTGTCTTCCGAGC
>CAXEVV010000013.1:0-40735 GCA_963999845.1 uncultured Rhodobacterales bacterium | reverse complement strand
TTGTCCTTGAACACGTCTTTTATCATATCGCCGCCCCCAAGAAATGGTCGCATTGTCTTTTGAATTTCATTTCTTACGTAAAGAGCGCCTGAACCGGACGGACCACATAATTTATGACCTGTTATCGCATAAAAATCACAACCGATATCTGAAACGTTTACTGGCATATGAACAGCTGCTTGCGATCCATCAACCAAAGAGACAATTCCTTTAGTTCTTGCTTCGTGACACAAAGTTTTTACATCCACTACCGTGCCCAAGACATTAGACATGTGCGTAATAGCCAGTAATTTTGTTTTTTCTGTAAACTGATCTATAATTCTCTGCGGATCCAAATTGCCATTTGAATCACAATCGACCCATTTAAGTCTAACACCCAACCGCTCCCGTAAAAAATGCCACGGCACGATATTGGCGTGGTGCTCCATTACGCTTAATATAATTTCATCATCTTTTGATAAATGCTGCATAGCCCAAGCATAAGCAGCCAAGTTTATGCCCTCTGTAGTACCGGATGTAAATACTATCTCATCCTCATGCTCGGCACTCAAAAATTTTTGAATAATTGATCTGACACGTTCATAATTATCGGTAGCTAAATTTGACAGGTAATGAAGCCCTCGATGAACGTTTGAATACTCATTTGAGTAAGAATTAGAGATGGCATCGATTACTACCTTGGGCTTTTGAGATGAAGCGCCATTATCAAGGTAGACTAATGGTTTACCATTAACTTGCCGCGATAGTATTGGAAATTCTAAACGCAATTTTTCTACATTAATCATTACAAAAACCTACTCAGCACTCCACCAAAGATTATACCTGTGCCTAAAAATGCAAACAAAGAGCCAATTACTACCAACACTCCAGAAACAAACAAACTTTTAAGTCCATGGGCAGACTTAACAAACGAAATCAGTATATAGAGACCCAAAATCACGAACCCAATTTGCAATATTCCCGCAAGGGGAGCCAAAATTAAAAGAACAAATACCACCAATGATTGAAAAATTACCTGCAAAACTTGGGTCCAGGCCATGACTGATAGTATTTGGCTAAAATTTGCACTACCCCCAAACCAAGATCCACCACGAGAAATAAAAAAAGCCGCTAAATAAGACGACATGAGAACTATAATCGCAGTGCTTATTGGCGAAAACAAAAACCCCCCGGCCCGAACTTCTTCAGAAATATTGGGGTTCGGTATGAAGGCCAATATAGTGCTGACACAAGTTGCTGCTGTCAAAATCATAGCAGCAGAAGTTAAGTTCCAGCCTTGAGACAAAAGTAATTTCGTTGCCTCACCAGGATCAAGAATACTAATTCTTACTAAGCGGTAAATCTGGTTCATCGAATAACACCCCTGCCCTGAGGACGAGTGACGGCGCTAAAAATAAAATAAGCTAACATCACTAGCCAAGCGAAACCAACGATATTTTCAGCAGTACCACTGCCAAGAAAACCCTTAACAATACCGAGTAACATCATAACGGGAGAGGCCGCAAAGAATGACCAAAAAAGACCCATTCGAACCTGAGCTGAGGATTTACCGCCCCCCAGAACTTTGTGAAAAAAGTAGACAAACAAGGCAAGAGTGTAGAGCAATAGAGGCGCAATCAATAGCCATGCTAATAAACTTGCAGCCAAACTGGTTTGTAGGTCAAAGCCATCTAAATGTGCCTGTCGAGCAAGATAGGGCCACTGAGCTACGTAAGTTAATAGGCACGCTCCCATCAGATATCCTAGGGACGTAGATTCATTTATTGGCCGCTCATAAATGAGCTCAAATGCCTTGGATGGAGACCGGTAGGTTAACAAAACTCTGGACACAACTGACATTAGTTTCTGTGCCGATCCAACCAGCTAACCAAAAGCTTTAGTATTATGTCTTTCAAATTTTCGCTTTCAATTTCTTCTACAGCCTCAGCTAAAAAAGCTATCGTTAGCATATCGATAGCTATCGGTTTTGAAATGCCTCTCGAGGTCAAATAAAACAAGGCCTCTTCATCTATTGCACCAGAAGTAGAACCGTGTGAGCATGCAACATCATCCGCATAAATCTCTAACTCAGGCTTAGCCAAGAATTGACTGTCCTCATCTAACAGTAAAGATTGGCTAATTTGATATCCATCTGTTTTTTGCGCATCCGGTTTTACTAAAATTTTGCCTTGGAAAACTCCGGTAGCGCCATTTCTCAGCACTTTTTTAAATACTTGTCTGCTCTCAGCTTCAACCGAGTCGTGAGTTACAAATACAGTATCATCATGATGAAAGTCTCCATCACCCACGCAAGCTCCTGAAATATGTGCTGCGGCAGAATCACCCGCTATATTGAGAAAGCATTCATTGCGCGTGAGCACACCGTTTATTGTTAGGGTAAATGAATTAAATTTTGAATGACCCTTTAACTCACCAAAGATATGTGTTGCAACTCTGCGTTCATGGTCTCGACCTAGAACCCGGACATGGTTAAAAGTCGCGTTGTCCCCCAATTCAACTTCCATTACCTGATTTAGTCTCGCTGCCGCAGATCCATTTTCCAGCACTGTTAACGCGGCTTTGTCATCAACTTTTATGACATGATGTAAGATCACATCTGAATATTCATCTGTATTTTCATAAATAATATTTATGGGGCGTTCGATACAGTCTTTGACATGTATCACTATGCCATCATTAGCAAAAGCGGTGTTATAAGCCGCCAAAGGCCTAGGAACAGGATCCTGACTTAAACTTTCATAACGACCATAAATATCTTTAGCCCAATGAAAATCCAATTGTTTAACGTCTGATAATTGCTCTATTGCAATCTCAGACGTGTCACATTTGTCTGACTTCTCAGGCGCGAATACTCCATTGACGAAAACAATTTTAATTGGGTTTGCAATAACAAAAATATCACCAGCCTGATCTTCTGTTGCTACTGATTTATCGACATTTTTTTTCGTTAAGGTTACGGGATTTGTGTACTTCCAGTACTCATCTCGCGAAGTTGGAAATCCAGTTCTCAATAATCTATCATACGCATTTTTGCGTGCATCAAAACTCCATCCAGAGCTCAACAAATCAGATTTTTTAAGTTCTATCTGATCTGCTTTATTTTGCCTTGGGAAACTCATTAAGATGCCTCATCAAGTATGTCCGAGTAACCATTATTTTCAACTTCTAGTGCCAAGTCAGGACCACCAGTTTTAACAATTCTTCCATCCGCCATTATGTGTACCACGTCCGGCTTTATATGGTCCAAAAGACGTTGATAATGTGTTATGACCAAAAAGCCCCTACCATCATCGCGAAGGGCATTAACACCTTTGGCAACTAGTTTCATTGCATCGACATCTAATCCTGAATCCGTCTCATCCAAAATACATACCTTTGGTTCTAGCATCGCCATTTGAAGAATCTCATTACGTTTTTTTTCGCCACCAGAAAAGCCAACGTTTACAGGACGTTTTAGCATATCAGCATCTATCTTCAATGTAGCCGCCTTTTCTCGGACCAACTTCAGAAAATCCGCTGCGCTAATTTCCTCTTCACCCCTCGCTTTGCGTTGTGAGTTTAAGGCTGTGCGAAGAAATGTCATATTACCGACGCCAGGTATTTCAATCGGATATTGAAAGGCTAAAAACAAGCCAAGAGCTGCCCTTTCCTCAGGGTCTAGCTCAAGAATATCACTGCCATTTAACTCAACGTTACCCCCTGTTACTTTATAACCATCTTTACCAGACAAGACGTAAGATAGGGTAGATTTTCCAGACCCGTTAGGGCCCATTATTGCATGCACTTTTCCAGCATCAACAGCTAAATCGACACCTTTCAAAATCTGTTTATCTTCATCCTCTAAAGAGACGTGTAAATTACTAATTTTTAACATTTTTACCTACTAGCAGTGAGTTACTTTTGTGTTTACTATGACAATAAAATTATAATCGCAACTATCCCACGGAACCTTCAAGTGATATTGCTACAAGCTGCTGTGCTTCCATCGCGAATTCCATGGGAAGTGCCTGCAGAACGTCTTTACAGAAACCATTCACAACCAGCGCGACGGCTTCTTCTTCATCCATTCCGCGTTGTCGACAGTAAAACAGTTGGTCATCATCGACTTTTGATGTCGTGGCTTCATGCTCTACACGAGAAGAATTATTTTTAACCTCGATATAGGGAACAGTGTGCGCACCACACTTATCTCCGATCAGCAGACTATCACACTGGGTATAATTCCTACTATTTTTCGCTCGGGGATGCATACTGACCTGACCCCTATATGTATTTTGAGCAACACCGGCTGAGATACCTTTGGAGACAATGCGCGATTTAGTATTTTTGCCCAAATGCAACATCTTAGTGCCCGTGTCGGCCTGCTGATGATTATTTGCAATGGCAATTGAATAAAATTCACCTTGGCTTTCGTTTCCTCGCAAAATACAACTAGGATATTTCCAAGTAACTGCTGACCCAGTTTCTACCTGCGTCCACATCACCTTAGCTCTGTCACCTCTACAGTCTGCTCTCTTGGTAACAAAATTGTAAATCCCACCATTTCCGTTTTCATCACCCGGGAACCAATTTTGAACGGTGGAGTATTTCACTTCCGCGTCTTCTTCCACCACGATCTCAACGACTGCCGCGTGCAACTGGATAGTATCTCTCTTCGGGGCAGTGCACCCTTCAAGATAGGAAACATATGATCCCTTATCAGCTATTATTAACGTTCGTTCAAATTGCCCTGTATTCTCTGCATTAATACGAAAGTATGTTGACAGTTCCATTGGACATTTCACCCCAGGAGGAATGTATACAAATGAACCATCTGAAAAAACTGCACTGTTCAATGTTGCATAAAAATTGTCGGAAGCAGGAACTACCGAACCAAGATATTTCCTAACTAATTCAGGATACTCCTTGATAGCTTCAGAAATAGAACAAAAAATAACCCCCGCCTTTTTTAACTCGGATTGAAACGTTGTTCCAACGGAAACACTATCGAAAACAGCATCAACGGCTACTTTTCTCTCACCGTCCGGTTTGTCTAAACCACTTTCAACTCCAGCCAGGATCATCTGCTCTTTTAGAGGTATTCCCAACTTTTCATACGTTGCCAATAATTTTGGATCTACTTCATCGAGAGACTTGGGCTTTTCGACCATTGATTTTGGTCTTGCATAGTAATATTGATCCTGAAAATCGATTTCGGGATAATTTACCATTGCCCATTTAGGTTCTGTCATTTTGGACCAACGCTCCAGAGCTTCTAATCTCCAACTACTCATCCACTCAGGCTCGTTATTCTTTTCAGAAATCAGCTTTACGATATCCTCGTTTAACCCTTTGGGTGCGTACTCCATTTCAATGTCAGTATTCCAACCATACTTATATGTACTGACCTCACGAACAGCTTCAATCGTTTCCTGATCTACGCCCTCTTTTACCTGTAAAGTGTCCCCTGCTTCCATACCTATCTCCTAATTACGCCTTCCTGCGGCTCATTACTTTTTTACCTGCGTCACAATACGCTTTCACAAAGCCGTTTATATCCTCAATAGTTGTTTGCGGACCTAAACTTACCCGCAAACCACAGCTTGCTTGTTCACTATCCAAACCCATACTCTGTAAGACCGCCGACGCTTTAACCTTTCCACTAGAACAAGCCGAACCGGCAGATACAGCGTATCCAGCTAGATCCAACTGTATTACCTGAGTTTCACCGCTCCAACCTGGATTCACTATTAAACTGGTGTTGGGTAGTCTTTTTGTCCCTCTACCGACAAAAATAGTTTCGTTGAGAGATTCTTCAATCGAATTTTCTAGAACGTTTCTAAGTTTCTCAACCTGTTTCCAAACACCTTGCTCTAAATCAACCAGGGCTGAAGAGGCTGCGGCCGCCATACCTACGGCACCAATAATATTTTCTGTACCAGATCTTCTGCCCATTTCTTGACCGCCACCTACTATTAGAGGTGATAAAGGTGTGCCCTCTTCCATGATCAAAGCACCAACCCCCTTTGGACCTCCAAATTTGTGAGCAGAAACGATTACTCTTTTTGCACCCAACCACTCAAAAGAAAAAGGTATTTTGCCTACTGCCTGCGTGACATCGCTTAAAAAAATATCTTTCGGCAACTCTTGGAGAATGCCTGTTTCAGAATTAGCTAACTGAACAGCACAAGTTGAAGGATCTTCAACTAAAATTTCCCCAGAAGCATAAGTAGTCAAAGTTTGTTCACATAGGCTTTTAATTGCATCATGCTCAACACCAGAACACTTAATTTTAAATGCATTTAACGCAATCGAAGCCGCTTCAGTTGCACCTGACGTAAATACTATGGACGAAGGTCTACATCCTAGCGACACGCCAAGACTATCTCGAGCATTTTCTAACAAGGATTTAGCCGTTCTGCCCTCAAAATGAACTGACGAGGGATTACCAAGACAATTCATAGCATCCAACATGGCTCGAGATGCTTCCGGCCTTAAATTTGTAGTCGAGTTATGATCTAAATATACTCTTTGCATTGTCTCACTGAGAATAAAGCACAAAATCCAATGAAGTTATCAATCAATCTGCTGGTTCAAATATAGAGATAAGATCTGGAACAGCTGGACACGGAGCCAGCTCATTATCAATTACATCCGAAAGTCTTGTTTGGTGCAAGAAAACGTAAACATGTGCGCTTAAACCCTCCCACAATCTGTTTGATAAAGACTGAGCTTTACTTCCAGAAACAGCCCCTTTGGCTCCCGCTCCAGTATCCAGTGCATTCAATGACTCGTCGACAGCTTCTAACACATCCGAAACTCTAATTTCATGAACAGATTTACCTAATTTGTAACCACCCCCAGGACCACGGGAAGCAACTACTAATTTTGCACGCCGAAGCTTCACGAAAAGCTGCTCTAAATAGGCTAAAGAAATTTTTTGCCTTTTTGAAATATCTGATAAAGTTACTAACCCCGAACCACCGTGAAGAGAAATATCGCATAGTGCAACCATCGCATAACGACCTTTTGTACTAAGCTTCATCAATTAGCCTTTCTAAATTCATTGACGTTATCCTAAACAACCCTTAAGTGCACTGTAAGTTTACAACACTAGTGTAATTTAGAATAGTTCTAAAGTGAATACCAGACACTGTCAACGCAATAGAAGGTTTAGTTGGAGTATTAATTAATGCCTGAGGTTATTTTTCCTGGACCTGAAGGGCGTCTTGAGGGACGTTATCATCCACAAAAAGATAGGGATGCTCCTATTGCGATTGTTCTTCACCCTCATCCACAATTCGGGGGCACAATGAACAATAAGGTAGTGTATAATTTGCATTATGCTTTTTACAACATGGGGTTCACAGTATTAAGATTTAATTTTCGAGGAGTTGGCCGTTCTCAGGGAGAATATGACCAGGGTATAGGAGAATTATCTGACGCGGCTTCCGCTCTCGATTACCTGCAATCAATGAATAATAACTCTAAGCACTGTTGGGTTGCTGGATTTAGCTTTGGAGCTTGGATAGGAATGCAATTGCTAATGCGTAGACCAGAGATAACAGGTTTTATTTCGGTGTCGCCACCGGCAAACATGTATGATTTCTCCTTCCTTGCCCCCTGTCCATCGTCAGGAATGATCATAAATGGTGCTGCTGACCGTATTGCACCAACGTCAGCGACAGTTGAGTTGGTAGACAAACTGCGGGAACAGCGAGGTATTACTGTGACCCATAATGAGATGGAAGGAGCTGGACATTTTTTTGAAGAACCCTTCATGGATCCGATGCTGGAAACTGTAACTGCTTATGTAAAGAAAAGACTCACGGAAACAACACGTTAGCAAACAACTTACTGATCTTTAAATGAAAATAGAATTAGTTTTTTTCTTGAGCAAGTTTAGCTAAGTCTTTCGCCAATGAAAATGACCCCTTGATACGATCCCTGTCTTTTAGCCAATCACGAATTACTACTAATTTATTATTACGAATTTTGGCAAGGCCGTTTTCATCGTTGATAAATTTTACTAAGCCAGAGGGCGATTTGAATTTGTCATTATAAAATTGAATTGTTGCACCTTTCGGACCACCATCCAATTTAGAAATATATGCCCTCTTACACATAGCTTTTATTCGAACTACCAACAGCAAAGTATTAACTTCTTTAGGTAACTCTCCAAAACGATCAATAAGCTCAGCCGCAAAACCTTCCAGTTCAACTTTAGAAGTCAAACTAGATAATCTTCGATATAAACCGAGACGAGTGTCCAGATCTGAAACATAACTTTCAGGAATTAGAACAGGTACACCCAAATTTATTTGCGGCGCCCAGGTATCATCAATGTCAGAAAGGCCTTCTAATTTACCAGCTCGCATTTTATCCAGGGCGTCGTCTAACATAGACTGATAAAGTTCATATCCTACATCACGAATTTGACCAGACTGCTCATCTCCCAGCAAATTGCCAGCGCCTCTAATATCTAAATCCTGGCTTGCCAGCGTAAAACCTGCACCCAACGTGCTGAGAGAAGCTATAACTTTGAGCCTTTTTTCTGCTTCTGTTGTAAGCTGCTTTCTCGGCTTGGTGGTCAGAAATGCAAAAGCCCTGGTTTTAGAGCGCCCTATTCTGCCTCTTATCTGATAAAGTTGCGCTAAGCCAAACATATCAGCGTTACTAACAATTAATGTATTAGCTCTCGGAATATCTAACCCTGATTCTACAATTGAAGTTGCAACAAGAACATCAAATTTCCCATCATAAAAATGGTTCATACGCTCATCTAATTCAGGTGCAGACATCTGGCCATGAGCTGTTATAAAACTTATTTCTGGAATTTGATCAGTCAAAAAACTTTCTATTTCTTGCAGATCCGAAATACGCGGAGCAACAAAAAATGACTGACCACCCCTATAATGTTCTCTAAGCAAGGCCTCTCTTACAACGATAGCATCGAATTCACTTACATATGTTCGAATAGCAAGCCTATCGACTGGTGGTGTGCCGATAATAGATAGATCACGCACACCAGAAAGTGATAACTGTAATGTTCGTGGGATTGGGGTAGCGGTCAAAGTTAAAACGTGAACGTCTGATTTTAGCTGCTTTAATCTTTCTTTATGCCTCACGCCAAAATGCTGTTCTTCATCAATAATTAGTAAACCAAGATTTTTAAAATTAACCGAGTTGGCCAAAACGGCATGCGTGCCAATTACAATATCAACAAGACCACTACTTAACTCCTCCCTAGTTTGTTCATTACTTTTCACACTTTGAAACCTGCTTAAACCGCGCAATTCAAGGGGAAAGCCCCTAAATCTCTCTTCAAAAGTCCTTTTGTGTTGGCGAGCAAGAAGTGTTGTTGGAGCAATTAGCGCCACTTGTAAACCAGACATTGCGGTGACAAAAGCTGCTCGCATGGCAACTTCAGTTTTACCAAAGCCAACATCTCCACAGATCAGACGATCCATTGGCTTTCCAGACCCGAGGTCGTCTATTACTTCCCTTATTGCCTCCAATTGATCATCAGTCTCTTCATAAGGAAATCTAGCAGAGAATGCCTCCCATATACCATTAACTGGCTCTAATATTTGAGCACGCCTTAAAGATCTCTCCGCAGCAACCCGGATAAGTTTCTCTGCTATATCTTTTATTCGATCCTTTAACTTCGCTTTCTTGGCCTGCCAAGCTGCTCCACCCAAACGGTCTAGTAGACCTTCTTCGTGCCCATATGAAGTTAATAAATCTATATTCTCAACTGGCAAATAAAGCTTCGAATTTTCAGCATATTCAATTAGCAAACATTCGTGAGCTGCACCGCCAACCGTCAAAACTTCGAGACCTATATATCGCCCGATACCATGATCAATATGCACGACGAGTCCACCAATATTCAACTCTTGAGTATCTGTGAGAAAATTTTCTGGCCTTCTTTTTTTAGGTCTCCTGATTAATCGATCACCCAGTATGTCTTGCTCAGATATTACGGTCAGATCAGAGGTTTCAAATCCTTGATCCAAGGGCCAAACGCTTAAATAAAGAAGATGTTTACTTATCCCACTCCAGTCTGAGACAGTAACTGGCTTTTGAAGCCCCTCATCTTCGATGAGCCCTGACAACCGCTCCATTGATCCCTCAGAATACGAAGCAATTAATACCGGTCCAAAGTTCAATCTATCTTTGATATGATCAGCCAAGCTACTGAATAGATTAAAATTATCAGACTGTCTTTCTGGTGTAAAATTTCGCCCAATTCGACCTCCTACATCTACTATATTTGGCCCCAAAGCTTGCGGTAATGAGTTAAAAACTAAGGACCTCCTGTTTTTTAGAATTGTTTTCCAATCATGCTCATCAAGATATAATTCACTGGGTTTTACCGGCTTGTAGGCATAATCTTTTGTGGGCTTGTTTTCATTGGCAAAATTTCTGGCTTCATATTGATCAGCAACTAGATTACAGCGTGAAATAATATCGGTCTCAAGCTTGTGATCCATTGTAATCGTTGCCGAAGGAACGTAGGAAAAAAAATTATCAAGCTCCAAATAGAAGAATGGTAACCAATGCTCCAAACCTTGGTACTTCCTTCCAGCGCTTACAGACTCATATAATGGATCATTAGCAAAAGACGCACCAAACTGTGATCGATATGCTTGCCTGAAATTTTTTATAGAAATTTCATCTAGAACAACTTCTGATACAGCCGCCAATTCAATTTCATTTAATTTTTTGATTGTTAGTTGAGTTTCTGCGTCAAAAAGACGTGCTCCATCTAGAATGGCGCCAAAAAGATCTAAGCGGACGGGGTTTGTATATCCCGGTGGAAATATATCAATAATTCCTCCTCGAATTGCATATTCGCCTGCTTCTCTTACTGTCGAAGACTTTGTAAACCCCATCCTTAGAAGAAATTCTCTTAGATGCCGTTCGTTGATATTTCGACCTACTTCAGCTTTGAAGTTATAGCCCTGAACGTCAGATTTAGATGGGACTTTCTGTAAAACAGCATTGAGAGTAGTTAAAATGATAAAACTTCGATCGGTATTTTCAGCAAATTTTGACAGCACTGCCATTCTTGCTGAGGATATTTCTAGATTTGGAGAAACCCTGTCATAAGGCAGACAATCCCAACTGGGGAATGTAAAAACTTCAAGTTCGGGACTAAAAAACTCAAGTGCGTCAGACATAGCACGCATCCGTTTATCATCTCTGGCAACGTGAATTACCGAATTATGCTTCTTATTTAGCTCATCCAAAATTATTTTGGCATCGTAACCCTCTGGAGTGCCACAAACTTTAATTTCATTTACCATCAGAAAGTTTTACCATTAATTAATTATTACATAATTTTCTATGAATTTTAGAAACAAACTATTTGGAATTGAGTTCGCTATGCTTAGTTAATTCCAAATAGTTTGGAGCTTTAGCATTGTAAATATAGCCCAGCAAAAAATTATGCTAATTGTAAATAGTGCTAAAAGCTGTGAATTACGTCTATGTAAGCGGATTTGTAAAAAAAGCTCTGACGGACTTAAATTTTGAGTCAGAATTTTATTAGCTAGATTTAATCTGATAAGTAAGAGAGTGGGGATAGGCAAAAACACGAAAAATAATGCCTGCAAAAATTCACTGCCATATATTATCGCTGTTGATGCCCAAAAGCTGGAGAGAAAAGCAAGCAACAGAATAGATATCCAATGTTTGGTTAATTGATATTTTTGTACAAAACGAGTGGCCAAAAATCTTGTTACTTTACTGAGCTCTAATAACTCTTCCTCATTATTATTTGCTTCGCACCATGCACTATACTGAACTCCAAAAATGGAATTGCACTCAAAATACCAAAAGATACATAAAAAAAACCAAAACCAAATAGAGGTTAAGGAAGTGAAATGAATATATTCTGAAGCCACTAGATCGATCCGCTGATAATATTCTCTAAATAAAGCTAATGTTAAAAAAAAGGCAAGTTCACCGTTCATTTACTTAACGATGCTTGATACGACTCCTAAAGCATGACAATTTTAAAAAAATGACTTTAAGAGAGGAGCTATGAATGAACCCGCGTCAAGCAGCTTATCCGACATCGCGACATCGGCGTCTACGTAAATCGTCTGCAATTCGGGGTTTATCCCGGGAAAATAATTTATGTGCTCAAGATTTAATCTGGCCAGTATTTATTTGCGAAGGAGATAACCTTGAAGTACCAATAAAATCTATGCCAGACGTCTTCCGATACAGTGTAGACATGATAGTTGAAAAAGCAAAATTCGCAGCCGATCTGGGCATACCTGCAATATGTTTATTTCCATATACCAATCAAGAGTTAAAAACGCAGGATTGTGCAGAAGCCTGGAACCCCCAAAACCTGTCTAACAAGGCTACCAGAGCAATAAAGAAAGCTGTGCCTAACATAGCCGTAATGACTGATGTGGCTTTAGATCCGTATAACATTGATGGGCACGATGGCTTTGTAGAAAATGGTGTTATTCTGAACGACAAAACTGTTCAAGCTTTGGTAAAGCAAGCTCTCTCTCAGGCAGAGGCAGGAGCGGATATAATTGGCCCATCGGACATGATGGATGGAAGAATAGCAGCGTTGCGCAACTCTCTTGAATGTGAAGGACATCATGACGTACTTCTACTCTCTTATGCTGCAAAGTACGCCAGTGGCTTTTATGGCCCTTTTAGAGATGCGGTTGGAGCCTCCGGAGCTCTCAAAGGAGATAAAAGCACCTATCAAATGGATCCAGCTAATGGTGATGAGGCACTTCGTACTATAGCGCGAGATTTAGATGAAGGAGCAGATATGATTATGATTAAACCTGGGATGCCTTATTTGGACGTATGCAGACGTGCTAAAGATACATTTGGCGCTCCAACGTACGCCTATCAAGTATCGGGGGAATACTCGATGCTTCAAGCTGCCATAAAAAATGGATGGCTTGATCCAAATAAGGTAATAATGGAGAGCCTATTGTGTTTTAAAAGAGCTGGGTGTGACGGCATTTTAACTTACTTTGCCCCTACAGTTGCTAAAGAGTTGAATAATTAATACTACATCTAGCTTCAAAGTCTAAGGACTGCTATAATACAAATTGAAAGTATACTTGGAGCAGGAATTGAATGAAAAATATAAACCGTAGAAACACTATAACGCTCGGAATGTCAGCATTAGTGGTGGGTGCTTGTTCTCTCAGGCCTTTCACTGGGTCACGAAACCGACAAGATGGTGCTGACAAAATTGATGCGCGTGTGCTACAAACAATTCAGCAAATGCAAACTGAATTCCCCGAAACCTCCGAATTGAAGAAACAAGCAGCAGGAATGCTTATCATGCCTTTAATTACTGAAGGAGGATTTGGTTTTGGTGTAGGTTATGGAAGGGGCGCATTACTAATAAATGAAGCAACGGTGGACTATTACTCAGCGGCGAATGCTAGTTACGGCTTACAAATTGGTGCCAGTCAATATGCGCATGTTTTGTTTTTTATGACTGAAAATGCCTTAAATGATTTCAGAAGCTCAAGAGGATGGTCAGCTGGAGGGGATATTGAGTATGCTTACAGGCGTTCAGGTGAGAGTTTTAGAGCAAATACTACAGAAGCAAACTCTCCAATAATTGGCTTAGTATTTGGCGAAGCAGGCTTTAAAATTGGAGCGACTATTGAGGGCACAAAATATACAAAGATAATTCCTTAAATGAATATAGGGCCCACTGAAATAAGCAAATATTTGAGTTATGAATTGCTCAACATTAAAAATTGTATGACATATAAATTTGCGACCTGCTTGGCGTACTTGCTGTTCGCATTTGTGAAACTAGAAGTGAGAAAAACTTGACCGACGAAATTCAGAATCCTAGCGATACAGACGATGTTCAGAAGTCCACCAGCAGCTATCACGGCCCAAGCGTATCAATAACAAAAGAACTTAAGACTTCTTATCTAGACTACGCGATGAGCGTGATTGTAAGCCGGGCGATACCTGATTTGCGAGATGGGCTCAAACCTGTGCATCGACGCATTTTATACGCAATGCACGATAGTGGAAACACACACGAAAAGAGCTATCGTAAGTCTGCGCGCCCAGTCGGTGACGTTATGGGAAAATTTCATCCCCATGGAGATAGCGCTATTTATGACGCACTTGTAAGGATGGCCCAACCTTTTTCAATGTCGCTACCATTATTGGATGGACAAGGTAATTTTGGTTCAATGGATGGAGACAATCCAGCGGCAATGCGATACACTGAAGTTCGCATGGATAAACCAGCGAGTTTTCTGCTCGCCGATATCGAAAAAGATACTGTTAATTTTCAAGATAATTACGATGGAAAAGATCGAGAACCTACCGTTTTACCGGCGCGATATCCTAATATGTTGGTAAATGGCGCCGGAGGAATTGCTGTCGGCATGGCAACAAATATTCCACCTCATAATCTGGGAGAAGTAATCGAAGCTACACTTGCTCTCATTGAAGACCCAGACTTAACCAGTGAAAACCTTGTCGAGTTTGTGCCCGCTCCTGATTTTCCAACGGGAGGTATAATTCTTGGCAGATCTGGTGCCAGAAAGGCCTATACTGATGGTCGTGGTAGCGTTTTAATCAGGGCAAAAACAAGAATAGAGGAAATAAAAAAAGACCGTTATGCGATAATCGTAGATGAGATTCCTTATCAAGTTAACAAGGCCTCAATGATTGAAAAAATAGCCGAACAAGTACGAGAGAAGAAAATTGAGGGAATTTCTCACGTTCAGGATGAAAGCGACAGAAATGGTGTACGCGTTGTAGTTGAATTAAAACGCGATGCTACGCCAGATGTGGTATTGAACCAATTATTTAGATTCACCCCAATGCAAACATCATTTGGTTGTAATATGTTAGCACTAAATGGGGGCCGCCCGGAACAGCTCACATTAAGAACCTTTTTAACAAATTTTATCTCTTTTCGTGAAGAGGTCGTTGCTAGGAGAACGGCGTTTGAACTGAGGAAAGCTCGGGAAAGAAGTCATATTCTTTGTGGGCTAGCCGTAACCGTATCCAACGTTGATGAAATAGTTAGTACTATTCGGGCATCATCCGATGCATCCGAAGCGCGCGAAAAACTAATGAAACGCAGCTGGCCAGCTAACGATATTCGAGACTATATTGTCCTTATTGACGACCCAACCCATAAAATAAATGAGGATGGTACTTATAACTTATCAGAAGCTCAAGTCAGAGCCATTTTAGAACTCCGTCTACAGCGTCTCACGCAAATCGGAGTTAAGGAAGTCACGGACGAATTAGAGGCTCTATCGTCCAAAATAAAAGATTACTTGGAAATACTCGCTTCTAGATCAAAGATTATGTCTATAATTTCATCGGAACTCAATGAAGTAAAAGATCAATTTTCTGTAAACCGTAGGACCGAAATAATCGATTGGGCCGGCGATCTTGAGGATGAAGACCTGATTGAGCAAGAAGACATGGTCGTTACTATTACATCTGGCGGATACATAAAAAGAACACCATTAGCAGATTTTAGAGCCCAACGACGTGGTGGCAAAGGTTTAGCAGGAATGCAAACTAAGGACGAAGATGTCGTAACGACTTTGTTTGTCGCGAACACGCATACTCAGTTATTGTTTTTTTCGACTGACGGAATGGCGTATAAGCTCAAAACTTGGCGATTACCACTCGGCTCTCGTACAGCCAAAGGAAAGGCAATCGTAAATATTTTACCAATTCAAGCCGGTGTTTCTATAGCAGCAGTTATGCCCGTAGATGCACAAGAAGAAAAATGGGGGGAACTTCAAATCATTTTCTCAACATCATCCGGTGATGTTAGAAGGAATGCCCTATCAGATTTTACAAATGTTCGGTCAAATGGAAAGATAGCAATGGATCTTCCAGAAGACATAAAACTGGTCAATGCCAGGATTGCAAATGAGAATGACGATGTAATGCTAGTGACAGACAGTGGTAGAGCAATAAGATTTTCAACCACTGCTTTAAGGGTATTTAAAGGAAGAAAGTCAACTGGCGTAAGGGGAATTAAACTTCTGGGTGATGACAAAGTAGTTTCAATGTCGATAATTCGGCATTTTGAAGCTTCCCCGGACGAGAGATCTGCATATCTAAAAATGAGAAGAGCTGTTGCCGGAATGTCAGACGACGAAGTAAGCGCTCAAGAAGATGAAGATGAAGAAATTAATGCTAACGCAACAATTTCTCCAGAAAAGTACGCTGAGATGTCTGCTGTTGAAAATTTGATACTGACTATAACCTCAAGCGGATCCGGCAAACTATCGTCAAGCCATGATTACCCAGTAAGAGGTCGCGGTGGAATGGGTGTATCTGCGATTGATAAAAAAATGCGAGGCGGTCTGTTGGTTGCAAGTTTTCCAGTTGAAATAGAAGACCAAATTATGCTTGCGACATCAAATGGCCAATCCATCCGTGTGCCTGTGGAGGGAATTTCGTTTAGATCTCGTTCCGCGGGGGGAGTAAAGGTATTCAATACTGGCGAAGACGAACAAGTAGTTTCTGTCGCCTGGATTGCTGAAAGAAGCGAAGATGGCGAAGATGAAACTTTTGATGAAGATCCAACCAACTAAAAATCCATTCAGGGTCATCTAGATATTTGTGAAATTAGGTTAAACCATACATTGAGCTATATTTTTTTTCGATATAAGAAATCAGTGGTTGAGCAGTTATATCAAAACCGCAAGCACTTTGAATTAAATCAACTGGCGAATATAACGAACCGTGCTTGTGGACAGAATTTGCTAACCAGCCAGTAGCTTCGGTTAAGTTTCCTGAATTCAAATTTTGATCTAACTCAGGTAACTGACCCTGCATTGCTTCAAACAAGCATCCAGCGTAAACGTTCCCTAATGAATAGGTTGGAAAATAGCCAAAAAGCCCTTCAGACCAATGAACATCCTGTAAAACACCATCACTGGAGTGTTTTATGACTAACCCAAAATCTTTTTGAAACTCCTCATTCCAGACGGATTCAAGGTCACCTGCAGTAAGGTCACCATCAAAAAGCCACCTCTCCAGCCGGTATCTGAGTAAAACATGAAGATTATATTGCAACTCATCTGACTCAGTTCTTATAAAACCATTTTTAACAGCGTTGACTGCCTTATAAAAAGAAGTACTATTTCCAAAACCAATATCACCAAAATAATGGGTGAATTTATGGAAAAGCCAGCTAGTGAACGCTTCAGACCGACCCAGTTGGTTTTCCAGTATTCTACTTTGACTTTCGTGCACTCCCATGGATACACCCCGCCCAATATTTGAAAAGTTATATTTTTTTTCAATATTTTGTTCGTACAACGCGTGCCCAACTTCATGAATAGTGGAATAAATACTGCCTAAGGGATCATTTTCGTCGAAGCGGGTCGTAATCCTTACATCATTTCCACTACCAGAGCAAAACGGATGAACCGCAGTATCTATGCGCCCCCGCGAGAAATCATATGTAAAAGTATGAGCAATTTCATTACATAACTGCCTTTGCTTGTCTAATGGGAAAAAACCAGTTATTTCCTGAGCGGGTGGTTGGTCAAGGACACGTGACCTTAAATCGACCAGTGCCGGTCTCAATGAAGTAAAAATTTTATCTATATAATCTGACTTTATATCTGGTTCATAGTCTTGCAACAAAGCATCATATCTTGATAAGCTCGAACCTTGCCTAATAGCATCTGCCTCTTCTTTTCGTAATTCAAGTACTTTTGAAAAATGTGGCAAAAATTGCTGAAAATTATTATTTTTTCGTGCGTTGACCCATACCGAATGAGCGAGAGTAGTCTCCTTTGCTAAGGCACCTACTAAGTCAGTCGGTACTTTAAGAGCGCGTGTTAAGTCTTTTTTCATCAACTTTAATTGTCTTAACTCAATTTTTGACAACTTTTCTGGTTCTATTGAATCAACCAAATCGGAGAACTCGCCAGAAGTCTGGCGCTTGTGAGCAATAATCATTAGGCTAGCTTGCTCTTCAGCCCTATCTTCTAGTGCCCCAGTCGGCATAATAGCCTCTTGATCCCAGCTATTTCTTTCAATGACTTTTTTTAAGGCCAGAGTAATTTTATTAAATTCAAATAATTCATCAAAGGGACTAACAGTTTTATTCAAAGCTAATATCTCGCCTCAACTTAACGACTGTTTTGGTGGAAAAGCAGCCAAGAACCGAGCCCTAATTATGGCATACCAAAGAACAATTGCACCAAACTGGTGAAAGATAGCAATGTGCCATGGTGCAGAATACATAACTGTTATCACTCCAATCGTCATTTGCAAAAATATAATGAGCATTACTAAAGATATGGCATTTCTAATTTGCGAATTTCCAGATTTTCTAGATCTAAACCAGACATATATCCCAAAGAAAAATAAAATGTATCCAGACATTCGGTGTATAAATTGAACTAATCCATCGTCTTCAAAAAAGTTTCTCCATACCGGTTCTAAAGCAAATAAATCCGGTGGCAGAAAACCCCCAGCCATTAACGGCCAATCTACGTAATTTCTTCCTGCATCAATACCTGCCACCAATGCACCCAAGAGAATTTGTAAAAAAATAAGGTGCATTAATCCGGTACTTTTACTATAAATTGATTGATCTCTGGTTCGCAAACGAACTAATAAATCTGCCTCCGATAAACCCAAAATCAATGTGTACCACAGTATGAAGCCTAATATAATAAAGGCTATGCCCAAATGGGTGGCGAGGCGATAGCTGGCTACATCAAGCATATTATTAGACAGGCCAGAAGATACCATCCACCATCCAACAGCACCCTGAAAACCACCCAATGCCCCAAGCGTCAATAAACGGCCAGTCCAACCCACTGGAATTTTTTTTGATACTAAAAACCAAGAAAATCCCAAAAACCAAACTAACCCAATAATTCTACCCAGTTGACGATGCCCCCACTCCCACCAATAGATTATTTTGAATTCACTCAACAACATTCCTGAATTTTGCAAAATATACTCAGGGATAAGCTTGTACTTTTCAAACTCAAGATCCCATGCTTGTTCAGTGACTGGAGGAAAGGCACCTAATATTGGTTTCCACTCTGTAATTGAAAGCCCACTATCGGTTAAACGGGTTAAGCCCCCTACCAAAATCATAAAAACTAGTAATACAGATAAGCATATCAACCAGGCTCTAATCTGCATTCGATCTGATATAAGTTCAGCCTTTTCAATTATACCTGTTTTTATCTTAGGATTTGCGCGTTCTGTGTCAAAGTCCGAAACTTCCTCAAAAATACTACGCTTAGATACCATGGTTTTTCCAAATTCTGAGTTGCCGATAACATTTATGTAAGAAATAGTATGGTGCCTGACTATTACAAATCACGGGACTTTATCAGGTGACGCAAAATACCGTGAAAAGCCCGGACATCAGACACAGTTAAAGGTAGCCTCGACCATATATTTCTTAAGTTACTTTTCATTGAGCTAGCTTTATCTATCGGAAAGAAATAGCTTTTTTTTTCTAACTCAATTTCATAATGGTGCGCAAGCTTTTCAATCTCCATAATCGAAGCCGCTTCCGTTTGTCTTTTTTGCATGCTTTTGTCTGTATAAGCTTGCTTAGCCAAGAACCATTCATACGACATAAGCAAGACACTTTGCGCTAAGTTTATAGATGAGAAGTTTGGGTTTACCGGCACAGTTACCAACGCATTGGATCGGACCACTTCTTTGTTCTCCAATCCAGCCCTTTCTGGGCCAAAAATAAGACCGACGTTCTCCCCATCAGAAATTTTTTTTGAAGCAATTACCATTGCCTCTTTTGGACTATAAACCGGTTTTGTCAGGTCACGGCTTCTTGCTGTCGTTGCAAATATAAAATGACAATCACTTACCGCATCACTAAAGTTTGAGAAATGCCTAGCCTTATCCAGCACTCTGCCCGCTCCAGAAGCTGTTGCCACAGCATTCTGACTGGGCCAACCATCCCTTGCCTCTATAATTCGCATGTTTTCTAATCCAAAATTCAGCATTGCTCGAGCTGCAGATCCAATGTTTTCACCCATCTGTGGTTTAACTAGAATTATTGAGGGTTGCTTGTCGCTAGAGTACATATTTAAATCCTGTTCTTATCAAAGCACTTAGAGTAGAATTGAAAGTAATAAAACCTTCATCTTCTCGTAAATATTTATTTTCCAAAATACGGTACCAAGCAGTGTAATTAGAATGCAGCAAGATAATCCAATAATATATTTAATTACTCCCTCAGAATTTGAGCTGCGCACTTTTTCAATTTCATTGGAAAGAGTTCTGGATAAGCATAATGTGGCCTGCGTTCGTTTGGAACAATCAACAAGGGATGAAATAACAATCGGAAAATCTGCAGACACGTTAAGAGACATTTGCCATAGCCATGACATACCGTTAATAATGGATACACATTTTATGCTGGTCGAAAAATTTGGGCTCGATGGCGTTCACCTTAAGGATGGCTCAAAGACAGTTCGAACTGCTCGAAAGGCTCTTGGCAAAGACTCAATAATTGGAGCATATTGTTCTCAATCCAAGCATGAGGGAATTAATGCTACCGAAGCAGGAGCAGATTATGTCAGTTTCGGACCTATGTCGGGAGATTTGGGAGACGGAAAGCATGCCGACCCTAAATTATTTGAATGGTGGAGTGAAATGATTGAATATCCTATAGTCTCGGAGACTGGCCTCACATTGCAGCTGGTAAGACGAATAGCGAATAATTGTGATTTTTTAGCATTCAGAGAAGAAATATGGGAAGCTGAAAATCCGTCCAAAGCTCTTGATCTGTTTTTAAACGAGATTTAATTTAATCAAATTCATCAAACTTACCATGGAATAAGTGACTATTTCTCACATCTGCCTCAAGTAGTTTTGCTAATTTTTTCCGATTTCCATGATCTGAAATTGCTCTAGGTTCATGAAATACTAGCTCTATGCAACCTTGCTTAACGCTTCCAAGAGTATGCACTAAATGGGCTCCAAAACTCATTTCTCCCCACCATCCGTAAAACCATGGATTAGCCCCATTAGGAGCATGATAAATTACCGTTACCGGCTGAATGAACAAATCTTGGGGAACGTTCACCTCAAAAAAAGCTGCAAATAAACTGGATTTGAATGGAAGTACACGTAAACTGTCCGTGGAAGTACCCTCTGGGAAAAATAATAATTTATGCCCCACTTGTAACCTCTCAGTGAAGACAACTTTTTGATTGCGGGCCTGAAGTGCTTTTCTTTGAATAAATACTGTACCAGTTGCTCTGGCCAGCCAGCCTATTCCCGGCCAATTAGCAACTTCCGATTTTGCCACAAAATAAATTTTTTGCGTTGCGTTTAATGCAAAAATATCAAGCCAAGAGGAGTGGTTTGCGACCACCGCTCCCCTTTCTATCATTGGAGCACCCCTGACTTTAAGGGAAATTCCTAAAAGAAATAAAGAGGTTCTGCAAATAACCTGGGTCAGATATTGTGTTGCCGAACGTTGCGAAGCTAAAAATAGGACTTCAAAAAAACGTAAAAAAAAGTGAAGTATTAGCCCTCCAAACACCACAAAAGCTACAGGAAAACCACGTAAAAAAACAAATACCCAGTTGACCAATAAAAGCTCACCTGTTGTAGGTTCTTTTCGTCCTTGCCAAGAAGTACTCATTATAAATAATTTTCTTTTTTGTAAACGGAAAGTCTTTTTAAATCAGCTCTCTTAACATCGAGTACCATACACACATCTATGGTGTTAAAAGATTGATCGATATAGGCGTCTTTTCCAACAAAACCACCGATCCTAAGATAAGCTTTTATTAATGGTGGAATTTGTTTCATAGCTTGAACACGATCTACTTCGTTCCAATCAACTAAATCCATTCTCTGATTATTCGGCGGTTTTGCTGTTACCATTAAATTTTGAGGAGCAAGATATTTATTATGGAGCAAGCTCAGGGACGCTGCAATTTTGGTTGTGTCGGTTCCAGGGAAACTAGCAACACCAAATAAAATTTCTATGCCATGACGATGAACGTAGTCAGATATACCAGACCAAAGGTACGTCAAAGCCACTCCACCACGATAGGACTTATGAATACAAGAACGTCCCAATTCCATAATTTTTCTACCTGAGGTTTCTAATTTTTCGAGGTTATATTCAACCTGAGAGTAGTAACTCGCCCCGGTCGGAAGCTTGTAATCAGGTAGTAAACGATAAACACCAACGACCCCCATATTTATTTCCAGTTTATTATTATCAAATAGGAGTAAATGATCGAAATACTCGTCAAATTTATCTATTTCTAGACGAGACTCATGATCAACTAAGTCCGAGGTTGCTCCCATTTCATTGATAAAAACCTCATATCTTAAATGTTGCGCCGCCTTTACTTCATAAGGGTCCCGAGCAAGCCTCACCGTAAAATTATTCAAACTATATTTCTCTCACATTACAAATTTATAAGTTATTCCAGAATTTAAGAAGGGATTCGATAACTGCTCATGGGTGCGTAAAGGCAACGGTCAGTTCACGAGCTCCAATGCAATTAACGATCCGTCAATAACTAGTTTTCCCATATCCTCAAAATTAACTGTAACTTTAGAACCTATTTTTGATTGTACTTGACCGTTACCCCACTCTGGCGCATTGGGATTAATCACAATGGCACCAGGTTCTAAAAAAGGATTCAAGTCAACATACTCGTTCGCCATTTCTTTTATCCAAACATCTTTTAGAATTCTAAGTTCATAATAAAAGTAGGCCTTGGCAAATTAATGTAAATCATCACCGAAGCTGACGCACTATTTTTAATCGCGGATAGTACCATTCCCCTCCACTAAATACTTAAACGACGTTAACTGATTTACGCCTACAGGCCCACGTGCATGCATTTTCCCCGTTGCAATTCCAATTTCGGCTCCCAAACCAAATTCGCCACCATCAGCAAACTGCGTAGATGCGTTGCACATAACTATTGCGCTATCTATTTTCGAAAAGAACAAATTTTTTGCAGAAATATCCTCAGTAATTATACAATCTGTATGGCTTGAAGAATGTGTTGTAATATGCTGAATTGCTTCACTTATATTCTTTACCTGTCTAACTGCAATGATAGGAGCAAGATACTCCCTTCCCCAATCGTCACCACTTGCAGACTTTACACCATCAAGGTTAGAGAACTCAGAACTAACTCTAACTTCAACACCAGCCTCACTAAGTGAGTCTATTATTTTAACCCCCAATTCTTGAGATATATCTTCATGAATTAGAAGACATTCAGCGGCTCCACAGATACCATAACGCCTTGTTTTTGCGTTTAAAACAACATCCAAAGCCTTTTTCGCATCTGCCATTTTGTCAATATAGACGTGAACCACTCCCTCGAGATGAGCAAAAACAGGAACTCGTGCCTCTTCTTGCACTAAACTAACAAGGCCTTTACCTCCGCGAGGTACAATTACGTCGATGAATTCCGTCATCCGCAACAAAGATTTTACTGCTCTTCGATCTCGAGTAGGCACGATTTGTATACAAGCCTCTGGTAAGTTTGCAATCTTTAAGCCCTCAAGCAAGCAATCAAAAATTGCTTTTGATGAATAGAAGCTCTCGGACCCCCCTCTCAGGATGGTGGCGTTACCTGCCTTTAAACATAAAGCACCCGCATCAGCAGTTACATTAGGCCTACTTTCATATATAACACCTATCACCCCTAAAGGAGTGGTTATCCGTTTAATTTGGAGTCCAGATGGTCGCTCCCACTGACTCAAGACATTGCCAAGTGGGTCTGGCAACTCAGAAATAACTTTAAGACTATTTGCGATTGATTTAATTCTTGTGTGATCCAAAAAGAGACGATCCAACATTGCATTATCTAAGCCTTTATCTCGCCCATTAGACA
The DNA here is from genome assembly GCA_963999845.1 of uncultured Rhodobacterales bacterium. Taxonomy (GTDB): domain Bacteria; phylum Pseudomonadota; class Alphaproteobacteria; order Rhodobacterales; family Rhodobacteraceae; genus Salinivivens. Next base: position 16,862 of record CAXEVV010000013.1, on the reverse strand, counting down.
TGTCTATCTCATTTGCAGATAAAATAACGTCAATATTATTTAAAATAGAATTTGCAGCTTCAAAAATCGCCAATGATCTTTCTGCAGAGGCCGAACAAGCAAGAGTTGCTGCTGCCTCCTTGGCCCGGGAGCCTAGAAGTTGTATTTGAGCATCAAATCCAGACATAAAACTTCTCCAATTAAAAAGCTATATTATCACGGTGTACAATAACGTCTCGACCGACATACCCAAGGATTTTTTCTATTTCACTAGTCTGACAGCCTATTATTGACTTCGCCTCATCACTAGAATATGCACACAAACCAACCCCCAAAACATCACCTGCAGAATTCAAAATCGATACAGCATCACCTCTTTCAAACGACTTTTGCACATCTAAAACCCCAGCAGGTAAGAGGCTTTTACCAGAGTTAAGCGCTTTAACTGCACCTTCATCGATAACCAGTTCACCCAAAGGTTTCATAGTTGATATCCACTTTTTTCGAGCTGTTTTAGGATCCTCTATTTGCGCCTTAAAAAGGGTTGATTTAACGCCACCTTCCATCGAGGAAATTGGATTAAAGTTTGTCCCTCTGGCAATGATCATAGCGCAGCCAGCTGTCGTAGTAATTTTTGCAGCTAAAAGTTTAGTTTTCATACCACCTTTGGAGAATTTAGACCTTGTGTCCTCCGCCATCGCCTCAATTTCAGGAGTTATTTTGTCTATAGTGGGGATATGACTGGCATTTGGATCAATCATTGGATTGCGTGAATAAAAACCATCTACGTCAGATAGTAATATTAAGAGATCCGCTCCAATAGTTACTGAAACCTGAGCAGCTAGACGATCATTGTCACCATACTTTATCTCATCAGTTGCCACAGTATCATTTTCGTTTACAATCGGAACAACGCCCATTTCCAGCAAAGTTTCAACAGTTGCCTGAGAATTCAAATAGCGCCGCCTATCTTTGCTATCCTCAAGTGTGACGAGTATCTGAGCCGTTTTAATAAAGTGTTGCGCCAGTGACTCCTGATAGGCCTGCGCGAGCTGAATTTGACCAACTGCAGCAGAAGCTTGTGACTGCTCTAAGGACAAAGATGAATCCGGTAAACTTAAAACTTTTCGTCCCAACGCGATGGAACCAGAAGATACTATTACTACTTCTATACCGTTAGAATGCATATCGCGGATATCTTCAGAAAGTGAGTGGAGCCACGCAGATCTGATCGAACTCGTTTTTTGATCTACTAAAAGAGATGATCCAATTTTTATTACCACCCTCTTGGCACCATTTATAAATTCCATGGTGAGTCATCCTTTTCAGTCTGTCCTTCGGAAGATTTCCCGCTAGCACCTTTAATTACAAATTTTTTAAGTTCTCGTAATACATTTTCAACATTCTCACCACTTACAGCCGACATCACTAGCGCATTATAATTTACCATTTCAGCAAAACTTTGTTCCAGAAGTAATCTTGCTTCCTCACCCAGAGCATCAATTTTATTAAAAACTACAAGACGCGGCTTTGAAATTAACTTACTTCCATAAGCTTCAATTTCATTTAAAATTGTAAAATAATCTTTGATTGGGTCGCTTGAAGTACAATCAACGAGGTGCAACAGAACAGCACATCTCTCAATGTGTCCTAGAAATAAATCGCCCAAACCTCGGCCCTCGTTTGCCCCCTCAATTAAGCCTGGTATATCTGCCACCACAAATTCAGCCTGATCTACTGCCACCACACCTAAATTTGGCGTAAGAGTAGTGAATGGATAATCTGCAATTTTAGGTCGTGCGTTCGATGTTGCAGCCAAAAATGTCGATTTACCGGCGTTAGGCATACCAAGAAGTCCAACGTCGGCGATTAATTTTAGACGAAGCCAAATAGTTCTCTCAACTCCATCTTGACCTGGGTTAGAACGGCGTGGAGCCTGATTTACCGATGTTTTAAAGTGTAAATTTCCAAAACCACCATTACCGCCCTTTGCCAAAAGAACTCGCTGGCCAATCTCCGTAAGGTCGGCCAGTACTGTTTCCTTGTCTTCATCAAGTATCTCTGTTCCAACTGGGACTATTAATATTTTATCTGATCCACTTGCTCCAGAACGTTGCTTTCCCATTCCAGATTTGCCATTTTCTGCAAAGAAATGCTGTTGATATCTAAAGTCTATCAGAGTGTTTAGGCCCTCGGCAGCTTGCGCCCATACCGAACCGCCACGGCCACCATCACCTCCATCAGGACCGCCGTATTCAATAAATTTTTCACGCCTGAAACTTATTGCTCCAGCGCCTCCTGACCCTGATCTAATATCCACTTTTGCAAAATCTAGAAATTTCATCCTGGAGAAACTCTTTTAATATTTTACGAGAGCAGTAGCCGCTTTGTCATAGATGGACAAGATCTTGATCAAATATACTTGGGCAACAAATTTACAAAGCAGTGCAACATGTTATTTTCGAAATAGCTTTTTTTTATCACGCAAGCAGTGCAATCAATACAAACACAACTGTAACCAGTCCTAAAAATCCCATAAAGAATGGCTCGTATTTAGTTCCGATAATAAACTTGGCGATACGGTCTCCGAATAACGTCCAGATCGGGTGACAAATAATCTGTATAATGAATAAAGATGAAGCGATGTATAATGTGGCATAAAAAGTTGACGTCGAACTATCCACAAAGTTTGTAAAACCAGCCATTATCATGGCCCATGCTTTTGGATTTAGCGGATGAACTATCAATCCAGACCAAAAGCCAGGTGGCTCAATTGAAAGTTTGCCATAAGTAAGACGCATGTTCGCTACGCGCCACGAAAGCCAAATTATATAGGCGGCAGACAAAAATTTCAAAACCTCAAAAAGGCTTGGTATCTGAGTGGCCAGCTCCATAATACCATATCCAATTGGCCATATTATTATTTGCTTTCCTAGCACCACTCCAACCACGAAAGGAACTGCAGCGCTAAACCCGAAGCGCGCGCCCGTCGCCATCATCGCCATGTTGGCGGGACCAGGAGTAGCGACCTGAAAAAATGCAAACGGTACAAACGACAAGCTAATCATAATCTGATTGTCACGAAGTTAAACGACAAAGGACCGGCGTCAACCGATCCCTTAAATGTATATTTATAATTTTGATTACTATTCTGCTGCTTCAGCTGCCGGCAAAACGGAGATAAACGTCCTGCCCTTCAAACCCTTTTTGAATTGCACTCTACCTTCTGACGTAGCAAAAATAGTATGGTCTTTTCCCATACCAACGCCTTCTCCGGGAAACATTTTCGTACCCCTTTGTCTTATGATAATATTACCGGCAATTACACTTTGACCGCCAAATATTTTCACACCTAATCTGCGACCTGCGGAATCTCGTCCGTTTCGTGACGAACCACCTGCTTTTTTATGAGCCATTTCTATCCGTCCTCCTATTTAGACAATTTCTTTGCCTGCTTAACCCAACCCTCTTTCTCAATCTTTCCTTTTAAAGAGAGAGAGTCATCCATAGCAGCAACATCTTTAGCTGTCCACGCCGCTATTTGAGAAAATGATGTCAAACCTGCGGCGTTAAGCTTTTTCTCCAGCGCTGGACCCACTCCAGACAACTGCTTAAGGTCATCTAACACTTTTTTGTCAGCAGCCTTAGTCTTTTTGTCGCTCTTAGCTTTCGACGAGCTTTTAGTGGCTGTTTTTGTTTGTTCATTCTTGCTATCCAAACTCTTTTTTTCTGTAGCCTTCGTCAGAGGTGCTGGTTTTTCCATATCCGCTGCACCCAAACGAGCTCCAATCGCAGACTTAACTCCAGACTTTTGGCCACCCGATGCCAAAATATCAGTGATGCGCACTAAAGTTAGGTGCTGCCTATGGCCTCGAGTTCTCTGTGACCCATGTTTTCTGCGACGCTTGACAAATTTAATAGTTTTCAAGCCCTTTATCTGATCGATAACATCAGCCTGAACCGCTGCGCCCTCGACAAGCGGTGTTCCCACCACTGTTTTATCTCCGCCGAGCAACATAATTTCGTTGAATTGTACCTTGTCACCCGCGTGCGCTGCAAGCTTTTCCAGCTTGAGTAAATCACCGGTTTGAACTTTGTACTGCTTACCACCTGTTTTTATTACAGCAAACAAATCTATCATCCTTTTTTTCGCGTTTTTTGGCCTTCTGGAACAGAAAGTTTACAAATAAATTTTTGCCTAAAACAGCGCGCCCGAGAGCGTAGTTGATCAGAAGAAATTATCTGACATGCGCGTATTGCAATAATTGGGAGGGAAGTCAACACTTCACAGATTATTTCGACTCACAAATCCTCAGATTTCATGAACTCACCCAGTATACTGGCAAGGCGCTGCGATTGATCTTTTGCCATCTCATTATAAACAGAAAAAAGAGCCTTGTTCAGTGTAATTCCAAGTGTGGACTTTGAAAAGTCATTATAAACACCAAACTCCTCATCACTCATTGGCGAGTAAGCCATGTGCGAAAAAGCCATCAACCACTCTAGTATTTCACTTTTGAGTTTCTCTTCATCGCTAGTGATAGCATCTATCATCTCCTGACGACTAAGATTTACTAAACCTAGCTTTGATAGTTCGTACATAAATGCAAACTGAGCGGCATATGCACCAATCAAATTTTGCTCAACCAGCTCCAGCGTCTCAATTACAGACCCTAATTCCTCAAGGCGTTCATTTTTTAAATTGACGGCTTCGTTAAATTTTATTTTAGCCATTTCTTCTATCTGTTTATCAGATATTGCCACTCTAGCACTTACTTCTAACTCAGAGGCCGTCTTTCCAATAGGGCTTCGATAAAATAACAATATGGCTTCAGCATCTGAAATAGACAAATTTTCAGTTAAGAGACGTTTGAAATCCTTCTCCATCGTCTCCACTTGGTAAACAGACTGAGCCTGGTCGACGAAACGTGCGACAGTATTTTTTGACAAGTACGCAGCGCCTGTACCACGAGCATCTTGTATACCTTCCACGCGAATTATTTCATTTACACGGTCCATTTGTAGTGCATCATACAAATCTGAAATCACATCTGCCTGAGCGTGATTGGCACAAAAAACTATAATCAGGAAATTCCGAATTAGACGCAAAAAATACATTTAATATTCCAATAAAATAAACAAAGTCTAGTTCATCACAAGATCACAGAATGCGAAAGCATAAAAGCGGTTACCAAACATTAAGTTTACAATAGTTGCAACTTTAACAGACAAACTATGTGCTGCAGATGAAGCTAAATTTTCGATCGAAAACGACATTAGTCGTATTTGAGATAGAAAGCTCATAAAGTTTATATACTCTGTTATATAGTTAATTCGGGTTTACTGTTGTGCAAAATAAAAGATCCAAAATTTATTTGGTAATGCTCACAATTGGTGCAAATCGCGGAAGGGCCGCTAGAGGCAGGCCTTAACGGTCTTTCGTTTATTAAGATTGTTCAATAAGGGTTCATAAAATGACGGATAAAAATGGCCGCCGATCTGGAGGTAGAAACGCTCGTAGAGCGGCAAGAGCAGCTCCTCTTTCAAGAGATTTACAACCAGTAAGACCGGGAATGAAAAGCAATGCTTATAATCCTCTGACTGAGGCAGGAGAAAATCGAATTCATTCAGCCGCATTAGATGCGCTAGAAACCATAGGCTTGGGTGATGTCCCTGAAAGCGGGATGAAAAGTATGGTGACTGCAGGTGCAATATACGGAAATGATGGGCGTATAAGGTTTCCTCGAAGTCTGGTTGAGGATATGCTGTCAATTGCAAAGCGCGATCTCACTTTATGTGGTCGGGATCCTACCTATGATCTCGATTTGACTGGTAGCAGGGTCCATTATGGAACTGCTGGCGCCGCTGTTCATTTGGTAGATATACAAAGCCGAGACTATAGGGAAAGTACTATCCAAGACTTACATGATGCAGCCAGAATAGCCCACGAACTCGATAATATTCATTTTCTGCAAAGACCTATGGTTGCTCGAGATATAATCGATAATAGAGAAATGGATTTAAATACGGTTTATGCATGTTGCTCTGGGACAACGAAACATGTTGGAACCTCTTTTACAGAACCAGATTATGCAAGAGATGCATTAAAAATGCTTGAGATAATGGCGGGTGGAGAAAAAAAATGGAGGGAACGGCCATTTGTTTCTAATTCAAATTGTTTCGTTGTCCCACCTATGAAGTTTGCAACAGAAAGTTGCAAAGTTATGGAAGAGTGTATTAAAGGCGGCATGCCAGTTCTTCTATTATCGGCTGGACAGGCTGGCGCTACTGCACCTGCACCAATTGCTGGCGCAATAGTCCAAGCAGTTGCTGAATGCTTAGCTGGGCTAATCTATGTGAATTCCATGGCTCCCGGCTTTCCCGCAATTTTTGGAACTTGGCCCTTCGTCTCAGATTTAAGAACGGGAGCAATGTCTGGCGGTAGCGGAGAGCAAGCTTTACTAAGCGCAGGATGTGCTCAGATGCACAGATTTTATGATCTACCAGGTGGTGCTGCTGCGGGCATTGCGGATGCCAAGTTACCAGATATGCAGGCTGGATGGGAGCAAGCAACTTCAAATGTAATGGCTGGTCTTTCCGGTTTAAACATGGTGTATGAAGCAGCCGGAATGCATGCATCGCTGTTGGGCTTCTGTTTAGAAAGTTTAATTTTAGGGAATGACCTTATTGGCCAGGCTCTCAGATGTGTTAGGGGCATTGAAGTTACGGAAGATAGTGTCAGCTTGGATGTTATTCGTTCAACCTGTATAGAAGGGCCAGGACATTATCTTGGATCTGAGCAAACATTAAATCTGATGCAAACAGAGTATATCTATCCAGATTTAGGTGACAGAACATCCCCGAAAGAGTGGCTGGAACTTGGCAAACCTGGCCTCTTGGAAAAAGCAATTAACAAAAAAAATGAAATACTGAGTAAAAGGTCACCAGCCGCGTTGGATGCCGAAACCGATAATAAAATTCGATCAGCATTTAATATTCATTTGCAAATTTAGTCTGACCAACTGGCCTGCAAGTGAAACTTTGAGTTATGATAAAGTACTTATTCTTAATTGCAGCCGTATTGGCTGAAACGACTTGTAATTCAGCGCTTCCAGAAACAAATTTACGAAGTGTTGGCCAGATATTGTAATATTTTTTCTATGCCTTGGCAGTTTAGTTTTAATCAATAAAATTTAAATAGTTATACATTGGTATCGCTTACGAACTTTGGGGTGGTTTGGGAATAATATTCAAAACGGAAATGGGATTAATTGTCTTTGGAATGAATTCAGACACCGCTGCGGTGCTTGGACTGATGATGATAACTTTAAGAAAAGTGCTAATTCACCTTTTTTCATATACATCCCAACATTAACGGGTGGTATTTCGACAGAAATCAATATAGGTGGCCCTAAAATACTGAATGGGCCCAATAAATGACATTAAGAAATATCGCAATAATTGCACACGTTGATCATGGGAAAACAACCTTAGTCGATGAATTGTTAAAACAATCTGGCGCATTCCGAGAAAACCAAACTATAACAGAGCGGGCGTTAGACAGTAACGATCTCGAGCGAGAAAGAGGAATTACAATCCTGGCTAAGGCAACTTCTGTCGAATGGAAGGGTAACCGCATAAATATCGTGGATACTCCCGGACATGCAGATTTTGGTGGGGAAGTAGAACGTATATTATCAATGGTGGACGGTGTTGTTTTACTTGTAGATGCAGCAGAAGGTCCAATGCCTCAAACAAAATTTGTTACTTCAAAAGCTCTAAACTTAGGTCTCAGACCTATCGTTGTTTTGAACAAAGTCGATAAAGGTGATGCCGAACCTGATAGAGCTTTAAATGAATGTTTTGACCTCTTTGCTAATCTTGGTGCTAACGATGATCAACTAGACTTTCCTCATATGTACGCTTCAGGCAGATCCGGCTGGGCAGACCATGACTTAGACGGAGCGCGGAAAGATCTTAGTGCTCTATTTGATCTCATTCTTAATCATGTGCCACAGCCTAAACAGTCAGATTACATAGAAGACGATTTCAAAATGCTTGCAACAACGCTGGGCAGTGATCCATTTGTAGGCAGGATCCTTACCGGTCGTATTGAAAGTGGGAGTATAAAAGTTGGCGCCACCGTTCAGGCCATAAGCAGGTCCAGTCAAAAAATTGAGCAATTCAGAGTCAGTAAAATCAGAGCATTTAGAGGACTTGGGCATCAAGATATTGAACAAGGTATAGCCGGCGACATCGTATCTCTTGCCGGCATGACTAAGGCAACCGTCGCTGACACAATTTGCGCGCTGGCAGTGGAGACACCATTGGAATCTCAACCGATAGACCCCCCCACAATAACTGTTACTTTTGGCATTAATGACAGTCCACTTGCAGGAAGAGAAGGTTCGAAAGTTCAAAGCCGCGTAATTAGAGACAGATTAATGAAGGAAGCAGAAAGTAACGTCGCGATAAAGATAAAAGACACTCCAAGCGGCGACGCTTTTGAGGTTGCTGGACGTGGTGAGCTACAAATGGGTGTTCTAATTGAAAATATGCGCCGTGAAGGTTTTGAGCTTTCAATTTCTAGACCTCAGGTACTGATGAAAGAAGAGGACGGCCAGAAACTAGAGCCCATAGAAGAGGTGACGATTGACGTAGATGATGAATATACAGGTGCTGTTATCGAAAAGATTACGGGACCAAGAAAGGGTGATTTAGTTGAAATGAAACCCTCTGGAGTGGGTAAAACAAGGTTGATTGCCAACGTTCCAGCAAGAGGTTTGATCGGCTACCACGGAGAATTTCTTACAGATACCAGAGGTACTGGTATAATGAATAGGGTCTTCAGTGGGTGGGCACCCTACAAAGGAACCATAGAGGGGCGACGTGCCGGTGTTTTGATATCCATAGAAGATGGGGAAACTGTAGCCTACGCCCTTTGGAACCTCGAGGAACGAGGGAAAATGTTCGTTGGGCCACAAACTAAAATATATAAGGGGATGGTGATAGGAGAACATGCCCGCGACAACGACTTGGAGGTAAACCCACTTAAAGGTAAAAAACTTACAAATGTTCGGGCGTCGGGAACCGACGAAGCAGTGAGGCTAACACCTCATGTTAAATTTTCTCTGGAGCAGGCAATATCCTATATTAATGATGATGAACTAGTTGAAGTAACACCTGCAAGTATAAGATTACGAAAGCGTTTTCTTGATACTCATGAGAGAAAAAGACAGTCAAGAAATAATTGAAAAGCAGAGTTTAAAAGTTGTATCGATCGTTCTATTTTGAGACGATCAAGGACCTAACAGCTTCTATAGCCGAAGCAGCCCCTTCCATACTGGACCCACCTGCCTGAGCTAAATCGGGCCTACCGCCCCCTCCTCTACCCCCAAGCTCAGAGGCTGCTACTTTGACCAAATCTACGGCAGAAATTCTTGAAAACAAATCATTCGTAACGCCAGAAGCAATTGCTACCTTTCCATCATTATCAGATATCAGCAGTACGATCCCTGTAGAAAGCTTCTGTTTGTATGCGTCAATTAAACTTGGAAGTTCTTTCCCAGGTATACCACTTAACTTCTTTACAATAAAATTAACGCCTGACAAATCTTCAATTTCCAATTCATCTTTTCTAGATATACCCGCCCCCAACGCCATATCTTTTCTGAGCTGAGCTACCTCGTTCACCAGAGATTTTCTTTCTGCCATAAGGCTTTTTACTCGGGATAATGTATCTGAAGGGCTAGACTTCAGTTCGGATGCAATACCAGAAACATAATTCTGACTTCTGGCATAATGATCGAGCGCCGCTTCCCCAGTAAGGGCCTCGATACGTCTTACCCCCGAACTACTTGCCCCATCAGACAAAATAACGAATGCTCCTATGTCACCTGTACGTTTTACATGAGTTCCACCACAGAGCTCTAAAGAATACCCATTTCCATCTAAACCCTTACCACTTTTCTCCTCAAAACCCATGGATACAACACGAACTTCTTCACCATATTTTTCTCCAAACAAAGCCGTGGCACCAAGTGTTCTCGCATCGTCAGGAGACATAACTCTAGTCGATACCTCTGTATTTTGACGAATATAAAAATTTACCGAACGTTCAACAGAACTTAACTCATCCTTGGTCAACGCTTTAGAATGACTAAAATCAAATCTTAATCTGTCTGCTGCATTTAGGGACCCACGCTGCGCCACATGCTGGCCCAACTTTTTTCTGAGCGCTTCATGCAGCAAATGTGTCGCAGAGTGATTGGCACGCACAGAAGAGCGGCGCGAATGCTCAACCTCTAGCTCTACAGTTTCATTAATAGACAAAGTTCCTGAATTTATTTCTACAAAATGAACAAAAACACCAACAGAGCGCTTCGCATCAACAATAATCGCTTCACCATTTTCAAATTTTAAGTTTCCAGTATCACCGACTTGACCGCCACTTTCTCCATAAAATGGGGTTTGATTAAAGATTAATTGAACCTTATCGCCCTTACATGCACTTTCGATCAAAGCACCATCTTTAATGATGGCAATAACTTGTGCTTGCGCAACCTCTGTATCATAACCTAGAAAATCAGTAGCACCATGTTTCTCAGATATATCAAAAAATACTGCCGTATCAGCCGTCTCGCCAGAGCCAGACCAAGCCGCTCTAGCCTTTCTTTTCTGCTCATCCATCGCAACTTGAAAGGCCTCATCATCAACTACACGGCCTTTCTCTCGTAATGCGTCCTGGGTTAAATCCAGGGGAAAACCATAAGTATCGTAAAGCTTGAAGGCAATATCACCGGGAAATGGGATTTCAGCAGATAATCCAACAAGCTCTTCATCCAGTAATTTTAATCCACGCTCCAGAGTTTGCTTAAACTTTGTTTCTTCATTTAATAATGTTTCTTCTATCAATTCTCGGGCTGAACCTAACTCTGGGTATGCCACTCCCATTTGCCCTACAAGCGATGAAACTAGTTGATGCATAACAGGATCCTTAGCACCCAATAGATGAGCATGCCGCATCGCACGCCTCATTATTCGCCTGAGCACATAGCCACGGCCCTCGTTGGAAGGCATTACACCATCCGCAATTAAAAAAGATGTGGAGCGCAGGTGATCTGCTATTACTCTGTGATGGTTTGAGTTATCTCCATCCGGCTTTGAACTCGTAACCTCTGCAGAAGCTTCGATAAGAGTTCTTATTAGATCCGTTTCATAGTTATCATTTGTACCTTGAAGCAAAGCTGCAACACGCTCTATCCCCATCCCTGTATCGATAGATTGGTTAGGAAGGTCCTTCCTTGTACCATCTTTAAACTGCTCATACTGCATAAACACGAGGTTCCAGATTTCCACAAACCTATCGCCATCTTCTTCTGGCGAACCAGGTGGACCACCCCAATACTTTTCACCATGATCAAAAAAAATCTCTGTGCATGGCCCACACGGCCCAGTGGGGCCCATCATCCAAAAATTATCATTAGATGAAATTCGGATTATCTTGTCATCGGAAAGGCCTGCCACTTTTTTCCATAGCAGTGCGGCATCTTCATCAGTGTGGTAAACGGTTACTAGAAGACGTTCTTTTGGAATATCAAATTCTTTTGTTATGAGCTCCCACGCAAAAGGAATTGCTTCAGACTTAAAGTAATCCCCAAAGCTAAAGTTTCCCAACATTTCAAAAAATGTATGGTGACGGGCAGTATAACCAACGTTATCAAGATCATTATGTTTTCCACCAGCCCTAACACATTTTTGAGCAGTTACAGCGCGCTTATAATCTCTAGACTCTACCCCAGTAAACAAATTCTTGAACTGGACCATACCAGAGTTAACAAACATGAGAGTGGGGTCATTTCGAGGCACCAATGGACTAGATTGGACAACTTCATGTCCCTGCTTTTTGAAATAATCTAGAAATGTAGACCTTATATCATTTAGAGTGCGCATTGTATTTTCTCGAGATTTTTTTTTAGCTCTAATGATTGCATCACCCGTTGTCCATAAAGAACGAATAAAACAATAAAAAAGGGCAGCAAAATTGCTACCCTAAATAATTAATATTAATTTATATTTATGCTTCTAAAATGTCATCGTCCACATCATTATCGATATCAAAATCCAAACCATGGGCTGCTCTTATTTTATCTTCTATAGATATTGCGGTATTGGGATTTTCTTTGAGAAAAATTTTAGCATTTTCCCTTCCCTGTCCAATACGCTCCTCCATGTAACTATACCAAGCGCCTGATTTTTCGACCACACCAGCCTTTACTCCCAGATCTAACAGTTCTCCATTTTTCGAAATTCCCTCGCCATACATGATATCAAATTCTACTTGTTTGAATGGTGGTGCTACTTTATTTTTTACAACTTTAACTCTAGTTGCGTTTCCTACAATTTCATCCCTATCTTTAATTGCACCTATGCGTCTAATATCGAGCCTAACAGAACTATAAAATTTTAAAGCATTCCCGCCCGTTGTTGTCTCAGGGCTGCCAAACATTACACCAATTTTCATACGAATTTGGTTAATGAATATAACCATACACTTCGATTTGCTGATTGACCCAGTTAATTTCCGCATTGCTTGGCTCATGAGGCGCGCTTGCACACCTACATTATGATCCCCCATATCACCCTCAAGTTCTACCTTGGGTGTGAGAGCTGCAACAGAATCGACGACCACCATATTAACAGCGCCTGATCGCACCAGTGTATCCGTAATTTCAAGCGCTTGCTCACCTGTATCAGGTTGGGAGATTAACAACTCATCTAAATCTACTCCCAGTTTTTTTGCATATTGCGGATCAAGGGCATGTTCTGCGTCGACAAATGCACATACTCCTCCCTTTTTCTGTTCTTCTGCAACACAATGCAATGTCAGGGTTGTTTTACCGGAACTCTCCGGGCCGTAAATTTCTATAATCCGTCCTTTCGGCAAGCCACCAATGCCTAATGCTATATCGAGACCCAAAGAACCTGTTGATGTGGATTCAATTTCTTGAATTGCATTCCCATCACCAAGCTTCATAATTGAACCTTTTCCAAATTGTCGCTCAATTTGGCTCAGAGCACTCTCTAATGCCTTTTGTCTGTCTTCATTTTTTTTGTCGCTCATTGATAATAGCTCTGCCATGTTGATACCTCTTTATTTCATAGTGAAAACGAAACGGCAATCACTCGTTTGTTCTTATATTGTTCTCTTATGAACGATATAAGAGAACATTTCAAGAATATTTTATATTTTTTTCAAAAACCCGTAGAAAAAACCGTCTCCGAGATCAGATGGATAAAACTGATGCGCCTTCACTATTTTGAAATCAGTATTACTAGAACAAAATTTTTCTAGTTGGTTATAATTTTCCGTCAATAATACTGAGCAAGTAGCGTAAACCAACGTCCCATTTCGGTCTAGAAGTTGTTTAGCTTCATTCAAAATTTCAATTTGCTTATGTAAAAAGTTTTGCCAACTGATTGCATTTAAACTCCATTTTCCAGCAGGATCTCGTCGCCACGATCCACTTCCCGAGCACGGTACATCACAAAATATAATGTCGAACCTATCTTTTATTGGCTTACTAATCTCAGTAATTTTTGCCCCAGATCTTTTTGCCCTGGCTTGCAAATCTGAAGTTCTCTCTGGTAAAGCATCATAAGCAAAAATTTTCCCTTTCGTCCAAGAGTGTAGCGCTAGGGATTTTCCACCAGATCCGCAACAATAGTCTAAAATTTTAAGCTTACTGTTCTTTGGCAGATCAATGACACTAGCTTGGCTAGATGCATCCTGAATTTCTACTAAGCCGTCTCTAAAGGCTTTACAATTCTTAATTTTATTTTGACCACTGATTATTATAAGAGCTGTCGCTACAGACGGGTGCTGCTCTGTATGGATGTTATCCTCGAGTAATATGTCCTGCACTTTTGGGATACATATCCTTTGTAAATTTACCCTAAGAAAAGCCGGAGCACGCTCACATAAATTTTTTGCAATCTTTTCAGCCTCAGCACCCAAGTCTGCATTCCATATTGGCCAAAGAAAAGCAGGTACATTTAATTCGACGTCCGGTGATTTAGTAGATTCTGTAGCTTTTTGTATAGCTTGCTTTTCTTCAATAGTTAAACTTGAACTTGAGTAAGCTCCATCGTTGAAATATTTATTGAGATCTTTGTTAGCTTCAATCAAAACACCTATAGCCCAGTTTCTACCTGATTGTGGAGCCTTTATTCTTGAAAGAGCACTTCGCTTATTCCGCAAACCATTATATACAAAATCTCTAATTGCATGTCTATCTTTTGAACCAGCATATCTATTACTTTTACCCCATTGCTTCAGCAATAAGTCCACTCTTTTTCCATTGAGAATTTCCTGCAAAATTTCACTTGCCGAAAATACTTGAGCCGCAGGAGTCATAGTTAAATTAACCTGTAATTTGGACTTTCTCTCGTTATTTGGACGTCGTGCACATGACTTTCCTTTAATCCTGCCCCTGTAATTTTTACAAATTTACAATTTGTCCGCATCTCAGGGATCGAATGACATCCCGTGTAGCCCATTGCAGCCTTCAATCCACCGACCATCTGATGAATAACTGCTCCAGCAGCCCCCTTGTAGGGTACCTGCCCTTCGATTCCTTCAGGTACTAATTTATCGCTAGCAGCATCTTTTTGAAAATATCTATCTGCCGACCCTCTTGCCATCGCGCCGAGAGACCCCATTCCTCGATAAGCTTTAAAAGATCTGCCCTGATACAATATAATTTCTCCAGGGCTTTCATCAGTCCCTGCCACCATAGATCCGATCATTGCGCAACTTGCTCCAGCTGCAATTGCTTTAGCGAAATCTCCAGAAAATTTAATCCCACCATCAGCTATAACTGGGACCTTCCCTGCAACGCCTGCGCAGTCAATAATTGCACTCAATTGGGGCACTCCAACACCGGCAACCATTCTTGTTGTACAAATAGAACCTGGACCTATACCTACTTTAATGGCATCTGCACCAACGTCAATTAATGCTTTAGTTGCGTCCGCTGTAGCAACATTACCCGCTATCACTTGCACTTCATTAGATGTTTTCTTTATGCGCTCGACAGCTCTTGAGACACTATCAGAGTGTCCATGAGCTGTATCGATTACAACCATATCCACGCCGGCATCTATGAGAGCTTGAGATCTTTCAAAACCTTCATCACCTACGGTCGAGGCAGCAGCAACTCGCAACCGACCCAACTCGTCTTTGCAAGCAGTTGGATTCAGCACAGATTGTTCAGTGTCTTTCAGCGTCAACAAACCGGTAAGCCGCCCCTTGCCGTCGGTTACTAATAACTTTTCAATGCGCCGTGATTTCATAAGATTTATGGCTTCTTGCCTATCAGCCGGTTCTTTTAAAATTGCCAAATCATTTGTTGTCATCATATGACTTACAGGAGTATCTTCATCTACCGCAAATCTCATATCCCTATTTGTTAAAATGCCAACGACCCGGTTTTTTATATCCACTACTGGAAACCCTGATACATTGTACCTTTCCCGCAGTTCATTAGCATCTTTCAAAGATTGACTGGCTTTTAAAGTAATGGGGTTAAAAACAATTCCACTTTCAAATCGCTTAACTCTTCTAACCTGCTCTGCTTGTTCTGCTATATCTAAATTTCGATGGATGACACCCATTCCTCCAGCTTGGGCCATAGTTATTGCCATTTTTGCCTCGGTAACAGTGTCCATTGCAGAACTGAGCAAAGGAATATTTAACGCGATAGATTGGGTGACTTGCGTCCGAGTGTCAGCGTCGGTCGGCAGAACCTTGGAAGCTGCTGGTACAAGAAGTACATCGTCAAAAGTTAAAGCCTCGCGAATCTGCATAATGCAAGTCCCTTTCCTCGCAGGTACACTGACCATTTTCTATCTCATGAAATAAAAAAAATTGAAAGGGGATCTAAGAAATAAAAGATCAATAACAAACTTTAATAAACGGCAGAAAAAAATGAGCATTTCCAAAAAGTCTTTAAAAAAATACTAATTGGCGCTGTTAAGCCAAGAATTGGCGATTTTAGAATTTTTATCTAATCACCACGAGCTAAAAACACAGCAGAGTAGCGGGATAAATTTATGAAGTATTTGGTAGTTTTCACTCCATCTGGCAAAAGAGGAAGCTTTGAGGCTGGCACTCCTGTATTGGAAGCTGCTCAACAGCTTGGGGTGGATTTAGATAGTGTTTGTGGAGGCAGAGGAATTTGTAGCAAATGCCAAGTAACGCCATCTTTTGGAGATTTCCCAAAACATGGCGTTACCGTAGATCAAAAAGCTGTTTCAGCGTGGAATGCAATTGAACAGCGATATCACGAAAAACGAGGCTTAAAACCTAACCGTCGACTAGGATGCCAAGTAAAAATTCAGGGTGATTTAGTCATAGACGTACCAGCAGAAAGTCAAGTCCATAAACAAGTTATTAGAAAGGCTGCAAGTACTCGTCATATTGAAATGGATCCTGCTACTAAACTTTATTATGTTGAGGTTCTAGAACCAGACATGCACGAACCGAAAGGTGACCTAGAAAGGCTTAAAACGGCTCTATCAGAGCAATGGAATGTAAATGCCTTACAAGCTAGTCTTTCCTTTGTGAAAAAACTCCAACGAATTCTTCGTAAGGGTGAATGGAGAGTAACAGTGGCTGTTAATGTAGTTCCAGGTGACAGTATGGGGAGAATTTTAAATATCTGGCCAGGTTATTATGAGGCGAGCGTTTACGGGTTGGCCATCGATTTAGGCTCAACTACTATCGCTGCGCATTTAACAGATTTAGGCTCAGGAAACGTTATTGCTAGTTCTGGTATAATGAATCCGCAAATAAGATTTGGCGAGGATTTGATGAGCCGAGT
>CAXEVV010000012.1:0-44995 GCA_963999845.1 uncultured Rhodobacterales bacterium | reverse complement strand
TTACCAGTCGCGAAATACGATCCAGAAGAATATTATAAGTCTCTAATCAATAACCAAGATAAAAGATTTCAAGACTTGAAAATATTAAATTTGTTAAAAGAATTGAATGAAGAATAGATCGTCTTACCGTATTTATTTAAGCAGCCTCAGCATGATCTGACGCTGCACTCCTGCGTTCACTTTCTTCTCTTGAAAGGGCTACGGATGTTCTAACCCCTTTGGCAACGAATTCCATTAATCCGCTTACAACTCTTTCATTTGGATCAATACCAGCGCATGACAACACTTCGCGCCCGTCACGTGATCTTGCCCACCTCGCTATTTGCTCCGGGCCGTTTCCATATTTTCTATCATCGGCTATAGCGTCGTCCAACGCCGCCAGAACCACCGCTGCAAATAGCTTCCGAGCGCGGTTTCCCTGCTCCGTATTAAACGCTGATGCGTCAACGAAATCTTTCATCTCGTCGCCCTTCTATTTTGTTTCTGGCGTGCAGAGGGTTATGAATTAAATTATCTGATTCGGGTAGCCTAAATATGCATACCTAGTATGACAAAATTGCATACCCAAATGGTAACCATCCTCATAGACCTTGTCTCCTCACTCAGACTTAGGTAGAGCTGATGCCAAAACAATCAATAAGTGGGTTCTTTATAAAATGCCAAAGATAAATGGAAACGAAATAAAGCCAGGTAATGTGCTTGATCATGATGGAGGACTTTGGGCGGCAGTAAAGGTTGACCATGTAAAGCCTGGAAAAGGTGGAGCTTTTGCCCAGGTGGAACTAAAAAATCTTCGCACTGGCACAAAACTCAACGAGCGTTTTAGAAGTGCAGATAAAGTTGAGAAGGTTCGATTGGAGCAAAAGGATCAACAGTTTTTGTATGAAACCGAGGGAATGCTTGTTTTTATGGATACGGAAACGTTTGAGCAAATAGAATTGCCGTCCGATTTGCTCGGGGACCGTAGACCATTTTTGCAAGATGGAATGAAGATTGTCGTCGAATTTTATGATGATGAGGCGATTAACACATCTCTACCAAGCAAAGTTGTTTGTAAAGTCGTGGAAACGGAACCTGTTGTTAAGGGGCAAACAGCTGCAAAGAGTTTTAAACCTGCAGTTTTAGAGAACGGTGTGAAAGTCATGGTTCCACCATTTATCTCTCAGGATGAAACTATTATGGTCAATACTGAGACGATGGAGTATTCCGAACGTGCCTAGCGAGACGAAATGGGGTCACGATTTATTACTACCTTTTCAGAATTTTTTGTAGATAATATATCAGTTTTATTTTTAATCCGAACATATGCTAGCGCTTTTGTTTCATGGGAAGTGAGCACAGATCCAACTGATTTTTCATTGAAAAATAATTCGTCACCAAAAAAAATGTGTTGATCTGATTGTACTCTTACTAAACCCTTCTTAAGTTCTGTTTTGTGTTTCATTCTCGCTGTAACTTCTTGACCAACGTAACAGCCTTTTTTGAAATCCACGCCCTGAAGTCTTTCAAATCCCATTTCCAATATATAACTTTCCTCAGTTAGTTCACTGCCATATTCTGGTATCATGTAATCAATTCGTAATTTGGTCCAATCTACCATTTGGTTAAATTCCGCTGCATCTCTTCGGTATAAACGCCATCCCATTTTTGGATGTCGCGGATCACTTAATGCGCCTGTTGGTGCTTTGGTTAATCCTAAAGCGACGCTTAGATCTCCTTCCTTTATTTCAACATCTGAGCGCAATTTATACATTTTCAGTTTTTCAAGTAACGTTTGAGCTAATCCAACATGAACATCTATCCCAATTGCATCCTTAAGAGGTACTATAAAAAAATCGGCGATATACTTACCCTGCGGAGTAAGTAGGGCACTATAGACAAGCTTGTCATTCAATGAGTAAACGTCATTACTTACTAAATTTTGTAGAAATTTTCTACTGTCACTTCCTTTAAGCTCAAGCACCTTTCGGTTATTAAGCGGTAATACCATTTTAGAAGCTCCTTTTAATAACAGACACCCTTTAATTATATGGAAAGCTTATGCGTGCACCAATTTCAATAGTAATTCCAACTTTTAACTCACAAAAAACATTAAAAAAAACCTTTTTGAGCTTATTTGAAGGTATTGAGGCTGGGATCATCAGAGAGTTGATTGTTGTTGATGGTGGCTCGACTGATAAAACTAAAGAAATTGTTGTTGGGTGTGGTGGAAAATTTATTTCTTGCAAAAAGTCCAGAGGTCTACAAATTTGCACAGGGGTGAAATTAGCTCAGGGCGACTTCATATTTATTTTGCACAGCGACTCAGTACTTCAAGCCGATTGGAGTAAAAAAATATTAAAGTTTTTAAATCGAGAAGTTGGATATTATTGTAAACTATCTTTTGATAGCAAACATCCGCTTGCTTATCTGACTTCAAACTGGGCAAATGCTAGATCGCGAATATTTAATCTGCCTTACGGCGATCAGGGGCTATTGTTAGCTAGGCAGTTGCTAATTGAAAATGGCAATTACTCATCTATCCCTATTATGGAGGATGTGGACTTAGCTCTGCGACTAAAAGGCAGATTATTCGGAATGCCCATAGCCATAACTACCTCATCAGAAAAATATCAAAAAGTAGGCTGGTTGCGACAAGGAAGAAGAAATATTTTTAGACTAGCCCGCTTTTTGCTAGGAGTAGATCCTACCAGCTTAAAAGATAATTATTATTGATGCTAACTAATTTTTCCGTCAATTAATTTAACAACTCGGTCCATGCGGCTAGCCAAATCTAGATTGTGTGTCGCTATCAGAGCTGACAAATTTGTTTGTTTTACGATTGTCACCAATGACTCAAAAACTGATAAAGTTGTTTTTTGATCTAAGTTACCTGTTGGTTCATCGGCTAAGATTATTCTAGGCTTGTTGGCAAGCGCACGGCAAATTGCAACTCTTTGTTGTTCACCACCAGATAGTTCAGAAGGTCTATGATTAGATCTATCTGCAAGGTTAACTAAACTCAGGAGTTCATTGGATCGTCGTTGAGCTTCTTTTGATGAAATCCCATTGGACAATTGAGGTAAATCAATATTTTCTCTTGACGAGAACTCTGGCAATAGATGATGAAATTGGTAAACAAAGCCAATTTCGCGCCTTCTTATCATTGTAAGATGATTATCATTTTTATTTTGTATTTCTGTACCATTTATAAATATTTTTCCACTCAGCGGTTTATCAAGCAACCCAGAAATTTGGAGGAGTGTAGATTTTCCTGCACCAGATGGAGCTACTAAAGCGACTGTTTCACCTGGGAATAGTTTTAAATTTACTCCTTTGAGCACTTCAATTCTATTTGCACGGCCTTTCGAATAGCTTTTTTCAATAGCCGCTAACTCTAAGACTGGTTTATTCATAGCGAAGAGCTTCAACTGGGTGGAGGCTTGCGGCTCTTCTGGCTGGAATGATAGTTACCATAAAGCTTAACCCCAAAGATAAGCATGTCGCTTTTACTAGGTCCATGAAATGTAATTCTGCAGGCACAGAATATATTCCTCTGATTGATGGGTCCCAAACGCCTCCTCCAGAAAGAATATTAATTACAGCAAAGATTGGATCGATATAAAGTGCAAATAGACAGCCAAAGATTACACCGAAAAAAGTACCTATAATTCCCGTAAAAGCCCCACATATCATAAATACTCGCATTATCGCACCTTTTGATAAGCCAATGGTGCGTAAAATTCCAATATCTCTACCTTTATTTTTTACCAACATAATTAAACCTGATATAATATTCATGCTGGCTATCATGACCAAAATTGACATAAGAACAAACATCACATTGTCTTCTATCTCGAGAGCCCGCAGAAAACTACTTGAGGCATCTCTCCAAGTCCATAATTGAATATCGGGTTCGACTATATTTTGGATGAGAGTAATAGCTTCAGGAAGATTACTAGGATCATCTAGCAGGATCTCAATTTCGTCTGCTAAGCCCTCTCTGTTAAAGTATTCCTGCGCGATATTGAATGGTAGGTATGACCTGGTTCTATCAATATCGTATCTCCCAGCTGTGAATATATAAACTATTTTGAACTGTTTGATCCTCGGCGAAACACCAAAAGCTGTCCTGACCCCATTGGGCGAAATAAGCTTAATTTTATCACCAACTTGTACACCTAGTTCTCTAGCTACTCCTGATCCAATGGCTATACCATTCTCGAAATTAGTTAGGTTACCTGAATATTTCTCCGGATTAGATATTCGCTCAAGCCCAAGAAGGTTCTCATATGATATTCCGAAGACCTCCAAGCCAGTATTACGATCGCCAGATGTTGCCATGATCTGACTACGGATGAGGGGGGCACTGCGCTTAATGCCTGGTACAGAAATTAGTTTAGACGAAATTTCCTCATAGTTTTCGAAAGTTCTGGTAACGTTCCCGTACTGATCCTGTGAGGGTGTTTTGTATAACGTTATGTGTGAATTAGCACCTAATATTGTATCAACGATCTCAGTTCTGAAACCGGATCTTACTGATAAAGTAGCAACTAAAGCAAAAACCGCGAGTGTAATGCCAATAAGACTAATCCAAGTCATTACACTAACGCCGCCTTCTGATCGCTTAGCTCTCAGGTATCGCCATGCAATCGTCCATTCATAGGCTGCAAAGGGCGGTGCTTTTTTTTCCAATGGTATGTCCCTGTGGCGTTTCTCGCAAAGTTAATCCCGATTGTAAATCGGTTATGTTAAATCTGCAACTGCTCTTGCTTCCTAGAAAAAATTGGTTTTCTATTCTCTTATGAAAAGTTATAAATTGACTAGCATTATAAAGTCTCTTCCAGCCAGTATTCCCTTTGTTTCACCAGAGGAGCATGAACGTGATGTGGGACAGCAGTTTCTAGCGCGTATTGGAGCTAATGAGAACTGTTATGGCCCATCACCAAAAGTACTTGAGGCGATCATAAATGCATCTAATGACGTTTGGAAGTATCCTGATCCGACTGCCCATACTTTAAAAAAAGAATTAGCAAAATTTTATAATATTTCTGAAAAAAATATTATTGTTGGAGAAGGTATCGATGCGCTGTTGGGCTATTTGGTTAGATTGTTTATTCAGGTGGGTGACACCGTAGTAACATCAAATGGATCTTATCCAACGTTTAATTATCATGTGGCAGGTTTTGGTGGAAAACTTTTAAAATGTGATTATCGAAATGATAAGGAAGATCTGCGATTGCTGATTGATACCGCCGCTCAAACCAAGGCAAAACTGGTATACTTTTCTAACCCGAATAACCCAATGGGTACTTGGACGAGTGGTGAGAACATACTTTCTTTACTAGATAATTTGCCAAACGACTGCTTGCTTATTTTGGATGAAGCCTACGCTGAATTTGCGCCAAATGAAGCAAAAACTCAAATCTCTGTAGATGACCCCAGAGTAATAAGGTTTCGTACATTTTCTAAAGCCTATGGAATCGCTGGTGCTCGAATAGGTTACGGCCTGGCAAGTCCCGATTTAATTATCGAATTTGATAAAATTAGAAACCATTTTGGAAACGGTTTATTGTCTCAGGTGGCGGCAATAGCCGCTCTTAAAGATCAAAATTACCTATCAGATGTTGTCAAAAAAATCGCAGTTGGCAAGGAAAAATTATACGAAACTGCAAAAAAAAATGGTCTGTCTGCCATTCCATCTGCTACAAACTTTGTAGCTATTGACTGTGGTAAAGACAGTAGTTTTGCAGTGCAGGTGATGAACGGCTTACTTGAAGCCAATGTTTTTGTTAGGAAACCCGTTGTGGCACCACTTGATAGAACAATTAGAGTGAGTGTTGGGCGGGATGACGAACTAGATTTATTTGATAACGTTCTTCCTAAGGTTCTGAAAACTTTGCGATAACCGATGCAGCTTTATTTATTGCATTATTTCCATGAGGAACTCCCACTGCAATCATTGCAGTTTCGAGAGTTGCGATTAATGCCATTATCATTTGAGCGTTTACATGACCCATGTGGCCTAATCTAAAGTATCCGTCACCATTGGGATCGTTGGGAGTTGCCATTCCTAATCCTATGCCGATTGTTAACCCCGTATTCTCCTGTAGCCATTTTCTTATATGAGTACCTTTTGGAGTTTGAACCTGGAGAGATGTTACAGCAGCAGATCTCAGCTTTTTATCTTGAATGTTAGCCTTTAATTCACCACCTTTTTCCCAACTTTCAATAGCAGCCCAGATAGCGCTAGCAAGCACCTCGTGTCTTCTCCAGACAGCTTCAATACCCTCTTTCAAAATCATATCAAGAGCCACATTAAGTCCATACAAGTGATGAGTTGGGGCCGTCCCTCCAAAATATTTGTAGTAATAATCTGGGTTTATGCGAGGAGCCCAGTCCCAGTATGAGCTGACTAGTTTTAGGGAACTTTGTACATCCTTCGCTTTTTGGTTAAAAAATACAAAGCTTACGCCTGGCGGCACCATTATTCCTTTTTGGCAGGCAGCTACCATAACATCTGCACCCCAACTATCCATTTGAAATTCATCACAAGCAAGGGACGCGATACAGTCAACCAACAGTAAGGCATCATGATTAAGATCATCTAATAGTGCTCTTACAGGAGCGATTTCATTTTTAACGGATGTCGAAGTATCAACATGAGTTATTAAAACTGCTTTATAGTTTCCGTCTTTTTTGAGCGCAGTTTCTAACAAATTTAAATCTATTGTACTGTTGGTTCCAAAATCTAAAACTTCCGTTTTTAAACCATTTTTTTGCGCAATTTCTGCCCAGCCGTGTCCAAACCTGCCAGTTGCAGCTACAAGTACTTTATCACCTATATTAGTCGTATTCGATAGGGCCGCTTCCCATGCACCGTGTCCGTTTGATATATACATGGCTACGTTGCCATCCGTTTTAGCAACCTGGCACAATTTTGGGACGATTTTATCGGTAATGTCTACAAGTTCACCCTCATATATATTAGGGGAAGAACGATGCATTGCCTGAAGAACTTTTTCGGGAATGACAGACGGCCCTGGAATGGCAAGATATTCGACGCCGTTACTTAAGTTCATTATTTATTCCTAACATTTTATTGTAGTGATAGCTCATAGGTTTAGCACGTCAATCCATATATACTCTATTATTAAGACTTCATTTCTTTAATTTTAGGGTCCCACTAATTATCTAAAATTAATATCAGCAAACCGTTCTTCTTCTGTAAATCGAATAATTATTTGCATACTTTAATCAGTAATTTTCTTTTATACTTTTGCTAATATTATTCACTAATTTCTCTTCAAAGTTACATAAATTTAAGCTAGTGCTTCTACAGATTAATTTAGAATTTTTTGCTTAACTATTGAAAGGGCAAACATGGCTCAAATATCAGTTGTAAATATTTTTAGTTTATCGAAGGCTGCTCTGCTAAAATTTGGAGCACTTGACTGGATCGCGGACGCGGTGGCAGACGCAATCGCCAAATCAGAGAGCGTAGGTAATAGGATCTGTGGCCTTTATTATTTGGAGAGTTATTGCATGCAACTCCAATCGGGCCGAGTTAAGGGTAATGTAGAGCCGATTGTCTCAAAAGAAAAAAGTGGGATAGTCACTGTTGATGCTAAGTTTGGATTTGCTCAGCCGGCATTTACCAGAGGTTTGGGTTCAGCTTGCAAAGCAGCGTTTGAAAATGGCATCTGTTCTTTAGTAATTGGACATGCACATACTTGTACATCGTTAGGCTATTTTACTGAACAGATTGCACAGCAAAATTTAATTGGTATCGGATTTACAAATGCCTCTCCCATTGTGGCACCACCAGGTGGTAAGTCACGCATCATTGGAACGAATCCGATCGCATTTTCTGTTCCAGATGGAGCGGGCAATATCGCAATTCATTTCGATCAGTCTACAACTGCTGTAGCACTAGGTAAAATTACAATGGCTAAAGCGGCAGGTGAAAAAATACCTTTGGGTTGGGCACTTGATAAAAGTGGTAATGCAACTACTGATCCAGAAGCCGCTTTAGAAGGATCTTTAGTATCGAGTGGTGGTTATAAAGGTTGGGGATTTGGGCTTATGGCGGAAGTGTTAGCGGCAGGTCTTGCAGGAGGCTTGGCATCACAATTTGTGCAGCCGCTAAAAGCTACAAATGGAGAGCCTCACAACTTGGGGCAATATTATATTTTGATTGATCCTAATAATTCTAATTCATTTGAATTGTTTCTAAAGGATTTAAAAGCTTCCGTATCTAAAGATGTGGGCACACGTCTGCCAGGTCAGGGTAAAGTCGCAGCTAAGGAAGTTGAAGTGCCTGATGATTTTTTAGCTATGCTCGAAAAGCTTAGTGGATATCAATTAAATGATTAAACATCTAGCTCATTAACAAAACGCGCATTACTTTGAATATATTGGTAACGTAATTCAGGCTTTTTGCCCATTAATCGATCAACTAGATCTCCAGTTTCACCGGGTTTTTCTTCATCTATTGAAACTCGAATTAGCTTCCTACTGATCGGGTCCATTGTCGTTTGCTTTAAATCCTTGGCGTCCATTTCTCCTAAACCTTTGAATCGACTAACTTCTATTTTACCTTTACCGCCTAAGCCTTTAGAAAGCCATTGGTCACGCTCAACTTGATCTTTGCAGTATACTCGATGAGATCCTTGAGTAAGACGAAAGAGGGGTGGACAAGCGAGGTAAAGATGTCCTTGATCTATCAGCGGTCGCATCTGTGTGAAAAAGAATGTCATCAAAAGAGATGCTATGTGAGCGCCGTCGACATCAGCGTCTGTCATAATTATGATTTTTTCATAACGTAGATCATCAATATTGAATTTTGAACCAAGGTTCGTACCCAATGCCTGGGTTAGGTCGTTGATTTCCTGATTAGTACCTAATTTTGAACTGGCAGCACCAAGTACATTTAAAATTTTCCCTCGCAAGGGTAAAAGTGCCTGTATTTTTCTATTCCGTGCCATTTTTGCTGAGCCACCAGCACTATCGCCTTCAACTATAAATAATTCCGTGCCATTGCGAGTGTTCTCTGAGCAATCAACAAGCTTTCCAGGCAAACGAAGCCGTTTGGTTGCTGACTTTCTGGCTGTTTCCTTTTCTTGTCTTCGTCTTAGCCGCTCTTCCGAACGTAATATTAGAAAATCTAAGATAGCAGTGGCAGACTTACTATCGGAGGCCAGCCAATTATCAAAATGATCGCGCACTGAGTTTTCTACTAGCTTTTGGGCCTCAACTGTTGCTAAGCGATCTTTAGTTTGGCCAACAAATTCTGGCTCCTGTATAAAACACGATACTAACGCACAGCTTCCTAGAGTTAGATCCTCACGAGTTATGTCTTTAGCTTTTTTACTATTAACGCGCTCTCCATAAGTTTTTATACTTTTTAATATTGCTGCCCAAAAGCCACTTTCATGCGTACCGCCTTCTGGTGTTGGAACTGTATTACAGTACGATTTAATAAAACCATCTCTTGATGGGGTCCAATTTATTGCCCATTCGATTTTACCCGGTATTTGGAATTTTTCATGGAAATCAACTGTACCGGCGAAAGGTTGTTGGGCGTATGTAGATACTCCATTTAAGGTTTCGTTTAGGAAATCTGAAAGGCCTCCTGGAAAGTGAAAGGTAGCATCTGTTGGAGTTTCACCGTCATTTATTTCTGATTTCCACCTTATTTCTACACCAGAAAACAAGTAAGCTTTTGACCTAATGGATTTAAATAGACGAGATGGTTTAAATTTATGACTACCAAAGATTTCTTTGTCAGGTAAAAAACTTACATAGGTTCCTCGCCTATTTGGTGCACTCCCTATCTTTTCTAAATTTCCTTGGGCCACACCGCGGGAGAATCTTTGCTCATGTAACTCTTTGTTACGGGCTACTTGCACTACCATCGAACTAGATAGGGCATTAACTACTGACGCGCCCACACCGTGCAATCCTCCAGAGGTCTGATAGGCCTTGCCTGAAAATTTCCCTCCAGCGTGTAACGTGCAAAAGATTACCTCCAGTGCTGATTTATCTGGATACTTTGGATGTGGATCAATTGGAACTCCCCGACCATTGTCTCTTATAGCTATTTCATAATTTTCTTTAAGCTCTACGTCTATCCGATTTGCGTAACCTGCTACGGCTTCATCCATGGAGTTATCTAAAATTTCAGAAACCATATGGTGAAGGGCACGCTCATCTGTGCCGCCGATATACATTCCTGGGCGCTTTCGTACAGGTTCAAGGCCTTCAAGGACTTCTATCGAAGATGCGTCATAGTCTTGATTTTCTAATTCTGACAATAGGTCAGTCATCTAGCGCTGCTCTTTTTTATTCTTTTCTAAGCCTGGATGGCTGAATAAACAAGAGAAAGAATAATTTCTCTGTTTCAACTAAAACGACTGCACCCTAGTCACAATTTTCAAACGCTCCTTCAAGAACTTATGAAAGAACCGAGGTTTTATTTAGTCAGTTTACAATTTACTTGAAAGGGTTCTGTTCAAATGTAATGGGTACATCATGGATCACGAACAGACTTTCCGGACTAGCGGGAAAAATCTCATTAAATTAGCGATACCCCTTATCGGTACTCATCTGGCCAATGTGGCTCTTGGTATTACGGACACTATAATGATGGGTTGGTACTCAGTAACTGCTTTGGCTGCCCTTGTTCTTGGAAATGCTTATTTTTTCGTATTTTTTCTATTTGGTGCCGGTTTTGCTTTTGCAGTTCAGCCTCTCGTTGCATCGGCCTCCAGTGCGGGAGAGTTAAAACTCGCACGACGCTACATGAGAATGGGGTTGTGGCTATCCCTAATCTACGCAAGTTTATTTCTACCAATATTTTTCAATTCTGAACCTATCCTTATTATACTTGGACAAGCTCCTGACATATCTGGATATGCGGAAAATTATACGCGTATCATTGGGTTTGGGTTAATACCCGCTCTTTGGGCTATGGTTATCCGGTTTTTCCTTTCTGGTTTGCATCTTACTAAAGTGACCTTGATTATTACCTTAACAACGGTGCTTTTAAACATACCGCTTAATTATTTACTAATTTTTGGAAATTTAGGCTTTCCCGAGTTAGGAGTGTCAGGCGCAGCCATTTCTTCAGTAATAGTTCAAATTATCACAGCAGTATCTATTACTGCATATGCAATAAGAAAATTGCCAGAGTATAAGCTGCTAACCAGGTTTTTTCGTTTTGACAAAGTTGCATTTGTTAAAGTCGGGACATTAGGGCTGCCAATTGGAACAAGTATTGTCGCTGAGACAGGTTTGTTTACAGCCTCGTCGATTATGATGGGCTGGTTTGGAGCAATCACCCTTGCTGCTCATGGCATCGCACTTCAAATTGCTTCTGTCATGTTCATGATTCATTTAGGCCTGGCTGAGGCTTCAACAATCAAAGCAGGCAACGCTTGGGGGAGTAGGAATTTATTGTTACTAAAAAAAGGAGCTAAAGTCGCTGCCTCATGCTCGATATTATTCTCATTGGCTGCAATGACGGTTCTTATAACCTTTGGTGATACTCTTGTAGCAATTTATGTGGATATTGATGATCCTTCCCGAACTCAGATAATTTACACTGGTGCTCTATTACTAGTTGCAGCCGCTCTTTTCCAATTTGTAGACGGTGGCCAGGCGATGGCATTGGGTTTACTCAGAGGTATACAGGATACCACAGTGCCGATGCTAATAACAATTTTAAGTTATTGGTTAGTAGGCGTTCCATCTGCATATTTCTTTGCATTTGTTCTTAATTTTAAATCTATAGGAATATGGGCTGGTTTAGCCACAGGTTTGGGTTTTGCTGCTATATTACTCGGGTTTCGATTTGTTTATCTCACAAACCCTAACCGTAAAATGCCACTTTAAAATGACAGATTAATTAGTCAAACGGGCGCAAAATGAAGAAATACGATCACAGGCAATTTGAAGTTCATGAGTGGATGTTGCAAAACTTATACGGAAATTTGGTGAAAGACCAAAAGCTGCTCCAAATACAACGGCAACGTTTTCCTCTTCCAAAAGTGATAATGCGAATTGCTCATCGTTAGAAATCACCGTTCCTGATTGTGTTTTTTTTCCAATTAACTGCTTTATGTCAGGGTAAACGTAAAAGGCTCCGTCTGGAATTGGGCAAGAGATGCCGTTTGTAGCATTTAAGTTCTTCACAACCAAATCACGGCGCTCCTCAAAAATAATTTTATTTTTTAAAATAAAATCTTTTTTTCCAGTGAGAGCCGCAAGCGCGGCCCATTGACTGATCGTACAAGGATTAGATGTTGATTGTGATTGAATTTTACGCATCGCTGCTATTATTTTTTCTGGTCCACCTGCATAGCCAATACGCCACCCCGTCATCGCGTACCCTTTAGAAACGCCGTTGCATGTAAGCGTTCTAGAATATAACTTTGGCTCGACTTGTGCGGGGGTTACGAATTTGAAATTTCCAAAAGTTAAGTGTTCGTAAATATCATCTGTCAGTATGTGTACTTGGGGAAATTCCAAAAGGACATCTGTTAACTTTTTGAGTTCTTTGAATGTATAACCTGCACCTGTAGGATTCGAAGGTGAATTAAATATCAGCCACTTTGTCTTCTCTGTTATCGAAGCCCTTAAATCATTTGGCCGTAACTTATAGTTATTTTCCGAAGCTGTTTTTATAATTTTAGGACTACCGCCAGCCAATTTTACCATGTCCGGATATGAAACCCAATAAGGCGCTGGGATGATAACTTCATCATCGGGGTTTAGTGTTGCCATCAAAGCATTATATAATATCTGCTTTCCCCCAGTTCCTACGGATATTTGTGTTGTCTCATATTTAAGATTATTTTCTGTAATAAATTTTTGGGAAATGGCTTCTTTTAACTCTGGCATCCCATCTGGATTTGTATATTTTGTTTTCCCAGACTTGATGGCTTTTATCGCTGCCTCTTGAATGTGCTTCGGCGTCCCAAAATCTGGTTCACCAGCTGATAAACTAATTATGTCTTTACCCTCTGATTTCAATTTATTCGCAAGAGCAGACATTGTAATTGTTGCAGATGAATTGATTTTAGAAACTGATTTTGAGAGCTCTATCATAATATACCTATTTGAGTTTGATATCTAAGTGTCTTATGCTGCAGCTAATAACCATTCAAGAAAAATAATTGGAGTGTGTCGTGATTGATGATTTGGATTGGTATGGACCCGAAACCGCCACTTTTGGTGACAGACTATCCGCAGCCATTGAAAAATCAGGTATGACACAAAAACTAGTTGCTAAGCGATTAGGCATAAAATTGGCCACACTGAAATCATGGGAGCAGGATATCAGCGAACCAAGAGCTAATAGACTGTCGATGCTAGCTGGTTTACTTGGCGTATCTGTTATGTGGCTGCTGCATGGTAGAGGTGAAGGAGTAGATTATTCTGACAACGAAACCCAAGTTCCACCAGAAATCAATGATATCTTATTTGAAATTAGAGCGCTTCAGACTGGGCTCCTTACATCGGCAGATAAGCTCGCGAAGCTTGAAAAACAATTAAGGGCTAAATTGAAAGAAATGTAATGCTAGACGCTCGAGAGAATAAAATCAAAAAGCTTAAAATGCGGTCGATGAGGCGCGGTATAAAGGAAATGGATGTCATCCTCTCCTACTATAGTGAAGTTTGCCTAGAGACAATGTCAGGAGTAAAGTTGGATCTCTACTCTGACCTTTTATTTGAGAACGATCAGGACCTATACAGCTGGTGTTCCGGACAAGAAGTCCCCAAAGAAAAATATTCCGCCATTATTAGCGAGATACGAGATATCCTCAAAGCAAAGAAATTTAACTATCATTGATTTTCACTTGTTCCGCTTGTTATTGAACGTTTTTGTTATCACCAATGACCAATATTAGGCATAGAAATCCATGGCTCACTTTTCCGCATAGCTTCCCCATGCTGCAGTAATTCAATGGAAATATTGTCTGGTGATCGCACAAAGGCCATCCGTCCGTCACGAGGAGGTCGATTTATAGTGACGTTATTCTCTATTAAGTACTGACATGTTTCGTAAATGTTTTCGACTTCATACGCTAAATGGCCAAAATGTCTGCTGTCTGACGGGAGCCCATCGTCGTCATCCCAATTAAAGGTTAATTCCAGTGGGCATTCATGTTGTCCGTCCGGTGCAAGAAAAACCAGCGTGAAACGTCCAACATCATTTTCATTTCTTTTTATTTCTTTCAGTCCAATTAAACGGTAGAAGGCAATTGATTTTTCGAGATCCTTTACTCTCACCATCGTGTGGAGATATCTAATTTTCATTTTTTTTCCAATTTTGTATCACTGACTACCACTTTACTCATAATAATTATAATTAATTTCAAGGTTATTCACCTTGTTACATATGCCTGAATGATCAATTCAATTGAAAATTTGAAAATTACTTCAATTCTTTCTGCATGTTGTGGTTTATTCACAACTAATCTCTAGATATAGTCGGCAATAAGTGATTCAGTAAAGGACTCCAAAATGCCCCTATCTCCAAAACAAATGGAAGAAATAAATATTCAAAGGGAGCAAACAGCGATCACGCGTAGAGTTGTAAGTGAGGGTATGGAGGAGAGGCTTTATTCTGCTTTCAAGGTTCTTGATCATGGTTTTGTGCGTGTAATTGACTATATGGGAGATGATAGTGCTATATGCCAAGCTGCCCGAGTTAGTTACGGAAAGGGTACGAAATCTGTTCAGAACGATGCGGGATTAATCAGGTATTTAATGCGCCATTGGCACTCTACGCCATTTGAAATGTGCGAAATCAAATTGCATGTGAAGCTACCAGTATTTGTAGCGCGGCAATGGATCCGACACCGAACTGCAAATGTAAATGAATATTCGGCACGCTACTCAATCTTAGATAGAGAGTTCTACATACCGAGCCCTGAGCATATTGCATCCCAATCTGTGGTAAATAACCAGGGTAGGGGTGAAACTTTAAGTGGAGACGAAGCACAATCTGTTTTAGAGCTTTTGAAAGCTGACAGTGCGCGTTGCTATGATAATTACGAAAAAATGATTTCCCAAGAAGATCAACAGGGTTTAGCAAGAGAGTTGGCGCGCATGAACTTGCCTGCAAACATATATACGCAATGGTATTGGAAAGTTGATCTACATAATTTACTCCATTTTTTGAGACTTAGGGCAGATCCTCATGCTCAATATGAAATTAGAGTTTATGCTGAGGAAATCTGTAAATTAGTTAGAGACTGGGTGCCGCATACTTATAGTGCTTTCGAAGATTACAGGCTAGGCGGCGCCTCCCTTTCTCAAACTTCCGTAAATGTTTTGCGTAGAATGATCAAAGGCGAAGATGTAGCTCTTCAAGGCTCAGGCATGAGTAAGGGTGAGTGGGAAGAGTTTAAAAGTATTTTCTTTGATTAGGGAGTTTTGAAATTAACTTTAATTTTTTGGATTTCATTTCCTGTATTGTCAAAAATTAAGATTTCATCATCATCTGTTACTATTGCGTACCAGTTTGTTGTCTGTGTATAGGCTATTGGGTTCACATTGCTTGGTAATTCTAGTGTAGCTGGAATTAGAGTGGGGCTTTTTCGAAAGTTTATAACAAACACACACACTATTATCACAAAGCCAATTATCATCACCCCAGCTAACACAGTGACAAGTAACTTTAAGAACTTTATACTTGTGGGTAGAATAATTTCATTTTGGAGGATAATTTTGTCTTCTTCTGTCTTATCTTTTTTCGTCACAGCGAATCCTCCTGCGCGTCTTGATAAAGCTCTTTCGCGTGATGCGCCAGATTCAGCTAGTCTATCGCGATCTCGAATTCGTAAACTTATAGAAAAAGGGGTAGTTCGCGTCGACAAAATAGTTGCAACACATTTAGACGCTTCAGTACGTGAGGGACAATTTATAGAAATCACACTTCCTCAAATTGAAGATATTGATAATGCTCCCGAAAATATTCCCTTAAATATTGTTTATGAGGATGACTCTCTCATTGTTGTGAATAAACCAGCAGGAATGGTTGTCCATCCAGCCCCTGGCTCTCCAGATAAGACCTTGGTTAATGCATTGCTACATCATTGTGGCGATACCTTATCTGGAATTGGTGGTAGCAAAAGACCTGGTATAGTTCATCGAATTGATAAAGATACAAGCGGATTGTTGGTTTCTGCAAAATCGGACGTTGCGCACCAAGTCCTTGCCAAGCAATTTGAAAATCATTCAGTGGAAAGGCGCTACCAAGCGTTATGTTTTGGAGCTCCAGATGCTAATGATCCTCGATTGAGAGGTGTTAAGGGCGTCAGTTTTGAGCCAGGCAATATTTTGAAAGTTACCACCAATTTAGCACGGCACAGAACGAACCGGCAAAAACAGGCTGTTGTATTTGATAAAGGGCGCCATGCAATCACCAGGGTAAAAGTCAGTGAAAAGTACGGATCCTTGTCTAGTTTAGCCTTGATCGATTGTCGTTTAGAGACTGGTAGAACCCATCAGATCCGAGTTCATTTAGCGCATGTGGGGCATGGTTTGATAGGAGATCCGCTATACGGTGGCCGCAGAAAAATCCAGTCAAAATCTTTTCCAAACGAGATTGTCGACGAAGTACTATCTTTTCCTCGGCAAGCCTTACATGCTGCTACTTTGGGGTTTGTGCATCCAAAAACAAAAGAAGCTTTACGTTTTGAGGTGCCTTTACCGGATGATATAAGTAACCTAATTAAAAAGTTGAGTTAACTTTACTCAATTTATTGCCGTATCGATTGCAGATATCGCTCAATCCAAACTTTAAATGAAAATGTAAACTTGAAAAGAGGGGTATGTGTAACTACATATATCTCAATCAAAGGAAGCCGATATGACCAATTATGCAAACTTACCCGCCCCTAGTCCAGAAGCTGGTTTAAGCCGTTACTTGCAGGAAATACGAAAGTTTCCAATGCTTGAACCGGAAGAAGAATATATGCTTGCGAGACGCTGGGCTGATGAACAGGACTCAGAAGCTGCGCACAAATTAGTGACTTCGCATCTACGTTTGGCAGCTAAGATTGCTATGGGTTACCGTGGTTATGGCTTGCCTCAGGCGGAAGTAATATCCGAAGCAAACGTTGGCTTAATGCAAGCCGTTAAACGTTTTGACTCCGAAAAAGGATTCAGACTGGCCACTTATGCTATGTGGTGGATTAGAGCAAGCATTCAAGAATATATCCTACGTAGTTGGTCATTGGTAAAGATGGGTACAACGAGTGCACAAAAGAAACTGTTTTTTAACCTACGAAAAGCGAAAGCTAGGATTGGAGCCTTAGATGAAGGCGATCTACATCCTGAAAATGTAAAGAAGATTGCTACAGACTTAGGTGTGTCTGAAAACGAAGTCATTTCAATGAACCGTAGATTAAGTGGGGGAGATGCTTCCCTTAACGCCGTTGTTTCGTCTGACGGGGATGGGTCAATGGAATGGCAGGATTGGCTGGAGGATGAGTCTGCGGATCATGCAACCGATTTTGAGAATAAAGATGAAGTCGAATTTAGGTTGGATTTGATGACCAAAGCAATGAGTTTCCTCAATGAGCGAGAACAGGATATATTGCATAAACGCCGGTTGCAGGACACACCGTCTACTTTGGAAGAGCTTAGCCTGGAATATGGAGTAAGCCGGGAACGAATAAGACAGATTGAGGTGCGTGCGTTTGAAAAGCTTCAAATTCAAATGCGGGAACTAGCTTCCAAAGCCACACTTGTTGGCTGATACCGATAATATA
The DNA here is from genome assembly GCA_963999845.1 of uncultured Rhodobacterales bacterium. Lineage (GTDB taxonomy): Bacteria > Pseudomonadota > Alphaproteobacteria > Rhodobacterales > Rhodobacteraceae > Salinivivens. The sequence continues at coordinate 27,230 of CAXEVV010000012.1, read as the reverse complement.
CTACAACGCAGCTAGTGTCACAAATTTATATCCCAAAAAGCGTGGTTAATTGTAGTGAGTACAAGTTTTAAATGGGGAATTTTAGGTGCATCGAAATTTGCATTGGAGCAAATGGCACCTGCTATTCACGCTGCTAAAGGAAATTCGTTAGTAGCACTCGCGACCAAAGATAAAGAAAAGGCTAATAAATTTTTGGCGCTTTCTGGTAGTTTGAAAATTTATGATGATTATATCGGTTTATTAGAAGATCCGGATATCAATGCAGTATATATTCCACTACCCAACCATATTCACATCGAATGGGCTATGCGGTGTTTAAAGGCTGGCAAACACGTTTTATGTGAAAAACCAATCTCTATGGCTGCAGGGGAAATAGATCGCTTGATAGAATTGCGAGACGAAACGCAGCTTTTGGCAGCGGAAGCATACATGGTAGTGCATCATCCACAGTGGCAATTGGTTAAAGACTTTGTCGATACGGGTAAAATAGGAGAATTAGTACAGATCGATGGCGTGTTCAGTTACAATAATGCTGACGACCCAATGAATATTCGCAATCAAGCAAAGTATGGCGGCGGTGGTATTCCTGATATTGGGGTTTATCCCTACGGTGTAAGTAGATTTGTGACAGGCTGTGAACCCACCAAAATCCTATTTGCGGATATTGTTTTTGAAAATGGAGTTGATACTTGGGCAAGTATTTCAGCTCAATTCCCCGGTTTCAAAATGCAGGCAGTAACTTCTATGAGAGCTGCTCCTCGACAAGAAATGACAATTCATGGTTCTGAGGGGTTTTTGAAACTTTCAGCTCCCTTCAACCCTAATGTATTTGATATTGCGCAGGTTATATTTAGGAAAGGGAATGAACAGGAAGAAATTTTTAAGTTTCCATCTGAAAACCAATACATTAATCAAGTTGAGGCCTTTTCTTTGTCTGCTACCACCGCTCAGACATACAAGTGTTCGTTAGAGTTTTCGAAAGGCACCCAGGCCATGATCGACATGGTCTACGCGAAGAATAAAGAACTTTTGTGAGGATGAAATGACAAAAATTTTACCTATTGAAAGTTATCAATAAAATTCATTACTTTCGGCCTAATATTAGATCTCCAGTTTTTTCCAGCAAAGATTCCGTAGTGGCCAGCATCAATCTCAACATGGCTTAACTTTTTTTCTGGTGGTACATTTTTACATAGCCTTATCGCAGCCGAACATTGTCCAGGAGCTGCTATATCATCTTTACCACCTTCAACAGTCATTATGGGAACATCCGAGATAGTATTTATGTCCAAATGCATTCCCTTTAATGCAAACTTGTTATGGGCTATCTCCCGTTTTTTAAAGATGCGATCCACGGTTGATAAATAAAATTCTGCCGTCATATCCATTACAGCCAAATATTCGTCATAAAAATTGTTATGTCTGTCGTGTTCACTCGCTTGCCCATGAGCGACTTTAGCTATTTGATCCGAAAATGATTTAAGATGTTTCTCAGCATTCATAGACATGAAAGACATTAATTGTAATAAACCAGGATACACCTGCCGTCCAACACCTGCATACTGAAATCCCACACGTTGAATTACCGTCTGCTCTAAGTGTGACAAAGTTATTTTATTGGCAAAATTAGTGATTTCAGTTGGAGTAGCATTGGGATCAATTGGCCCCCCCATAAGAATTAAACTTTTTGGTTGAGACTCTTTATCTTCCTGCGCAAAAAATGCTGTTGCTGCAAGGGCTAAGGGTGCTGGTTGGCAAATTGCGATCACGTTAATCTCTGGACCTAAAAATCTTATATAATCAATTAAGTACTGGGTGTAGTCTTCGATATCAAAATGACCTTTAGATACAGGGATATCTCGAGCATTGTGCCAATCTGTAACGTAAACTTCACTATCTATGATTAAACTGTTTATGGTCGATCTAAGTAAAGTGGAGTAGTGACCAGACATAGGTGCTACTAATAAAATCTTTTTTGAAATTGGCTCTCGCTCTAAAACATTGAAATGAACTAGATCTCCAAAAGGACCAATAATTTTTCTATCGACTTCTATTAAGTGATCTCGACCATCGCAACATGTTATGCTCTCTATGCCCCAGTCAGGTTTTGCGGTCATTCTTTCAAACGATCTCTCAGTTACCTCTCCCCACGCAGCAACCCAATTAATACTAGGGTTAGGTAAACCTGACATTGCAGGGTGTGAGGCGGCTGCTTTTGCTGTAGCTCCAATCCACTGATTCACATTACGCATCGCGTCAAAATAATTATATCCTAGCATCTTGTGCATTTATTTATCCTAAACTACTGGTGCGATTAAAAACGGGCATGGTAATATTAAATCTTTTTGTTATGCTGCACTGCAGCTAAGTTAGTTGGAAAAGTCTCATATGACAAGTTCAGATAAAAATTTGCCATCAATTGATTTGCAATTAAATGCAAATCTACAAAAATTAGAGGAATTATCTGGGCGTTTTTTTGAAGTTCTAAATAACAAGAAGCAGATCAATCTTGGACTTAACGGTCCAGGGCACGATCTTTTTGTAAAAACGGCTGGCGCCTATTTGAAAAGTATGGCGCAGAACCCAACTTTTTTTATGGAACAGCAAATATCTTATTGGGGGAAAACTTTAGAATATTTTGCGGAAACGCAAGAACAGTTTTTTTCTAATAGTGCTGAAAACGAAAATATTGAACATGTTGATAAACGTTTTACGCACCAATTATGGAAAACTAATCCATTTTATAAAAATGTCTTAAAACAGTACCATGTGAACTCGGATATGATCACTGAGGCTGTGGCACAGGTAGAAGGCTTGTCTTCGAAAGATCAAGCGCGTTTGGAGTATTTTTCTAGTCAAATTATCGATATGATGGCCCCCACTAATTTTTTTGGAACAAATCCTGACGCTCTAGAAAAGGCTTTTTTATCTAAGGGTGAGTCTCTAGTAAAAGGTTTAGAGAATTTAATCCGAGATTTAGAGTCAAATAATGGAGAGCTCTTGGTACGATTAGCGGATGAAACTGCTTTTAAAGTTGGGTCAGATTTAGCAGCTACACCAGGTAAAGTTGTTTTTCGAAATAGACTTTTTGAACTAATTCAGTATTCACCTTCAACCGAAATGGTCTACCAAACACCGCTACTGATCTTTCCCCCATGGATTAATAAGTTTTATATTTTAGACCTAAAGCCCCATAATAGCTTGATACGCTGGATTGTTGACCAAGGCTATACATTATTCGTGGTATCATGGGTGAACCCGGACACTAGTTATGCCGATGTTGGGCTTGAGGAGTATATTGAAGAGGGTTATTTTGAGGCGATTGAGCAAGTAAAAAGTATCTGTAATACCAAAACAATAAATGCTTTAGGATATTGTATTGCTGGGACAGTACTTAGCATTGTAATGTCTCTCATGAAAAAACGAGGTGATACGTCTATAAATACGGCTACGCTTCTTACGACCTTAACTGATTTTTCAGACCAGCGTGAATTTACTCCCTTTTTACAAAACGATTTCATTGATACCATAGAAAGTGAGATCAAAAGTAAAGGTATTCTTGAGAGTTTTATTATTGCGCGGACATTTAGTTTCCTTCGCTCAAACGATTTAATCTACAGCCCAGCGATTAAAAGTTACATGATGGGTGAGGCGCCGCCCTCATTCGACCTGCTTTTTTGGAATGGGGATGGATCAAATTTACCTGGTAAGATGGCGTTACAGTATTTGAGACATTTATGTCAGAATAATCAGTTTGCAAAGAATCAGCTAAAGATGTTTGGAGAGATACTCGGTGCATCGGATATCGAAACACCTGTATTCGCAGTAAGTTGTGAAACGGATCATATAGCGTCTTGGGAAGATAGCTTTCGGGGGATATATAACTTTAGTTCGAAAGAAAAGACTTTTGTTTTATCCGAGGCAGGACATGTAGCAGGTATTGTTAATGCCCCTGGCAGAGGAAAGTATGGGTATTATTTTGGTAAAGATGACTTTAAAAATCCAGAAAATTGGAAACAATGCGCAGATTTTAAAAAAGAAAGTTGGTGGCCATTTTGGGAAAAATGGTTGGGGGGACGATCTAAAGATTTAGTTAAAGCGCGTACGCCTGGGACGCTTGATGACGTCGACTTGGGCAATGCTCCAGGTTCTTACGTACATCAGAAATCTTGAAGACAATAGTCCCTGTACAAAAATGCTGCGATGCAGAAAAATAACTTGCATTGCTGCGGCGCAGCATGTATAAGCCGCCGTAGATACAGTTTTATAAAGGATAGATGTGATGGCTAGTACACAAGATATGAATAAGTTTTTTAAAGATTTTATGGCTTCTTTACCGATGGATACTTCCGTTTTTGAAGATGCGGTCGAAAAGCAAACAGTTGTAAACGAGAAATATTATAATTTATTTTCAAGGGCTGCAGAAAAGTCAACTGCGGTATCGTATAAGTGGGCATCCGATGTACTCACCAAAATGCAAGAAGTCCAAACTTCTAAAACTAATCCTTCGGAATATGCTCAATCTATTGGGGATTTTGTATCTGATCAGACTGATGTCGCTACTGAAAATTTAGCCGCGCTGGCTGAAATCGCAAAAAAGGCTCAGTTGGATTCAGTATCTCTATTTGTTGCTACAGCAAAAGAAGTTCAGGACGAAACAGCGGCTTCTGTTAAAAAAGCTGCAAATGATTTTGCACCGACACAGAAAAAAGCATAAATTTAAACTTTTAAATACTCTTTTTTCGTAGATTATAATCCATCGAGAGGCAGCGTTCAGTTGCCTCTTTCTTTTTTGCTGCATTTGCTTAATAATTGCTGCAACGCTGCAATATGGCGATGGGGGATTAAAAAGTGGAAAAGAAGTCAGGTTCTTTGCTGATCAAAAGATATGCTAGCCGTCGCCTCTATAACACTGAAACCAGTGACTACGTCACGCTTGATGACATAGCAGGTTTTATTAGATCTGGTCGTGATGTACAAATTATTGATCTTAAGTCAGGTGATGATCTCACTAGACAATATCTTCTCCAAATAATTGCTGAGCACGAAAGTAGGGGAGATAATGTGCTTCCACTTAGTGTTTTAACAGATTTGGTTCGAAGCTATGCAACTCAAACGACCTCTGCTCTTCCAGAGTTTTTAACAATGTCCCTTGAAATGTTTCGTGAGAATCAATCGAAGTTTATGGAAAATATGAACAGTATTAATCCAATACAGGGAATGCCTGGATATGAAAACTTACAGGCTCAACAAGACGCATTTCTGAAAGCATTTATGGGTGGTTTATCGGGCTATAGTCCTAATAACGCTTCAAAACCTGAGACAACTGATCCAACAAATGAAACAAAAGATGACCTAGCAGCAATTAAAACTCAATTGAGTGAACTTCAGGAGAAGCTAAATAAATTGAGTTAACTCTAAAATCCTAATCTATCTCTGAGAGAGTACCACGTCATTGCCATAAACAGCAAAGGCGAACGAGCAAATCGACCACCTGGGAAGGGAAGGGAGGGCACCTTCTCCATGGCATCAAAGCCACTACTGTCCTGATTTAAAATTGTTTGAGCAATCAGTTTTCCAGCATGGGTTGCGGCACCAACGCCGTGTCCCGAAAAGCCGGAAATATTAAACTCATTTTTACTCAAACGTTTGAAAAATGGCATTCGGCGCATTGTAATTCCTAAAGTACCGCCCCATGCATAATCAATTTTAGCATCTCTTAACTGTGGAAAAAGTTTAAGCATCGGTTTTCGTACTTTTGACGCGATATCGAGTGGAAATTTATATCTATAACTTTCTGTACCGCCAAATAATAACCGATTATCATGAGACATGCGAAAATAATTTACGACAAATTTTGAATCTGCAACCGCGATATCTTGAGTCAGGACCTGGTGTTTTGGATTATTTAATGGTTCCGTTGCCACGATATAGTTATTAATTGGCATGACTCGAGAAGCCACTTTAGGTTCCAGTGTTCCCAAATAGCCATTACAAGCATAGATAACATATTTTGCTTTTATGGAAGTTTTATTAGTCTTCAAAACAACAGGAGTACCTTTTATTATTTTTTGGACTGGTGATTGTTCAAAAATTCTTAAACCATTTTCATTGGCTACTTTTGCAAGCCCAAGAGCGTAGCGAAGTGGATGTAAGTGGGCTGCATTTGAAAATAAAATACCACCTTTGTAGTCATGTGTGATACATAGTGCCAAACTTTCTTCTTTGCTTATGGTACCCACAGTTCCTGATTTATAGCGTTTTTCGAGGAATTCTGCGTAAGAATGTAGATCGGAGGCCTCAGCATTTGAATTACCCAAATTTGCTATTCCTGGACGTAGGAAACAGTCAATTTTATTTTTTTTTATAATTGTTTTGACGGTGTCTAATGCATCATCTGCAAGATACCATAGTTTATCTCCCAAATCGTCTCCCAACAATTTGATCAGGTCGCGCTGATCCATACGTTGACCGGTGCCCAACTGTCCACCATTTCTTCCCGATGCCCCAAAACCTACTTTTTGAGCTTCAAGCAAGATGGTATCCACGCCTGCTTTAGATAAGAATAGTCCTGCAGTTAATCCGGCATAGCCACCGCCAATAATAGCAACGTCAACCGAAGTCTCATTATTTAGTGACTCGAACTCTGGTAGAATTTCCGAAGTTGCCGTGTACCAACTATTCTTAGGATAGTTATTAGTTTTATCATTTACATACAATAAATTCATACGTTCAACAGAAGATGTTCCCTTTCCCAGGGGCTAATAACCTGAAGAAACTCGTCATGTTCTGCTTTTTTCACTATGGAATAAACGCGACAAAACTCTGGCCCAAGGATGTCATGTAATGGGGTCGCTTCCTCAAATAACTCTAAAGCAGATCTTAGCCCGCGTGGGATGTCCTCAGCCCCCTCGTACGCATCGCCACGAAATTGCTTAGAAGGACGAATTTCGTTTCTTATGCCTAAATAGCCACAGGCAAGTGAAACAGCGATACCTAAATATGGATTACAGTCCATTCCAGCTAAGCGATTTTCTACTCTTCTTGCAGAATTACTTGAAAGTGGTACCCTGATCCCGGTTGTTCTGTTGTCTCGAGCCCATTCAAGGTTTATCGGTGCAGCGTGATCTTTGACATAACGTCTGTAAGAATTCACGTAAGGGGCCAATACTGCAATTGCAGCAGGTAAGTATTTCTGCAAGCCTCCAATGAAATGGTAAAACATATCTGTTTCTCCACCTTGAGGCCCAGAAAATAAATTTTCTCCTGTGTTGGAGTCTAAAATTGAATGATGAATATGCATCGCGCTTCCAGGTTCATCTTCAATTGGCTTGGCCATAAATGTAGCGAAGCAATTATGGCGCAGTGCAGCTTCTCTTATTAATCGTTTAAAGTAAAATACTTCATCTGATAATTTGAGCGGATCCCCATGCTGGAGGTTGATCTCTAGCTGTCCTGCACCTCCTTCTTGAGTAATTCCATCAATTTCGAAACCCTGAAGTTCTGCAAAATCATAGATATCATCAATCACTGGTCCAAACTCATCAACAGCCGTCATTGAATATGCTTGACGGGCAGCAGCAGGCCTCCCCGATCTGCCCATCATCGCTTGGATTGGTGTCCTTGGATCTGAGTTTCTACTAACTAAATAGAACTCCATCTCAGGCGCTACAATGGGAGCCCAATTTTCTTTTTTGTATAAGTCTAAAACTTTCTTCAGAACGTTCCTTGGTGCGAAAGGTACAGGTTTGTTCTTTCTATCGTAAGCATCATGAATTACTTGTAGCGTCCAATCTCCTGTCCAAGGTGCGGCAGTGGTAGTTGAGTAATCTGGGTTTAAAATCATGTCTCGTTCTATAAAACCCTCTTTTCCGGCAGCCTCTCCCCAGCCACCTGTAATCGTTTGAAAGAAAATGGAGTCTGGCAAATGAAAGGTTTTTTGTCTAAGAAACTTTTGTGCTGGCACGGCTTTGCCACGGGCAATACCAGGAAGATCAGATACAATGCATTCGACTTCATCTACTTTTTTCCCCTCTACGTATGCTCTAGCCGCGTCGGGAGCTTTGCTCAAAATATTGGAGAATGTCTTCATATTTGAACTCACTTTACAAAAAATGACAGAATTTTTGTTGCCAACAAGTCGTTGTCATTTGAGCTATCTAATTTTGACTTTGCGGCAACAAGTAGGCTGCTTGGAACAATACCCCTTCCTCTATTTTCAATTAAACCATCTATATAGTCGGAATTGAATTCAGGGTGTGGTTGGAAAGTAATAATTTTTTCATCATAATTTAGTCCGGCGAATTTACAGAACTCGTTAGTCATAACGGTTTTAGCGTTTGCGGGTGGCACAATTACTTGATCTTGATGCCAGGCATTTAAGGTTACATCCTTATCTTCAAATTTATATTTGGTAGAGCCAACGCACCAACCACCTTTAAACTTTTCTACAACACCGCCGAGTGCTTGTGCTATAATTTGGTGGCCGAAGCATACACCTACTAGTGGGGTTTTGTTTTTGTAAATTTGTTTTATAAACTCTCTAAGTGGCGGTAGCCACTCATGATCTTCATATACACCATGGCGTGAGCCAGTTATCAGCCAACCGTCGCATTCATCGGACGACTTTGGAAATACCATTTCTAACACGGGATAAGTTTCAAAAACGAAGTCTTCTGATTCTAAAAAGGTTTTGAACAAATCGGGATAATCACCAAATTTATCCAAAAGACTTTGATGGCTTTTCCCAGTTTGTAAAATTCCGATTTTCATAAATTCTCCTGATATATGAATTCATATACTGTTAATATAGTATTTCCACTTAGCTTCTGAAGCTATCTTTTCAAATTGCTGAAGCTCTTGTTTTTTTGTTAAAACTAAGTTTGCCATTAAACTCTCAGGAAAGATATTTTTAATACAATCATCATTTTCAAATAACTTAATCGCCGAGCTCCAGTTTTTTGCCAACTGAGGTAACTTTAATAAATATGCATCTCCGTGTATTGGTTGTGGTGCATTTGTTTTACTCTCAATTCCCCTCAGAGCTGCGCCAAATATCGATGTAAATAATAAATATGGGTTTGCGTCACCTCCTGCAACTCTATATTCGATACGCTTTGAAGCGGGACTACCCATTGGTATCCTGATTGCCGCTGTTCTGTTTTCGTAAGCCCAAGAAATTCCAGTAGGAGCATGAGCTTTTGGTGTTAGGCGCTCGTAACTATTTTCATATGGAGCAAATATTAAGGTTGAGGCTTCCATGGTCGATAAACATCCACCAACGGCAGTTTTTAAAAATTTTGAGCCAGTATCCCCACCGTTGCTAAATATGTTTTCTCCATTTCGATCTAATATGGAAAAGTGTACATGCATTCCATTGCCCGGCTGTTTGAGATATGGTTTCGCCATAAAAGTAGCAGTAATTCCATGTTTAAGAGCCACACCTTTAGTAATAATCTTAAAGAAAAGTGCGTCATCTGCTGCCAGTAATGCATTCCGATGCTTAAGAGTGACTTCAAATTGTCCACAACCCGCCTCGGAAGTTATGCTTTCAAAATCAATACCTGCCTCAATACAAGCTTCCTGTATTTCACCCAAGATTACCTCAAAATCGTTTAAATCTTGAGTAGATAGAACATCAGCACAGACCAGTGGATTTTTCGTTTTGGGATTAATGGGAGGTTCAAGCGCGCCGTTTCTTGTGTTAACTAAATAAAACTCCATTTCAGTAGCGGCGATAGCATTCCAACCTTTCTCAGTATACCCTTCCAAAGTTTTAGCTAGTGTATGTCGTGCATCACCAAGAAAGGTTTCACCACTTTCTTTGAACATCCAACATGGATAGAACAAGGGTGCATTCTGAAGCCACTTAAACCTAAAAGGTTCCCTACCTGTCGATGTGATATATCCGTCTTTATCGCCCGACTCAAAGACTAGCGGACTATTCTCAATATCCTCGCCAAATAGATCCACGTTTAAAGCGGATAAGGGTAGTCGGATTGACCTGCTCTCTAATTTTTTGAGACTGTTAATTGGAAGTATTTTGCCTCGAAGAATGCCATTTAAGTCTCCAACCGCTACTTGGATTGTTTTCGTCGATACCCTCGACATAGTCTCACCACCAATATTTGCTTTGACAATTTCATTCAATTTGTGATTTGTCTACATAACTTTTTAGCTAGTGTTAAATAACCTTAAAATTTTGCTATGCTGTTCTAAATCTTCTAATTATCTCACTGCTATTATATTTAAGTATCTCCGAAATATAATCTAGCTTGCTTTATAAATCACTCAGTTTTTGGACTGGCTTCGGCAGATTTACGTGCTAAGGCGCTTTCCACATCTGTTACGCCCAATAATTGAGCTGCCAGGCGAATTATTGCATCTTCTTCACTATCACGAGCACCATCAGCTAATGCTACTTGCCAAAGACCTTCGATAATTTTTTTGCGGTTTTCATAGGGTATGGTATTTTTGAGAGCTCGCGTAAAACGAACCGTATCGGGCGCCTCTGCTTCAAGCTCTTCTGCTTTTTCAATTGTCGAAATGGCCTTGTCTTCAGACATTTCATATTGCTGAATTAGTACATGCTTTATTGTTTCTATCTCACTTTTTTCATATTTTGAGTCTGATCGTGCAATCCTAACTAATAGTGCCGCCAAGGCAACATGTGACTCTTCAGTTGAGATGGGGTCTGGCTTTTCAGATAAAATTGATCGCAGGAAATTTGAAATCATAGAAAACTCTTTTTTTATAGGTTTGTTTGAAATACTGATATAATTTACACCAGTCTCGAAATATCTTTTGCTGCTTTAATAAAGTCTCGAAATAAGGGATGAGGGTCAAAAGGTTTTGACTTTAATTCTGGGTGAAATTGCACTCCAATGAACCATGGATGATCACTCAGTTCGACAATTTCAGGCAGTTTCCCGTCTGGAGACATGCCAGAGAAGATTAATCCATTAGTTTCCAATTCTTTGCGGTAATTGATATCAACCTCATAACGGTGCCTGTGGCGTTCTTCTATAGCAGTGGAATTGTAGGCTCTTGCTACAGCTGAACCTTCGGCCAACACAGCGGAATATGCTCCAAGACGCATAGTACCTCCTTTGTCATCTTCCACTTTTCGTGAAACCGTATGATTTCCTTGAACCCACTCTTTTAGGTGATAAATTATTGGTTCGAAACGACGCTTTCCCGCCTCATGGTCGAATTCTTCTGATCCAGCATTTTGTATTCCAGCAATATTTCGAGCAGCTTCAATTACAGCTGTTTGCATACCTAAGCAAATACCTAGATATGGAATTTTATGCTCTCGGGCAAATTTAGCGGCCATGATTTTTCCTTCGGTTCCACGTTCACCAAAGCCACCAGGTACTAAAATGGCGTGAAAGCCGGACAAATGGATTTCAGGATCTTCTTTTTCAAAAATTTCAGCATCTACCCATTTAATTTTAACTTCAAGTCTATTAGCCATGCCGCCGTGTGTAAGAGCTTCAGCGATAGATTTGTATGCATCTTCTAGTTGAGTGTATTTTCCAACTATAGCGACGTTTACATGTCCTTCTGTGTTATTTAATCGGTCTTTAACGTCTTTCCACTTGGATAAGTCAGGCTTGGGAGCTGGTGTAATACTAAAAGCATCAAGAACTGCTTGGTCTAAACCTTCGTTATGATAAGATATCGGTGCCTCGTAAATAGAATTTAAATCTTCAGCTGAGATAACACTTTCGGGACGAACATTACAAAATAGAGCGAGCTTTTCACGCTCTTTTTGCGGGATTGATCCTTCTGAGCGGCACACTAAAATATCTGGTGATATACCAATTGATCGCAACTCTTTTACGCTATGCTGTGTAGGTTTAGTTTTTAATTCGCCGCTTGCCTTTACAAATGGTAGCAAAGTTAAATGCATAAAAATGCATTCCCCTCTTTGCTTGTCTTGTGAAAATTGCCTGATGGCTTCAAAGAATGGTAGGCCCTCTATGTCACCGACAGTGCCACCTATTTCACAGAGCATAAAATCGACTTCATTTTCTCCAATTTTAATGAATTCTTTAATTTCATCAGTAACATGGGGAATAACCTGAATTGTCTTCCCTAGGTAATTACCTTTGCGTTCTTTCTCTAAGACAGTAGAGTAAATTCGTCCTGAAGATACTGAGTCTGTCATCCTTGCAGAAACTCCAGTAAATCTTTCATAGTGACCAAGGTCTAGATCTGTCTCAGCACCATCATCTGTAACGAAAACTTCCCCATGCTCGAATGGGCTCATTGTGCCAGGGTCGACGTTTAAGTACGGATCTAATTTCCTTAGCCTCACGCTGTAGCCTCTTGCTTGCAAGAGCGCACCCAGTGCAGCCGAAGCTAACCCTTTGCCAAGAGAAGAAACTACTCCGCCTGTGACGAATATAAATCTAGCCATAATCGAAGTGCTCCCATGGTCTTTGGTTTACTATCTGACGCTGTTAGTGCTGCAAAAGTCAGTAAAACCACAACTATCACGGGAGTTAAGTATAACAGGATTCGGTAACTGCTTGCAAGACGCGCCTGCCAATCTGTTGATACAATTTACAAATAGCTAATAATTATATTACTAATCAGAACTGGGTACTAGGCTTTCGGATGAGCTTTTCGTAGGCGGTAATAATGAATCTACATCATCCATAGAGGGTTCAGACGTTTTTTCATTGCTCGATTGTACACCCAACCTGTCCATCACTGACGTTTCCGAGGATTTGTTTGCAGCAATTACCGTCAAAGAGATTGATGTGATTATAAACGCTACAGCAAATATCCAAGTCAATTTGGTCAGTGCACTTGCTGCGGCTCTACCACTCATGACACCATCGCCACCGCCAGATCCCATACCTAATCCACCGCCTTCGGACCTTTGGATAAGTACGACGCCAACCAAAGCCAAAGCCAATAGAAGGTGGACTGTTAAAACAACATTTTCCATAAATCCTACACCTAATGGTATTTCGGAGGTAAATAGGTAAATTTACACCATACCGCAAGAGCCAATTATAATAGTTTTGTGATTATGTTACCCACACGTAATAATGTTTTATCAAAATTAAAAAATACTCCGTTTAATTATAATACCGCTTTACAGCTTGTACCGAGGCGTTATACCGATGCGGTCTATTTTTTACTTGAAAGGTTATCCGATGGCGAATGTTGTTGTAGTGGGCGCACAATGGGGTGACGAGGGGAAAGGTAAGATTGTCGACTGGTTGAGTGAGAGGGCGGATGTGGTTGTGAGATTTCAAGGTGGACACAATGCAGGTCATACGCTGGTGGTCGAGGAAAAAGTATATAAGTTGCACGCGCTCCCATCTGGTGTTGTTCGAGAGGGAAAATTATCAATTATCGGTAACGGAGTAGTACTAGATCCATGGCATCTGTTGAGCGAGATAGAAATAATTAGAGCTCAGGGTGTTACGGTAAATTCTGATACTTTGAAAATAGCAGAAAATACTCCTTTGATTCTACCAGTGCATGGTGAATTAGACCGGGCAAGAGAGGCGCAAACTGGAATTGCTAAAATTGGTACCACTGGTCGAGGTATTGGACCAGCTTACGAAGATAAAGTAGGAAGAAGAGCAGTGAGGGTCTCCGACCTTGCAGACGAAACTACGTTGTCTAATCGAATTGATAGGCTTCTTCAGCATCACAACACTTTGCGAAAAGGAATGGAATTAGAACCAGTTGATAAAAATAGCCTTTTAGAGAAACTTCTACATGTGGCCCCTATTATTTTAGAATACGCTGCCCCGGTATGGAAAATTTTGAACGATAAGCGAAAGTCGGGCCAACGCATTCTTTTTGAGGGTGCGCAAGGAGCTTTACTTGATATAGACTTTGGAACCTATCCATTTGTAACATCTTCGAATGTTATTGCTGGACAGGCCGCGACTGGTTCCGGTCTTGGGCCGGGCGGGATCGATTATGTTTTGGGAATAGTCAAGGCGTACACCACGAGAGTTGGGGAGGGGCCTTTTCCTACAGAATTGAATGATGAGCATGGTAACTTGCTTGGTGAACGCGGACATGAATTTGGTACTACTACTGGACGTAGAAGACGCTGTGGTTGGTTTGATGCTGCTCTTGTCCGCCAAACTTGCGCTACTTCAGGAGTAAATGGAATATCTCTAACTAAATTAGATGTATTAGATGGGTTTGAACGTATTAAAATCTGCGTAGGTTACAAGCTAGATAGCGAATTTCTAGATTATTTACCAATGGCAGCTGATCAACAGGCGCGGTGTGAGCCAATTTATGAAGAAATGGATGGTTGGAGCGAAACTACGGAAGGAGCAAGGAGTTGGGCAGAATTGCCAGCGGGAGCAATTAAATACGTTAGAAGAATTGAAGAGTTGATTGAATGCCCCGTGGCGCTATTATCTACTTCACCGGAGCGTGAAGATACAATTCTAGTCAGAGACCCTTTTGAGGATTAATGAATATAAACTATAAAAATAGACGGCGCATATCTCTTATTTTATTGCTAGTTGGGCTGCCAGTGTACGTTATTTTAGCGATTAACATTTTAGCATTTTTTGAACGACCTTCAATATTGCTTGAGGTCATCATTTATCTAAGCCTCGGGATTGTCTGGGCTTTACCTTTTAAGTTTATATTCAAGGGTATAGGGCAAGCAGATCCTGAAAAAAGTGAATAGATCGCAATTTATATTTAGTTATCGTATGTGTAAATTAGTGGGTTGCGAATAAGCCTGATCAAGGTTTAAATCATTCTATGTACAATCCAACTTTGTTATTCGATGCTCCTATAACTCTTGTAGGTGGCGCAGAAGTTTCAGCTAAAAATTTTAGCGAAAGTATGCAATTTGCATCCACTGCTATTGCTGCGGATGGTGGTGCAAATACCTGTCTTAGATATGGAGTAAACCCTGCAGCAGTAATTGGTGATCTTGACAGTATTGACGAATATTCGAAAACTCAAATTCAGGAAGATCTGATCCATTTTATCAGTGATCAAGACGACACTGATTTTGAAAAAGCACTAAAAAGAATACATGCTCCATTAATTCTTGGAGTTGGTTTTCTAGGAGATAGAGCGGATCATCAAATGGCGGCTCAAACCGCATTAGTGAAAAACTTTAACAAAAAGGTTGTTCTAATTGGAAGCCATGATTTAATTTTTTTAACTCCTCCAAACTTTTCATTAACTCTAGTAAATAAGTGTCGTGTATCACTTTACCCTATGGGGGTATGTTCTGTCGGTTCTGTTGGTTTAAAATGGAACACTGAAGGCATAGAATTCTCCCCCTCAAGTACAATTGGAACATCAAATCACGCTACAAGAGACAAAATTGAACTTTACCCGAGCAAACCACTTGTTCTTACGATTGTTCCAAGAGAATTTTTGGCTGCAACTTGTGTAGCTTTAACATCTTCAGAGACTTGGCGTATTTGATACAGACGTAGGGCTCTCCTAAGACCCAAACTAGATGTCATCATCATGTTTTAGCAATTGGGCACATTAACTGCTAAGCCACCCATTGACGTTTCTTTATACCTTTCGCTCATATCTTCACCAGTCTGGCGCATCGTTTCTATACACGCATCAAGTGGAATAATATGAGTTCCATCACCCCTTAAAGCTAGGCTGGCGGCAGAAATTGCTTTTATAGCACCTAGCCCATTTCGCTCAATGCATGGAACTTGTACAAGTCCTTTTACAGGATCACACGTCATCCCCAAATGATGCTCCAATGCTATTTCGGCAGCATTTTCAATTTGTTCTGGAGTCCCTCCATTGACTGCACAAAATCCAGCGGCAGCCATAGCGCTCGCTGAACCAACTTCAGCCTGACAACCCGCTTCTGCACCACTAATGGATGCGTTAAATTTAACCAACCCACCAATAGCAGCAGCTGTTAAAAGAAAATCCTCAATCTTTTTTTGTGAACTGGTAGGAACGTGGTCTAGATAATACCTAAGTACTGAAGGCACTACCCCTGCTGCGCCATTTGTTGGCGCCGTTACAACTTGCCCTCCTGCCGCATTTTCTTCGTTGACGGCCATTGCATAGACACTCATCCAATCGTTAGTGGTGTGTGGTGGCGTTAGATTTCTACCTCTTTCGGAGATTAAAGCATCATAGATCCCTTTTGCTCTTCTTTTTACATTTAGGCCGCCTGGAAGCTGCCCAGTATTTTTTAGGCCACGCTCTATGCACATATTCATCGAGTTCCAAATTCTTGAAAGCTGGTTTGTTATTTGATTGTCGCTTTGGAAGGCTTTTTCATTTCCTCTTTTCATTTCTGCTATAGATTTCCCAGAATTTCTCGCCATTTCGAGCATTTCTTCTGCAGATTTAAATGGATAGGGCACAGCTGTCTTTGCCTCACTTTGCACTTTGTTAGCGACTTCTGATTTTGTGAGAACAAAACCTCCACCTATAGAAAAATATGTTTCCTCAAGTATTATGTCGTCCTGGGAGTCCGTACCATATAAAACCATTCCGTTTGGATGTTCATCCAGTCTCGGTCCATAATCAAAAATTAGATCTTCTGAAATATTGAATTTCAATTTTCCAAGTCCATCTGGGGCTAAAAAATGTGATGAATGAATTTGGGTTAGTGCATCGCTGGCTTTTAATTCATCATAATTTTCTGGGGTGAAGCCTGCGAGGCCAAGTGTAACAGCTCTGTCTGTAGCATGGCCGACACCGGTAAATGCCAATGAGCCATGTAAACGACATCCCACGCCAACAAAATTGAATGGTGAGGCACGCATTAAATCCAGAAAATTATTTGCCGCAACCATTGGACCCATAGTATGTGAAGACGATGGTCCAATCCCGATTTTGAACATGTCAAATACTGAAACAAACATCAAAGAGTTCCTATACTTTTACAAATACAAAAAATATTTTGTCATTTTTCTTCATGGTAAAATTACTCTATCTTGGTTTTTATTACAGATTTGTATCAAATATTATTTTTCTTTTATGCTAATGTATAAAACTTTTTAGCTTTGTCATAGAAACGACTATTACTGGTGATGAATTGTCAATATAGAGTAAAGTTAGTCTAACATTCTAACTAACAATTTTGCAAAACAAACAAAAGGAACAGGATGCTTAAGGAGTTATCGCCCACCGATCGGGCAAAATACCTTTGCGCAGAGAAAGCAGCTGAACTAGTCGAATCTGGTATGAAAGTTGGCCTTGGTACGGGTAGTACAGCATATTGGCTGGTAAAGCATTTAGGACGTAAAGTTCGCGATGAGGGCTTAGATATTGAGGGGGTGCCGACTTCTAGAAAAACAAGTGAATTAGCTAAATTAGAGGGTATCCCGCTTGTCACATTGGATCAAGCTGGTTGGCTGGACGTTACCATAGATGGTGCAGATGAGATAAATCCAAATTTTAACTTAATTAAGGGTGGGGGAGGAGCCCACCTACGTGAAAAAATAGTTGCGACGGCGTCTGACCAAATGATTGTAATCGCTGATTCATTAAAAAAAGTTTCTAAATTGGGTTCATTTCCCTTGCCTGTAGAGGTGGTGCAATATGGCTGTGAGTCTACAAAAACCCAGGTTATGCGATATTTAGTTAGAAGTGGATATAAATCCCCAAAGGTAATGTTTCGTGGTTCAAACGAGAAACGATTTATTACAGATGAAGGAAATTTTATTTTAGATCTTCACTTAAATTCTATTTTTAACGAAGAAACTCTCGCAAATGATTTGAATCTAATTCCTGGTGTATTGGAAAACGGTTTATTTATTAACATTTGTGACTGTGTGGTTTTGGCTGATTCAAACGAACTGGTCACTGTGAATTGGAAAGAAGGTCATGATCGAAACTCTAGAAATGCATAAAATAACTACCCGATCGAGTGAATTTAATGAGTTTTGATTACGACTTATTTGTTATTGGCGGTGGCTCTGGAGGGGTTAGAGCTGCTCGGGTGGCCGCAGCTTTGGAAGGCAAAAGAGTAGCTTTAGCTGAGATGGATCGCTATGGTGGCACCTGCGTTATTCGAGGATGCGTACCTAAAAAACTCATGGTATTTGCCTCTGAGTTTGCATCAATTTTTGCTGAGTCGCGAGAATATGGATGGGATCTACCAAAAGATAATGGGCTAAATTGGACACAATTTTCAGGAAAACTATCCAATGAAGTATCTAGGCTGGAACACATATATCGTAATTTATTAAAAAACTCAGGCGTTAAAACCTTCGATCAGCATGCAAAAGTCGTGGATGAACATACTGTTGAGTTAGAAAGTGGCGAATGTCTCACGGCAAGGTATATTCTGCTTGCGACTGGCGGAAAACCAGATCTTCCCAATATACCCGGTATTGAACATGTATTGACGTCAGACCAGGTTTTTTCCTTAGCCGCTCTACCAAAAACAATGTTAATTGTTGGCGGTGGCTACATTGCATGCGAATTTGCCTCGATCTTCAACGGTTTTGGCTGCAAAATAACTCAATTTTGTAGAAGTGAGACCATTTTACGAGGTTTTGATAGTGAAACGACCGCCGTTGTCGCTGATCAAATGAAATCAAATGGCATAGACTTAAAATTTAATATGAATGTAAGTAGTGTTGAGAAACATAAAGATGGTTTCCAGATTAAAGATACGAATGGACGGGCCCAATTTTTTGATCAGATATTATTTGCCACGGGTAGAGTACCAAATTCGCACGGTTTGCAAAATAAATCTACCGGATTACTCCTTGGTAGCAGAGGTGAGGTAGTAGTTGATGATTATTCCCAATCATCACTTAAATCAATTTATGCAATTGGCGATCTTACAGATCGAACATCGCTCACGCCAATTGCCATAAAAGAAGCGATGGCATTTGTCGAAACAATCTTTCATAATAATCCGACATATTTAGACTATGCTAGCGTTCCAACTGCGGTCTTCACTAAGCCCGAAATGGGTACGGTTGGTTTGAGCGAGGAAGTGGCAGATAAACGTGGGCCAATTGATATTTTTACAACATATTTTAGGCCGATGAAGACCAGTTTTGCTGATAATGATGATAAATCTTTTATAAAGTTGATAGTTTGCAAAAAAACGGACAAAGTCTTAGGTGTGCATATCGTCGCACCTGGAGCGGGAGAGATGGTGCAGATGGTGGCAATTGCGTTAAAAATGGGAGCTACAAAAAAGGACTTTGATAGCACTTTAGCTGTTCATCCGACCATATCGGAAGAAATAGTAACTATGCAAAAACCGACGCGGAGTAGTTGAAATTTACTTTTTACTACCCAGTTATAATGAAATCGTTAGCGAGTAAAAAAAGGAAAAGTTAATGGCAGGTAATTCTGGCGGCCCTTGGGGTGGTGGATCTGATGGGCCAAAGCGCCCAAGCAATGGAAGTGATGGAGGCAGGCCTCCGAAAAATAATAATCAGGGACAAATGCCTCCAGAAATTGACGATATGCTTAAAAAGGGCCAAGAACAACTTAGGGTTCTGATGGGCGGTGGCGGCAAAAAAGGTGGTCGCGGTCCAGGTGCTTCTGGTGATGGTGGCATGGGGAGAAACGGCTTTGCACTCATTTTCCTGTTTCTTGCTGGGTTGTGGGCTTTTGCAAGTTTTTACACGGTTAAACCGGAAGAAAAATCGGTTGAGTTATTTTTAGGTAAATTCTCTTCCATTGGTAATCCTGGCCTTAACTTCGCTCCGTGGCCATTGGTCACCAAAGAAGTCTTGCCTGTCACGCGCGAGCAAAATGAGCAAATTGGTGTAGGCGGTCGTGGATCGGATGCTGGATTGATGCTCACGGGTGATGAAAACATCGTCGACATTGATTTTGAAGTAGTCTGGAATATCAAAGATCCGGCACAATATTTGTTTAATTTACGTGACCCTCAAATAACGATTAGGGCCGTCGCAGAGTCTGCGATGCGTGAAATTATAGCACAGTCTGAGTTGGCTCCGATATTGAACCGAGACCGGGGATCTATCGCGTCTAGATTACAAGAGTTGATACAGCTTACGCTAGATAATTATGTTAGTGGAGTAAATGTAGTGCGTGTTAACTTCGACAAAGCTGACCCGCCGGAACAGGTCATAGATGCTTTTAGGGAAGTACAAGCTGCTGAACAAGAGCGCGACCGGCTTGAAAAACAGGCTGATGCTTATGCCAACAGAGTGTTAGCTCAGGCCAGGGGCGAAGCTGCTCAAACACTAGAGCAAGCTGAGGGTTATCGTGCACAGGTTGTCAATGGCGCGACTGGTGAAGCAAGTCGATTTACCGCGGTACTTCGTGAATACGAAAAAGCTCCTGAAGTCACAAGAAAACGTTTATATATCGAGACGATGGAAGAAATTTTTTCAGATGTTGAGAAAGTAATAATTGATGAAAAGAATGGTGGGCAAGGTGTAGTCCCGTATTTGCCGCTCAATGATTTGCGTCGGGAGAACAAATAATGCGTAGAATTTCTTATATAATACCAGTCATAGTTTTAGTTTTAGTTCTGGCACTGTCATCAATATTTATTGTTGATGAAAGGAACAAGGCTTTAGTTTTACAGTTCGGTAGAGTAGTGGCAATTAAAGAGGATCCTGGACTATCATTTAAATTACCGTTCATTCAAAATGTTGTATATTATGAAGACCGGATTTTGAGCAGTGTTATTGATCCTTTGGAAGTTACTCCTTTGGACGACAGACGCTTGGTGGTGGATGCGTTTACTCGGTATCGTATCTCGGATGTTAATCAATTTCGTGAAGCTGTCGGTACTGGTGGCGAACTTGCAGCAGAAGGTCGTTTGGACGGTATTTTCCGAAACGAATTACGAGAGGTATTAGGTTCAGTTTCTTCAAACGATATTTTAAGTTCTGATCGTGCGCTTTTGATGGACCGTATATTGACCGGAGCAAAGGTTAAAGGACGTGCAATAGGCATTGAAGTGATTGATGTTAGACTTAAAAGAACTGATTTACCTAGGCAAAATCTCGACGCAACCTTTGCGAGAATGCGTGCGGAACGAGAACGAGAAGCAGCTGATGAGATAGCCAGGGGAAACGAGGCAGCTCAAAGAGTAAGAGCTTTAGCCGATAGAACAGAGGTCGAAATCGTTTCCGATGCCCGCCGTGATGGCGAAATTATTCGCGGTGAAGCAGATGCGGAGCGTAATTCTATCTTTGCAGATGCATTCGGTGAAGACCCGGAATTTTTTGAATTCTATCGATCGTTAACGGCATATAAAAATGCTCTTCAGGGAAAGAACTCTACCATGGTAATATCGCCTGACTCTGAGTTTTTTGATTATTTGAAGTCAGATATTGGCCTGAAATGATAATAACCCTTCTTTGGGGCATTGGTGTAATACTGTTAGTAGAGGGTGCCGCTTATATTGTTGCACCTTCGCTGATAGAAAGGGTTTTGAAAATTTTAGCAGATACCTCAATTCAACAAAGACGAATGATTGGTGCATTAATGGCTTTAGCGGGATCTTCGTTGTTATACCTCATTAGATTTTTATAGATTGATTAGTTACGCACTAACTCAATTTTTTTGTTACTATTGCCGGAACCCGTTTGGCACCCTATCTCACACTAAAGGATCTCATTTCCTAAAACAAAACTTATTATTTCGGATCAGTTGAATGCATAGTATGTCCCTATCTACATTGTCGAAACAGACGTCATTTATTAGAAGCCAAGCGTACCTAATAGGATTAGCCACTTGTTTTCTGATTTTTCAATTTGCGGCAAATTTAGCAAAGGCTGCACCAGAGAGCTTTGCGCCTTTAGTTGAGATTGTCAGTCCTGCTGTGGTGAATATAACAACTTCCACTACAGTTTCTGCTCCTGTTGGACCACAAGGCATCGTACCTGAGGGAAGTCCATTTGAGGATCTGTTCCGTGATTTTCAAGATCGTAATGGGGGTAAGGGTGCACCAAGGAACTCATCCGCATTGGGATCAGGTTTTGTAATTTCTAGCGATGGCTACGTTATAACCAACAATCATGTCATAGAAGATGCAGATGAAATTCGCATAGAGTTTAGGGACGGTATGGAATTGGAGGCAGAGGTAATTGGTGTCGATAAAAATGTCGATATTGCGCTCCTTAAAGTTGAGCACGATAAAAGTCTTCCCTTCGTACAGTTTGGTGATAGCGACATTTCCAAAGTGGGCGATTGGGTCATGGCAGTCGGAAACCCATTGGGTCAGGGTTTCTCGGTATCTGTCGGAATAATCTCGGCCAGGAATAGAGAACTTTCTGGTGCTTATGACGATTATATTCAAACTGATGCCGCAATAAACCGGGGTAATTCTGGTGGGCCTCTTTTCAACATGGGCGGAGAAGTTATTGGTGTTAATACTGCTATATTATCCCCTAATGGGGGTTCTATTGGCATAGGTTTTTCAATGTCATCCAATGTGGTGGCTCCAGTAGTTGAGCAATTACAGGAATTTGGCGAAGTTCGACGTGGTTGGTTGGGTGTTAATATCGGCAACGTTACGGATGATATGGCAGAAGCTCTCGGTTTGTCAGACACTCTCGGGGCAATTGTGCTCGATGTTTTCGATGGTCCTGCTTTAGATGCTGGCTTACAAAGCATGGATATTATTATATCTTTTGACGGTCAGGATGTTAAAAGTTCTGGTGAACTGGTGAGACTGGTTGGAAAAGCTGCCGTTGGTAAAATGGTCGATGCTGTAATTATAAGAGAAGGTGCTGAGAAGACGCTGTCGATAACCCTTGGCCAAAGACCTGATCCAGACGCATTAGCCCAAAGACAAGAAAATGTGCCCAAGCAAGAGGAAAAACCTGAGACAGTTCTGGGAATGTTATTGTTGGAAATAACTGATGCTCAAAGACAAGAAATGGAACTCCCATCTAACAGCACGGGTCTAATAGTTATGGAAATAGATGAAGAAAGCATTGCTTTTGAAAAGGGAATTAGGCCTGGTGATGTAATAAGCGATGTTGGGCAAAAAGCAGTAACCACTTTAGAGGATTTGCTTAACCGAGTTGGTGAGGCTAAGAAAGCTGGCCGAGAATCTGTTTTATTATTAGTTCGGCGAGATGGTCAGCCTAGGTTTGTAGTGTTACCGATAGAGGACTAATTTAATTATTGAGTTTTCTATTGGCTTTCCTTAGAAATTAACTGCTCTAAAAGGTCTGAAATATCTTCAATTTCCTTAGCTATTACATGGGTGGAGTCTCCTTCATGTTGAAGCTTACCAGTAACCCGTAATAATCTTCCAGATATTATTGCACGTCTATATTTTTCATATATTTTACGCCAAATTATTATATTTGCGTAACCTGTTTCATCCTCTAAAGTGAGAAAGATAACCCCTTTAGCAGTCCCTGGTCTTTGCCGTAAAATTACTAAACCCGCAACACAAATTGTAGCCAAATGATTCGCCTTTTTAAGCATGCTTGCGGGACAAGCGCTAGGTGGCTTTGGCCAGTTAGATCTTTCTTGATAGTGCATAGAACAAATATAGAACATTGTTATTTTGTCGCAATACATAAAATGAGGGCTCGCAAATTTTCTTTTTGAAGGTTAAATAAGCATTTACAAAGTTTAACTGAAATAATGAGAGAGTAATAAATGCCTAAGATCAAATATGTTGAGCACAGTGGGTTTGAACATGTTGTGGAAGTCTCTAATGGCCTAACAGTCATGGAGGGGGCAAGAGATAATAATATACCTGGCATAGACGCTGACTGTGGAGGAGCATGTGCATGTTCAACCTGCCATGTTTATATACATCCTGATTGGGTAGCAAAGGTACCTGCGCGTGAACCTATGGAAGAAGATATGCTTGATTTTGCTTACGAACCGGATCCGGAAAGATCTAGACTTACTTGCCAGCTGAAAGTCACAGATGCCTTAGACGGATTGATCGTTCAAATGCCAGAAAAGCAAATATAGTTGCAAATATGTTTACAAGCAGAACCTAAGTTACCGTTATAGTACTTATGTTACAGCGCCCTCCAGCCGATATCACTTCGACAAAAACCATCTTGCCAATCGATATTTTTAACCATTTCGTAAGCACGTTTTTGTGCTTCTGCTAAAGTTTCACATCTTGTGGTTAAACTCAGAACCCTACCGCTGTTTGCAACTATGTTTTCACCTTCTTTTTTTGTTCCTGCGTGAAAACACATCTGTGACGAAGAGCTAGTTAAACTTTGCAAGCCTGTAATAATCGAACCTTTTTCAATTTTTCCTGGATATCCGTTGGAAGCCATCACTACGCATAGAGCGTGATCATTAGCCCAATTAATCTGAGCATTTTCAAGATCACCACTGCTTGTGGCAATTAATAAATCTAAGACTTGTGCACCTAGTCTCATCATCAAAGCTTGACACTCTGGGTCTCCGAACCTCACGTTATACTCAACTAAGCGGGCTTGTCCGTTATTAATCATTAAACCAGCGTAAAGTACGCCTTGATATGGTTGACCTCGTCGTTCCATTTCAATCAAAGTCGGTTTAACAATTTCTTCAATTACGGTTTCTTGAATTTGTTTTGTCAAAACAGGTGCTGGGGAGTATGCACCCATTCCACCAGTGTTCGGTCCTGTGTCACCATCACCGACGCGTTTGTGGTCTTGAGCCGTTCCCATTGGCAATAGTTTTTGCCCGTCACAAAGTATGAAAAACGAGGCCTCCTCACCCTCCATAAATTCTTCAATTACTACTTTTTCATCCATATTGTTATTACTAGAAGAGAATATATCGTCTAAAGCTTGATAAGCAGTTGCTAAATCCATTGCGACAGTCACTCCTTTTCCAGCTGCGAGACCATCAGCTTTTACTACTATCGGAGTTCCTTGCTCGGAAACATACTTTTTTGCCAAAGCATGATTATCAAATGTTGAATGGTTTGCAGTAGGTATACCGGCGGCTGTGCATATATCTTTCATGAAACTCTTCGAAATTTCCAATTGAGCGGCAGATTTTGTTGGACCAAAGACCAGAAAACCTTTGTTTTTTAGTTCATCAGATACGCCAGCAGCCAAAGGTGCTTCAGGGCCGATTATAATAAAATCTATTTCCTCTTGAGTGGCTAATTTTACCACTTCGTGGTAATTTTCGATGTTGATATTTGAAATATCAGCAATATCTGCTATCCCAGCATTTCCAGGAGCTACAAGTAGCCTGCTACATTTCGGATTTTGTTTGACCGCCCACGCTATAGAGTGTTCGCGAGCACCACTGCCAAGTATAAGGATATTCATGTTGCAAGACCCTTTAGACTCAATATCCCAGCGTTCTATGCTTGCTATAAATAGAAAGCAAGGACGGTGAATGTCAGAAATAATTGAGAATGATCTGGTGGGCGATAACCGACCTGAGTACAGCGTAAGTGAAATTTCTGGCATCGTGAGAGGACTAATTGAAAGTGAGTTTGAGTATGTTCGAATTCGCGGTGAAATTGGTCGAGTATCAAATCCTAGATCTGGGCATATCTACTTGGATCTTAAGGATGAAAGGTCAGTTTTAGCTGCAGTTATTTGGAAAGGAAATGTCCGAAACCTTCCTACCATGCCCGAAGAGGGTTTAGAGGTTATTGCTTCTGGAAAGTTAACAACTTTTGGAGCTCAATCTAAGTATCAGCTTATTGTAGAGCATATCACACCTGCGGGTGAAGGGGCTTTGATGGCTTTACTCGCCAAGCGTAAAGAAAAACTAAGGCAAGAAGGCTTGTTCGACGCATCAAGGAAGAAGGCCTTACCTTATCTTCCAGATGTTATTGGCGTTATAACGTCATCATCAGGTGCAGTTATACGTGATATTCTACACCGGCTTAGGGATAGATTCCCGAGAGAGGTTATAATTTGGCCTGTTGCAGTTCAGGGCGATAGCTGTTCGGTGGAGGTAGCTAGAGCTATTGATGGTTTTAATAGCTTAACACGGTCTGATCAAATTAAAAGACCGGATTTACTGATTGTTGCTCGTGGCGGTGGATCACTTGAAGATCTTTGGGGCTTTAATGAAGAAAATGTATTGAGAGCGGTTGCAGCGTCTGAAATACCCCTGATTTCTGCAATAGGGCATGAAACTGATACAACTTTAATTGACTTAGTTTCAGATGTAAGGGCACCAACACCTACCGCTGCTGCAGAGATTGCTGTACCTGTACTTAGTGAGATATCACATAATCTAAATAAAATAGAGCATAGAAAGTGGAGACAACTTAAGCAAAAACTCTCACATTCAAAGCAAAGGTTCGTGGATGTTTCAAGATCGATGCCCAGAGGTGCAGAAATTTGTGCGTTACCAAGTCAGAGATTAGATATCACTTCGGAACGACTGCCAAGGGGACTACTGAATTTAATTCAGAGAAATAAATTACAAAGTGCTAAGATTCTTGCAGGCTTTCACCCTCGCTTTCTCAAACAAATGTTGGACGCACAGCATGAGAGAATGGCGGCTCATTCTGAGTCCCTATTTGTCAGTTTCCAACGAAATTCAGAAAAAAAACATGTCCACCTAAAAATACTATCCAATAACATAAGATCCAATGATTTCAATCAAGCTATTAAAGGAATAAAAGTAAATTTTAGGCAAATGGTCTATCGCCTATTAAGTGCAAAATCAAATTTGCTAGCTGCAAGACTGACGAAATTGGAGAGCTTAGATCGGTTAAGAGAAACGCTTGGTTATAAAGAAACTTTAAATAGAGGGTACTCGGTAGTGAGAGCAGAAGGTTCAGTTATGACATCGGTTTCAGCGGTTGTTAACAAAGCTCAGATCGAAGTCGAATTTAGAGATGGGCGAATTGGAGTTTGTATTACTGAAACGGCTGCTAATGAAAAAAAACAAGCTACTAAGGCGAAGAATAATAGCAAAGTTAAAGGTAAAATCCCGACCCAGGGAAGTCTATTTTAGTGATATCGGGAAATTTACTTCATGAATTTAACAAAAATACAAATTACTCGAAAATTATCAGCTTTTAAATTCTTACGGCTTTACGGTATATTTTACATGAACAAATTCAGCGATAGTTGCCTAAGGAGGCTTAATGTCTTTTTTTAAAAAACTGAAAGATAGGCTATTTAAGTCATCTTCAAAAATTGATGAAGGCTTGGAAGCTATCGTTCATGAAGGAGTAGAAGGTGCATCGGAGAACCAAAATCAAGAAGAGCTTCAAAACACAAATGATAGTATTGACAATCATCAACTGCTAGCAGAATTGCCTCCAGAGCCAGAGCCAGAGCCAGAGCCAGAGCCAGAGCCAGAGCCAGAGCCAGAGC
>CAXEVV010000011.1:0-46027 GCA_963999845.1 uncultured Rhodobacterales bacterium | reverse complement strand
GAAACAATCGATCGAGCCAATGAATTATTAGATGATTTTGCATCACTCCTGACGAACCGTGGAATAAGAGTTGATAGACCAACACCAATAGATTTTTCAAAGCCAGCGACTACACCAGATTTTCACACAGAGAGTCAGTTCGGATGTATGCCACCACGAGATGTTTTATTAACTGTTGGGTCGGAAATCTTAGAAGCAACAATGTCATATAGGTGTCGCTGGTTTGAGTATCTTTGTTACAGGCCCCTGATGCAGAAATATTGGGACGAAGACAAAAATTTTAAACATGAATCAGCTCCCAAACCACGTCTGACAGACGCAGACTATCATGCAGATTATTTATCTGAAAAGATTGGTGTTGAAAAACGATTAAAATGGACTGCTGACAAGTTTTTTGTAACTACGGAAGAGGAACCATTATTTGACGCGGCGGACGTGCTGCGTTTTGGGAGGGATTTAGTTGTACAACATGGTTTTACGACAAATTTAAAGGGAATAGAGTGGATACGCCGCCATTTTTCAGATCATCGAGTTCATGCAGTAAATTTCCCAGGGGATCCATATCCAATACATATAGACGCAACTTTTACCCCATTGCGTCCTGGTTTGATCTTGAATAACCCTCAACGAAGTCTACCCGACGAACAGCGAAAAATGTTCGAGAAAAATGATTGGGAAATAATTGATGCAGCTCAGCCATCTCACAATAGCCCTCCTCCATTGTGCTACTCATCAACTTGGTTAAGTATGAATGTTCTGGTGCTGGACCCCAAAACTGTATGTGTTGAAAAATCCGAAGTTTATCAAGCAGAACAAATGGATAAACTTGGTATGGAAGTCATCCCTATCGACTTGAGAGATGCCTATGCCTTTGGCGGAGGATTACATTGCTGTACGGCAGATGTTTATCGCGAAGGAACTTGCGAAGACTATTTTCCAAATCAAGCTTAAAGTAAAATTTTTGAAGAACTAATATGAGCATGAAAGATCCAAATGAGCACCAACTTAATTAGTATCTTTGTTGATGCTGATGCTTGCCCAGTAAAGGAAGAAGTAGAGCGGGTGGCTAACCGACATAAAATCAAAACTTATATTGTGAGTAATGGTGGCATTCGCCCCTCTCAAAACCCTCTTCTTAATCTGGTGGTTGTTAGTAAAGAATCCGACGCTGCGGATATCTGGATCTCTGAAAATATGAGTGAGAACGATATTGTTGTGACATCTGATATTGTGTTAGCTGCCAACGTAATTGAGAAAGGGGCCAGAGTAATTAAACCGAATGGAGAGATATTGAACAGTAAAAATATTGGAGAGATTTTGGCAATGCGTGATTTGATGTACGATATTAGGGCGGCTGACCCCTTTCGTCAAAGTGGTGGCTCAGCATTTAGCAAAAATGACAGATCGAAATTTTTGGACAGCTTGGAACGTCTCGCCAGAATTAAATTTCGACCAATCACTATTTGAAAAAAAACAAAAAGCAAACTATGTAATTTGACTAGATTACTAATAGATACTGGCTAATTAAATTGAACAAAAATAGTTATCTTATAGGTTTCTTAATTTTTGATGGCTTTCCTATGGCTTGTCTGACCTCAATGATAGAACCTTTGAGAGCTTCAAACGAAATCTCGAACACAAATAGTTTCGAGTGGAAATTATTTTCTGAAGACGCTGATAAAGTGAAAGCAAGTGCGAACGTAGCATTTGAAACTGACGGTAGCATTGAAGAAGTAGAGAAGTTAGATGCTTTAATACTACTTTCACCTCCAAATGCGGAATTTATGAATAGCAGAACTGTTGGTGTCTTAAGAAAATTAGAAAGACATGGTTGTACGGTAGGAGCTGTCTCGGGAGGTGTTTTTTTGTTAGCTAAAGCCAAAGTTCGCCCAAACATTAGCTATTCCGTGCATTGGTGTTATGCCGCTGCTTTCTCAAGCCAATTTCCAAATAACATTTCGTCTGAGCAAGTCATTGAAACGGACAAGAATATTATTACTGCCTCCGGAGCGGCTGCGGCATTCGATCTCGCACTATTGTTGATAAATTCTAAGCTAGGATCAAGTATAACTGCAGAGGTTGCTTGCTGGTTTCAACACCCCATAATAAGAAACCAAGATGTAAAACAAGTCATACCCAGTTTAAATGAACTCGAAGGATTAGATGAAATGCCTGAAATAGCTAGAAAGGCAATTTCATTAGTAAATAAACAAATTAGCTACCCAATCCAAGTAAATGATATTGCTAGTGAAATTGGAATTACATCTAGACATTTGTCTAGGATCTTTAAAGAGTCGACAGGTGAAAGCCCTCGAAAATATTTTCGCAAACTTAGGGTAAATGCTGCACGGCAGATGGTATTATATACCAATGAAAAGATTGACAAAATCGCTTTATCAGTTGGGTTTTCAAGCGCGTCAAACTTGCGCTATCATTACACTGATTTGTTCTCACTTTCGCCTGAAGAAGAGCGACAACGGGTAAATCTATTTCGAGTGAATGATAACTCTCCAATACCTGCAAGCTAGTTAAACCACTGCGTCCAACGCCGCTGTTACTGCATGATATAATGAACCAGCTGCCGACCTTGGACCCAAAATAGTAATATTAGTCAAATCACGGCAAATAAGAAAACATCCCATATGATCCATTTGACAGCGCGTAACTTCTCCACCTTTGAACGAAGGCACGTCGACATTACATAGCAAAGATAGAGGTTCGGCAAGGTTAGAACCAATCAAGTCAAATCTACACCAAGCATCTGTTTGCTCAGTTATAGATGCCGTACTATTAGAAATTTTCGTCAGCTCACCCGCCAAATCTTCATACATATCCACAGGAGCTTCAATCAACCATTGAGATGGACCTATCCAAAATGAAGATATCTTCCCAAATTGACAACTCATAACATCTGGAAGTGACTCCTCCATAAACTGCTCTATATTGTTCTTTGCATCACGCTCGGCGCCTTTTCTAAAAGAATAGGATGCTAACGCGTTAGAGTTCACTTCTTCAATAGTATATGGACCAAATTCTTTCTTAATTGGCTGTTTAGTCCCTAATGGTGAGATAGGATTTAGTCTATGCACGTAATCTCTCCCCGTCTGGATCAACAAAATGAGCACTGACAACCTCAACCTTATGATCTTGGCCAGTAAGTGGGCTAACAAGACGAACGACTTCTCCAATTCGAGCATCGCCGGACTTCAAAAACCCCAGTCCAATATGGCAATTTAAATTTGGTGAAAAGCATGCGGATGTTATATATCCCTGATCATGCTTTGCGTCCACCGGACTGCCAGCACTCATTAAATGCGCCCCTGCCGGAACTGGATCATCGGTATTGACTGGCATAAATCCAACCAATTTAAGAGCATCTTGCGTGTTAAGACCTTCACGTTCTGACAAAATGGATCCGACACTGTCCTTCTTTTTTGAAACCATTCTACCCATTCCTAAATTTAGAGCAGAAGTGGTTCCATTGAGTTCATTACCTGCTGCATGCCCTTTCTCAATTCGCATAACTCCAAGAGCCTCAGTGCCATATGGCACTATATCAAATTCTTTCCCAGCCTGCATTATTTCACGAATTAACGCATCACCATAACGAGTTGGAACTGCTAATTCATAGGCTAGCTCTCCCGAAAAGGAAATTCTAAAAAGCCTGGCTCTAAGACCGCCACAAACGGTAACCTGGCCGCAGGCCATAAATGGAAATCCATCATTTGAGATATCAAAGTCTTTGTCTACAATTTTCCTTAATACATTACGGCTATTGGGCCCCGCTACAGCAAACTGAGCCCAGGCCTCAGTTGTAGAAATTAGCTGTACGTCCATTTTCGGGAATAAACATTGCCTTACAAATTCCATGTGCCGATAAACTGAAACAGCATTTGCAGTTGTGGTTGTTACTACAAAATGATTTTCACCCAGACGTGCGGCGGTTCCATCATCCATGGCAATACCATCTTCTCTCAACATCAAGCCATAACGCGTTTTTCCAATAGGTAATTTCGCAAAGCCATTACAATAAATGAAATTAAGAAAACTTGAGGCATCTTTTCCTTGAACATCTACTTTTCCTAGGGTTGTGACATCGCATACTCCAACAGATTTCCGTGTACTGAGAACCTCACGGTCTACCGATTGCCGCCAATGAGTTTCACCCTTTTCTGGAAACCATTGGGCACGCATCCACATTCCTACTTCAACAAAAACAGCGCCTTTTTCTTCTGCCCAAAGGTGACTTGGGGTTTTCCTGATTGGCCGAAAGTCCTTATCACGGGATCTACCAGCAAAGGCACCAATCGCTGTTGGTGTGTATGGTGGCCTATATATTGTTGTTCCAACTTCTGGAATTGGCTTGCCCAGTAAATTGGCCATTATTGCCAGACCGGATATATTTGCCGTTTTTCCCTGATCAGTCGCCATCCCTAAAGTCGTATATCGCTTTAAATGCTCGACCGAGGTAAAATTTTCCTGCTTTGCTAACTTTATATCTTTTGCAGTGACATCATTTTGCTGATCAACCCAACCACGGGAAGTGCCCTTCACAATCCAAAAGGGTTCTATAGAAAATTTCACATCATCTTGAACTTTTGGTAAATTAATACCTTTCGGATCAATGGATAGATTATTAAGTGCCTGTGCGGAAGCATCGTGTCCCGACTGCATAACATCCTGTAATTCCATGAACCCTTTTGCAGCCCCTGCTACGAGCATACCACTAGGACAATTATCATCTGGGATAAATGACTGAATGCTTTCTTTCCAAATTGGGCGCCCACGATGGTGACTACTAAGATGAATATTAGGGTTCCATCCACCCGAAACACCCAAAGCGCCACATTTTACAGTCCGCTGCGACCCATCTTCGTGTCTAACAATAATACTTACCAGACCTAGCCGGCCACTAGTATTCGAAACGACAGCATTAGAAAATGTTTCATAATCCGGGGAACTTACTTTTTGCTTTCTCGTATCAATGACAGCCGCAACATTTACGCCTTTATTGAGCAGAGCGCGCGCAGTCTGATGACCATCATTATTATTTGTAAAAATCGCCACATTCTGACTTG
The DNA here is from genome assembly GCA_963999845.1 of uncultured Rhodobacterales bacterium. Classification (GTDB taxonomy): domain Bacteria; phylum Pseudomonadota; class Alphaproteobacteria; order Rhodobacterales; family Rhodobacteraceae; genus Salinivivens. Next base: position 40,949 of record CAXEVV010000011.1, on the reverse strand, counting down.
GAGTGACCGCCCACCTATTAACGTAGTTTCTAACTGCACCCGCTAGCATAATACCAGGCCGATCATTATTCTCAAAAACTATTGGCCTTTCTGTAGCGCCAGCACAGAGGATGGCTTGCTTAGAATAAATACGCCAAAGAATTTGCCTAGGTTTCCCAGGATAAGGGGTCTTAAAATGATCAGAAACACGCTCAACTGCTCCGTAGATACCATGATCAAATGCACCAATAATTGTTGTTCGAGTCAGAATTCTAACATTATTGAAAGTACCTAACTCTTCCGTAATCTCCTTTGCCCATTTGCTACCCGGCTTTTCGTCGACTACGTAATTCTCAGCATTAAGTCTGCCGCCAGTAACAAAGTCTTCATCAGCAATAATTACTCGAACACCTGACTTTGCCGCTAAAAGTGCCGCTGCCAAGCCAGCCGGACCAGCACCAATGACCAAAAGATCTGCATGAAGAAAACCTTTATCGTAACAGTCTGGATCTGGTTCTAAAGATGCAGACCCCAAACCTGCGGCACGCCGAATTATTGGCTCATATACCTTTTCCCAAAAAATAGAGGGCCACATGAATGTTTTATAGTAAAATCCTGCAGTCAAAAAGGGAGCGAAGAGGTCATTTACTCCTAAAAAGTCAAAATTTAGAGATGGCCAACAGTTTTGGGCATTAGCAACAAGTCCATCATAAAGTTCGGTTGTAGTTGTACGCGAATTAGGCTCTTTACGGTTTCCACTTCTTAGCTCTACAATTGCATTTGGTTCCTCCGAACCTGCGGATAGAACTCCTCTTGGCCTGTGATATTTGAACGAGCGACCGACTAGCCGAATATCATTTGCAAGTAATGCGGACGCAAGTGTATCACCTTCAAAACCTTGCATGGTTTGCCCATTAAATACAAAATCTCGAGTGCTATCTCTATTTATTAAGCCACCTTTTAATCTGTTTTTCTGTGCCATGCTAGCGGCCCTCTTCAATGGCCACATCACTGGCCAATCTAACTTCTTTTATTTCATGACTTAAGGTATCCCTAGTGACCACCAACCAGGATCTATCACCATATTCGTGAAACCATAATTCACGATGTATCCCAGCGATATTATCCCGCAGATACCCATATTCGACAAAATGCTGCACTGCGGTATCCTCTTGCCAATCTGGACGATTGATCAAGTTTGCATCTCCTAAATACACAAATTCGGAGCTGTCACGCGGTCCTAATAATGGATGATTGATAATCATAAAACCTCCTAGTGCAAATTTGGTTGGTTACCCATGCCTTTTTCGTCGATCATAAATCCTTTAGAAAATCTATCGAAACGAAAAGCGCGTGCTGTTTTATGAGGCTCTCCAGTAGCCAAAAGATGCGCATAAACCCATCCTGACGCTGGCGTAGCTTTGAAACCGCCATAGCACCACCCACCGTTAAAATACAGGCCAGAAACATCAGTTTTATCTATTATAGGCGAACCGTCCATCGACATATCCATGATACCGCCCCACATCCGGAGCAAACGGACTCGACCAAGCATTGGAAATATAGCCATTCCGCCCTCACAAACATCTTCAACTACTGGTAAATTTCCTCTCTGCGCATACGAGTTGTACCCATCGAGATCTCCACCAAAGACAAGCCCCCCCTTATCCGACTGACTACAATAAAAATGGCCAGCTCCAAAAGTAATTACCCCTGGCAAGAGAGGTTTCAAACCTTCTGAAACAAAGGCTTGTAAAACGTGGCTCTCTATGGGCAAACGCATGCCAGCCAATTGCATCAAGCGACTGGATGAGCCAGCAACGCAAGCGCCTACCTTTTTTGCCTTAATAAAGCCTTTTGTTGTGTCTACACCAACGCAAGAACCCTTCTCAATTTTAAATCCAGTGACTTCACAATTTTGTATTATATCCACACCGCATGAGTCTGCCGCCCTTGCGTATCCCCAGGCAACTGCATCATGGCGCACCGTACCACCCCTATGCTGCGCTAAACCTCCTTTTATCGGAAAACGGACATTCTCAGTATTTAAAAATGGATACCGCTTTTGAATTTGCTCCTTAGAGAGCAAATCTGCATCAGCGCCATTGAGAAGCATAGCGTTACCTCTCCGAACAAAAGCATCCCTTTGAGCATCACTGTGAATAAGGTTAAGTATCCCTCGCTGAGATACCATGGCATTGTAATTAAGTTCCTTTTCCAAACCTTCCCACAACTTTAGAGAAAATTCGTAGAATGGTTCGTTTCCATCCAGCAGATAGTTCGAGCGAATTATTGTTGTATTTCGTCCAACATTGCCCCCGCCTATCCAACCTTTTTCAAGAACCGCTATCCTAGATTTTTTGAATTCTTTAGCCAGGTAATAGGCGGTCGCTAAACCATGACCGCCGCCGCCAATTACAACATAGTCATATTCACTACTTGGTTCAGGAGAACGCCAAGCTGGACCCCACCCCCGATGACCCGTTAATGCTTCCTTTATAACTCTAAACCCAGAATATTTCATTGCAAAACTCCTACGCCCCATATGTGACTAAAAGAATTTCAATTTCAATTTACAAATCGGACATATTTGCAACCAAATCGGACATCAGCAGCAAATTAAATGAACATTAATCTATTTGACATAATCTATAGAGTTAAAATGGTGGAACCCGTTGTCTCCCTTGCTTCTAGCATATCGTGAGCCTTCGCAACATCCGATAGAGGTAGTTCCTGACCAATTCTTAATTTTACGATGCCGGCACTGACCTTTTCAAACAGCTGATCTGCCATCAGCTGACAGGCATCACGTTTGGCAATATGTGAAAATATAGTTGGCCTGGTGACTTTCAGTGATCCTTTTGCCGCTAGTTGGCCAATGTCAAATGGCGGCACTTTACCACTCGCGTTACCAAAGCTTATCATCATGCCTAAAGACTTTAAACAATCCAAAGAGTCAGTAAATGTAGATGCACCTACTGAATCCATAACAGCCTCCACACCCATTCCATCAGTAAGTTCTTTCACCTCCTTTACAAAATTTTGGCTTTTGTAATTGATACAATGGATAGCACCATTTTGCAGAGCAAGTTTGCACTTTTCATCTGAACCAGCAGTTCCAATTAAATTAATCCCTTCTGATTTTGCCCACTGGCAAGCAATCAACCCAACCCCACCTGCAGCAGCGTGAAACAATACGGTGTCTCCACGGCTTAATGGGGTTGTTCGATGAAATAAATATTGAACAGTCAGTCCCTTCAACATAGCAGCAGCGCCGATTTTATAACTTACGTCATCAGGAAGTTTACAAACTTGGTCAGCCGGCAAGTTTCGCACATCACAATATGATCCAGGCTGTGCACAAGCATATGCAACCCTATCACCAACGTGTAAGTGGGTCACACTATCGCCAACTTGGGTCACAACACCTGATGCCTCTACGCCCAACGCAGTGGGTAACTCAAGTGGATAAAGCCCGGTACGCTGGTAAACATCAATATAATTCAAGCCTATTGCCTTATGCTCTACAGTTACCTCATCTTTATTTGGAACTCCTAAAATCAAGTCAGATAGCTCTAATTTTTCAGAACCACCAAATTCTTTTATAATTACTCTTCTAGACATAATAATCCCCGCAGAAGCCAAAATATTGTGTTTGAAAGATTTATAAGCTCTATCTGGATAATACAACCAGTCCAAAACCAGCTATACAGAAAAAGTATTTTTTACAGAAATTAGGCGAGATCGCCTGATGGGAAGAGGAATACCAAACGATCTCGCCGATACAACTAAACCAGGTTGCGAGTATATTTTACTATATATAGCGCTTTATGTCAAAACTATTCCAAATTTAGATAATACTAATAAATGTAGTATAAATTCGAACTAACACCTAAAGATGTGACCAAAATTTAAGAGGCTCCGTTGTAAGTTGTCGATGATTGTACCACAATTAGATATATTTCTGAGTTGTGTATAAATTTATTTTTAAAATACTTGTAGTATGTGTTTTATCAAAATTGGTAGGGGATTTATATGGCTAGAGAATTAACAGCTTGGTTATCGATTGGAAGCACATACTCGTATTTAACAGCTATGAGGTTAAAAGAAGTATGCCTAAAAGAAGATATTAACCTTACAATAGTACCGATCAGCATCAGACAAATAATGAAAAGTATGGACAATATCCCGTTTCCTCCATCAAAGAAAACAAAAGTAGATTATATGTGGAAAGATATAGAGAGAAGAGCAAAAATATATGGAATACCAGTTCCAATCGTTCCTGCACCTTATCCACTTGTGGAATTTGATCGAGCAAATCTAGTAGGGATAGTCATGAACGATCAAGGGCTATACTTGGATTATTTCAAGTACACTTACGAAGAATGGTTTTTAAGGGGTAACGAAGCGGGTTCAGAAAGAAATCTGAAAGTGGTGCTTGACAAGTTAAGAGTGGATCAAGAGGAAATAATTCATAAGTCAGACTCCATGGGAGATCGGTACATCGAAAATACACAAAGAGCGTTAAAATTTGGAATTTTTGGGGTACCAAGTTTTTCCTTTTCCAACGAAATTTTTTGGGGTGACGATCGACTCGAAGACGCGGTACGGCTTCTACCTTAATGTTAAATATTTAATTCAAATGCACTTAATTTTGCCCCTGTGTGGTGGACCCCGAAAACAGTTTAAGGCCTAAATACTGACTATTTTATAATAACAGGTAGGCTTGCAAAGTACAAAGTGTCATAACACTAAATATACCGAAATTGTTCTAATAGTTTAGGCTCAGTAATGCAGTCGAAATGACATATCAAATGATATGTTTGACCCGGCAATAGTGACAATATGCTCTTAAAAGTTTACCTGCATCAGACTTGTCACCAGCTAAATAAGAGAGCATATATATCTGAATGATCGCTTGAAAACAATAAATAGCTAAAAACAGCTGCTGTAGAAATTAATATTTTGTAGAAACATGATTTTAAGAGGAGAAGACGATGGATGATGGTTTTAACATGTCAATGCGTAAATTTTTGAAGCAGGTTGGAGTAACTTCTCAAAAAGCGATAGAAGATGCCTTACGAGAGGCAAATAATGGCGAATACAAAGTCCATGCAAAAATAACTATTGAAGATGTTGCCATGGAACATTCGGTGTCAGGCATCATAAAAATTGGAGAATAATAATTGGCCCTAACTAAGGAAAGTGTCATTGAGGCATTAAAAACTATTATTGGACCAAACGGAAACGATATTGTCACTGGTGGAGAAGTGCGAGCGTTGAACGTAGACGGAAATAACGTAAGTTTTGTCCTAGAAATTGATCAATCATTGTCCAAAGAGTACTCACAAGTTAAGGCAGCATCAGAAGCATTGGTAAAAAAACTAGGTGCGAAAGAAGTTTCAATTGTTCTCACTGCCCATGCTTCGCAAAAAGCGCCTCCTGATTTAAAACCAAGTCAAAAATCTGAACCCAAAGGGCCAAAGACAATACCTGGAGTGAACCGCGTTGTCGCAGTCGCTTCTGGCAAAGGCGGCGTTGGAAAATCGACTGTTAGTTCTAATTTGGCATGTGCATTAGCTGCACAAGGTAGGCGTGTGGGACTTTTGGATGCTGATGTTTATGGACCGTCGCAGCCAAGAATGCTTGGGGTTTCAGGGAGGCCCTCCAGTCCCGATGGCAAAAGTATTATACCGCTCCAAAATCATGGAGTAACAATGATGTCCATAGGTCTTATGACTGATGAAGGCAAAGCAGTTGTATGGCGCGGCCCAATGTTAATGGGCGCACTTCAGCAAATGCTGATGCAAGTTCAATGGGGAGTTTTGGATATCCTGATTGTAGATCTGCCACCGGGGACAGGGGATGTCCAAATGTCCCTGGCACAAAAAACAGAGGTTAGCGGAGCGATCATAGTTTCAACTCCTCAAGATGTGGCACTTATTGATGCTAGGAAAGGCATAGATATGTTTAACCAACTTAATGTGCCAATTCATGGCATGATTGAGAATATGTCTACCCACGTCTGCTCTAAATGTGGTCATGAAGAACACATTTTTAGCAATGGTGGTGTACGCAATGAGGCAGAAAAAATTGGTGTCCCGATACTTGCGGAAATACCACTACACATTGATATAAGAGTTGCATCCGATGGAGGCGTTCCAATAGTCGTATCTTCTCCAGACTGCCCACAAGCAACTGTTTTCAAAGAATTAGCAAAAACCTTAATTGAAAACGGGCAAGCCTAAAATGTTGCTAATATTTTCTCAATCAACGTATGAAAATAAGTTAGAGGAAGTACCGACTGAGACCTTTACTGTGAAAGGCAAGATAATTCAGAGGGTCAAACACTATTCTACAATGTATAATGTGAACGATGACTGTCTTAGTCCCACCAGCACTTTTGCTATAGAAGCATCAATTAGCGAAGCACATGGAAACATCAATGCATGATATATGGGAAGGTATAATTCAAGCTCTGCAACTAGTTTATACGTTAAACCCAGATTTAATTGAAATTTCTGTAAGATCACTCAAAGTTACATTATCAGCCTTAGCTATAAGTGCTATAATTGCTTTACCATTTGCGGCTGTATTAGCTGTGAAACGATTTAAATTCCGACGTACCATTATAGCATTGCTAAACGCACTTATGGGACTTCCACCCGTAGTAGTTGGACTGCTGGTCTATATACTTTTATCCCGTTCTGGACCCTTTGGTGTTTTGGACTTACTCTACACAACTACCGCAATGGTAATCGCACAGACGATTATTATCACACCACTGATTACATCAATTGCGCATCAATCTTTGCGAGAATTATGGTCAGAATATCACGACTTGCTTATTTCTATGAATACCTCCCACTCTCAACGAATTAAGACATTGCTATGGGACGCGCGCAGAGCACTTTTGACTGCTTCTCTTGCAGGCTTTGGAAGAGCCATCGGAGAAGTAGGCGCTATAATGATAGTAGGCGGTAATATAGACAATGCAACCCGTGTGCTTACAACCGCAATCGCGCTTGAGACATCTAAAGGTGACTTTGCTTTAGCACTCGCTTTAGGCTTTGTTCTTATTTTAATTGCTGTCGCGTTAAACTTAGGAACACATTGGCTCAGTAAAACAGAAAGCGAAGGCCGTTGGTAATGTTTCCCCTAATAGCAGAAAATTTAGTGGTAGAATTCAAGGGTCAGCGTATTCTTGGCCCAATTGGTCTAAAACTTGTCAAAGGAGATATAGCAGTAATTTTAGGGCCTAATGGGTCTGGCAAAACAACTCTTCTAAAGAGCCTGCACGGCATAATAAAAATAAAACACGGTGCCGTATCATGGTCATGCCCGAAAAGTGAAAGTATGGCAAAGCAAATGTTTGTTTTCCAAAGCCCTGTCATGTTACGAAGGAGCGTTTTTGAAAACTTAACATATCCACTTACACTCTGCAAAACCCCAAAGGCAGAAATAAATAGATTAGCAGATGAATGGCTATCAAGGATCTCTTTGAAAGAGGTGATACATGTTGCGGCAACTAGACTTTCAGGAGGAGAAAAGCAAAAACTAGCTTTAGCTCGAGCGCTAATTACAAAGCCAGAGATGCTATTTTTAGATGAACCGACAGCCTCCTTGGATGGCAAAACAACCCTTGAGATAGAGAAATTGCTTCAAAATTCCGCTGAAAATGGAACAACAATCATGATGTCAACGCATGACATCGGGCAAGCAAAGCGCTTGGCAAAAAATATACTCTTTCTAAACAAAGGAAAGTTAGAAAGCACTCAACCAGCTCAAATATTCTTTCGTGAACCCATATCCAATAATGCCAGAAAGTTTATAGCTGGCGATATAGTCGAATGATAAAACTTTTTAAGCTACTGCTAATAACTTTTCCTTTTTTTTGCGCAACCACATCATTTTCGGACAGTGTTAAGCTCGCTGTGACCACGTCATTTAATAATTCTGGTTTAAGCGATATATTGCTTCCCCAAATTAAGTCTGACACCGGGTTAAACATCAAATTACTCGTTGTCGGAACAGGCCAAGCAATGCGCCTTGGTGCTGCAGGTGATGTGGACGCAATTTTAGTGCACTCCCCAATAGCGGAAGAAAGCTTCATCGCTAGTGGATATGGCAGCCATAGGCGAGAGATCATGTACAATGACTATGTTATAATTGGACCTCGATGGGATCCCGCAAATGTTAGAAGTTCAGAAAGCGTACAAGAAGCTTTTGGATCCATTAACAGGACATCGGCCACATTTATAAGTAGAGGCGACGATAGTGGAACGCACAAAATGGAGCTTACGTTGTGGAAATCTAGTAATTTTAATCCAGACGATTTTGGAGATTGGTACAAATCTGTGGGATCAGGAATGGGGGCCTCATTAAATATAGGAGCAAGTCTGGGCGCCTACATTCTTACGGATAGAGCCAGCTGGTTAAATTTTAAAAATAAATCTGATTTAGAGATTTTGTTCCAAGGCGATAAACTCTTGTTCAACCAATATTCCTTCATTCCAATCAATCCAATTCGTCATAAACATGTAAAGTATAAATGGACCAAAAAACTTGAAAATTGGCTTACGTCCAAGACTGCTGAAATCATGATAAATAGCTACAAAATTGATGGGCAGGCTTTATTTCAGTTTAATGCTAATTAAAAATAGAGACTCATAATATTGACGTGACGAAGCCAAAAATTATTACCAGTAAATAAGAGGGTTTAGCTAATTTAACTTTGTACAATTAAAATAATCTTCGGTATGATCAGTAAAAAATAAAGAGGCCGTTATGCCAAAGGTAGAAATAAATTCTGTATCTAAACAAAACCCTCATTCACTAAGCGAATATAGAGAGAATGTTCTAGAAGTTGCGATCGGAAGACAGATAAGAATTTACCGAAAGCAAATGGAGATAACTGTCTCTGACCTATCTAAAATGACCGGACTTTCAACTGGCATGCTATCAAAAATTGAGAACGGAAATACTTCTCCTTCGCTCTCTACTTTACAGACATTATCAAATGCCCTCTCGATACCACTAACTTCTTTCTTTAAACAATTTGAGGAAAAAAGGGTGTGTGTTCATACCAAGGCAAACGAGGGTGTAGAGGTTGAGGGACAGGGGACAAGAGCAGGTCATCAATATAACTTACTCGGACATTTAGGATCAAATGATAGTGGTGTAATTGTCGAGCCCTACCTAATCGAGCTGACAAGCGAAACAGATACGTTTCAAACCTTTCAACATGGGGGTATCGAAACAATTTACATGTTGGAAGGCGAGGTCACATATCGTCATGGCGATGGTCTATACTCACTTCGTCCGGGGGACACCTTATTTTTTGATGCTAACTCTCCCCATGGACCAGAAGTCCTAGAAAAGTTACCGGCCCGCTTTCTTTCAATAATTTCGTATCCACTGGATAAATGATTAGGAAAAGTGGTTAGTTTGTTATTTTTGATTTTTTAAAGGTGGCTCAGTGTCACGATCGGGCCAAACTCCAGGACTTGTCGAGAGACCATCATCAAATTTTTCGAGATACTCCAACATTAATGGTCGATTATCAATAAACCCCTTATAGGTTGCAAGCTCAACAGGAAGGTCACGGACAACCCGGTGTAGGCGCCTACCCCACTTTGGTATCGTTACCAAGTCTTGGAAAGAGATTAAGTAGCACCGAATTGGGAAAACTAGAGCGTTAGATCTAGGCAACCTAAAGAAGGTTTGCAATTCAACTCTCAAATGCTGTTTAGAACCAATATTTTCAGGTGTAAGGGTTGTTTTTTGTATACCCCACTTGTCATAATTTTCTGGACTTGAATCAAGTAATGGATTGACCGTCATTGTCCAATTCAAGCGTCTAGCAGGTGCGCTTTGTTTCACATTCAATAAAAATTTCAATGCACGTTTAAATATGCCCATTTCATGCGCCAAGGGCACTGGTGCGTGCCACTCAAAAAAGTTCATACCAATATCAAAGTCTAACGACCAATCTGCTTGTGTAGTTACCATACCAGCATCCATCCAAAGCATTTCATCTCTTTGGTCTAGAATAACATAGTCGCCCTGTGCCTGCCTCGTAATGTACTCCATAGGACCGTACGGAAGTGTAGTTTCATCCATGAAAGTAAACGTATCATCAATATCCATGGGTTTGTTTATCCAGCGCCAAATTGAGCCATCACGGTGCAATTCAAAGAGGTCTGGATAATCTTCGGACTTACTAACCATTATAAGTTCAAGTAAATCCCATCCTGCTAGCGTCATATGGGGTAATGACTGGCACCTCAAAGGATCCTCATCTAACACCAGAGCTCTATCTTTCATTTCCGATACATAGTGCTCATCAACATCAAAGCGCTTCTCATAAACTGAGCCGGCTGGGCCACCTTTGTGCATCTCCATGTTAACGGCGTACATGTAACTATCTTGATGAAATGGAAAGGGAAATCTCTTTATTGCCCAATCAGAGTTCCAAAACGAATAATCATCTCGAAATGTTTCATTATTGAATTGTATCGTCATATTTCCCTCACTTAGCGATCGATGACCAGCGAATTACCTAAAAATCTACTGACACATGGCATGATTTTCGTACCACTGTCTTGCTCTTCGGGGTCCAACCAGTGGTCTCTGTGGATGATTTCACCATCTAGCTCAACAATTTCAGTCTCACACTGGCCGCAAGCACCACCCCTGCAGGAAAAAGGTGCGTTTACGCCTTCTCGCTCCATTGCCTCTAACAAACTTTCGTTTTCACCAACTTCAATTGTTAAATCTGATTTGCAAAGACGAACTTGGAAAGATTTACCGGGTTTAGGGGCCAGGAATTCTTCAGAATGTACATTTGCATCCGGCCACCCAACATTTTTAGCGGTTGATGTTACCCATTTAATCATTCCTGCTGGACCACAAACATAAATGTGTGTTCCAATTGGCTGTGTAGTCAATAACTTCTGTAGCAGGATAGCTTGACCCGCATTATCAAAATACTGATTTACTTTTTTCGGATATTTGTTTTTTAGCTCTTCACCATAAGATGCCAACTCCTCAGTTTGAGTTGCGTAATGTAGTTCCCAAGAACCAACCAAGGATTCTAGCTGCATGATCATTGAAAGAAATGGTGTAATCCCAATACCACCTGCAAAGAAGAGATGTTTTCGTGCTCGAAGATCAAGTGAAAAAAGATTCAGTGGATAGGTTAAATTGACTTTATCTCCAACTTTTATTTTTTTATGCAGAAATAAAGATCCACCCCGCCCAACATCATCTCTCCTAACAGAAATCGCATATTTAGAACCATCTTCAGGATCACTCATCAAAGAATATGGATTGCGAATTGTTCGATCGCCATCTTTCATCTCAATTACGGTGTGAGATCCTGCGGAAAATACAGGAAAATCTTTGCCGTCTATGCGCTTGAACTCAAAGCGGGTCACAAGTTCATTAACTTTCGTGATTTTATCTACAAGAGCTGGAATTATGTCCACACCCGGTTCTACTTTTTGAGGTGCAGCTGTCATGTATACAACTCCACTGGCTCTGGAACGTTACCAAAATCTTCAGCGTCAACTCGTACGCCTTGATACGCAGCAAGCCTCCGAGAATAATGATCACGAACAAACAGGTTTAGTCCGCAATGACCGCATACAAAGGGGTCTGTAATAACATCTTCAGTTATACCTTTGCAATGTACACATTGCATTCTTCGAGCAACAGAACCTCTATGCTCAGTCTGTATGGCTGTATGAGGGAACCCAGCTTTCATAATCTCATTTTGTGCCTGCCCCATGAATCCCTCTGTGCCAGTCAAATAGAATTGTGAACCCATTTTGGCAGCCTCTAAAACTTTTTGCAGCCGTTGCACTGAAGCTGAATAACTTGGCCCAACATAAAATTGCGCCGATTTAAGTAATTTTAACCTTGAAACATATTTCTCACCACTTTTGGTTGCAACGAATATAATATGAGCCTTGTTCAAAAATTTCTTATCAGATCCCACAAAATCTATTATGGCTTCCGCACCCTCATCTTCGGCAATTATTATATGGAATATGCCATCACGCCTCTCAAGCACGCCGTAGGTTGGGCGGCTAGGTATGCTAGGTGGGAATAAAAATTTTGACATAAAAAACCTTCCTAACGCAGTTTATTAGGGCGCTGCAAGCAGCGCCCTAATATCAACCTTTAGCTGATCGAATTGACTTATCCTCATCGTAAAAGGGCATTTCGGAGGCAGTACAGGAAATTTCTGTTCCATCTCCGTTACGAACCGTTAACTTTCTACCCGGTGTAGCACAATCAACCGGCATTCTAGCTATGCCTACATTGTGGTTGTTTACCTCGGAGCACATTCCAAAGGTCACAACCCCGACTTTCTCACCATCTTTCAAGAGATCCGCACCTTCATCTGCTGGCGTCTTCCCGTCTAATTTCACACCAAATATCTTGAAGCGTTCTTTTCCCTCTGATGCATAGTGGTTTTCAGCGCCAATGAAGCCGGTCTTACCAGGAGATACAGTGAATTCGAGCCCAAGTTCCCAAAGCGTATCACCACACGTCTCATCGTCGAATGGATAAGTTTCTGAATTATCACCTGGATAAAATAATAAATAACTCTCTGTTCTCAAAAGATCTAAAGTTGAAAATTGCACAGGCACAATACCCATGCTTGCGCCTTCGCTAAGGATACTATCCCATAAATGAATGGCGTTCTTTGACCCACAAAATATCTCATAACCTCGTTCGCCAGTGTATCCAGTTCGAGAAATCATTACTGGGCACCCAAAAAGCTTAGTCTGCATAATACCAAAATAAGCAAGATCTCTTATACCTGGAACATGCTTTTGAAGAAAATCAACAGCAACTGGACCTTGAAGAGACATATCATGAAGGTCGTCATCAAAAATTACTGCACAGTTTTTTGATGCAGCAACAGTTGATAATTGCTCCATACCAGTTCCAGTCCCATGTACCACCATCCATGAATTTACTGATACTCGATATATGACGCAGTCATCGATAAACTTACCTTGATCATTTAACATACAAGCATAAGTTGAACGGCCAGGCATAATTTTTTCTACATTACGTGTTGTAACGCGATCTATTACCTGAGCCGCATGCTCTCCTACGACATGCACTTTTTTTAGACCAGAAACATCCATTAGACCTGCTTTAGTTCTTATAGCTTCGTAATCTGCCTTGGCCCGCTCTGGCGTATGATCATAAAACCAGGCTGTGCCCATGCCATTCCAATCTTCAAGCTCACCACCGATTTCTGCGTGACGCTGCGCTAACGCCGATGTTCTCCAAATAATAGACATTGCTTTTCTCCTTCTCCTGCCAAATACATCATAGTTGTTTAATTTTCACAAGCATATCAAAAGTTATACTGTCATTCAATTTATTTTCACTGTGGGAAATACAAATAGATGCAATAAATTTCAGAATCGTACGTTTATTGCGAGTTAGGCAACACTAAAAGCCACAACAAACACTTTTTATGATTTCTGGAAGATAGTTTTCGAATCGCTTTTTAAAAAATTATGAGATCACGATTTTATATCTCATAGGCAAACCAAAAAAATGACCGGGTCTATTTCAACCCGGTCAAATTAATGTTTAGAATTTAGACGATTTCCTCGCTTCTGAACTTTGTCCGACAACAAGAACAAAAACACATATGGCCGCGGCAATCAAAGTTGTGATGCCTGGAAGGGCAGTACCCCATCCCATAAACATCGCTCCATCAACAACAGACCAAGAGGCTTCACTATATGGAAACATTTTTTTTCCTTTCTATCTATTTATTCGGCAGGCGGCGCTGATTGCGCGATGCCCTCTGGATAACCTTGTGCTGGTACTTTGACCGTATCCATACCTGCTTCTTCTGCTCCTGCAGGAACTCTAAGCATGCCTAGCATATTTAATATGTAGGAAGAGATATAGCCTGGAACAAAGCCAAGTAGGAAAAATACGATTGCACCAACAATTTGTCCGATCAATGAAATCGTTGGAACTTCTCCTGCTGCACCTTGTAAAGCGGGATAACCCGATCCAAAAATACCAAGAAGTACAACTCCATACAAACCAATTGTACCGTGCACAGTAACTGCACCAACCGCATCATCAATTCCCCGACGTTCAAGCCAATCAGCACAAAATTTGAGGATTACACCTGCTGAAAACGCTATGATAAAAGTAAGGGCTGGATAGTAGATGTCTAGCCCGGAAGCCGTTGAAATAATACCAGCCAGCGCACCGGACATCATCCAGAAAGGATCCTTAGTCATAACCCAAGCGCCAATTATACCTCCAGCTATTGCCATCAATATATTAAAAGCGAGAGCTGATAACGTGATAGGTGTTCCATAAATGGTAGAAGGTTTATCACCAAACCAGGACCATGCTTCGCCTGGAACAATTACGCATGCCATCAAGAAGCCCCAAAACCCGACAATAATTAACATAAGGCCAATTACGGTTAGCGGCAGATTATGACCAGCAATGTGGTTTGCAGTTCCATCAGCGTTAAACTTACCAATACGTGGACCCAAGTTAATCAACACGCCAAGTGCGAAGAAGCCTGCAACAGCGTGAACAAGACCAGCAGCTCCAAAATCATGGACCCCAAACTGCGTGACCATCCAACCGTCTGCGTGCCAACCCCAAGCGGCTGCTACAACCCATGCAAATGACCCTAAGATAACTGCCAAAATGACAAACCCAACAGTTTGGATCCGCTCAATTACAGCACCTGACATAATAGACGCTGTTGTTGCAGCAAACATAGCGAATGCACCGAAGAAGACACCTGATGCCTGATCAGCAATGTTTGGACCCATATACTGTGCAGAATCACCCCAGCCCCATGCTATTGCACTTGCATACGCTGCTCCAGATATTCCTGCTGGACCTTCGCTGAAGGTTAAACCTGTTGGGAAACCCCAATAGACCCACCAACCAAAAAAGTAAAAAGTTGGAATCATAAAAGCAAACGCGAGCAAGTTTTTCACGCCTGATGAAAGTACATTTTTAGCCCGTGATGCACCCATTTCATACGCCAAAAAGCCAGCGTGAATTATGATCATCAAAGGAATTGTCAGATAATAAAATGTTTCGGCGAACATTGTATTCGTTACGCCTGCGCTGCCTTGTAAAGCAGCAATTTGTGCGGTTAATTCCGCAATTTGACTTTCCATTTTCAGCTCCCTATTAGCTCAAATTATGGCCACACTCATAGTGTGACGATTGTACTCAAACACTAATAGTTGTAAAAAATAAAGTATTTTTTTCCATAAATGCAATTTTTTTTCCTGACAGTTGAAAAATTTTCGATATAGTGCTTCTTAAATTAGCAACTTATTGATCGGTTATTTTGCTAATATACTGGAGGTATCAAATTGAATAAAAAAGTAGCTGTAATAGGCGCAGGCCCCTCGGGTTTAGCTGTACTACGTGCATTTCAATCTGCAAAAGAAAGCGGATATGAAATTCCGGAGATAAAATGTTTTGAAAAACAAGATAACTGGGGTGGCCTATGGAACTATACCTGGCGCACTGGCCTAGATCAATATGGTGAGGCCGTCCATGGCTCTATGTATCGGTATCTTTGGTCAAATGGCCCAAAAGAGGGTTTGGAATTTGCAGACTATTCTTTCGAGGAACATTTTGGGAAGCAAATAGCAAGCTATCCCCCCAGGTCAGTGTTATTTGATTACATTGAGGGTCGGGTCAGCAAAACAGAAGTCCGAGATTGGATTGAATTTTCCACTTCAGTGAAAAATGTGGAGCAAGCTGAAAGTGGTTTCGCAGTGACAACATCAGATTTGACTAGTTCAACAACAAATGTCGATTACTTTGATCATGTGGTGGTGTGTTCAGGGCATTTTAGCACTCCCAACATGCCTAGCTTCGGTGGGTTTGATAAATTTCCAGGCCGTATCCTTCATGCGCACGACTTCCGCGATGCGGTGGAATTTCAAGGAAAGGATGTCCTTATTATTGGCACAAGTTATTCCGCGGAGGATATTGGTAGCCAGTGCTGGAAGTATGGTGCGAAATCCATAACGGTTAGTCACCGAACTGCCGCGATGGGGTATGACTGGCCAACAAATTGGGAAGAAGTCCCCTTGCTAACAAAAGTTGATGGTCAAACTGCTCACTTCAAAGATGGATCGTCAAAAACGGTTGACGCAATTATCCTCTGTACGGGCTACTTACATCACTTCCCATTCATGGAAGATAAACTCAAACTTGTGACAGCAAATAGATTGGCAACTGCAGATTTGTATAAAGGTATCGCATATGTTCATAACCCAAGGTTACATTACATAGGGATGCAAGATCAGTGGTTTACTTTCAATATGTTTGACGCGCAGGCGTGGTGGTCCAGGGATGTTATAATGGGCAGGATCGATCTGCCGAGTCATAGCGATATGTTGAAAGACGTGAACGATCGCATAGCTCATGAAGATGCAGGGCAAGATGATTATGACGCCATTTGGTATCAGGGTGACTACGTAAAGGAATTAATAGATGAAACCGACTACCCATCTTTTGATGTCGAGGGCGCATGTAAAGTTTTCAAAGAATGGAAGGGGCACAAGAAGAAGAATATCATGACTTTTCGGGATAACGCTTACAAGTCTGTCATTACTGGCTCAATAGCACCAAAGCATCATACACCATGGAAAGATGCAATGGACGATAGTGTGGAAAGCTATTTATTAAACACAATAGACTAATGAAAATAATCTCAAAAGAAATTGAATATTGATTTTACTAAAATGAAATTTTTATTCATACCAGTTGATTAATTTATATAGATGGTTATAAAGGATTCTATAAATATTCTGCAAAGTGAGCAGTCTCTTCTTTATAAAAATGGAGCAAAATAATGTGCGGTATAGTAGGATTGTTTTTGAAGGATGCCAGTCTAGAACCTAATCTTGGCAATCTTCTGAGCGATATGTTAGTCACAATGACCGACAGAGGGCCCGATAGCGCAGGAATTGCCATCTACGCTGATAAAGATGCTGGTAGAGCAAAGTTTACTATACAATCCGATAACGCCCACCGAGACTTTGAAGATTTACCGAACTACTTGAGCAAGCATTTAAATTGTAGTTTAGATATTAAAATTAACGACACTCACGCTGTGGTTACATTAGATGAAAGCGTAACAGATAAATTTTCTGCGGCTTTAACATCTTTCAATCCCGAAATTAGGACAATGAGCCGAGGCTCATCTTTAGAGATTTACAAGGAAGTTGGTTTGCCTAAGCAAGTCACTGAAAGATTTAAAATCCCACAAATGTCTGGACGGCATGGAATCGGGCACACCCGAATGGCGACAGAGTCTGCTGTTACTACCATGGGAGCTCATCCATTCAACACCGGTCTAGATCAATGTTTGGTTCATAACGGCTCTCTATCAAACCATAACTCGTTACGGCGACAGTTACGGAGAGAAGGTGTCCACATAGAAACAGAGAACGATACAGAAGTCGGAGCTGCCTATCTAACTTGGAAAATGCAAAACGGTGCCAGTCTAGGTGAGGCATTAGAAAGTTCTTTGGAGGATTTGGACGGATTTTTTACTTTTGTGGTTGGAACAGAAGATGGTTTTGGGGTGGTTAGAGATCCCATAGCCTGCAAGCCAGCAGTCATGGCAGAAACTGATCAATATGTAGCGTTTGGTAGTGAGTATCGGGCTCTGGTAAATTTGCCCGAAATTGATAGTGCCCGCGTTTGGGAACCAGAACCTGCAACAGTATATTTTTGGAAACACTAAAATGTTAGAATTTGACCTACAAGAAAATGGACTTCGAAAGCTAAATAGCGCTTTGCATGACCAGAAAGAGAACACTAATCAAACAGCATGGGATGTAATAAACCCAAAGGGTAGTCACGCAATTGCTGTTGGAATAGACGCGCCGATAGAAGTAAATATCAACGGTTCAACAGGGTACTACTGCGGTGGAATGAATAAACAGGCAACAATCAATGTTAAAGGTTCAGTGGGCCCGGGAGTAGCCGAAAATATGATGAGTGGCAAAGTTGTAATTGAGGGCGATGCCAGCCAATATGCTGGAGCGACTGGCCATGGAGGTTTGCTAGTGATCAAGGGAAATGCGTCTTCCCGTTGTGGAATTTCTATGAAAGGCATAAACATAGTTGTCCATGGGAATATTGGACACATGTCAGCGTTCATGGCTCAGTCAGGTAATCTTGTGGTCTGCGGAGACGCTGGAGATGCACTAGGCGATAGCCTTTACGAAGCGAAATTATTCGTGCGGGGAAGTGTCAAAAGTTTAGGTGCTGATTGTGAAAAGAAGGAAATGCGTCCTGAACACATTGAGCTACTCAAACAACTGCTTTCAGAGGCCGAAAGTGACGCTAAACCCGAAGAATTTACTCGTTACGGATCAGCAAGAACATTGTACAACTTTAACATTGATAATTCAGATGCATATTGAGGGTGGAACAAATGAATAAAATGGAAAAGCCAGCCATACCACACACTACACCGAGATACTCAGCTACATTCTCAAACGACGTCAATAGTGACATACGGCGTGCTGCTGCAACAGGTATCTACGACATCAGAGGTGGCGGCGCGAAAAGAAAACTCCCAACTTTTGACGATTTATTATTTCTTGGAGCCTCGATCTCAAGATACCCATTGGAAGGATATCGCGAAAAATGCGAGACAAGTGTAACGATCGGAACACGTTATGCTAAAAATCCAATTGAATTAGAAATCCCTATTACTATAGCAGGCATGAGCTTTGGTGCCCTTTCAGGACCTGCAAAAGAGGCTTTAGGTAGAGGCGCATCTGCAGCAGGAACTTCAACAACTACAGGTGATGGCGGAATGACGCCAGAAGAACGCGGGCACTCAACAAAACTTGTATATCAATACCTCCCATCACGCTACGGCATGAACCCAGACGACCTTCGAAAGGCTGACGCTATCGAAATAGTAGTTGGTCAAGGAGCAAAACCTGGTGGAGGTGGTATGCTGTTAGGTCAAAAAATATCAGATCGTGTCGCAGAAATGCGAAATCTACCAAAAGGAATAGACCAACGCTCTGCATGCAGGCATCCCGATTGGACCGGACCAGATGATCTGGAAATAAAAATACTAGAGCTACGTGAAATTACCGGATGGAAAGTTCCCATTTACGTAAAAGTAGCTGGCGCGCGTCCATACTATGACACTACATTAGCTATCAAAGCCGGCGCAGACGCAATCGTCTTAGATGGGATGCAAGGTGGAACCGCTGCTACTCAAGATGTTTTCATTGAGCATGTGGGACAGCCAACTCTGGCAATTGTACGCCCAGCTGTACAGGCTCTTCAAGATTTGGGAATGCACCGAAAAGTTCAATTAATTTTATCTGGCGGTATCCGCAATGGTGCAGATGTCGCCAAAGCAATGGCTCTTGGTGCAGATGCAGTTGCAATTGGTTCCGCTGCCTTGATTGCATTGGGAGATAATGATCCAGTCCACGAGGCAGAATACAACAAGCTTGGAACGACAGCCGGGGCTTACGACGATTGGCATGAGGGAATGGACCCAGCAGGTATTACAACTCAGGATCCCGACTTGATGAAGCGCTTTGACCCTAAAGAAGGAGGCCGCAAATTGAGGAATTACTTAAAGGTAATGACTTTAGAGGCTCAAACAATAGCGAGGGCTTGCGGAAAAAATCATTTGCATAATTTGGAGCCGGAGGATTTAGTTGCTCTTACAATGGAGGCTGCTGCCATGGCTCAAGTACCTCTTGCTGGAACAAATTGGTACCCAGGAAAACCTGGCACATCGTATTGAAGCTACTTGAGTAGTGTTTCGCCGCTACATAAATATGATTGGGAGAAGAAAATGACGAAAGACTTAGCCGCATTTGCCAAAGAAAAAGGCGTAAAATATTTTATGATATCGTACACCGATTTATTCGGAGGTCAGAGAGCTAAGCTGGTACCAGCACAGGCTATTGCTGATATGCAGGAAGACGGTGCCGGTTTTGCAGGTTTTGCGACCTGGCTAGATTTTACACCTGCGCATCCAGATATGCTTGCAGTTCCAGATCCAAATAGTGCAATCCAGCTTCCATGGAAACCAGAAGTAGCTTGGGTAGCCGGGAATTGCGTAATGGAAGGTGAGGACGTCGCTCAGGCTCCTAGAAATGTGTTGAGACGCCTCATTAGTGAGGCAGCAGCAGAAGGCATGCACGTAAAGACAGGTATCGAGGCTGAGTTTTTCTTGTTGTCACCGGATGGATCTCAAATCTCCGACGAATACGATACTGCGGCTAAGCCATGCTATGACCAGCAGGCGGTCATGCGCCGTTATGACGTAATAAAAGAGATTTGTGACTACATGCTAGAGTTGGGCTGGGGTCCCTACCAAAATGACCACGAAGACGCTAATGGCCAATTTGAAATGAATTGGGAGTTTGATGATACCTTAGCCACGGCGGACAAACATAGCTTTTTTAAATTTATGACAAAATCTGTGGCAGAAAAACATGGTTTTCGTGCAACATTTATGCCCAAACCGGTTGAAGGGTTAACTGGTAACGGATGTCATGCTCATATATCCGTTTGGGATGCTCCTGGTTCAAAAGCTAAGACAAATGTATTCGCAACTGATCCAAGTGCTGCCAGTCAAACATCAGAACTTGGTCTGTCAGAAAAAGGAAGGCATTTTCTTGGCGGAATAATGAAGCATGCTTCTGCTTTAGCAGCTATCACTAACCCAACAGTTAACAGCTACAAAAGAATAAATGCTCCAAGAACTATGTCCGGAGCAACTTGGGCACCCAACTCGGTCACATGGACTGGTAACAACAGAACTCACATGGTTCGCGTGCCAGGACCTGGTCGCTTTGAGTTAAGGTTACCAGATGGAGCAACAAATCCTTATCTATTGCAGGCAGTAATAATAGCAGCTGGCTTATCTGGTGTAAGATCAAAAGCTGATCCAGGAAAGCGTTATGATATTGATATGTATGCACAAGGCCATACTGTAAGGGGGGCTCCGAAATTACCATTAAATATGCTAGATGCACTTCGAGCTTATGATAAAGACAAAGGCCTCAAAATTGCTATGGGTGAAGAGTTTTCACAAGCATACTTAAAACTTAAGATGGAAGAGTGGAATTCTTTTGTGTCTCATTTCTCATCTTGGGAGAAAGAAAATACTCTAGATATTTAGGATGTGACCATCATACTGTTGAATAGCAATGATTGCTATATTCTAGGTGAATTTTTATGTTTTCTCTAACATTTGGCTTAATAGCCGCTATATGCTGGGGTCTTCATGATTTTATTATAAGAATTCTAAGACAACCTCGGGGCATTTATGCTTCTATAGCGGCTGTACTGTTTTTTGGTTGTTTGTTCCAAACTCCAGTAATAGTACTGAATGCTGATTTCTCCAAATTGCCACTTCTTGCTTTGTGGGTTTCGGTATTATCCGGATCTTCTTTTGCAATTGCGGGCATAGCTTTATATAAGGCCTTTATAATTGGACCGATTAGGCTTGTTGCCCCTATCGTAGGATCATATCCTGTATTCTCCTTGATATTTTCTAGTTTAAATGGAAACCTACCAAGCCAGATACAAATCGGTGCGGTTATTTTAATAGTCTCATGCGCCGGATATGTAGCAGCCTCAAAAGAAGAAACAGATCAGGATCTTTCTGAGCAAAAATTAGCTATTTTTTGGGCTTTGGTCTCAAGCTTTTGCTTTGCCATGAGTTTTGCTCTCGGACAGTACGCTTCTAACATAAGCAATCAATATGCACTATTACTGCCAAATCGTATTTCGGCATTAATAGCTCTAATCCTAATTGCGAAGTATCTGAAACAACCCATAATTCCAGACATGTCAGAGTGGAGAATATTTGCCCTTATGGCATTTCTTGATGCAATGGCCCATGGTTTAGTAATCAGTTCCGGTAAACTGGAAAATCCAGTATATGCGTCAATAAGCTCTTCATTATTTGGCTTAGTGACAATATTACTAGCCTCTTTTTTCCTAAAAGAGCGGGTTTCACCAAACCAATGGGTAGCCATATTCCTTGTTTTCGTTGGACTGGCTGTACTAGGCTATTAGGCAGTTAAACCCTTTGGTTCATCAACTCCATTAGCCCTACATGCCGCGGTCAATGTATTGGCCAATAAACAAGCTATTGTCATTGGACCAACTCCACCCGGAACAGGCGTGATGGCACCAGCTACATCTGCGCAACTATCATAATCGCAGTCTCCTACAAGACGAGTACCACCTTCTGGTTTTGGAATGCGATTAATGCCGACATCAATTACGGTAGCGCCTTCTTTAATCCAATCACCAGGCACCATGTTAGCTCGCCCTACAGCCGCCACCACAATATCAGCTCTCTTAACAACACTTTGTAGATCTTTGGTCCTGGAGTGTGCAATTGTTACGGTACAGCTATCTCCTAGTAAAAGTTGTGCCATTGGCTTACCGACTATATTCGATCTACCAATCACAACCGCATCTAAACCAGATAAAGTACCATGGTAATCACGCAACATCATTAAACAGCCCAGGGGAGTGCATGGAACCATTGATTTTTGGCCAGTGCCAAGCATCCCGACGTTAGAAATATGAAAACCATCTACGTCCTTATGAGGCGCAATGGAGTTAATCACTAAATCTTCGTTTAAATGATTAGGCAGAGGCAATTGGACGAGGATCCCATGTACTTCAGGATCATCGTTCAATTTTGAAATCAGACCGAGAAGATCACTTTCGGATGTTGAGGCATCTAATCTATGCTCATAGGAGTTCATTCCAGCCTCTACAGTTTGCTTACCTTTAGATCTGACATAGACCTGACTCGCGGGATCCTCACCCACCAAAACGACCGCCAAACCAGGTTTTATGCCATGAGCATCTACCAGTTTTGCTACACCTTCGGCAACTTTACTACGTACTCTTGCAGAAAACTCTTTTCCATCAATCACATCAGCAGCCATGACATATTTTCCTTTTTAACTAAATTTATTCAGTAATTTACATGCATGTAATCGGATCAGAATAATCCCTCTATCTGACCTGTTTCATTTAACATGATACTCTCAGACGCAGGTTTTGATGGCAATCCAGGCATAGTCATTATTTCACCACATATAACTACAACAAAACCAGCACCTGCACTCAAGCGCACTTCCCTAATCGGTAAAGAGTGGCCAGTCGGCGCACCTCTAACGTTAGGATCAGTTGTAAAGCTATATTGAGTTTTGGCCATACAAACAGGCAACCCCCCATAACCAGCCGTTTCCCATTCTTTGAGTTGGTTCCTGATTTTAGCATCCGCCAAAACCTCATCGGCACGATAAATCCGCTTTGCAACTGTTTCAATTTTATCGAAAAGAGACATTTCATCATTGTACAGCGGTGCAAAGTTTCCTGAATCTGTATCTGCTATTTCTGATACACGGTTAGCTAGATCTACAGTCCCTTCAGAACCTTTTTCCCAATGCTTACACAAAATGGCCTCAGCACCCATTTCAGATACATAATCTTGTACCGCTTTTACTTCGGCGTCAGTGTCAGTCACGAAATGGTTTATAGCCACTACTACCGGGACACCAAAAGATTTCACATTTTCAATATGCCGACCGAGATTTGGACAACCTTTTACAACGGCCTCAACATTTTCATCTCCCAAATCTGACTTTGCTACTCCACCATTCATTTTCATAGCTCTAATCGTGGCAACAACAACCACAACAGACGGGGTAAGGCCTGCCTTTCGGCATTTTATATTCATGAATTTTTCTGCCCCTAAATCCGCACCAAAACCAGCTTCCGTGACAACATAATCTGCTATTTTTAGTGCTGTTGTTGTCGCCATTACGGAATTACACCCGTGCGCAATATTGGCAAATGGTCCGCCGTGCACAAATGCTGGATTATTTTCTAATGTCTGAACGAGATTGGGCTGCATAGCATCCTTCAGAAGTACAGTCATAGCACCATCTGCCTTGATATCACGACAATAGATCGGAGACTTGTCACGTCTATATGCAACGATAATATCTCCCAAACGTTTTTGTAGATCTTCCAAGTCTGTTGCAAGACATAGTATCGCCATTACCTCAGATGCAACAGTGATATCGAACCCAGTTTGGCGGGGAAATCCGTTAGACACTCCCCCAAGAGATGTTACGATATCTCTCAGTGCTCTATCGTTCATATCCATCACACGACGCCACACTACTCTGCGCTCGTCAATTTCAAGGGAGTTCCCCCAGTAAATATGGTTATCGATCATAGCCGATAATAGATTGTGGGCCGAAGTTATAGCATGAAAATCGCCAGTAAAATGTAGGTTCATTTCTTCCATTGGAACAACCTGTGCATAGCCTCCACCGGCTGCCCCCCCTTTCATGCCAAAGCATGGTCCAAGAGAAGCTTCTCTAATACAAATTGCAGCTTTTTTCCCAATTCTATTTAACCCATCACCTAGGCCTACAGTGGTTGTAGTTTTACCCTCCCCGGCTGGTGTTGGATTAATAGCTGTGACTAAAATTAACTTTCCACTGTCATTTTCCTGCACAGAATTTATGAATTCCTGGCTGACCTTAGCTTTATCATGCCCATATGGTAGTAAATGCTCAGAAGGTATACCAAGCTTTGATCCGATTTCTTGTATGGGTCGTTTTTGAGCTTCTCGCGCAATTTCTATATCTGACTTATAACTCATCTTAAATCTTCCTTTTGATTAATTAATTTGCGACACTCTCAACACTGATAGAGATAAATTTAATTCTGATATTTTGCCCCATCGCAACAAATTTATTTTCCTAGTATTAAAAATTTTTAACCACAGGTCAACTACTGAAAATCGTTTTTACGATATTCAACCCAAAAATTTTACATTTCGTAATAGTCTTATTAAGCCCAATAATACAAGCCCATCATCATGAATTTAGAAAGTCTTTAAATTTGGCAGCTACCCACAGCAAAACATACAAATCCCGATATGAATTGGAGTTTTGGGACTAATTCATTGTAAATTTAAGATACCGATTTTAGGTGAGGCCTATTTATCTTACTATTTGAAAAAGTTTTTTCACTTTCTTTGCTAATTTGAAGAAGCCAGTTTCGAACTATATCCCTTGCTTCAGAATTTTTTGCCTTCTCCGAAACCAGTAAATAATAACCATCTGAAGTTTTAAGACTCTTTTCACCTAAAGGACATACCAAACTACCGGAGTTTAAGTAACGATCAACCAAATGTTGCCACCCTAATGCGACTCCTAGTCCATCAACAGCAGCTTGGATCGCAAGGGGATAAGTATTTACGATTGTTTGCCTACTACTTTGGGGACTATTCAAGCCTTGAGTTTTCAACCAGGTGGCCCAATTCATCCACTCTAGGTGACTGCTAGCTACGTCAATTAAATCCATATTTTCTATATGTTTTTCAGACGTAACATCTGAATTGGCCGCCAAAAAGTCAGGAGAACAAACTGGAAAGATGGTTTCACCAAAAAGAAGCTCACTATTAAAGCTTGGCCAATCTCCATTACCCCGCAAAATTACTAAATCATTGCTTTCCGCTAGACACTCTTCATCATCGTCAGATGAAACAATAGCGATATTCAGATTTGGATTAATTGCCTGGAAGTTATTTAATTGAGGCATTATCCACAAAGAAGCGACAGAGTTAGTTGCTGCTAACGTGATTGAGCTAGAGGGCTCCTGATCCACAAGTCTTGATGAAGCATCTTTAAGAATATCCAGCGCTTCTGATACTGATGATAGTAATTCTAAACCATCTGAAGTTATAGCTATTGACCTGTGCCCTCTATTAAATAATTGAACACCATAATGCTGCTCTAACAGCTTTACCTTTCGGCTGATTGATGACTCCGAAATGTTTAACTCCTTAGCTGCCAAGGTAAAACTTCCTGTTTTTCCTGTAACTTGGAAAGCCAAAAGGTAGTCTAATGGAGGGAGGCTTTTTCGACCCTTTGGCATAATATCACAGAGCTCCTCTTTAAAATTGTTTTCTATCTTACTGCAGATTTTTGAAACCTCAACCTTTTTGCCTATCAGAATTAGAGGCAGAGCCTCTCAAAAATCTTGGTCACTATTAGTGAATAATTTGGCAAAATGTCCCGGTCGGACATTCGTCCAACAAAGTTTGATTCGAATCAGGGAGAAATTTATGTCAAAAATAGCGAGAAATTTTTTGCTATCATCAATAGTAGCGATGGCACCTGTAGGTGTTATGGCCGCTGATAGTAGCGATCCAATTGTAATACCAATACATAACTGGTCTAGCCAAATTGTAATGAGCAATGTGGTAGGTCAAATGTTTGAGGAGATGGGTAATAACGTTGAATACATCACCACAGACAGCCAAGCAGTGTACGAGTCAGTCCGGCTTGGAGATGTAGCTTTAGAACTTGAAGTATGGGAAGGTGCATTCGGCGCATCATTCCGAACGGCTCTTGAAAAAGGTGGGCTACACGATGTTGGGGATCATGACGCTGTTACACGCGAAGATTGGTGGTATCCAATGTGGACTAAGGATAGTTGCCCAGGCTTACCAAGTTGGGAAGCACTCAATGATTGTGCAGCACTATTTGCAACTCCAGAAACTGGAAGTAAAGGAAGGTATCTCGACGGTCCAGTTGACTGGTTGAAACATGGACAAGAACGGGTGGCAGCCTTAGGAATGAATTTTCAAGTTGTGAATGCCGGTTCAGCGGCCGCTTTATGGGCGGAAATTGGTGCAGCAGAAGCAGATAGAAAACCGGTGGTGGTTTTTAATTGGACACCAAACTTCGCGGAAGCAGTATGGCCTGGCGAATTTGTAGAATTCCCAGAATGGGTCGACGGTTGCGACACTGATCCATCAGTTGGTCCAAACCCCGACGCACTATTTGATTGTGGAAACCCAGCCAAAGGTTATCTAAAAAAAGCAGCCTGGGATGGCATGAAAGACAAGTGGCCCCATGCTTATTGTGCATTAGGCAAAATTTCTTTTACTAACCCCCAAATCGCAGAAATGGCAAAACTTGTTGATACAGATGAGCTTGAGCCAGAAGAAGCTGCTGTAGAATGGTTAGCTGCAAACCGCTCTACTGTTGACCCGGTTATTAATGCATGTAAGCATTAAGTCTTAGCTGAATTAACTGGTGCCCCCAAATCTCTAGTGTTGGGGGCACATTTTTTGTGGGACGACTTATGACCGGAAAACCTGTAATATCTGCGAAAAATGTTTGGAAAATTTTTGGTTCGAACCCCAAAAAATATCTATCACAAATTTCTGCCGACTATTCCTTTGATCAGATAAAAAAAGACGGCTACATAGCCGGTGTAAAAGACGTCTCACTCGATGTTCACAAAGGTGAAATGCTGGTCATAATGGGACTCTCTGGATCAGGAAAGTCGACCTTAGTGCGATGCCTTTCGCGGTTACACGATATCACTGGAGGTGATATCTTTGTCGATGGGCAGAATATTATGTCCTTGACCGAAAAAGAACTTATAGAATTACGCCGTTCAAAAATGGGTATGGTTTTCCAATCTTTTGGTCTACTTCCGCACAGAACTGTTTTGGAAAATGTGGCATTCCCACTCGAAATGCGCGGCCAAGACAAATATACCCGTCGGGAACGCGCCATGGAAGTCGTTAAATTAGTTGGGCTCGAGGGAAGGGAAGAATACTTTCCTAGGGAGTTATCAGGCGGACAGCAACAACGTGTTGGAATAGCTAGAAGTTTAGCCATTGAGCCAGATATTTGGTTCCTAGATGAACCGTTTTCAGCACTCGACCCTCTAATTAGAAGAGAAATGCAAGATGAATTCTTGAGATTACAAGGTCTCCTTGGAAAAACTATTGTATTCATTACACATGATTTCGATGAGGCCCTTCGATTGGCTGATCGGATAGCTATAATGAAAGACGGAATGATCGAACAATGTTCAACACCTGACGAAATAGTACTTAATCCGGCAACAGAATATGTTCGAAAATTCACCGAAGAAATTGAGAAAGCTCGTGTTGTTACCGTCGAGGCCATTTTGGAACCTACAGGAGAACAAACCACATCTACAAACGCAATTTATGGAAATAAAAAATTAAAAGATGTAGCTAAAATACTGGCCTCAGATACGCGGGAATTTATTCCTGTAAAAGATAATAATGATAAAATAGTTGGTCATATAAATCGAAAAATGGCGCTCGATATAGTGTTTGGCGAATAGTTATGAGTAAATTGAACCAAGATACGAGGACACTAAATTCGATTGATACTAATACAGGTATCGCCATGGTTCTTTTATTTGTTGCTGTGGGGTTTTTACTATCTAGAGAGATACTGCCAGCTTGGCTAATCCGCATTCCCGAAGAGTTTATTCCTCCTTTAGCGGTTTGGCTAGATCTTATATTTAACTTCATAAAAGACGACTTACATCTTATTGATCTTACGCGTGCAATTTCAGGTGGTTTAGAAGTTTTATTAGATATTACAGCTAATTTATTATACGGAAGGAACCGGTGGCCAAAATTAGGGCCTATTCCATGGGCAGCCGTCTGCGCTTCTTTTGTCATTTTAGCTTATTATCTAGGTGGATTTAAATTAGCATTACTTGCTTTAGTTACATTTGTATGGACTGCCATGATTGGTCAGTGGAAAATTGCCATGCAAACAATGTCGGTACTGACATTAGCGGCACCGTTAGCAGTTGTTATCGGTTTGGGATTGGGCGTCACTGCTTGGAAGTTTAAAACTTTTGACAAGTCTATTCGGCCAATTTTAAGTATTCTTCAAACACTACCCTTTTTCACTTATCTGCTGCCAGCCGTTATTTTCTTTAAAGTTGGGCCTACTGCTGGGGCTGTTGCTACCATAATGTTTGCCATACCACCTATGATTTTAATGACTACTCTTGGTCTCAGAAAAGTATCAACAGAAATCGTTGAGGCTGGTCACATGAGCGGATGCACACGGTGGCAAATGCTTAGCCGTGTATATATTCCCGCCGCAAGAACAGAAATACTGGTTGGAGTAAACCAAGTTATTATGCTGTGCCTCGCCATGGTAGTACTTACCGCATTTATTGGCATGCCTGGTTTGGGAGCAAAACTTTTGGCTATGATGGGATCATTCAAAATAGGCCGCAGTTTTGAGATAGGAATAACCATTGTTTTATTTGCGATTATGCTTGACCGGATGTCCAAAGCATGGGTCTTAAAACAGCCTGTTCATTTTGATCGTGGAACTAAATGGTGGCAAAGACATAAATATTTTCTGTTATCACTTTTGGCATTTTTGTTTTTTCTCCTTCTTTCACAAATTATACCCATATTAGCCGAGGTAACCCGCAAACAAAGCTTCTCGCAGGGCAAAGAAATAGACAAAATCATTAAAGGTTTTTTAGCAATTGACGCCATCAAAAATACCACTGAGTGGCTCCGTTGGTTTCTGAACGTTAAGGTACTGATACCATTTCGTAACTCTTTACTTTGGATACCCACACCAGCGTTTATACTTATCATAATGGGCTTTGGTTGGTACCTCGCTGGTAAAAAAGAAGCACTGATAGCGGGTATTTTTTTTACAATCGTAGCAATTACCGGATGGTGGGACCGTTCTGTAATTACCTTATATACAGTAATTTCTGCAGTCGTGCTGGCTACATTTATTGGTTTACCACTTGGGATACTTGCTGCAAGGTCAGTTAAATGGTCGTCTAGAATACTACTTGCCTGTGACACTGCACAGACTTTTCCGAGCTTCATTTACCTAATTCCAGCAATCATGCTTTTTGGTGTCAATGACGTAGCCGTAGTATTTTCAATCTTAATTTTTGCAGCAGTGCCACTAACAAGATATACAATTGAAGGTTTAAGGGGAGTGCCTCCAGAAATGGTTGAGGCAGCAGATATGTCAGGAGCAACACGCTTCCAAAGACTTCTGACAGTGGAACTTCCTCTCGCACTGCCGACTATGGGAGTGGGTTTCAATCAGGCAATTAATTTCGCATTTTTCATGGTTATAATCGCCGCATTTATTGGGACACAAGACTTAGGTCAGGAATTGCAACGAACTTTAGCAGGGACAGAGCTCGGTAAAAACTTTGTTTTGGGTATGAACGTTTCTCTCATGGCACTGAGCTTTGATTTTATAATCACCAAATGGACTGAAACACGAAAGCAAGCATTGGGTTTAGGATCATGAATGTAAAACCAATTTTTGAAACTCCATTTGAAAGAAAAGGGATCGTAACCCCCGGTGTTCCAATTTTACCAAAAGGGACTGAACGTCACCCTGTGCCTGGAGGTGGCTCGAGAGCACTCGCCGTTTCAGCAGGAGATCAAATTTGCGTCCTAGATTTCGATGGCCTACAACCCGGTGAACTTGTATTTTTTGCACCAGATAAGACCTCAAATGGTGCTTACTTAGGTGTTAAGGGAAGTGGTAGGCCAAACGGAGTTATCAATACTCTGGCAAATGGCTCTAAATCAGGTCAAAAGGTTTTACACGCACTTAAAAAATCGGGTTTTGATCTGGCAGTCGGTGACGGCGTTCAAATTTTTTCGGAAGGATCATCGCCGGGAGACATGGCGCATTTTACTGCCGAGTGTGATGGTCTTTTGATAATTGCAACCGTTGGCAATCTCATGGCTGCCGACACTCAAAAAACTTTAACCGACCTTATAGTCTATTTAAAACGTAGCAACTTAGGGGAAATCGGGGAAGAACTTTTGCCACCTGATCCGTTGGCAAATCCAATCCTAGATATCAATATCCAACCAGGTGTTGCTGAAACTTACGAAGTAAATAAAGGGCAGTATATTCAAGTTCTTGATGTCAAAGGTAGAGAATGTAGCGATTTTCAAGCTTTCTCACTTAGAGCGCTAGATCAAGGTTTGGAGAGAGATATTGACCCAACCACAACTCGCTCACTTATGGGTAATCTTTACCCTGAGCCTGGAATATTCAGTAAGTATTGGAGTGTAGATCAAGAACCTTTGGTTGAAATAGTGCAAGATACTTGTGGCAGGCATGATACCTTCGGTTTAGCTTGTACAGCGCGCTATTATGAGGATCTGGGTTATCCAGGTCACTTGAACTGTTCCGACAATATAACAGAGAAACTTAAGTCCTATAACGTGCGCCCTAGAGCTGGTTGGCCTGCTATAAACTTCTTTTTTAACACAATGTTGGACGAAGCTAACGCAATAACCATGGATGAACCTTGGTCGAGACCAGGTGACTACGTAATGCTTCGAGCGTTAACAGATTTAGTTTGTGTTTCAAGCGCATGCCCCTGTGACATAGATCCAGCAAATGGTTGGGTTCCAACTGACATCCAGGTACGCACATACAAAACAGACGAAACTTTCAAGAAATCAATTGGATACAGAAAATCAACGGAGGCCGAAGTGGAAGAGACAAAGAAAACCGGTTTTCACGATTGCTTCGCAAAACACACCAGGGATTTTGTGGAATATAATGGTTATTGGTTACCAAACACTATGACTAATTATGGAGCAATTTCGGAATACTGGTCATGCCGAGACGGCCTAGCAGTAATGGATCTATCTCCATTAAGAAAATATGAAGTAACTGGGCCTGACGCTGAAGAACTTATGCAAATGTGCGTAACTCGAAATGTAAAAAAACTCAGTATCGGACAGGTAGTTTACACCGCTATGTGTTACGAACATGGCGGCATGATTGATGATGGTACTATTTACCGCTTAGGAAATGAAAATTTCCGCTGGATTGGCGGTAATGATACCTCTGGATTATGGCTAAAAGAACAGGCTGTTAAAAATAATTTAAATGCGTGGGTTAGAAATTCTACTGATCAATTACATAACATTGCATTGCAAGGGAGGCACTCGAAAGCAGTATTATCAAAAGTTTTTTGGACACCTCCTACACAACCCACGGTAGACGAGTTAGGATGGTTTAGACTTACGATTGCGCGTATCGGTGACGTGCACGGAAAAGTCGCCGTTATTTCTAGAACTGGATATTCTGGGGAGTTAGGATACGAAATCTTCTGCCATCCAAAAGATGCCAATGAGATTTTTGACAGTGTTTGGAAGGCAGGGGAAGAATATGGTATCACGCCTCTTGGATTAGAAGCTTTAGATATGCTCAGAATAGAGGGGGGCCTTATTTTTGCTGGTAGCGAGTTTGACGATCAAACCGATCCATATGAAGCAGGAATAGGTTTTACTGTTCCACTAAAGTCCAAAACAGATAATTTCATTGGTAGGGCTGCCATTACAGAGCGCAAAGAACATCCGCATAGAAAATTAGTAGGGCTAGAAATTACGGGTGGTTTAGTGCCCTCCCCCGGAGATTGTATTCGCCTGGGCAAAGCACAGATAGGGGAAGTAACGTCAGCTGTGAAATCACCCATTTTAGGCAAGGTAATAGCTCTTGGTCGCGTCTCCATATCACACTCAAAAATTGGAGCAGAAGTCCAGATTGGTCAACTTGATGGCCATCAAAAGAGAATAAATGCAAGCGTTTGTTCGTTCCCGCACTTCGATCCAACGAAAGAAAGAGTTAAAGGTAACTACGAAGTGTAGTAACCTTTAACTAACTGTGATCTCTAACTGATAAATGGTGTAGTTAAAACTAACCGATAACCTTTGGTCATAAATTCGGATACAATGGATAGTTTGCACACAACTCTTTAACTGCAGCTTTTACACGTTTTTCTGATACATCATTATTATCTCCACCGTGCTCTGCCAAGCCGTCTACAACCTCTATAATCCACTCACCAATTTGACGAAATTCTGCCTCACCGAAACCCCGTGTTGTACCAGCTGGGCTTCCCAACCGAACTCCGGATGTGATTGTTGGCTTTTCATCATCAAATGGAACACCATTTTTATTACAGGTTATATTTGCTCTACCTAGTGCAGTTTCCGTGGCATTCCCTTTCACTCCCTTAGGTCTTAAGTCAACGAGCATAACATGTGTGTCTGTACCTCCAGTCACAATGTCCAAGCCTCCGGTGATTAGAGTATCAGCCAAGGCTTGAGCATTCTTTATAACTTGCTGTTGGTATAGCCTGAAATCAGGTCGAAGTGCTTCACCAAAAGCAACAGCTTTCGCTGCAATCACATGCATCAACGGACCACCTTGGATACCGGGAAAGATTGCTGAATTTGCTTTTTTTGCGATCGCCTCGTCATTAGTTAGAATAATACCGCCTCTTGGGCCGCGTAAAGTTTTGTGTGTTGTACTTGTGGCTGCATGTACATGGGGGAAAGGGGATGGATAAACCCCAGCAGCGATCAAGCCAGCAAAGTGTGCGACGTCTGCTAGCAAATAGGCCCCTACTTCATCTGCAATTTCACGAAACTTTTTGAAATCAAGCTGTCTCGGGATTGCGGAACCACCTGCTATAATCATTTGCGGTTTATGCTCTAAAGCTAAACGCCTTACTTCATCATAATCTATATTAAGAGTATCTCTACGAACGCCATACTGAACAGCATTGAACCATTTCCCAGATTGGTTCGGCTTAGCGCCATGGGTCAAATGGCCACCAGCATCTAAGCTCATGCCAAGTATTGTATCGCCAGGTTTCAATAAAGCCTGGAAAACGCCCTGGTTAGCTTGACTACCTGAATTAGGTTGCACGTTTGCAAAGCTACAATTGAAGAGCTTACAGGCTCGCTCAATTGCAAGATTTTCAGCAATATCTACATACTCACACCCACCATAGTATCTACGGCCGGAATAACCTTCAGCATACTTGTTAGTCATTACTGAGCCCTGGGCCTCTAATACGGCTCGCGAAACGATGTTTTCGGACGCTATAAGTTCTATTTCTTCGCGCTGGCGTCCTAATTCTGACCTAATAGCGTTGAACAAATCATTATCACTGCTGTCCAACTGTTCAGTAAAAAATCCATCTTGTTTGTGAAGTACATTCATTAGCGTTTCCTTACCTTTATTCCTTACCCTGTCCAACCGAGCCCTGCTGAAATACAATTCATACTTTGCATTAGCTGTATCCGGTGCTCATTAATATCATTATCTCTTACTATTTTTAACAATTCCACTTGGGTCTTGTGAGCCCAATCCAACTGACTTTCATTTTTTTCAATAAGCGCAACTACATTTGGAAATCTGACGCCGATCTTACGTTCAGTTAAATCCTCTATTACTTCAATGCAACAATCATATTCGTAACTAACTTTTTTATATATTGCTTGCGCTGTTTTCTCCTCATTTACCAACTCACTATAAAGTAGCGCTATTTCCATATTTGCCAACAATAGAGACTTTTCTATTTCATCAACAGACAATTGAAAAAGTGGTAACCTACTCAACGTCTTTTTGAGTACTTTTTTTCCAGATGAACCTCTTATTTCAAAAAACTTTTTTACAGCCTCCCCAAATCCATACCAGCTGCTAATTAAATGCCTGTTTTGGCTCCACGCAAAGACCCATGGTATTGCCCTCAAGTCAGACAAACTGGACGCACCAAAACGCCTTGCCGGTCGAGAACCAATTTTCAACAAAGATAATTCATCGACAGGGCTCGCTTCATTGAAATATGACACGAAGTCACTATGATTTACTAGGTTGAGATATGAAAGTTGGCTTAGACTTGAAAGGGCCTCCATAACGTCCTCTGCCTCTGGATCCACGGCCGACACATTAGGAATACCAGAATGATGCAACACGGAAGATGAAAGAAGCTCCAACTGGGTCGCAGCAGTACCAACGTTTGCATATTTTGAGGTTACGACTTCACCTTGCTCTGTCAGCTTTAATTTGCCGTTAAGTGTACCCTTGGGTTGAGCCGCTATAGCTCGGTCAGTTGGGGCTCCACCTCTGCTTACCGAACCACCTCGACCGTGAAAAAATTTTGGCTTAACGCCATTTTCGGAAAGTGACCGAGCGATTGCTCTTTGGGCCTTATCAAGGGTCCATGATGAACATAGAAAACCACCGTCCTTGTTACTATCAGAATATCCCAGCATGATTTCCATGAAACCGTCGGCATCTTTAAGACTTCTCGCTGCAAGAGGAAAATCATAAACCTGCCTCAGAATATCTGGTGCCTTATCAAGATCCTCTATAGTCTCAAATAGTGGGACAACCTTTAAAGATAATTTTTCTGAACCAAAGCCAGCATAGCGCGCTAATAAAAGCACAGAGAAAATATCGGCTGCTGATCTGGTCATAGACAAAATAAAAGGCCCAACCGATTCTGGGTCGGGTCCATTTTGTATTGTGAAAATTAACTCTAGTAGAGAAAGCAACTCGACTGATTCATCACTTAAATCTGACTTATCGAGAATGGGAAGGTTTGGTTCTAACAGTTCGGTTTTTACTTGCTGCAACCAATCCGCAGATCCAAATTCCTGACATGAACCATTAATACTCCAAATATTTTGAAGTACTCTTGTAACGACCTCGGAATTCTGCCGCACATCTAATGTGTGTGCACTAAAACCAAAAACAGCGGCTTGCCACCTTAATGGCCGAACAAGCTTTTCCGAAATATTTGAAGCACCAACAGAGCACAATGCTGCCTCAATATCTTGCAAATCGTTAATGAAATCCTTTGCATACGTATATCTACGCTCGTCCAAACATTGGTTCATTGCCGTAAGTGCCTGACGAAAAGTTTCGTTTGGATTTCTTCGTATTAAACCGTCTGGATCTTCCGATCTTGATCTAATTATCTTGTCTAAACTGGAATAATAACTTTTGGAAAGGGGCATAATTTTATTAGAAATGCTCAGCTGCGACGCGAGGTCGGTTAAACTTTCTGAGTAAACCGACAAAACCATATCTTTTGCTGACTGAATTGCAAACAAAGTTTTCTCAGTCGTAACATTAGGATTACCATCCCGATCTCCTCCAATCCAAGAGTGAAACCGGAGGTTAAAATGATCAAAATGTTGCTTTCCAAAAACCGATGTTATTGCCTCATCATAGCTTTCAAATACACGTGGAATGGCTTCAAAAAGACTTGTTTTGTAAAATTGTAGGCCCCACTCAATCTCTGCCTCTAATGAGGGCCTCTCCAGTCTTAGCTCTCCAGTCAACCAAAGTAGGTCTATTTCCCCCTCGAGGTCCTTCTCGAGTTGCAGTATTTCCTTTGGACCCCATCTAAAACTGTCAAATTTAACAAGTGTTTGATAAATGCGTCGGTGTATCTCGAGAACCGAAACACGTTTTGCCTCAGTCGGATGGGCAGTAATTGTTGGACCAATACCTAGTTTATTTTTCTCCAAAAGCCCTAGAAAGAGTGATTTCTTATCGGTATCACAATGCGATAAAACTCCCCTAAAATTATATTGTGAAGGTTCCTCACCAGGGTTATCATTGTAACCTGAAAGTCTTGATCGCCTGATATTAAGAATTTCATCCAATATTTGGGAAAGATGAAACCAAATAGTCACAGCTTGAAACATATCGCAAAACTGATCAGGTCGACACAGATAATTACCCGATCTTATCTCTTTGGACACCGCAGGTGCACGGTTATCCAAAACCTTAAACCATGAATTATGCAAGCGATTTTGAAGAACGCTTGCATATGACTTATCGCTATTAGAGTTATTTTGATCTACGTCTGGTAACATTATGTATCCTACGGACAAGCAGTAGTAAGCCTCAAGCTGCCTTTTGCATGACCTTAGCGATTGTATCACCTATTACTGCAGGGTTAGGAGCAACTGTCACACCAGCGGCCGATAAAATTTCAACTTTCTCGCTAGCACTCTCACCGAAAGCAGAGATAATGGCGCCCGCGTGCCCCATAGTTCGACCTTTCGGTGCCGTCAGACCAGCCACGTAAGCGACAACTGGTTTTTTTACATGCTCTTTTATGTAAGCTGCGGCTTCTGCTTCCTGAGGACCACCTATTTCTCCTATCATGCAAATTACATGAGTATCATCGTCTTCTTCAAATCGTTGTAAGATATCTTTAAATGATGAACCGTTTATGGGATCACCACCTATGCCCACAGAAGTGGAAACTCCAATTCCGTGTGCTTTCAACTGTGCGGCAGCTTCGTAACCCAAGGTGCCTGAGCGCCCGACAATACCAACATTACCTTGGAGGTAAATATGACCCGGCATTATTCCCAGCAAGGCCTTGCCAGGACTTATTGTACCAGCACAATTAGGGCCGGTCAAAACCATACGTTTCTCCTTTGGATACCTGTACATATAACGCTTTACCTGTATCATATCTTGCGCTGGAATTCCGTCTGTTATGCAAACGCAATACTTAATGCCTGCATCCGCGGCCTCCATTATACTGTCAGCTGCAAAAGGTGGTGGAACAAAAACTAAACTTGCTTCGGCACCGGTAGCCTCTACAGCATCAGCGACAGTATCGAAAACTGGTAAACCTTCGACTTCCATGCCACCTTTACCGGGAACCACCCCTCCGACGACATTAGTACCATAGTTGACCATGTCGGTTGTATGAAATCGGGCCATCTTCCCAGTTATTCCTTGTACAATTACCGGAGTGTTTCTATCGATTAATATACTCATTTTATTGCCCTCAAGTTAGGTTCTTTGTTGGAGTCGCTTTGCCAAGCTTCTACTGAACGCTCCGCTGCCTCCATCAATGTCGTTGCTCTAATAATTGGAAGCCCTGATTTAGCTAAGATTTTTTGACCTTCTTCAACGTTTGTGCCTGCTAGTCTGACAATTACCGGCACATTAACCTGAACCTCTCTTAAGGCTTGCACCACACCTTCGGCCACCCAGTCACAACGGTTTATTCCGGCGAAAATGTTCACAAGGACTGCCTGCACATTATCATCGGACATAACTAGTCTAAAAGCTTTGGCGACCCTTTCAGGAGTAGCACCACCGCCAATATCAAGGAAGTTTGCGGGTTCTCCTCCAGCAAGTTTAATTGTATCCATTGTGGCCATCGCCAGACCAGCACCATTTACGATACAACCAATATTACCTTCTAATCCAACATAACTGAGACCTCTGTCCGCGGCTCGACTTTCTCTAGGATCTTCCTGGCTTTTGTCCCGCAATTCAGAAATGTGTGGATTTTTGAACAGTGCATTATCATCAAAAGTCATTTTGGCATCTAGAGCGAGAATTCGGCTATCTCCTGTAACTACCAATGGGTTTATCTCGACCATAGTGGCATCATGCTCTCTAAAGGCTTGGTAACAACCCTGCAGAGTCCTAACCATACTTTGGATGAGTGCCGGATCGATACCCAACTTGAAAGCAATTTGTCGACATTGAAAATCTTGCAAGCCAACAGCTGGCTCTACCGTTGACCGGACAATACTTTCCGGCTTTTCCGCAGAAATATCTTCAATGTCCATTCCCCCCTCCGCAGATGCTACGATCATTACACGTTGAGAAGATCTATCAAGCACAAATCCGAGGTAAATTTCTCGATCAATTGGCACACCGCCTTCAACGTAGACGCGGTAAACGCCTTTACCGTTTGAATCAGTCTGGTGAGTAACTAGTTTGCTTCCGAAGAGATTTTCGCATGTCTCTACGATTTCAGTATCGCTGTGACAGACCTTAACACCACCAGCTTTTCCTCGACCACCTGCATGTACCTGCGCCTTCACAACCCAAGTATCACCACCTAATTCGCGAGCACGGTAAGCGGCTTGTTCTGGACTGTACGCAAGAGCTCCTGGCGGAACCCCTACACCGAACTTTGCTAATATTTCTTTTGCCTGATACTCATGGATATCCATTCATTCATCTCCAACTAAAACTTTTTTCAATTCTACTTATTATTCTGCTGCAACCGCACGGTCGTAGGAGGTAGTCAACGCCTCATTAACAGCGGCCTCATCAACATTGCCGCCTAAATCACGTATTGCTTGAGCGAACCGATTTACTATTTCAGTAACCGACTCACGAGTCAGTAAGTTCAGAATACCTATTCTTACCTGTACTGGTTCAGATAGTGTGGGCCAAATGCCAAAGTTTTGTGCTCGGCAATGCTGAACTAGCTCCATTTCTCTGCCAGCCAGGTCTTTGGATAGGTTTAAAACTATTAGCGAGGTCATGTTGGATGTCACTTCACAACCCATAGCCTCTACAGCTGAACGGAGAGCGTTTTCATGGTATATATAATCAGCGGCTCGAGCTGCTAAACCTTGAGAAAGTGTTATACGCAAAGCTTCATGAAATGCTGCTATTGCATAAGCGGAATGGGTACGATGATAGGTACCTTTCTCCACGTCTTTTCTTTCCACTACACCCCAATGACGAGCTTCCATCACCGGGTGGTGAACAAATGATCTGGCTCCCGATGAAATAACTGTGTCGATGAAACGTTCACTGAAGGACACTGGAGCGTATGTGACCGGCAAACAACAAATACCTTTTTGAGGGCATGAAGCCCAGCCATGCACGCCTGGGTAATCATCAATTCTGAAGTTTGAAACACCGAGTGAGGAGACCGCGTCAACGAGCCCTAGAACGTCGTATTTTTCACAAGCTGCGCTAAAGCCTTCTAAATCGTTTATTCTCCCAGATCCAGTCTCCCAGTGCGCCATGGCGGCCCATTTTGGTTTATGCTCACTCAGCGCCTTGTCGATAATTTGTTGCGTTACAGACTGCCCATGAGGAACATTTATTGTAACCACTGATGCTGCCTCAGGATTAAGTGAGTTTTTAGCCATCTCCGCTGCTGTTGCTGCTTTCATTCTCACAGAAAGTCCATCAATGCCCGAGAACGTGCCGTTGACAAACATTACAACCTTATCGCCCGGCTGAACTCCACTGAACATCATGTCCAAGCCGCTCCAACCAGTACCTGCCACCCCAAATGTGTGGATGTTGTCAGTACCCCAAACTTCTCGAAGCATTTGCTTGCACTCAATCATCCCTCTGAGGACATCTGAATGCATGTGATCCGCTAAACCAGCATTTGAAAATGCTGCTAGCACTCTTTCATCTGTATTTCCTGGACCAGGTCCAGCTGCAATTGTTTGAGGGATTACTAATTGTGGGAAAATTTTATTGTTAGGCATGACTACTCCGTGCTACTTTTACTAGGCCTCTCTAGTTCATTCCCAAAGAAAAGAAAATACCTCTTACTATTGCTTTTGGGTATCTTTAGGGATAGTATTTAAACTACCCATATGGCTAAATATACGATTGTATTCAGATATTACTATACAAACGGGTAGTTTTTAAGAAAGTGTCAAATGTCTAACATAGATATATCTAAGCCGATCGACCTTATTCTATGCGATGGTAATCCAATAGTGCTCTCAGCAATGTCAGAAACTTTTGAGGAAGATTCGCGATTCTCGCTTGTAGCGACAAGTGGCACTTCAGAAGGGTTTTTAACAACTATCTTACGAATTGATGTGCAACTTTGTATTATAGACTGGAATATAAGAGATCTTGGCGCAGAAAAATTAATAGATGTACTGCGAAGTCAAAGCATTCCTCCACGTACCATTATTTATGGCGATGGAAGTGATCCAGATATAGCCAGGCAGGCGATGGGAGCAGGAGCAGCAGCGTTTGTATCGCGATCTTCTCCCGTGGAAACTCTTATTCAAACTTGTTTAGACGTTGCCGCTGGCAAAATGGTATTTCCCTTTTTAGACATACGAGAATTACGCAATGATCCAATTAACACACTGTCGCGGAAAGAAAAATTACTAATCGAAGCACTTTCCGAAGGGTTGACAAATAAAGAGCTATCCAAGCGTCTCGAAATTTCGTCCAATACTGTGAAGTTTCATATCTCTAACATATTTGACAAGCTTAGTGTAAAAAATAGGGCTCAAGCAATCGCTCATTACTACAAGTCCAAGTCTAAATTAAATGAGTGAAATACGTTTGTACACACCAGTATGCATAATTTTTTATTGACAGTTAAATTTTTTATCGCCAATGAGCTCGATTAAACGCAACAATATGTAAGAGGAACCA
>CAXEVV010000010.1:0-48100 GCA_963999845.1 uncultured Rhodobacterales bacterium | reverse complement strand
AAACTATTTCCAGCGTCTCTACCAAAAAGCACATCTTCCATTCTGTCTGGAGCTATTGAAGCACAATTGACGCTAATAAACGGTTTGGATGCTCTTTCAGAATTCGCATGAATGTATCTCGCGGCCATTTCCTTGCCACTACCAGACTCTCCAGTTAACAAAATTCTGCCTTGAGTTTTTGTTACCTTGTCTAAGTTCGATATAAAATTTTTGAAAATATTCGAGTCGCCAACCATAACTGACAAGGGAGTATCTTTTCGTTTTAGTTCAAAATTTTCTTGACGCAATCGGGATGCCTCCATTGCCCGTCTGACGACTACAAGCAGTTGCTCTATATTGAAGGGTTTTTCTATAAAGTCATAAGCACCTTGCTTTATCGCAGCAACGGCTATCTCAATATTGCCGTGGCCCGATATTATGACAACGGGTACTTGTGGGTAATCTCGCTTAGCCTTGACTAAAATGTCAATGCCGTCCATTTCATTATCTTTTAACCAGATATCTAAAATTAAGAGACCAGGTACAGATTTCTTCAATTCTTGCAAACATCCATCTGCACTCCCACAAAGTCTAGTTTGATACCCTTCATCTATTAATATTTCTGAAATTAGTTCGCGAATGTCACGCTCATCATCGACTATAAGGATATCAGTCATACCCATCTCCACTTCATATTCTTTACTTTAATTCGAATTATAAAAGGGCAGCTCTAATACAGCAGCTGCACCAACTATCCCTGTATCACTAAATGGAGGTGCATCTTCCAAGCTAAACATCCCTCCATGCTCTTCTATTATTTTTTTTACTATCGCCAACCCTAAACCAGTGCCGTTCTCA
Source organism: uncultured Rhodobacterales bacterium (assembly GCA_963999845.1). Taxonomy (GTDB): domain Bacteria; phylum Pseudomonadota; class Alphaproteobacteria; order Rhodobacterales; family Rhodobacteraceae; genus Salinivivens. Next base: position 47,263 of record CAXEVV010000010.1, on the reverse strand, counting down.
CGGGTCGTCACATATGGCTCAAACAGACGGTTTCTATCCTCTGGCAACCCTACGCCATTATCAACTATAGAAATTTTCAAAGTATTATCCATCGATATGGCGTTTACTTCAATTTGACCAAAAACTTCCAGGTGATGATCATTGTTTATCCTGCTCTCTATTGCCTCTCCTGCGTTTTTCAAAAGATTTATTAAGGCTTGTGAAATCATTGTAGAGTCTAATTCGTAAATAATTGGATTTTTAATGATATTTCTTTTAAATGAAATTTCGGGGAAACCTGTTTCTTGTAATGAAACCGCAGAATTTAAAATTTCAATGATATCCTCGGATCTCCGATCAGGCTCAGGCATTCTTGCAAATCTTGAAAATTCATCAACAATCCTACTTAAGTCATTGGTTTGCCGTACAATTACGTCTGTCATGTTAGATAAAGTATCACCATCGGTATCTAGCAAAGGTTTAAACTTACGCTTTATTCTCTCAGCTGACAGTCTAATCGGAGTGAGTGGATTTTTAATTTCATGAGCTATGCGTTGTGCTACGTCTCCCCAAGCAGCAGCTCTTTGAGCAAAAACGAGTTCAGTGATATCATCAAAAGCTATAACAAATCCATCAATATTATCTCCTTCATCCTTCATAGGCGCCATTCTGACCAAAAGATTTTCTAATCTGCCTGCGCGCAAAAGTTTAATCTCTTGCTGCAAATTTTTCAAATTTCCCAAAACTAATGCATCAAACATAGCAGAAAACTCTGGAACCAATACTGAAAGCGTGGTGTGCTCAGTAATTTTATCATTGGACTTTAATAAACTAATAGCAGAGCGATTTATAAACGAAATTTTACCCTTGGAATTTAAGCCTATAACACCTGAAGTAACAGAGGCTAGTACGCTATCGAAGAGCCGCCGCCTTTCATCGATTTGTGAAGTATTTTGTAAAAGTGTATCCCGTTGAATCTTCAATTGAGATGTCATAAGATTAAAAAGTTTAGATAGCTGGGCTATTTCATCGTCACCATCTTCCTCTCGAACTCTTACATTTAGCTCGCCCTTGGCAATTTTTTGTGCTGCGCCAGTCAGGCGCCCTATCGGTCTCGATAACCGTTCCGCAAACCATAAGCCAAGCAAAACAGAACTAACAATCATGAGAATAGCAAAGGCTAAATAAACGAGAGCAAAATTAAATAAGACTTTTCCTTTCTCATTCTCGAGCTGCTGATATAAAGACGCTGTTTCTTGTGTGTCATCAAGTAACTTCAGTAGATTCCCATCTACTAGGCGTGTTATGTAAAGATAATGACCGGCGAAACCATCAATATAAATTAAAGCACGCATCTCATTGTTATTCCAATCTTCTATGATTTGAACTTGTTTTAATGCAGCATCAAAAAGCGGTTTTTCTGGTTCGTCATAATCGAATGCATAATTCCGAAAACCTCTAAGCTTTATTTTACCCTGACTGTCTATTACGAAGGCTTCTTGCAGTCCACGCTGCATTTCCTGCTGCAGCTTCGACAACTGATTTCTAAACTCAGAAAAATCCTCTCGATATTGCCTTTTGCGAAAAAGCCCCAATTCAAAAGCTAACTGAGTTATATCTTCTATTATAGCTTCGCGCTGTTCAGTTTCATAGGCCTCTGCAGCAGATCTCGAGGCACCTATTACGCTTTGAACTCTATCAGAAAACCAGGCCTCAAGTCCCATATTGACAGTAAAGGTAGCAAACACCGCTACTCCAATTGTTGGTAAAAGCGCCATAACAGTAAAAAATCCAGTTAAACGTAAATGGAGCTGTGATCCAGCTGACCTCTGTCGCCTTTGTGAAATAATCCGTAATATTCGCAATACGACAAAAGCAACTATTGTAATTACGTATATAAGATCAGCCAACAATACTAATTGGAGTAGTCTAGATTGAGCTCGTAAATCGAATGGCCCTAAAATTATATAAGTGGCACAAGCTAAAAATGGACCAAGAAATACCAAATAAATAGTCGAGGAAGCTCTTAAACGGTCGAAAGTCCTGGTATTTAGAAACCTAGTTAACGAAAACCGCATAGTACTTTCCGACACAAAGACTCACTATTACATATTGTAGAAAATATGTAACACTAATGTTGCCACATTACATCAGTTTTCTTTGCCTTATCACTTGGATGTCCAACTCGGCTATTTTTTTTCGCAGAGTATTTCGGTTTATCCCAAGCAAATCAGCACACTTGGCTTGATTACCATTAGTTGCATCCAACGCAATTGTTAAAAGCGGAAACTCAACCTCCTTTAAAATTCTCTGATAAACTCCAGCCGGTGGGAGTTGTGAGCCATGCAAATCAAAATATCTCCTCAGATGTCTATCGACATCCGAGGAAAGCCTGTCACTTTTTTCATTAAAAAGAACAGCATTTATTTCTGGTTGGTTTGACAACGCTTGTTTGACTTCCGCTAGTGAAATGACTGCGTCCTTTGCCGTCAAGCAAAGCCTTTTTACCATATTTTCTAACTGCCGCACATTTCCTGGCCAAGTATAAGTTTGTATAAGTTTGAGTGAATTCGAGTCAAAGTGCCTAGAAATCCCAGTTTCTTTATCAACTTTTTCCAGAAAAAATTCTACTAAAAGTAGTATATCCTCAAAACGCTCTCTTAGAGGCGGAACGGTAATGGGCGCTCCACCTAAACGATAAAAAAGATCACGCCTAACTTTATTATTTTCAATCGCTTCATTCATATCTCCAATCAAGGTGGCCACGAAGCGAGGTGAATACTCTCCTGGAGAGTCTATCATACTAACTAACCGTCCCTGCTCTGTTGGACCTAAATCAGATATCTCCTCAACAAGGATTGTACCATCTCGTGCTCTCGCAAGAATTTTTGAAGGACCATCCAATTCGATAAGATCGTCTGCTTTCAATCTTATCAAAGGCATATTTCTTCTATCAGAAAATTCGTGCAGTACTCTCGATACCAGTGTCTTACCAGTGCCTGACTCACCAGAGATCATAACAGGTAATTCGGAGTTAATTAGTCTAGCCACAAAACGATAAAGGTCTTGCATCAATGTAGTCTTTCCAACTATTGGTAAACCTTCATCAGCCGCATACATGTTAGTACTTTGAATGACCTTAGTTGCGGAACCTTTGTTACTTTTACTTTTCGATGATAAAGCTTTTGCGCACCTTTTCATTAAATCGGGCAAATCGAACGGTTTGGGTAAATAGTCATATGCATCTGCTTCTGCAGCTTGAATAGCGGTCATGATAGTATTTTGTGCTGAGATAACAATAACCGGTAAATCTGGGCGATCTTGAGTAATTTTTGGCAACATTTCCAAACCGTTACCATCTGGCATCATAACATCAGTTATAACAGCGTCACCTTTGCCCTCCGAGATCCAACGCATAAGAGTTGTTAAACTTGAGGTTGCGTGCACTTTTACGCCCGCTCTTGTAAGAGCCTGTGTAAGAACCGTACGAATTGTTCTATCATCGTCTGCCACTAATACAGTGCCGTCCATTTTAACTTCCTTTTAATCAGGTTGTGAGACAAAGGGTAGAGAAATACGAAAGACTGTATTTCCGGGTTTGGAATTAAGAGAAATTAAACCATTATGGTCCGAAATAATTTTACTAGTTAGAGCCAGACCCAAACCAGTCCCGTTGGCTCGCCCTGATACAAAAGGATCAAAGATTTCATCCTTCATATCCTCAGGAACACCAGGGCCATTATCCATAACCTCAACTTGAATGGGCATCGAATGCCCAGAACCATCCACCCTTCGGAGTTTGAAGTTATGTTCAAAATACGTACGCAGTCTAATTTTACCGCTATTTGGTTGCACTTCAGAGGCATTTTTTATCAAATTTAGAAATACTTGAAGTAATTGATCTGGATCTCCGTATACTAACGGCAAAGAAGGATCGTACTCTTCTCTAAAGTTGATGTGTGCACTAAACCCTAGTTGTGCAGAACGTCTAGCTCTATCTAATACGTCATGAATGTTTAGAGGTTTGGGATCGATGGGTCTTAAATTTCCAAACTGCTCAACCTGATCCAATAAAGTTAAAATCCTTCTAGTTTCTGCCACAATCAAATCGGTAATTTCTTGATCGCTTGTCGAAAGCCCCATTGACAATAATTGAGCAGCTCCAGTAATTCCTGCAAGAGGATTTTTAATCTCATGGGCTAACATCTCAGCCATACCTATCGCAGACTTCGCAGCAGTTTTTACAGATTTTGGTTGAGACATTCGATCGGCAATCTCTCTTGGCGCAATTAATATTATAGTACTGCCATCAAGACCAATAACGGGCGCTATTTGAATATTGCAAGGAGTTGGTTCTCTACCTTTTGCCCCTACTTTTACGTCTGTAATAAACAAAGAGGAATTGAACTTTTTTACTTTCTTGTAGCTATCCTCAAGAGAAGCATCGATGTTAATTATTTCCCAAATACTTTTATTTTTTAAAGATTTGTTTGATGCATTTAAAAACCCCTCACCAGGTGGATTAACTTCAACCACAATGTCATCATTATTCAAAACAATAGAGGGCAATGGAATAGACATCCAAACCTTCTCATAATCTATATTCATAGCTTAACTCTATCGGATAATTCAAAAAGTTTACGAATTACTTTTTTTGGACAATCCTGCCTAAGAAATTCGTCGGATAGATTTTTTGGCAGAGAAAAAATCTCCAGATAACGTTTTAGATGTTTTCTGGCAACCTTTACACCAAGCCTAACACCATAAAATGATAACATCTCATCGTAGTGAGTAGCTATTACTTCAATTAGCCTGAGACCTTTAGGAACTGACGGTTGAGTTTCATTATTTAAATGTGCTGATATTTGAGAGATTAGCCAAGGCTTTCCCATAATACTTCGCCCCACCATCAATCCATCTGATCCAGAAACATCTAACGCTTTTGACGCTGAGTTTATATCTACAATATCTCCATTAGTGATAACTGGAATTTTCACTGCGCGCTTGACTTCTAGAATGGCCTTCCAATCCGCCTGACCCTTATAAAATTGGTTACGAGTCCGACCATGGATTGTGAGAAAATGTACTCCACATTTTTCAGCTATTACACCGAGTTCCTTTGCATTTAACGATATATCATCCCAACCAAGTCTTGCCTTTAAAGATACAGGTATATCAACGGCAGTAATAACGCTTTCAATAATTAATGCTGCTTTTTTCAAATCGCGCATAAGTGCCGAGCCAGAGTAACCACCAACAACCTTTTTTGCCGGACAGCCCATATTTATATCTATTGCTTTAGCACCTAAATCCGAAACTAGTTTAGCAGCTTCTCCCATTGCTTTTGGCTCACATCCGGCCAGCTGCACAGCTGTATTTAAAAAATTGGCGCCGAGTTCAATCTTTTGGCTTTTTACATTTTTGGCGAGTAAATCACGACCAGCTATCATTTCACTAAAAACCATGTCTACGCCAAATTTAGAAACGACGTTTCTAAACGGTAGATCCGTAACTCCAGCCATAGGAGCCAGAAGGACAGGAATTTTTCCAGTGTTTATAATTGACTGAAGCGACACAATTACTTTCTTTTTGTTAGAAATAGTATGATAGCTCACATTGAACAATGTTTTTATGCTGTTTTATTTAGCAAAAGCTAATAATCGATTAAATTTTAGGCATAATTACCTGTATTGAACATATCAAGAAGAAGACTTAGACAATTATAGATGGTCAATATCCGTAAGTTGAGTAAACCGATGAAAATTATCGCCATAATAGTCGCTGCCGGCAGAGGAACCCGCGCTGGGGGTAAAAGCCCTAAGCAGTGGCAGCATTTGGGAGGTAAAAGGATTATAGATCATTCGATAGATTTATTTAAAAACATTTCCAGAATTAATAAAATAATGGTTGTACTTCATTCAGACGACATACACCTTTTAGATAGAAATGATGTTTTATTTACCCAAGGCGGGAGCACAAGATCAGAATCAGTTAGATCTGGCCTAAAAGCGTTACAACAAACCGAACGCCCAGATTACGTGTTAATTCATGATGCAGCCAGACCCTCAACCCCACTTGCTCTTATAGATAAAGTAATAGATAATTTGGAAACAGTTAACGCTGTATCTCCCGCATTACCAGTTACCGACACACTGTGGGAAGTTATCGACGAAAAGGTTATACAAACCAAAAGCAGAAATAATATCTGGCGAGCTCAAACACCACAGGGATTTAAATTTAACACGATACTTGATGCCCACAAGATTAGCACATCAACTATGACTGATGATGTTGAAGTTGCTATGTCAGCCGGAGTACAAGTAAAGGTAATAAATGGAAGTGAGCAAAATATTAAAATTACAACCGCAGAAGATTTTGAGCGTGTTATGAGAGTTTTAGGTCATAAATAATGGATATAAGAATTGGTAATGGTTTCGATGTACACGCCTTTGAAGAGGGTAACTCTGTCATTTTAGGTGGAGTAAAAATCCCACATACGTCTAAACTTTGCGGCCACTCAGACGCAGACGTGGTACTGCATGCAATTACAGACGCAATTCTTGGAGCATTGGCAGAGGGGGATATAGGTACTCACTTTCCGCCAGACGACATACAGTGGAAAGATGCATCAAGTGACTTTTTTCTTAAATATGCAGTAAAACTTGCCAGGAATAAAAACTTTCAAATTAGTAATATCGATTGTACCATAATTTGTGAGAAGCCAAAAATTAAGCCTTATGCAAAATCAATAAAAACAAATATCCGAAACATAATGGGCCTTAAGGATGATAGAGTTTCTATAAAAGCTACAACGACGGAAACGCTTGGTTTTACTGGACGCGAGGAAGGAATTGCAGCTCTAGCCACCACAATTCTTATGACCGGATGAGCTCAACAATTGCCACAATTTTTGGTATAGGGTACATGCGACCAGCTCCCGGAACTTGGGGCTCTATATTTGCTGTAATTCTTGCAATTTTGTTAGTAGAAAATTTTGGGATAATAGCATTTGTATTAGCGCTATTGCTTATATCTGTCCTTGGCTGGTGGGCCACAGACAACTATCTGCAACAAAGTCAAAGCAAGGATCCATCTGAAGTCGTTATTGATGAGCTTGTAGGGCAATGGATCGCCGTTCTACCTGTTGCGTTAGCATTATTTCACTTAAATCTTGGGTCTTTGGATCTATGGCCTGGGTGGTTATCTTCTTTTTTGTTTTTTCGTTTTTTTGATATTTTAAAACCATCTTTAATTGGTTGGGCAGATAAAAAAAATGGAGCACTAGGGGTTATGTTGGATGATATATTAGCAGGTATAGCCGCGGCAATATGCACTATTATTTTGGCGGCAATATATCATGGTATTTGACATGCATAAGTTACAAAAGTTATCGGTCCTGGCACTAAAGTTAAATAGTAAAATTGTTTCAGCTGAAAGCTGCACGGCTGGATTACTAAGTGCTAGCCTGACTGAAATCCCTGGATCGTCAGCTTTCTTTGAACAGGGTTATATAACCTACTCAAATAATTCTAAAACCAGCGTTTTGGGAGTGGAAAATAAAACCTTGAAAAAATATGGTGCTGTAAGCGAACAGGTCGCAAAGCAAATGGCGAAGGGAGCGTTAAAAAGATCGAACAGTACTATCGCCATTTCGATAACCGGTATTGCTGGTCCGGGAGGTAGCGACTACAAACCGGAGGGATTAGTTTGCTTTGCAGTTACAAAAAAAAATGGCAAAACAAGAACAGAAACCATGGAATACGGCCCACTAGGTAGAAGTAAGGTCAGATCCTCAGCAGTCAAAACCGCAATCAACCTATTGTTTGAGGAAATGTCAGTGGTTTAAACGTTGTAAAGAGCGAGTGCCTGTTTTTCAAAAGCAGTTAGAACACGCTGCATCGCTTCATTAAACACTACCCCAACAATTTTTTGCAAAACTACATTCTTCATTTCAAAATCTACAAAGAAAGAGACCTCACTACCATTATCAACCACTTTAAAACTCCACGTTGAACGCATCCGTTTAAAAGGTCCGTCAATATATTCCGTAATTATTCGGTTTTCAGATCGTATCAGTGTTACTTTACTTGCAAACTTTTCTCGGAACAGCTTGAAACTAATAACCAGGTCTGCTTCAAGGACTTCATTATCTCCAATAGTATTTCGTGAATTGACCCTGGCAGCAGAACACCACGGAAGAAATGTTGGATAACTGTTGACGTCAGCCACCAAATCAAACATCTGATCCGGACGATATTTTAGTATTTTTGTTTCAGAATGAGTGGGCATATTGTAAAATTTATTAGTGACAGTTTGTGAGAGATACGTAATGTTGGGAAAAAAATAAAGGGTGATTTAATGTCAGAGCGACCATATGTCATTGATGAGATGATTTCTGCAAAAGCGATAGCAGCTAGAGTAGAGGAGCTATGTAAAAATATTCAGAGTGAATTTGTAGGTACAGATAAGCTCATTGTAGTAGGTTTACTACGTGGCTCATTTGTATTTATTGCAGATTTGGTTCGTGAATTAGATCTGCCAGTTGAAGTCGATTTCTTAGAAGCGTCGTCATACGGAGATGGTATGGAAAGTTCCAAAGAAGTACGAATATTAAAAGACTTAAGGGGAGCAATTGAAGGGCGCGATGTATTGGTCGTGGAGGATATAGTTGATACTGGCTACACTTTAACTCATGTAATTTCTTTGTTAAAATCGAGAGGCCCAGCTCGATTAAAGTCAATCGCTCTGCTCGATAAACCTAGCAGACGTGAGGTTGATGTTAAAGCAGATTGGACTGGCTTTGAAATACCAGATGAGTTTGTCGTTGGATATGGAATAGATTATGGTCAGCGGAACAGAAATCTAGACCATATTGGAAAAGTTCGATTTACTGACTAGAGTATCCTTTACACATTACTTTGTTATTTCCCTTTCCATACTGGATCACGTTTTTCCGAAAATGCACGTGCTCCTTCTAATTGATCTTCTGAACGGTACAATGTTTCAACCGTTCTAAACTGACTTTTTGTTATCATATTTAAAGCGTCGTTAAACTTCATATCTTCTGCTTCCCGTACAACTTCCTTTATTGCTGCGTAAACTAGAGGAGGACCAGAGGCCAAAAGTTCGGCTAGTTCTCTCGCCGAAGCTAATAAATCCTTTGACTTCAACACCCTATTTATCATACCCCATCGAGCTGCCTCCTCAGAATCTAGCCACCTTCCAGTAAACAGCATTTCCATAGCGATGTGATACGGAATGCGCTTGGGAAGTTTCAATGAAGCTGCATCTGCAACGGTTCCAGAACGTATTTCTGGAAGTGCAAACGAGGCATGTTCTGCTGCAAATATAATATCAGCAGAAAGAGCCAATTCAAGACCGCCGCCGCAGCAGATACCATTAACCGCTGCAATAATTGGTTTATTCATATGAGGTAATTCTTGTAAACCGCCAAAACCACCAATACCGTAATCACCGTCAACTGCATCGCCATCAGCAGCAGCTTTTAAATCCCAGCCTGCACAGAAAAATTTTTCTCCTGCCCCAGTAATTATTGCAACTCGAAGATTTGGGTTATCTCTAAAATCACAAAATATATCACCCATAACTTTACTGGTTTTTAAATCTATAGCATTCGCCTTTGGCCGATCCAAAGTTACTTCTAGAACATGTCCAAAGATATTTGTTTTAACGGACTCAGTCACCATATTTTTCCTCAATTACATTTTTATCAGAGCGTCAACAGCAACAGCTCTGGACGCTGTTATTAGAAACGGATTAATTTCCAATTCAGATAACTCACCACAATTCTTTACAACAAATTCCTGAAGCTTAAATATATTTTCAATCAATGGCGCCATATTAATTGGTTCAGACCCTCTATAGCCGGAAAAAATTTTTGCTATTTTTAAATTATTTAAGGCGGTAGTTAATTCACTTTTGGTAAATGGCATCACTAAACTTTCACTATCAGATAAAATCTCAGTCAAAATACCTCCAGATGCTATCGTAAATACGAAACCATGTGCTGGGTCATTGATAATACCCACCAACAACTCAATTAGAACTTCACCTATCATCTCTTCAATCAAATATTCTCTGTAGCCCATTTCATCAAAGGCGACCTGTAATTCATCAATATTTTTTATACCTAGCCGAACACCCCTATTTTCAGTTTTGTGAGCTAGGCCGAGTGCTTTAATAACTACAGGAAAAACAAGAGGTAGATTAGTCAATAATTCTCTATTTTTAACTACGACATTTCTAGGGGTATCAACACCAATTTCAGAAAGTAAACGTTTTGAATTTGCCTCATTAAGCAAGCAGGCACTTTTATTGTTATTTGGTAAAATAACGGGGTGATTTACTATGTCTAGATCGCTTTTTTGAGTAGATGCAGCAACTATCGCAGCTAAGCCTTCGTCCATTCCACAAAGAGGAATTAAATTTTTCGTCATTAAATCTTTTGCTACACTTTCTTCTATATTCTCAGCAAGTGTGGACATTAACGCAATTGGTTTTTTAACTGCTTTCTTCGTTAGAACTGCGGCCTCCACAACGCAATTCCATGCGTCAGGATCACAGAAATCCGATCTCGGAAAATCAACAATAATTATTCCAATATCTATATTCTTATCTTGCATTATTGATATAAATGTTTGAGCCATTTTACCGGCATCTCCCCAAATATACGTATGGTAATCTAATGGATTAGCTAGTGCCACCTTGGCACCTAATGCACTATTAAGGCCATTAGTTTGTTCTTTTGTTAATTTTGGAAATACAAGCTGCGAACCGTTACAAATATCTGCGATTAAGCTTGCCTCACCACCTGAGCAAGACACCGACGCCACGGATGAACCTGATAATCGTCCATGACAGTGAAAAACTTTTAATGTTTCTATGAACTCGGAAAGAGAATTCACTCTAGCAACCCCAAGCCTTTTCATAAGAGCTGACGCCCCTTTATCATTCCCCGCGAGTGAAGCCGTATGAGATACTGCTGATAGCTGTGCGTGTTCTGACTTACCAATTTTTATTACAACTATTGCCTTGCCAAGCTCATCACACAAACTTACCAACTTTTCAAAATTTCTTATTGACCCTAGGCCTTCTACATACAGACCCAGAGCGGTAACTCTTGTATCTTTCACAATATTTGTAGCTAGTTCAGCCAATCCCAGTTGCGCTTGGTTTCCTGCAGTTACTGCATAACCGATTGGCAAGCCCCGTTTTTGCATCGTAAGATTAATCATGATGTTCGAACTCTGCGTAATAATGGCAACACCACTATCAACACGCTGACCTCCATGCTGGTCTGGCCATAAACAGAAATTATCAAAATAATTAATAATTCCGTAGCAGTTAGGGCCCAGAATAGGCATCCTTCCAGCTGCATCAATTAACGCTCTTTGCAACTCATGACCATCTTTTAACTCAACGACAGCTTCTGAGTATCCAGATGCAAAGCAGACTGCCCCACCGCAGTTTACCTTTGAAAGTTGCGAAATTATATCGACAGTAGCCTTCCTATTAACGCCAACAAAAGCCGCATCAATCAAGCTCGGCAAATCACTTATGTTTCTATACGTTTCGCATCCACAAAAATCGACTTCAGATGGATGTATCGCAAATATCCGCCCGCTAAACCCCATTTTTTTTAGCTGAAAGACAATAGATTTACCCCAAACTCCTCCACCGATAACAGCTACATTTTTTGGATTAAGAAATCTATCTAAAGCATTGATATTATATTTATTTATCACCTTATGTATCGCAATGCTAAGAGCCCAGCGGCCTCAATAGCTCTCTACTAATTATATGTTTTTGAATTTCCGAGGTGCCATCCCAAATGCGTTCGACTCGCGCATCACGCCAGAACCTCTCAATTGGGTAGTCATTCATAAGACCCATACCACCATGAATTTGCAATGTCATATCAGTTACACGTGCAAGCATTTCTGAAGCATAAAGTTTGGCAGAGGCGATTTCTCTGTTGGCATTCAAACCTTGATCTAATTTCCAGGCAGAGCTTAAGGTTAGTAGATCTGCAGCATCAATTTCAGTGATCATATCGGCTAGCTGAAAACTAATGCCTTGAAATTTTCCAATACTTTCCCCAAACTGTTTTCGATCTGCGCTATAATTTACGGCATATTCAAAACAGCGCCTGGCTCGGCCTACTGACATTGTAGCAACCGTAATTCGGGTAGCATATAACCAGGTATTCATGACTGCAAAGCCACCATCAACCTCACCTAAAACCTGCTCATTAGACAAACGGCAATTATCAAATTCAAGGATCATATTATTATATCCTTTATGACTAACCGATTTATAGCCATCGCGTATTGTAAAACCCAGCGTTCCTCTATCTACCAAAAATGCCGTAATCCGCTTCTTTGGCCCTTTGGGAGTTTGATCCTCGCCTGTAGCTACAAAAACAATTACAAAATCCGCGTGGTCAGCTCCCGAAATGAAATGTTTGACGCCATTTAACAGCCAATCGCCTCCATCACGAACAGCAGAGCATTTCATGCCCCGAACATCAGATCCAGCATCTGGCTCCGTCATCGCCAGTGCATCCATTTTTTCACCTTTTATGGCAGGAAATAAATATTTCTCTCTTTGATCACCTGAACAAGCCATTAGTATATTTTGAGGTCGTCCAAAGAAGTGATTAAGCGCCATTGAAGCCCGACCTAGCTCACGCTCAACCAAGGCAAACTCTAAATGATTTAAACCAGCGCCGCCGACTTCGCTTGGAAAATTACATGCATAAAATCCAAGTTCGATTGTTTTTTTCTTTATCTCGTCAGAAACTTCTTTCCGAACTACGCCGGTAGCTTCAACCTCGTTTTCAAAGGGATAAATTTCTTTTTCAACAAAGTTTCTAACCGTATCAACTATCATTTGCTGTTCTTCAGATAATCCAAAATTCATAACTCACCTATTTGAATATTCTTTTTAATTTTGAGGCAACTTCACCCTCTGGCTCACTTGATTTTCGGGTATTTAAGTTGACATGCAGTAGAAATTGCTCACAGGTCGCCAGGCTAACCTTATCTGTTTTTCGCCTCATTGTATGAAAAAGCTTGAGCTTCTTTCCATCTACAAGCAGCACGGATGTGTCCACATCTATGTGTTCGCCAGCTAGTGTCTCATTTAAATACTTTATGTGGTTTTCCACAGTAAAATAACTATTTCCAGAAGCTATATAATCAGAGTCAACACCTACTGAAGAAAGAAAACCATCAGCCGCATCCGAAAAAACCTGGCCGTATCGGCCTTCGTTCATGTGACCATTATAATCTGTCCAATCAATGGGTATTACCCTATCCACACTAACAATAATTTTATTTTTAAGAGTTTTTTCCTCAGAAATCATCTTCTCATGATTAACAATTAAACTTCCCGCAGCAAAGTTTTGCTGTTTTAAACTACGTAAAATGGCGATCAAGTTTCTATCTCTAATGCGTTCAAGCTCATGAATTGATTTATCGCCTGACTGAGTATCAGACTGAGATGCTATTTTTTCCACAAGCTCGTCAGTCAATTCAGGAACATCCATCAACTTTGTCCAAGGCCACTGCAAGCAGGGACCGAATTGAGATAAAAAGTGTTTCATGCCAGCCTTACCACCAGCAATGCGATATGTTTCAAATAGACCCATTTGAGCCCACCGAATACCAAAGCCGTATCTAATTGCATTATCGATTTCTGAAGTGGTAGCAATATCATCTTTAATTAACCATAAAGCTTCTCGCCAAACTGCCTCAAGAAATCTATCTGCCAGATGAGCATCAATCTCTTTTCTCACATGCAACGGATAAAATCCTAATTTTGTTAAAATTTCCATCGCGTTATTTAAGTAAGTCGTCGATGTTTTATTACTGCCCACAACTTCGATTAAGGGTAATAAATAAACTGGATTGAACGGATGACAGACGATTATTTGATCTGGTGCTTTAGAACTTTCTTGAAGTTCCGAAGGCTTATAGCCCGACGTTGATGAAGCGATTACAGCTGATGGAGAACAAACACTCTGAATTTCTTCATAGACACTATGTTTGATTTGCAATCTCTCTGGAACACTTTCTTGTATCCAATCCGCACCCGAAACAGCATCAGCGATGGTTTTACAAAACTTTACTTTACCCTCTTTGGGTAACTGACACTCGTAAAGCATTGGAAGGGCGAAACGGGCATTATCAACAACTTCGAAAAGAGTTTCTTCTGCACTTGGATCTGGGTCATATACACTTACGTCCCAGCCATTTAGTAAAAACCTAGCGGCCCATCCTCCACCTATTACTCCACCACCAATAATTGCGACCTTTTTAGTCATATTTAACTACCATATTCGTTCATACCAAAATTATACTGTTCGCTCTGTGTAACCATCAACAGCTATAGCTTGACCGGTAATCATAGAGGCCTTATCACTCGCCAAAAATACTGCCATATCAGCAACATCATCTTCACTTACAAAACTTCTCATTGCTGTACCTTCGGAATATACTTTTCTAAGCTCATCTTGCGTTAGACCAGAAGCATCGCTTTCAATAGATAAAACCTTTTCCATTCTGGGTCCACTTACAGCTCCTGGACATATGGCATTAACACGCACACCATAATCACCTAATTCCATCGCCATTGATTTTGTTAAGCCAACTATACCCCACTTTGCGGCGACATACGGTGAGCGATTTGGTACTCCAAATAAACCAGAAACAGATGAGGTGAAAATAATACAGCCAGTTTTTTGCAGCTTCATTATTCGTGAAGCCCAAGATGCACTATGGAATGCTCCAAACAAATTAACTTCTACACATCTCTTCCATTCTTGATGATCAATTATATCCACCGAACCAGCTGGACCACCTACTCCAGCATTTGCGTACATAATATCGACACCTCCAAACTCATCCATTATATGCTGATGAAAGGCTACCATTTGGTTACTGTCAGAAACATCTGCACAGAAAGATATGGCTACTTTGTAATATTTAGACACAGTTTTAACCAAGTCCGGATCGTTATCACAAATTGCGACTTGTGCACCCTCATCTAGGTAACGCCTAGCGATGGTTAAGCCGATGCCACTTCCTCCTCCAGTTATAACAACGCGACGGGTCATTCTTACAAACTCGGTAAACGTTTCTTTAAATTTAATTTAGCTCTAACTTCCTTTGCAGTCATAACCTCTGCACCCATTCCTTCAATTATAACTTTCGCTCTTTCAACTAGCTGCTCATTGGTTGCTAAAACGCCTTTTCTTAGCCACAGGTTATCTTCAAGACCAACACGCACATTTCCCCCAGCCAATACTGCCGCAGCAACGTAAGCCATTTGATTTCGCCCCAAAGAAAAAGCGGAAAAAGTCCAGCCTTCTGGAACATTATTGACCATTGCCATAAACGTGTTCAAATCATCTGGCGCTCCCCAAGGAACACCCATGCATAATTGAACTAATGCATCTGGCGCGATAACTTTTTCGGATACAAGCTGTTTTGCAAACCAGAGATGACCCGTATCAAAAGCTTCAATCTCAGTTTTAACACCCAAATTAGTCATCATTCCGCCCATCGACCGCAACATTCCCGGCGTGTTAGTCATTACGTAATCAGCTTCTGCAAAATTCATCGTACCACAGTCCAGGGTACACAGCTCAGGTAAGCATTCTGCTATATGAGCAACTCTCTCTTCCGCACTGATCATGTCTGTTCCTTTTGCTAACGGTAAAGGAGAACTTGATCCTCCCAAAACCAGATCTCCCCCCATCCCTGCCGTTAAATTTAAAACAACGTCTACGTCAGACGCACGGATCCTATCGGTAACTTCGCGGTAGTAGGTTATATCACGACTTGGCGCGCCAGTATTTGGATCTCTTACGTGACAATGAACTACAGCAGCACCAGCTTTTGCAGCGAGGATAGCACTATCAGCGATCTGCTTAGGGCTGCGGGGCACAAATTCACTTCTATCCTGCGAGCCTCCAGATCCGGTGATAGCGCATGTGATGAATACCTTTTTGCTGAAATTTAGGGGCATTTTTAACTTTCCAAAATTATATGGTTTATATTTAACAATATAACCAGAGACTTGTTTTATCTAGGAAGAATTTACGGTAATATATGACAAATGACCGACATATTCACACCATTACATTCGTTAGTTTTATTTAACTTTTCAAGCTTAAAAATGTTACCTAAAGATGTTTTGTTCATGAAAGAAGAGTTTATTAATTCTCTTCAGCTGTCCGATACCCTAGTGCCACAACAAATTTTTCAGAACTATCTGAACGACTGCTCGGAGGTTTAAAATTAAAGACTTTTCGAAAACGTTTCTTGAGAATCTTTTGTAATTCGCCCTCAGCTCCACCAGCAAGAACTTTAGCCACAAAGCTACCGTCCAACTCTAATACATCAAAAGCAAAAAATGCTGCCGCCTCACAAAGAGCCATAATTCTCAAATGATCAGTTTTTTTGTGGCCTGAAGAAGGAGCAGCCATGTCAGACAGTACAACTGACGCTTTATCCCCTAAAAATTCTTTAATTTTCGTATCAGCATTAGTTGATAAAAAATCTAACTGATACAATTGTACACCGGGAATTGGTTCAACTTCTTGCAAGTCTACACCTATAACTTGACCAGTAGCTTTTCCCTTTAGCTGTCCGTTAGCATTAACACGGTCAGAAACAACCTGACACCAACCACCAGGCGCGCATCCCAGATCAACCACTTTCGATCCAGGTTTTAGAAACTCATACTTATCATCAAGCTCCATAATTTTATAAGCCGCCCTGCCTCTATAACCTTCAGCTTTTGCTCTCTTCACATATGGATCATTAAGTTGTCTTTGTAACCATTTAACTTGTGATACAGTTTTCCCACGAGCACTTTTTACGTTGGCTTTCAGTTCTCTCTGACCTCTGCCAGAGTTTTTTTTATTACCTGAAAATCTATTAGATTCTGCCATCGCCAATGCCTTTATCGAATTAAATAAAATCCCACTTATAAAGCAGTACCCTCAATCAATCCGTCTGCGCACATTTGGGCATATAACAAGCCCTCACGTAACCCACGGTCTGCAACAGATAACCTGTCAGTGGGCCAACACCGCAAAAGCGCTTGAAGAATAGCAGATCCCGACATAATCAAAGCTTGTCGATCATTTCCTATTCTTGGATCATTTCTCCGACCATCAGGACCAAGCTCTAAATAAGAATTTATCACTTTATTGATTTGCTCAGAACTCATTCTCAGCCCGTCTACTTTTGTTCGATCATATCTTTTGAGTCCAAGATGACTGGATGCAACGGTGGTCACGGTACCAGAAGTTCCAATAACCTGAAATGCTTGGCGCTCTTCGGCATTTTTTAAAGGCGCAAAATCATAAGGAGCAAAATCAGCTAATTTTTCCTCAAAGAAGCAACTCATCAGTGCGTATCGGGCAGAGTCATCCATAACATCTCTGAATTGATCACGCAGAGTTGCGACTCCAAGAGGTACGGAAATCCAGTCAATAACTTTGGCCGCAGGGAATGGACCTTGAAAATCTTGAAAGCCAGCATGCAATCTCATTATAGATCTCGGTCTATCCCAACTCGAAACTGAGCTCAAATCAATCCATACCAACTCAGTAGACCCACCCCCGATATCGACTACCAATAGTTGTTCAGTTTTGCTACTAACAAGGGGTGCACACGAAATTACAGCGAGCCTAGCCTCTTCCTCTGGCTTAATAATTTCGAGCTTTAAACCGGTTTCCACCTCAACATTTGCGATAAAATTATTTGCATTTATAGCTCTCCTACATGCTTCAGTAGCAACTAAACGCATTCTTTTGACTTTGTGTTTTTTTAGTTTTTGTTTGCAAACACGAAGAGCTTGAATGGTTCGATACATGGACGCCCGGCTTAAACGCCCACTACGCTCCAAACCACTGCCGAGTTGCACAGTTCTAGAGAAACTGTCCACAACATGGAATTGACTGCCCTTTGACTGAGCAATCAACATTCTACAACTATTTGTTCCCAGATCCAAAGCTGCATACAAATCAGTTGGACTGGGCAACACTGGTGAGGTGTCCTCAACCACCTTGGGGAAAACATCCACACCTTTTGGACGCTTGGACGCCATATTATCACGCCCTCTAATTTTTAACTTAAAAATAGGATAGATCTGCCAAATGTATTTCGCAAGGCCCTTTAATTGAGTTTTACAAATTTACTGAAAATTTTCGTCGCTCTTAGACAACAGTTAGTCGAAAATCGACGTGGCATTTAACTACAGCTACCCTAAGTCTAATTTTCTAAGGGAAGGATAGAAAATGCCTGAGGTTACGATAGTGTATTGGCGAGACATTCCTGCGCAAGTAATAGTGGGCAAAGGAAGAAGAGGCTCAAAAATACAGCTGAATGAAAGATTTGAACAAGCTATAGACAGGGCCGCAATGAAATGCAATTTAAAGGGGTCTGATGATTATTTATCAGAATGGCGTAAGGCAGAACCGTATCTGGTTGAAGGAGATCCCGCTTCTGTTGCAAAGAATGAAGCAGAAAAGATTGAGATAGAGTTTAATCAGTTAAAATTAAAAACTCTCATCGAGAACGATGGCTGGCGGTAAAATACTAATTGGAGTTTAAATGGCGCTTTTAAAATTTAAAAAAACTGCAAACAAGCCAAAGTCTTCTAACGACTTTAGTGGTTTACTACAAAACTTTTCGCTAGAAGTAATGCCACGAACCGCTGAAAAAATTGCAAATTTTTCTGAAATTCTTCCTACTAACACTCTAATATACATTGCGCATATTGATGGAACTTCAATTGACGAAATGGTAGGAACCGCAGCAAGGCTCAGAGATGAAGGTTTCAAGGTCATGCCACATTTTCCTGCTCGAATAATCAAAGATAAGGCCACTTTAGCAGACTGGATAGATCGCTACACATCAGAAGCTGGGGTGAAACAAGCTCTCCTTTTGGCCGGTGGCGTCGATGAACCGACGGGTGATTTTGAATCTTCTATGCAGCTACTTGAAACTGAACTTTTTGATAAATTCGGATTTACAGATTTGAATGTAGCTGGCCATCCAGAGGGAAATAAGGACATCGATCTCGATAATACTTCCAAAAATGTTGACATGGCCTTGGAATGGAAACAAAAATTTTCTGAAAGAACTGATGCCTCAATGGGTATCACAACACAATTTGCTTTTGAGTCAAAACCCATTTTTGAATGGGCAAATAGAATTCAAGCGTCTGGCATCAATTTGCCCATAAACGTCGGAGTAGCTGGACCAGCTAAATTACAAACTCTGATAAAATTTGCGATAGCATGTGGCGTTGGGCCATCGCTCAAAGTTCTTCAAAAAAGAGCGATGGACATAACAAAACTTCTTTTACCTTATGACCCGACGGATGTTTTAAATGAGCTGGCGATTGGAAAACCTCAAAATCCCAATGCTAATATTTCCAACATCCATTTTTTCCCATTGGGCGGTATCAAAGCTAACGCAGAATGGATTTCAAATAATTTAACAAAAAAAATTATGTCTGCTTAATACGGGTAAGGAACAAACATGGCGCGAACGATAGTCGAGTCGAAGACTAAGACTGCAATAATTGGCTTTGATGAACCATTTTGTGTCATTGGAGAACGGATAAACCCAACTGGAAGAAAAAAACTTGCGTCTGAACTCGAGGCGGGAGACTTTACTACCGTAGAAAGGGATGCGCTAGCTCAGGTTGAAGCGGGTGCTAATATTTTAGATATAAATGCCGGTGTTGTATACAATTCAAATCCAAACCCAAACGAAACCGAACCACCCCTTATGGTTGATATAGTAAATTTAGTTCAAAATCTAACAGACATTCCTTTGTGTATAGATAGCTCTGTGCCAGCAGCATTAGAGGCTGGGCTTGAAGCGGCACACGGTCGACCATTGTTAAATTCTGTTACCGGAGAAGAAGACCGCTTAGAATTTGTTCTACCACTTGTTAAAAAATATAATGTTCCTGTTGTTGCAATATCAAACGACGATACCGGCATTTCAGAAGATCCAGACGTACGATTTATGGTGGCAAAGAAAATCGTTGAACGAGCTGCTGATTTCAATATACCAGCGCACGATATTGTTGTTGATCCATTGGTAATGCCAATCGGAGCAATGGCAACTGCAGGTAATCAAGTTTTTACTCTGGTTAGAAAATTAAGGGAAGAGCTCGGCGTTAATACTACCTGTGGTGCCTCTAACGTATCTTTTGGGTTACCAAATAGACATGGAATTAATAATGCATTCCTACCAATGGCAATTGGAGCGGGGATGACTTCTGCGATTATGAACCCTGTTGCACTACCAGTAAGCCAGAAAAAAATAGACGAAAAAAGGGAACAAATTCAAAAAGCAGGGATTGTGCTACCCGAAGATATAGATCGGGAAACTTTCGTTAAAATATTTGGCCTAGGGTCAACTAAAAGCAGTGCTGGTAAGGAAATGGAAGCTATACGTGCGGCAAATTTATTGACAAATAATGATGCACATGGTGCTTCTTGGATCCAATTCAACAAGCCTTCATCTTCAGTCAATCAAGCTTTAGGCGGTCGAGGCGGAAGACGTGGCGGTCGCAGACGCACTTCGTCATAAATTTTTTGTAAAGCATTTAAAAGTTAGTTATTTATTGTAATTACTTTGGAGTTAATAGTGAATTACACGGCCGTAAGCGTCCAAGACTGATTCATGCATCATTTCAGACAGGGTTGGATGTGGAAAAACTGTGTGTATTAAATCTTCTTCCGTGGTTTCTAAAACCTGACCAATAACATAACCCTGAATTAATTCAGTGACCTCTGCGCCAATCATGTGCGCGCCCAAAAGTTGACCAGAGTCTGCATCGAATATGGTTTTTATAAACCCATCCTGCTCACCCAAAGCGATTGCCTTTCCATTTCCTTTAAAAGGAAACTTACCAACCTTTATTTTGTAACCAGCCTTCTGAGCCTGAGCCTCCGTCAAACCGACCGATGCAATCTGTGGATAGGAATAAGTACAACCGGGTATAGCATTTGGATTGATAGGTTGAACAATATGTCCAGTTATTTTTTCTGCTACTAGTGTGCCCTCATGGCTAGCTTTGTGCGCCAACCAAGGTGCGCCCGTTAAATCACCAATTGCATAAATACCAGCGATGTTTGTTTCACAATATTCATTAGTTACAACGTGATTGGCTTTTGTCTCGATACCTACTTGTTCCAGGCCCAGACCCTCAACATTTCCAATTATCCCAACTGCGGAAATTACAGTATCAAACTCCAACTCTTCTTTAACACTATTACATTCAATAGTAGCTACTACTCGATCTTTTTTGCGATCAAGTTTTTGGACCTTCGCACCCGTTTTAAGGGTCATCCCTTGCTTAGTGAATTGCGCGCTAGCAATTGACGAAACTTCTTCATCTTCTACTGGCAAGATACGATCAAGCACCTCGACGACGGTAGTTTTGGCTCCAAATGTGTTATAAAAACTTGCAAATTCTACTCCAATCGCTCCCGATCCAATCACCAAAAGCTTTTTTGGCATTTTTGAAGGGCTTAATGCATGTTTATAAGTCCAAACAAGGTTTCCATCCGCTTCCATTCCTGGAAGCTCCCTTGCTCTAGCACCAGTTGCAAGAATAATATTTTTTGCCGTTATATGTGTGTTTTTTCCCTCCATTGTGATACTTACAGTAGAGATATCTACTAGTTTAGCTTCACCAGAAAACACAGTTACTTTATTTTTTTTCAAAAGATGGTCAACGCCTTGATTTAATTGACCAGAAATCTTTCTAGATCTTGCGATTATTTTTGAAAGATCAAAGCTTATATTTTCCGCAGACAGACCAAATTCTCTCGCACGTTCAGCTAGGTGAAAAACTTCAGCACTACGCAGCATAGCTTTTGTGGGTATGCACCCCCAATTAAGACAAATACCACCGAGGTGTTCACGCTCAATAATAGCCACATTGAGACCTAACTGCGACGCTCTAATAGCAGCAACATAACCACCAGGTCCAGCACCCAATACTACCAAATCAAAAAAATTAGACGCCATTAAATGCTACCTCAATATTTAGTTAAATATTAAACTAAAATTTAACACAACTCAATGCAGGAGCTATGCTTGAGCATTATTTGCGAGTTGCGTGTAAGTCATACCGTACCCGCCACTCTGCATAAAATCAGCCTCGAGTGTAGTATTTGTGCGGTTTAAAGCCATATTCCTAGTTGGAAAGCGACCAAATTTTCGAATAACTTCACGATGGGCCTTAGCATGCAAAAGGTTATCTATACCTTCAACTGGCATTCTTTCGTGCATTAATCGGACACATCGTTCTTGATCTTGCAAGCTTTCGGAGTGCATCAAAGGAAGATAGAAAAATTGACGTGCGGGCTCATCTATTGCAAGGTCAAATTTATGCTTAATGGCCTGCTTTGCAGCAGAGAGCGCAACATAATCAGATGAAAATGCTTTAGGAGAACCTCTAAACATATTTCTGGAGAACTGATCTAACACCAGAATATATGCAAGTGATCCTGATGGAAAAGTTAACCACATTCCACACTTACCATCCATTATAGACACCCAGACTGAATAAAACTGTTTCAATATTGTGGTATCTAACTTTTTTGAAGATTTATACCATTGCTTAGAATCGATTTCATCTAACCAAAAATTTAAAATTTTCTCAGGGGTCATTTTGAAGAACTCCCAATTTATTATTTCGACTGCTCCCTAACACCCTAAATGATGTGTTTTTACATCAATACAGACAACAGAAAATTGATATAATTTAGTGGGATTTATGCATCACTTTTTCCCTCGTCGTCATTAGTAACGTCAAACGCAAATTCTTGAGCTATTTCCACTGCCACGCCGGTTGAGTTTGGTAAGACTGCCGCATAAGATGAGGTATCACTAACAGTTGCGCGTTGTGTCATTCTATATCCAGCATATATCGCTAAAGTTGCCATTAACAAAGCGATGATTACAAAAAATATCTCTGGCCCATAAGCATTCATAGCATAGCCAATAATAATGGGGCCAGAAACCGCACCCACACCGTTAACAAACAATAGACCTGCTGCAGCAGAAGCCATATCTTCATACTCAATGAAATCATTCGCATGGGCAATTAGTAATGAATAAAGCGGATTTGTTAGACCACCTACCAGAAATGCAGCAAACACCAATGCAAAAAAGTAACCTCCAGCAAAATAAGCAGAAGCGGATCCAGTTGCGGAGGCTGCAGAAATAAGCAATATTAATAACCTCCTATCCATCTTATCGGATACCCACCCAATTGGATATTGGAATATCATAGCCCCTATATAAAACGACGCTACAAATAGAGAAATTTGAGACAGCGATAGGCCTATTTGAGCACCAAACACGGCCGACATTCCAA
This sequence comes from uncultured Rhodobacterales bacterium, assembly GCA_963999845.1. Taxonomy (GTDB): domain Bacteria; phylum Pseudomonadota; class Alphaproteobacteria; order Rhodobacterales; family Rhodobacteraceae; genus Salinivivens. Next base: position 23,836 of record CAXEVV010000010.1, on the reverse strand, counting down.
ATTGGGCCGAAAATACACCACCCAATAGAAACATTCCCACACAGGCTAAAGGAGAACTAGTAAATAACCGTGATAATGTCATCAGTTTTGTGCGTTCAAAAGCAGGTGCAGGGCTAATAGATAGTAAGATGGGTGCAAAAGAGATCGACACAAGAATAGAAATAATGATGAATAAGCTGTAACCGTTCGGATTACCTAGAGCCAATACGCCTTGGGCTGATACTATTCCAACCATTTGAACGATCATATAGAGAGACAAGGCTTGCCCGCGCTTCTCGTTGTCGACGGAATTATTTAACCAACTCTCCGCAGTAATATAGACACCACAATAGCAAAAACCGATAACTACTCTGCCAAGCGACCAAAAGATAGGATTTGTCAAAAGAGGATATGCTATTAACACTGCAGAAATAAATGAAGCAAGGGCTGCAAACACGCGCACATGGCCTACACGCCGTATTAATTCGGGTACCAGTTGGCTTGCACCTAAAAAACCTACAAAGTACGCTGACATTACAATTGATAGCTCTATGGTGCTAAAGCCCTCAATTTCACCTCTAATACCAATCAGTGTTCCTTGTAGTCCATTTCCCACCATAAGTAACATCATGCCAAGCATTAATGCCCATGTATTTCCCAAAACGGTAAACATGATAGAATCCTCTAAAATTTTAGTAATTTTAAAGCGCGTTTTGTTACAGTTTCTTTAACAAAAGCGACGCATCACCATATGAAAAAAATCTATACTTTTTTTGAATTGCATGTGCATAAATTTTCCTTATACAATCCGATCCCATTAACGCTGAAACTAGCATTAGTAAAGTGGATTTAGGCAGATGGAAATTAGTGACTAATCCATCTGTTATTTTAAACTGAAATCCTGGGTATATAAAGATATCTGTTTCACCGCTCCACTCATTAATTATTCCATATTCACTTGCAGCAGACTCAATCAATCTTAACGCTGTCGTTCCCACTGGTATCACACGGTTTCCTTGTGATTTTGTTTCATTAATCTCTAGAGCGGCAGCTTCTGAAATATACCCAATCTCTGGATGCATTTTATGTTCGCTAATTTTGTCGACTTTAACAGGAAGAAAAGTGCCAGCACCAACATGCAAAGTAACAAATGTTATAAGTATTCCAATCTCTTCAAGCTCAAGTAACAATTTCTTATCAAAATGTAGTGACGCCGTTGGAGCCGCTACTGACCCTGCTTCTTCTGCCCAAATAGTTTGATAATCCACATCGTCTCTAACATCCACTGGTCTTTTATTTGCAATGTAAGGCGGTAATGGCATGGAACCGACTACCGACAGGCTTTCTTCTAATTCTTGGCCTTTTTTATTAAAAAGAAATTTCGCTGTACCATTTTGTTTGTCTATTAGTTGTGCCTTTAGACCGCTCCCAAAATCTAAAGACTCGCCAAGATTTAGCTTTCGCAACGGCTTCACCAAGGCAATCCATGTGTCTGACGCTTTTCTTTCTATCAAATTGACATTTATTTTGGCCTCAGCAACATTAGTTAGATCTATTTTTCTGGTACGAGTACCCAATAAACGCGCAGGTATAACTTTTGTATTGTTTAAGACCAACCTATCGCCAGGACGTAAAAGGCGTACCAAATCATTTACAAAATAATCGTTAATAGACTTTTCGTTCGCAACAAGTAACTTTGCCGAAGTCCTCGGCTTCTGCGGCCGAAGAGCAATTAGTTCTGTGGGAAGATCAAAGTCAAAATCTTCAAGCTTCATTAGTCGGTTTCCACTTTTGGAGGTGGTCTTCTGAAAATTTCTCTAAACATACCAGGAGTTAGAACCGAGAATGGATTTACAAGGACTTTTGGTGTATCCGGGTTACCCCAAAGATCAAAATTAATTCCAATCAAACCCTCTCCTTTTCTAGTCAAAACTGAACCAATCGAATTAATTGCGTAAATAGGGGAGAAAACTCCCTGAAAATCTAACAGTCGATCTTTTCTATTTAAATACCCGTCCAGCGAAATACCGAGGGAGGGACCAAAAAAGCTTGCCCTGTCAATAATATATTGTTTGTCATCAAGCCTAAAATTTATTTCGCTCTCGGCAAGAAATAGCCCTTGCCCAAGCATTTGTTCAAGTAATCCAATTATCGACAGAGACTGTAATAACTTGGCTAAGGCCGGCAAATCGTATATCTTTAAGCTTTCTGTAAACAACCTACCTTTAATCCCATCAGTATTTCGATTTATTCGTAGGTTAAGTTTCCCATCAGCACCTCTTTTAATAAGACCTGCTGCCTGCAAAAAGGCTCCAGCATCATTTGATAAGATTTCAGCGAACCTATATCCATTTTCGGAACCAAAAGAACCAGTTACGGGTTCAGCGCCCATAAATAGTCCAGCAAATTTTCCGTTAATACTATCTGAAACAAACCTTGTTGAAAAATTATCAATATAAAAAGAGTCAGTGATATTTAGAGTATCTAAATTAACAGATACTGGAATACCTGACTTACTTTTATGTTTTGGCTCGATAAATTTTAGATAGTTTGCAAGATTAAATTTACCTCCTGTAAATTCCAGCCCATCTTTGGATGCAAATCCTGAAACATCAAAAATATCTTTTCTGAATAACCGCTCAATTGAATATTTTCCGTTGTTATCGATCGAAACATTTAACTCAAAATCTTCTGCAGAAATGAACATTGTATCATAATATATATTATCACTTATATACCCTGTAACCTCAAAACTGGACGATGCTTTCTTATTTTTTAACAATCCAACTTCTGGGATCTGTACTTCAAGGCCTTTCAAGTCTGAGGTTACACGAAAAGTTGCGTCCCCATCTGAAGGAAAGTCCATAATAACAGATGCTAATGCGCTACCAGAAAACCAATTCTTAGAAACGCCTAATTGCAAATCCTCAATAATATTCTCAGATAATGAAAATTTTCCCTCAAGACGTGGAGAAATTTTAGCTCGCTGCGTACCAAATCCAGAAATAAATCTGGCATCAAAAGATATTTCTCCAATTGATAGCGGCCCACTAAGTTGTAAAGAGCCTTCATTTATTTTGAATGCAAGTTTTGGAGAGTGAATGTCAAAAGGAAATCTTTCATCGCGTATTTTGATATTTTCAAGCACACCAAACAATTTATATTTAATGTCGTCAGAACTTATCTTTGTTTTTAACGGCAACTTTAAAATACCATTCAATTTAATATCACCGTCTGTATTTTGTTGTTGAGCGAAACCATAATCGTCTGCAAAATCAAATAATGACGGCAAAGTCGCTAAACTACCGGCTGAATTGAGATTAATTTGTGCTGGATAAGGTTTTATTTCAGTATTATTTACTATTAAATTGGATCCAGAAAGGTCTAAACGATCAAGCTTACCACCAACATAGCCACTGGATAAATCGATGGAAAATCTTCGATCATAAAATGAGTATTTACCAGCTGCTTGCTCTAAAGGAGGAAACCCTTCTACTAGATTTATGTTTGCATTAGAAAACGAATACCCCATAGCCACTTTTGGCTTGATGTTGCTGCCAAAAGTTACTGCTGCGTAAAGATTATTGAGATTTGCATTTGAAACATTCTTCTCAAGCCATAAGCGCCCATTCTTTTTAAATTTTGGGGGCCAGTAAGCTATAATATCTCCACTGTTGGCTCGATCGCTTTTCACTTCTGAAAACACTTCCCAACCGCTTCGGCCTGAAATCACTTGCCCAGTCGCCCAAATAACCAAGTTTCTTGCCGAATCTTTTACTGATAGATGCGAAACTTCTAACTGAAATGGCTCTGGCTCTAGCTTAAATTCAATTTCTACTTCTTCAAATTTAAGCGGATCTTGATAAATCTCGAGTGGATTGGTTTCTAGTGTGTTCGCTTTAAGAGTTCCCACGTAATAAGTCTTTTCATTTTGGTCTACACCGAGCCGCACGAAACCAGCTAAAGTAGCGTTCAAATCTGTGCTATTGATGTTAATTTCCTCAAAATTAATTACATCACTCGGTCGATCATATGAAAAATAGACGTTAGCATTATCAAAGCGCAAAGGTTTACTTTTATCATCGGCTCGCAATACACCCTGACCAATTTTGAGTGATGCACTTATTTCACGAACGTCCAAATCAGAACCTATTTTGGTCCGAAATGCCCCTGAAATTGGCGCCTCTATGACATTTAACCATGAAAGAGCTGGAGATTGGCTCGCTATTTCTTTTGACGGAAAATCATCAAATAAAATCCCAAGGTTTCCATCGTCAGAGTTCAGATTAGTTTCGTAATTAATTTGAAGGGTTGAGATATCAGCGCCACCCATTAAAAACGCACAGTCTCCGCGCAAAAATATATTATCAAGATCTTTTTTTATCTCTATTCTAGCACCGTCAACAACCCAGAGCTTTGATGCTTTTTGATCATCATACTGCATCGTCATAGAAGTAACCGTAAAACTCTCTAAATTTGAAAAAGATTCCCTCTGTAACGAGTTTTTTACTGTTGTTGTTAATGCAACCAAATCACTATCACCGCTACTACTTAATAAACTATCTCCCAATTTCAGCGAATAAACTCCTGAACTGTTTCTTATAACCCCAACGATCAAGCCATCAGCAGAAACTGTACTCAAAGAAAACTTACCGCTCAAAAAAGACTCTAATGACAGCCCCAATTCGATTTTAGAAATCTCCAAGAAAGGGAGATTATTCGGATCATCAAAAATTGTTACGTCAGTAGCAATTATTTTGGGTTTGAATTTCTCATCTAAAGAAATTTGAATACGATCGAATTCAAAGCGATTTTCTACAAATAAACTCCGTATCTCTTTGCCTATGAACTCATTCAAGAAAGCCGGCGCGGTTAACTCTTTAACTTTCAAAGTAAAAACCAAAAGCAAAATTATTACTATTGAGGAGCTAATGACAATTGAAAAAATTGTTAGTAATTTTCGAATTACAATATTATCAAAAACAATTTTGAAAATTATTTTAGGAAAACTCCACAATTTCTATTCTTTCCTTTAATTCTAAACTACCTGCACTAACTTTTGTAACCAGTTGAGAATATTTTAGAAAGTAAAAATATGAAAAACGTACCTTATAAATCACCAGCGGTATCACTACCACGAGATGGCGGTGAGATGTTAAGCTTGACCGATCTTCGCCCTCAAAATGTGGTTTTATTTTTTTACCCTAGAGATGCAACTCCAACATGCACTAAAGAAGCGGTTTCTTTTTCCCAATCTAAAGGGGATTTTGATAAACTAAACACTGTGTTAGTAGGAATTTCAAAAGATAGCATCAAAAGTCATGAGAAATTTATAATTAAGAATGATCTTAAAATTCCCCTGCTGTCAGACAGTGAAAATGAAATCTGCGAAGCTTTTGGCGTGTGGACTGAAAAATCGATGTACGGAAAGACTTACTTGGGAATTGAACGCTCCACTTTTCTAATTGATGGTTTCGGAAATGTTGTAAAAGAATGGAGAAAGGTAAAAATTAAGGACCACGTTGCAGACGTACTTTCGGCGATAACAAACTTATAAAAGGCTTTACTTTACCAAAGCTTTAATTCTCACTAATTTTAGTATATGAAAATTTAATTGATTTAAATAAATAACTGTCAAATCTCATGCACCGAAAAATTTTTGAACCAATAGAAAAATTCTGGGGTTCTTATTTTCCAAAAAGACAAATATTGCTTAAAACGGGAAATCACACCAAATTCTTCAACCTCAACTCATCTACGCAAGCAATATTTTCATTTGCGGTGATTATTTTGGTAAGTTGGTCAGTATTTTCATCACTAATTTTTACTATAAGAGCGCTAAACTTGGGAACTGTGGAGGAACAATTCGCAAGGGAACGCCAAATTTATGACAATCAAATTAGTAAAATTTCCGATGAATACTACGAATATTCCCAAAAGTTCTTCAATTCGGAGAAACAGTTAGAAGCGGCCTTAGACGCTATCGAGTATTTTCAGTATGAAATGACCAAGGCACAATTACGCGAAGAAGAGCTTCAAGCAGGTATTGGATCATTACAAGATTTGACGAAACAAATTAATAATAAAAGTTTTTTGTCGCAAATAGAGCCTCAGAGAAAAAGATATAATGAAAAACTCGCAAATGATGATCAAAATATAACCAATGATATTAATCGAATTTCATTGTTAATGTCTCTTTTAAAAGAAACTACATTAGAGCGTGATGAAACTAGATCAAGATTGTCCAAATCACAAAAAAAAATAGAACAAATTTCATATCAATTAGATTTATCTAAACAAAGTAATGAGCAAGTTTTTCGTCAAATTGAGGAAGCTTTAATTGTTTCAGTTAAGCCTCTCGAAAAAATGTTTAAATCTGTTGGTCTAGATCTGGAAAGTATCCTGAAAATAATAAGAAATAACTACTCTGGATATGGAGGTCCAAATCTACCAATTTCAAATCTTCCCGAAGAGAATTTGACACACGACGAACAAATAGCAAAGAAAATGATTGATAAAATCTTAGAACTTAGCGCTTGGCGTATCGCGGTACAAAAACTACCGTTTGCTCACCCTCTTAATGAAAATTTTCGATATACATCTGGTTTTGGACCACGGTGGGGTACGATCCACAACGGTACGGATATGGCTGCACGGCATGGGAGTCCAATCCTTGCAACCGCGGATGGTGTCATTAGTTTCGCGGGTTGGGAAAAAGGTTATGGTAAATTAGTAAAAATAAGACATGACTTCGGCTATGAAACGCGGTATGCTCACTTGTCAAAAATTAGTGTTAAAGTTGGTCAAAGAGTTTCTCAAGGAAAACGTATTGGAGCTATGGGTAATACTGGACGATCGACAGGGACGCATTTACATTACGAAATTCGAAAGAATGGCAAACCTACAAATCCAATGAAGTATATTAGGGCGAAACAAGATGTTTTCTAAAACTAAAATCACAGATTATAAAAAAAGTAATGATGCAGCAAAACCTGTAGTATCAGACCCTTCAATTGAAGAAAAGGAGGTTAGTTTTTCGGCTCCATTTTCCCAATCGAAACCTGCAGCCTCAATACTGTCCGAAGATTTAAAAGTTATTGGCAACATAAAAACCCTAGGGGATATTCAAGTAGAAGGAATGGTAGAAGGTGATATTAGGGCTCATCTCCTGACTATTGGTGAGAGCGCAACCATCAAAGGAGAGGTCGTTGCGGATGATGTCGTAATAAATGGCCGAATTATTGGACGAGTAAGAGGTTTGAAAGTAAGGCTGACTTCAACGGCACGGGTCGAGGGTGATATAATCCACAAAACTATAGCAATTGAGTCTGGGGCTCATTTTGAGGGGTCTGTACAAAGACAAGATGATCCAATAAACCAGAACGTCAAAAATAGTAAAGGCGAAGTTTTATCACCAGATACTTCCAAAATAAAACAGGCTTCTACAAACGGTGCTGCACCTTCATCACCCCCCGCCAAGACTAGCCCTTAAGAGTATTTTGGTCTATAACTTTCGGTCTGAAATATGTTATGGAGGATCTTGCTAATAAATCCTCTCTTACTGATTGTTTTATTGCTACCTCGCCAAAAACGAGAGTATTTCCTAGTTTTATAAGTTTGCAATCGGCAATTATTTCCTCGTTTGCATTTGGTTTTCGCAGAAAATCGATAGAGCAATTAGTAGTAACGGCAAGAGGTTCTTTTCCAATATGTGCCAGGAGCAAAATATACATTCCAATATCAATAAGGGCAAAAATGGCTGGGCCAGAAACGGTTCCACCAGGCCGTAAATTTTCAGTTTTTACATTCTGAGCAACGCGTGCAAAACCAGGCTGTAATTCAACTATCCTATACTGATCAACTACCTGCGGAAAAATTTCGTCTAAGTAGCTTGATAATTCTGAAATTGAAAATTGTAATTTCATTGATACCTCGGTACAAAATCCTAAATAAATATGAATGATTTTAGGAAAGAGAACAAGATGAGTTTGGTCGAACGAAATGATGACGGAGCAATTTGTAGATTGCTACTTAATCAGCCAGGTAGATTAAATGTACTTTCAGATGATTTACTTAATACTCTGCAAGTGGAGCTCGACGGCTTACGGAAAAGTAAAAATGTACGTTGTGTTATTATTTCTGGGGCAGGAAATGGTTTTTGCGCTGGCCATGATCTTAAAGAAATGACAAAGCAAAGGCAAAATTCTGACGGTGGTGTTGCATATTTTCAAGATCTATTTGTACGATGCTCAAAAATGATGACTACTATCCAATCCTTACCACAACCTGTAATTGCACAAGTACATGGCATTGCAACAGCTGCCGGCTGTCAACTTGTAGCAAGCTGTGATTTAGCAGTTGCAGATAAAAGCGCACGCTTTGGTGTAAATGGTGTAAATATTGGACTATTTTGTTCCACACCAATGGTAGCTTTGACTAGGGCAATTGGACGCAAAAGAGCTTTTGAGATGCTGGTGACAGGACAATTCATAGAAGCTACAGAAGCTAAAGAAATTGGTTTAGTCAACAAAATCTCAGAAATTGATCAGCTAGAGAAGACGACTGACGAATTAGCGGTGCAAATTACTAATAAACTAGGTGAAGCTGTAAAAATAGGTAAAGAGGCCTTCTATAAGCAGGCAGAGATGAACTTAAAAGACGCCTATGATTATACTGGTTCAGTCATGGCGGAAAATATGATGTTAGAGCAAACAAAAAAAGGAATTAGTTTCTTCTTGGACAAAAAGGCACCAGAATGGGATCAATGATTTTTTCCCTCTGCTTGTCTGATAGTTAAAGCATGGACAAGTCGCAAATTCTAACAATTATTGGCGGGGGAATGGCCGGCTGTGAGGCTGCGTGGCAAGCCGCTAATATGGGAGTAGAGGTCCATTTGTATGAAATGAGGCCAAAAGTAAAAACATTTGCCCATAATACACAGTATCTAGGAGAAATGGTCTGCTCAAACTCATTTCGGTCAGATGATGATGAACATAATGCGGTGGGTCTTCTACATTGGGAAATGTATGAAGGAAATGGCTTAATTATTAAATCAGCAATTGACAATAGACTTCCAGCAGGAGGTGCTTTGGCGGTTGATAGAGATAATTTTGCAAAAAGCGTTACAAATAAAATACAACAACACCAGAACATAAAGATAATAAACGAAGAAAATGTTGAATTAGAAAATAATGGCAAATTAATTGTTGCAACAGGTCCACTGACCTCGGAGCTATTAGCTGCTCGCATAAGAAAGTTAACCGGCAATGATGCTTTATCTTTCTATGATGCAATCGCCCCAATCGTGTATAAAGACACAATTGATATGTCCAAAGCTTGGATGCAATCGCGTTACGATAAGGGCGAGACAGAGCAAGAGAGAAAAGCATATTTAAATTGCCCAATGACAAAAAACCAGTACGAGAAATTTATAGATGCTTTACTAATAGCGGAAAAAACTGAGTTTCACGAAGATGAGCAAGTTGATTACTTTAACGGATGTTTGCCAATAGAAGTAATGGCAGAGCGTGGTCGAGAAACCTTACGGTTTGGCCCAATGAAACCGGTTGGATTAACAAACCCAAATAGTAAGGAAAAGCCTTATGCCATAGTTCAATTAAGGCGAGACAACGCATTAGGGACACTATATAACATTGTTGGGTTCCAAACAAAGATGAAGTATGGAGCCCAAAAAAGTGTTTTTTCTATGATACCCGGTTTAGAAAATGCAGAATTTGCGCGATTAGGAGGTATCCACCGCAATACATTCATAAACTCACCACAGTTGTTGGATAAAGAAATGCGACTAAAATCATCGCCGAATATACGGTTTGCAGGTCAAATAACAGGAGTTGAAGGGTACGTCGAAAGCGCTGCAATGGGCTTGATTGCAGGTCGGTTTGCAGCAGCTGAGATACTTGGTCTTCAAAAAGATGAACTTCCCTTGGATACAGCCACAGGAGCACTTTTAAATCATATATCAGGCGGGGCAGATCTTAAAACTTTTCAACCAATGAATGTGAATTTTGGCCTATTTAACCCGATCGATAGCTTAAAATCTGGTAGAAAAGCGAGAAAAGTTCGGTACAAAGCTTATACTGATAGAGCAAAATCCTTATGGAAAGATTGGGAAGCTAGCTGGCACTAGACATGACCCAAGAAAAGAAGCTAGGCTTTGTGTATGTGCTCAGATTTTTTGGATAAAGTATACAAAGATGAATATAAAGACCCTAAGGATTTATATCGGGAGTGGGCGGATACCTACGACAATGAGCTTGCGCAAAACGAATATATTACACCCATTCGAACAGCCAAAGCCTTAGCGACATTTATTTCTAATAAATCAACTCCTATCTTAGATTTTGGCTGCGGGACCGGCCTATCGGCAGAAGCTCTCCTTTCTTGCGGATTCTCATCTATTGATGGAGTTGATATTTCAAGCGAGATGATAGAAATCGCTCGCGGGAAAAGCATATACAGAAACTTACAGTGCTTTAATCCAGACAGAGGTATTCCAGTTAAACAAAATGAGTATTCCATAATTACAGCCATTGGAGTAATTAGCGTTGGCGCAGCTCCAATAAGCGTTTTTGATCAAGTCTTTGATTTGCTGCCCCAAAATGGATTATTTGCTTTTTCGTTCAATGAACATTCTCTTATGGTCCCAGAATATTCCTTAAAAGTTGAGCAGACAGTTAAAGAAAAAAAAGCAGAGCAACTATTCTGCGAACTTGGACCACACATCTTAAAAAGAGATTTGAAGTCTATGGTATACGTTATCAAGAAACTATGACTTTTATAACTCGTTTCGCACCGTCACCAACCGGGCCTTTGCATCTTGGACATGCTTATTCTGCACTTATAGCCTATGATATTTCACAAAAGAATAAAGGAAACTTTCATTTAAGAATTGAAGATTTAGATCAGTCTCGGGCTAGCAGTGAGTGGGAAGAACAAATCTATGAGGATCTGAGTTGGCTTGGCATAAAATGGAACAAAATTATTTTACGACAATCTGAAAGATTAGATTTATATTTAAGTAAAATGCTAAATAAGGCCAAAAATTTTGGTTTATTTAGATGTAAATGTTCTCGAGGTGATATTTCTTCAATAACATCAGCTCCACACGGCGCAGATGGTCTTGTTTATCCAGGTACATGTCGAAATGACAAAATTTATTTCTCAAAAAAACCACATCAAAATATAAATTTATTGCAAAGCAATATTCGAATGCACCCAAAGCTCAAAAAAAAATCATTCAATTTCAAAGAAAATATATACCAAAAGGGTCAACCAGCTTTTACATTATCAGACTTTAAGAAAACTATAGGTGATGTTGTTTTATGGCGACGAGGTTACGCTGCTTATCATTTAGCTAGTGTTATAGACGATGCAGATCAGGGTGTAACAGACGTGATACGAGGCGAAGACTTATTTGAGGCAACAAAAATTCACGTTGTTATTCAAAATATTTTAGAGTTACCCACACCCAAGTACCACCACCATAGGTTAATCACTGATGAAGCAGGTAATCGGCTCGCAAAGAGAAATGATGCGCAATCTATTAGTATGTATAGAACAAAAGGTTATAGCCCGGATGATATTAGAGAACTTCTAGGGTTATTCTAGAGAATGGTACGCGAGCTATATAAATAAATTAAAATTACTCTAGAATTATACTTTCATTTTCATTAACTAATTTATTAAAAAAACAACTTATTCTGTTTGTATGACATGCAGCTCCTGTTTGCTTTACAAGGACTAAAATTGCATCATTATCACAATCATATCTAAATTCTATTAACTCTTGGATATGTCCCGAAGTAGCGCCCTTTTCCCACAGTGCACTACGAGAGCGAGACCAATAAGTAACCCGCTTAGTCGTTAATGTCTGTCGAATAGAGTCTAGGTTCATCCAGGCTAGCATTAAAACTGTTCCAGACTTAAAATCTTGAGCGATCGCAGGTATAAGACCTTGCTCATTAAACTTTAATTGGCTTAATTCAAATTTCATTATCATTCACTATGTTGTTTTTATAATTAACGTATTATCTATATAACTGACAGCCTTGGGAAAAGAGCATATTTGAACAATGACAGATAACAACGATTTAATCGATTTATATTCTAAACGCATACTGGCCCTAGCAGCAAATATCGCACTTACAGAAAGATTGGATAACCCCCAAAGTACAGTAAAGAAAAGATCTCCCATGTGCGGATCAATGGTGACAGTTGATATAAGCATTAATGAGAGCAAAGTTATCAATTACGGGCAAGAAGTGAAAGCCTGCGCACTTGGCCAGGCGGCTGCCAGCATAATATCAAAATCAATTATTGGAAGCGATGTAGATCAAATACTTACTGCGCGTGAAGAACTGATTAATATGTTAACTAAAGATGGGTCTTCCCCAAACAAACCTTTTGAGGAGCTCGAGGTACTACAACCAGCAAAAGATTTTAAAAATAGACACTCATCTATACTACTAACATTTGATGCAATAGCAGATGCAATTAATGAAATAAATATGATTGAGGCTGAAAAGACTTTCTAAATGGAAAGCATTATACATAATTCCAATTCAATAGAGGGCTGGCAAATGGAGCCCAGCAAATAATATTATAACTAAAGAAACGCAGCCAATAGCATCTTTTATAAAACCAACTCCATTACCTAACAAAATATTTCTTAGCTCTGTTCGCATAAATAAACCCTTTGTTTATGTTTTGTTCTTGATAGTACTTTTATTTTAAGTTGTAAAGAACTTTTTGTGAACATTTATGGAATATGGACGCGTTTACCCTACCGATAATAGGCGGAATGCTTGCTCTTGGCCCATTAACCAAAGTAATTTGCGGGATGCATTGCCCTCTTTGGTTAAACGTAAAGTTGGATCTTTTTCAAGCAAAACTCGTGCGTATTTATGAGCAATGTTAAGTAATTTTTCTTGATTATAAATATCTGCAATTCTAAATCGTGGCAATCCCGATTGGGCAGTTCCAATCATATCACCGGCTCCTCTCATTTGCAGATCAATTTCAGCAATTTTGAAACCATCCTCAGTTTCTCTTAAAATACTTAGTCGTTTCTCACCATTTTCGCTTAAAGGAGCTTTGTAAAGAAGAATACAACTACTTTCAGAGCTACCCCTACCAACTCTCCCGCGCAATTGATGCAATTGAGCTAAGCCGAATTTTTCTGCACGCTCTATAACGATAATACTAGCTCTAGGGACATCTACACCCACCTCGATCACCGTTGTGGATACTAAAACTTTAATTTGACCGTGGCTAAACTTCTTCATCACATCATCTTTTTCTTCCGAACTCATTTGACCATGGACCAAGCCTACTAACCCCTCTCCTAGATCTGTCCGGAGAGCTTTAAAACGCTCCTCGGCGGCTGTGTAATCGAGAAGCTCACTCTCTTCTATTAATGGACATACCCAATAAGCTTGAATATTTCTGTTTATTGCCTCTTTTAATTTTGCTGCTATTTCGTGCACTCGATTATCTGAAACAATTACTGTTTTTACAGGCTTACGGCCTGCTGGCTTTTCCCTTAAAACTGTAAGATCCATCTCACCGTATTGTGATAAAGCAAGTGATCTAGGTATTGGGGTCGCAGTCATCACTAAAACATCCACATTTTGCCCCTTTTCACCTAGGGCTAATCTCTGCCGAACACCAAATCGATGCTGTTCATCTATTATCGCCAAACGCAAGTCTAAGAAATTTACACCAGACTGAAAAACGGCGTGAGTGCCGATCAAAATATGAATATTACCATCTCTGAGAGCTTTGAGCTTTTTCTCTCTTTCTTTACCCTTATCTCTTCCGGTTAAAGATTCGACAACAACACCCACTTTATCTCCAAGCGGACGCAAATTCTCAACATGCTGTTGCACCAATATTTCCGTTGGAGCCATCAATACACCCTGCCCGCCAGCCTCGATTGCCACCAACAACGAGACAAAAGCAACTACTGTTTTTCCCGACCCTACATCACCTTGCAAGAGCCTATTCATTCTAAAAGGTTTAGCTAAATCCTGTTTTATATCTTCAATGGAACTTTTTTGAGATTTTGTTAAATCAAAACCTAACTCAGTTAAAACTGATGCCTCCAGATCACCAGTTCCTAATGTCGGCCGGCCTGCTTTCTTCCTATTATTAAGCCTTGCAATTGCAAGTGTAAGCTGGTGAGCATAAAGTTCATCGTATGATAGGCGTTCCCGAGCAGGAAAACTTGTTTCAAAAGCCTCATGTGAAGTTGGGTCATGTACAAGTTTTAAAGCAAGGTTCCAACCTGGCCATGACCGGCTCTCCTTTAAACTTGGATCAATCCATTCTTCAAGATCAGGCAACAATTGAAATACTGAATTTAAAGACCTGCGCATTATTTTTTGAGTAATACCTGCCGTCAACGGATAAATAGCCTGGAAACTCTTAATTTGGGCTTTCTCTGACATTTGAATGATATAATCAGGATGCACAATCTGTTGAAAACCGTCAAATAATTCGAGTTTTCCCGAAATGATACGTTTTTCCCCGATTGGTAAAATTTTATTTAAATAATCTTTCCGAGCATGAAAAAAAAGTAAATTAAAACTTACTTCTTTATCTTGTACAATTACTTTGTATGCACTCTGCTTTGTGCGTCCCGGCTGATGTTTTAAAATGCTCACTTCAACGATAACATATTGACCTGACGGGCACATAAAAACCGTCTCTACTAATTTTCGCTTTATAAATGAGATTGGTAATGTAAAAAGCAAATCTACCGGCTTATCAATTAAAAGTCCTTTCATTTTTTTTTCAATACTAGGACCAATACCTTCTAAAGTGGTTAATGATCTATGAAGGGGGAATAATATCTCTGGTCGACTAGTCATCTATTTTCGACCAGAGAAAACCAATCATCTTCAGTGATTATTTGAACACCAAGTTCAATTGCTTTCCTAGCTTTTGAACCAGCACCAGGACCAGCAACCACTAAATCAGTATTTGAAGAAACAGAGCCCGCAACTCGTGCCCCTAACCGTTCTGCTGAAACTTTAGCTTCATCCCTGCTCATACGCTCAAGCTTCCCCGTAAATACAATTATTTTATTTGCAATTAGGCTATCTTTTACTTCATTAACGGGAAAATCCTTAATTGATATCTGGTTCACTAGTCTGTCGATACTCGCACGTTGAGGTCCAGGTAAAAAAGCCTCAAACAGTGAATTGGCCATTACACTGCCAACACCGTCAATCGACATCAGTTTTTCAAATTCACCAGTTCTATCCTTTCCTGCAAGGTCCATGGAATTTATAAAATCAGCCCAATTAAGGTAGTGTGCTGCTACTAACTTAGCAGCCGTTTCGCCAACATGCCGGATACCCAAACTGAACAGTAGAACTGCGAACTCGATCTCTCTCTTAGAGTTAATAGCTTCAAAAAGATTTGACGCACTCTTCTCTCCCCATCCAAGCTTATCTTTTAGCTTTGATGAATTTTCATTATCACGTTCCTCAATGTTAAAAATATCTGCTGGTTCCTGAATGGATAAATCACTGTCATTAAAAAACATCTCAATTTGCCTTGCGCCCAGTCCTTCAATATCAAGTGCTTTTCGAGACACAAAATGCTTCAATCGTTCAATCGCTTGAGCTGGACAAATCAGCCCACCACTGCATCTACGAACGGCATCACCCTCCTCCCTTAAAGCCGCTGAGCCACATTTTGGACAAACACTTGGAAACGAGTAATTCTTACTTTCGCCCTCTCTTTTGGAATGGTCCACATCAGATATTTTAGGAATTACATCCCCAGCTCTATAAATCTGAACCCAGTCCCCAATACGGATGTCCTTTCCATCTCTAATTGGATTACCAATATTATCAAAACCGGAAATATAATCTTCATTATGCAAAGTTGCATTTGAAACAACCACGCCACCTACTGTTACAGGAAGAAGTCGAGCAACAGGGCTGAGAGCGCCTGTGCGACCAATTTGGATTTCAATAGACAAAATCTTAGTCCAGGCTTTTTCAGCAGCAAATTTGTGAGCAATTGCCCAGCGTGGCGTATTAGTTCTAAACCCTAATCTTTTTTGGGTCTCCAGATTATTTACTTTATAAACGATGCCATCGATATCATAATCCAAAGAGGCCCGTTGCTTCTCTATTTTTTCATAATATTTTAGTAAATCTTCAACTTTTTTAAAATTTTCAGTAAGCGGATTTGTAGAAAATCCAAACTCTGCAAGTTTACTAATAGCTAAATATTGGCTGGCGGCTAGTTGCTCTGAAATTGCTCCCCAAGAATAAGCGAAAAACCGTAATGGTCTATCTTTTGTTATAACTGGATCTAATTGCCTAAGTGAGCCTGCCGCTGCGTTTCGAGGGTTAGCAAAAACTTTTTCGCCAGCAGTCGCTTGCCGCTCGTTTAATTTTTTAAAGTCTTTGTGTCCTATATAGACTTCTCCACGTACCTCCAAAAGTTTGGGAGCATTTTTGATTGTATGTGGTATATCAGCTATCGTCTTTGCGTTTTCAGTAACATTTTCACCAATAGAGCCATCACCCCTTGTAGAGGCTAAAACTAAGTATCCATCTTCATATCTAATACAGAGTGATAGCCCATCTATTTTAGGTTCGGCTGTGTACTCTAAATGCTGAGTACTCGGCATATTTAGATACCTTTTTAACCTCTCATCGAAATTTAATATATCTTCATTGCTGAATGCATTGCTGAGGGACATCATTTTGACTTCATGAATTACCTTTGAAAAGGCTGAAGATACAGTTGATCCAATTTTATCAGATGGGCTATTTGCCAGCTTCAAACTCGGAAAACGATGTTCAATTTCTCTGTTGCGAACTTTAAGACCATCATAATAGGCGTCTGAAATTTTTGGGTCGTCCAGTTCATGATAATTTTTATCAGCAACCGTTATTTCGTTTGCTAATTCAATTAGTTCAATTTCCGCTTCCTGCTCGGAGAGATCTAAAATATTTTTATTTCTGATCACCTTTAAACCTTCTTTCAAATATAATTTACACTTCAAATCAAATGAGTCGCTAGGATAAACAAGAAATTTTTTAGCTCATATATTAAGTATCAAATGGTAGGTTATTGAAATATCTAACAAAACTACTGTCACTGATTGTTTTTTTAAGTAGTGTTTCACAATGAAAAATTTGTGAATACCAATTAATTTTTAACATTTGGCGCCTGTTAAATTATTGAATTAAACTATATTGGTTATAGAATACACTCAACCGTCTTAGGAGCAGCTACTTAATGGCGTTACAGAAATTAAATTCTTTAGGTTTTTCTAAGCCCGAAGCCGACACAAGAGTAGTTGTAGCGATGTCTGGCGGCGTTGATAGCTCCGTGGTGGCAGCGATGCTTAAATCAGAGGGTTATGACGTTATCGGTGTAACACTGCAACTATACGATCATGGCGCAGCATTATCAAAAAAAGGAGCGTGTTGTGCAGGTGTTGATATTCATGATGCGAGACGCATTGCCGAACGTTTAAATTTTCCTCACTATGTATTGAATTACGAGAATGTATTCAAAGAAAAAGTGATCGATGAATTCGCTGACAGTTACCTAGCGGGAGCTACGCCAGTACCATGTATAAGGTGTAATGAACGTATAAAGTTTAAGGATCTTTTGGAAACAGCGAAAGATTTAAACGCCGATTGTATGGCAACTGGTCATTACATACGCCGCACGCGAGGCAGTAATAAAGCAGAGTTACATTGCGCTGTAGACCACTCTAGAGACCAAAGTTATTTTTTATTCTCTACGACAAATGAGCAACTAGAATATTTAAGGTTTCCATTGGGAGATCTTGCTTCAAAAAAAGAAACCCGTTTGCTTGCAAAAAAATTCAAGCTTAACGTAGCAGATAAACCCGATAGCCAGGATATTTGTTTCGTACCCAACGGAAATTACGCCTCTGTGATAGAAAAACTTCGGCCTGAAGCAATGGATCCCGGAGAGATCTTGGATCATCAAGGAAATTTTATAGGAACTCACGACGGTGTTATAAATTACACAGTCGGACAAAGACGTGGCTTGGGTATAGGTGGCTTAGAAGAACCATTATATGTGATCAAATTAGACGTTGAAAGTAAGAAAGTAATTGTGGGTCCTAAAGCCCTTTTGAAAACTACTCACGTACCTTTGGCACAGGTAAACTGGTTGGGAGATACACCAATTCATAACAAAAAGGAGTGGAATGTGTCGGTAAAAGTTCGTTCAACCAGGCCACCTCGTGAGGCAATTCTAAGACCGGCTAACGATCACTTAGCATCTGTTGAGTTAGTTACTCCGGAAGAAGGTGTTTCACCGGGTCAAGCTTGCGTCTTTTATGAACGTACTGGGTCTCGTGTGCTTGGTGGTGGTTGGATTACTCGGTAACGTCAATACCAGTGTATCAATTACATCCATCAGTATTTGTAAAACTGTATTCAGTAATTTGTTTATATTTTTCTCCTGATCGTAAGAAGGCATCTGGAAAACCTGGGTTATTGGGGCTATCAGGCCAAAATTGTGGTTCAAGGGCTATTCCTTGAAATGGTTGCAGAGGAGGCTTGAGCGATGAACCAGTATAAACTTGTAAGCCAGGCTCTGTTGTAGATAAAACCATTTTACACTTAGACGTTTCCAACTCAGCAATCTCGCGCATTTTAGTGCGGCCATTAGAAAAACAAAAGTTGGTATCAATTAAAGATATCGAGCCATTATGATCTAAAAGCTTTTTCTCTGCTCTAAAATCAAGTTTTGAACCAGCCACACTTTTTACTCGTCCAGTAGGTAATTTATTTTCATCAACTTCAACAATCTCAGCAGATTTTACCGTCAGATAATGGTTTTCTAAATTACTAGAGTAATCTAGATTAAAGTAGGTATGGTTAGTAAAGTTGCATAGGCTTAAATCAGAAGTAAATGCTTCTATAATTAATATCAACTTAGAGCCTGCTAATTCATATCTCAATTTAACAGATAGGTTTCCACCGAAGCCCATATCGCCGTCATGAAATTGATATGTAAGCTCAACAAAATTATTTCCGTAGTCTGCTATTTTCCAAGACGAGTTGTGGCAAGAGTCGGAACCACCGTGCAAGGTCGCGAAAACTTCATTTTTATCTAATTCAAATTTCTGGGAATTTAAATAATATTGGCCATTTGAAATACGATTGGCATATCTCCCAACTGTAACGCCTGCGTAGTTTTTATCACAAAAATAATCTTCAAGCGACTGGTAGCCTAAAACTAAAGAGTTTTCGAAGCCATTAAATCTAAGATCTTTAAGAGTTGCACCAAAACTCAGCACCTGAGCCTGTAGCACTTCACTTTTCAAAATTACTGAAAAAACATCACAACCTTTGCTGTCCTTTCCTAACTTACAAAGATTTTCCATCTTATTATTACTTTTATTTAATCAAAAATAAAATTTACACAGAGCTCAAAAAAAATTAGCTCCTAGCAAATAATTTATTACGTGCCCGTTGAAGTCTCTGAAAATCTTCTCCTGCGTGATAAGACGAACGAGTTAACGGCGTTGAAGAAACCAATAAAAAACCTTTTCCAAACGCCGCTTTTTCGTAAGACTTAAATTCGTCAGGATGAACAAATCTATCAAGTTTGTGATGCTTTGGCGTTGGTTGCAAATATTGACCAATTGTCAAAAAGTCTATACTGGCAGCCCGCATGTCATCCATTACTTGAAGCACAGATTGCCGATCCTCGCCAAGGCCGACCATAATGCCAGATTTAGTAAATATAGTCGGTGACAATTCTTTTACTCTTTGAAGAAGCCGTAAGGAGTGAAAGTAGCGAGCACCTGGCCTTACTTTGGGATACAAACCAGGTACTGTTTCCAAATTATGATTAAAAACATCTGGCGCTGCTTTTACTATTACTTCCAAAACTTCGTCGTCACAGTTTAGAAAATCTGGCGTTAATATTTCAATGGTCGTCTTGGGACATTTATTTCGAACTGCATGGATTGTCTTTGCAAAGTGCTCTGCGCCTCCATCATCAAGATCATCACGGTCAACTGATGTTATAACAACGTGTCGTAAACCAAGCTTATGCACTGCATTGGCCACTCTAGCTGGTTCAAAAACATCAAGCTTATCTGGGCGTCCTGTGGCAATATTGCAAAATGTGCATCCACGTGTACAAATCTCGCCCATTATCATCATGGTTGCATGACCTTGGCTCCAACACTCACCTACATTGGGGCAACCCGCTTCCTCACAAACCGTGATTAATCTGTTTTCACGAATTAGATTTCTCGTTTGCTTATATTCAGCACTCATCGGAGCTTTGACACGGATCCAACTTGGCTTTTTGGGCTGTTCGTTATCTTTCCTGTGCGCTTTTTCAGGATGACGCTGCTGAGGGATTTTTAAATCACGCATAAAATGTCCTATTTGGCTACTTCACTTTATCAATAATTTTGTAAATGTGTAAAGCTTTTGTAGCATATCAGCTATGCAGTTTTAGAAACGTTGAATTATACATTATAGACCAATTAAAAACCTAAAAACCATAGTTAGATAAAACTATCTGGCATCGATGATTTCTTTTTTGTAATATATGCAGCCAAAGCTTCCTCAATATCAGCGCTTAACGGAGGCTGCTGATAATTCGCTAGCATTTTTTCTACTCTCAACGAAGCCAGGCTCATAGTATCTTTTGCTCCCTCCTCATCCCAAGTCTCAAAAGGCTTATAATCGAAAACTTCAGTACGCCAGAACGCCTCTTTAAAATTTGATTGTGTATGCGCACAACCCAAATAGTGGCCGCCTGGGCCAACCTCCCGTATTGCGTCTAATGCTTGATCATTTTCCGTAATTGTCACACCCTTAGCTAGATGATGTAAAACACCTAATTGATCAGCATCTAACACAAATTTTTCAAAAGATGAGACTAAACCACCCTCTAACCAACCACACGAATGTAACATGAAATTTACACCGCCAAGCAGTGCAGCATTGAGTGTGTGTGTTGCTTCATATGCAGATTGTGCGTCCGGTAATTTAGACCCACAAAGACCACCACCAGACCGAAATGGTAAATTAAAGCGTCGGGCCAGCTGCCCTGCACCGTACAATATTTGTGACGCCTCTGGAGTACCAAATGTTGGAGCCCCTGAATTCATATCAATAGAAGATACAAATGCCCCAAAAATCACTGGTGCCCCTGGCCTCACCAATTGAGAATAGCTAATTCCAGCCATTACCTCAGCTAGTACCTGCGTCAAAGTACCGGCTACTGATACTGGTGCCATTGCTCCTCCAACGATAAATGGAGATACTATGCAAGCTTGGTTGTTTTTGGAGTAAACTTCCAACGCACCCATCATAACGTCATCAAATGTCATAGGTGAGTTAATATTGATCAACGAAGTCATCACAGCGTTTTCTTGTACAAATTCTTTACCAAACAATATTTCACACATCTCGACGCTATCTTGTGCGCGACTGGGTTCTGTAACCGAACCCATAAATGGCTTGTCTGATAAAATCATATGAGCATGAAGCATGTCTAAATGTCTTTTGTTCACCGGAATGTCGGTAGGCTCGCATACTGTTCCTCCAGAATGGTGAAGCCACTTTGACATATAACCAAGTTTTACGAATTTTTTAAAATCGTCCATTGTTGCATACCGGCGCCCACCCTGCAGATCTCTGACAAACGGAGGTCCATATACAGGAGCGCAAACTAGAGTGTTACCTCCTATTTCAACATTCTTTGAAGGATTTCTCGCAAATTGCGTATATTTGCTTGGGGCCGTGCTCATTAAACTTTTAGCTAAGCCCTTCGGTAACCTTACCCTCTCTCCATCAACGTCAGCTCCTGCTTCCTGCCATCTTTTTAGTGCTTCGGAATTATTTACAAAATTAACTCCTATTTCTTCTAATATTGCCTCCGCATTTATTTCAATTATTTCTAGCGCTTCATCATTTAAAATATTGAACAATGGAATATTTCGCTCAATATATTTGGCAGTCTCAAAATTAACGGACGTGCGTTCTGCTCTTCTTGCCGCTCCTCCTCCGCCCCTAGAGCGTCTTCTCGATGCCGTACCATCTGACATTAAATAGAGCCTTTCAATCTCGTTGTTGGGTTAAGTTATTATAATCAAATATAAAAATTTCATATGAAATTTACGGCTAATCAGACTTGAAAGCGACATTTTTAAAACTCATGATAATTGCGATTAAAAAAAGATTATTATAAGAATAATATCCCAGTACTTGCGTCAACTAAGCGTTAAGCTTATTAGCCTACACATGCAAAATCACCAACGCTTACTTATTATCGACTTCGGTAGCCAGGTTACTCAACTTATTGCAAGACGTTTAAGAGAACTTTCGGTCTATTGTGAGATCCACCCATTCCAAAATGTTACTGATGAATTTTTAAAAGAGTTTAACGCTGAAGCTGTAATATTATCAGGTGGACCAGCCAGTGTTACTGAAGAAAATTCGCCAAGACCACCTAAATTAGTGTACGAATTAGGCATACCGGTACTTGGTATTTGTTATGGCCAACAAGTAATGATGGAGATGCTGGGAGGTAATGTAAGCAAAGGAGTAGGCACTGCCGAATTTGGAAGAGCAATTTTAGAGAAAACCGATAATAAGACCCCATTACTTGCAGGCTGGTTTTCAAACAGTCAGGAGCAGGTATGGATGAGCCATGGAGACCACGTCAATGAAATAGCACCAGGCTTCAAAGTGTTTGGCACTTCTAAAAACGCACCCTTTGCCGTCATCGCAAATAAAGAAAAAAACCTCTATGCTGTTCAGTTCCATCCTGAGGTTCATCATACTCCTAACGGCCTAATGTTATTAGAAAATTTTTGTCACCTTGCTGGGTTCTCTGGAGACTGGACTATTACGGGCTTTCGAGAACAAGCAATTGAGAAAATACGTGAAACAGTTGGTGATAAAAAAGTAATTTGTGGTCTTTCTGGCGGCGTAGATAGTTCCGTTACAGCTGTTCTAATTCACGAAGCAATTGGCGAGCAGTTAACGTGTGTGTTTGTAGATCACGGTTTGTTACGCAAAAATGAAGCAGACGACGTTATCAAAATGTTCAAGGAGCATTACAACATGCCTTTGATACACGCTCAAGAACAAGAATTGTTTTTACGGGCGTTGGAAGGTCAAGACGACCCAGAAACCAAACGAAAAATAATTGGTGGACTTTTTATTGAGGTTTTCCAAAAATATGCGAAAGATATAAAAGGTGCTGAATTTTTGGCTCAAGGCACGCTATATCCTGATGTAATTGAGTCAATAAGTTTTGATGGGGGCCCTTCAGTAACCATCAAAAGCCATCACAACGTAGGCGGCCTCCCCAAAAAGATGGGACTGGACCTTATAGAACCATTAAGAGAATTATTTAAGGATGAGGTAAGACAGCTTGGTGAGGATTTAGGGCTTCCCAAGAGTTTTATAGGCCGACACCCATTTCCCGGTCCTGGCTTAGCTATTCGTTGTCCTGGAAAAATTACCCGAGAAAAATTAAATATTCTACGTGAAGCGGATGCTGTTTTTATTGACCAAATTAAGAAACACGGTCTGTATGATGAAATTTGGCAAGCATTCGCGACAATTCTTCCAGTAAGAACAGTCGGCGTTATGGGCGATGCACGAACCTATGACTATGCGTGCGCGCTTAGGGCCGTAACCTCAGTTGATGGAATGACTGCAGATTTTTATCCATTTGAACATGGTTTTTTAGCTGAAACTGCCACGAGAATAATTAACGAGGTAACTGGGATTAATAGAGTCACATATGATATCACCTCTAAGCCACCCGGTACTATTGAGTGGGA
>CAXEVV010000009.1:0-52525 GCA_963999845.1 uncultured Rhodobacterales bacterium | reverse complement strand
CAAGCCCAATAATGGCTGCTGAAATGATAATTATTAGATTAACGCATGCGGCTGATTTACCACCGACAGATGATTTAATTAAAAAAGTTGAAAAGACCTTACAACGCAGTAGCAGTCATAAAAGCGAAGAAACACAATCAAAATCTATGAATAAGAGGGCAACATCAGAAGAGTTATCTCTATCAAAACAAAATGGCTCATCTAATTTGAAAATTGCTCCATCGCCTTCAAAAGAAATCGAAATAGATAATTACATTAATTTCGACGACGTACTGGAGCTAATAAAACAGAAAAGAGATGTTAAATTACTAATCGATATCGAAAATGGATTACGTTTAGTATTTTACCGCCCAGGGCATATAGAATTTACTCCCACCAACTTTGCTCCTGCAGATTTAGCTCAAAGATTAAGTAACAGACTTAAAGAATGGACAGGACTTCGTTGGGCCATAAGCGTTGTCCAGAATGGTGAAGCCCAAACAATTGTTGAAAGAAAGGAAAGAAATGCCAAAGACTTGGAAAATGATGCCTATGCTCATCCTTTTGTTAAAGAAGCTTTAGTTCAGTTTCCTGATGCCCGGATCATAAAGGTAGTTTCTAAAGAAAAGTTGGAGCAGGAGGCAGCTATTAAGGCACTTGAGGAGGTTGAGGAAGAATGGGACCCATTTGAAAAAAATTAAGTGTAAATTTATTGAAAGGTGTAAAAATGTTTAAAGGATTAGGTGGACTTGGAGACATGGGCAAAATGATGAAAGCTGCCCAGGAAACGCAAGAAAAAATGGCTCGTATGCAGGAAGATTTAGCTCTTATTGAAGTAGTTGGAGAGTCAGGAGCAGGGTTAGTGAAGGCGACAGCGACCGCAAAGGGTGAATTAACTGGCTTAGAAATTGATCCTTCTATTTTTAATGGTGAAGACAAAGAAATTGTGGAAGACCTTATTTTGGCCGCCATAAAGGAGGCACAAACAAGAGCGTCCGATCGATCAAAAAAAGAATTAGAGAAAATAACTGAATCTTTAGGCCTTCCTGCAGGAATGAAATTACCCTTTTAAAGCAAATTAAATTTCAGATTTTAATCGAAGAGATCCATTGACCAATTCTAAAACAAAAGAAATTGAGATTCTCATAGATCTTGTTGCCAAGCTGCCAGGATTAGGGCCTCGTTCCGCCAGACGGGCTGTTTTGCATTTAATACGCAAAAAAAGTACTTTGTTTGTCCCACTATCGAAACAAATGATTAAAGTTGTCGAACAAGCGCGTGAATGCCTCAATTGTGGTAACATTGGAACCTCTGAACTATGCGAGATTTGCGAAAGCCCAAAGCGTAAGAATGGCCAAATTTGCGTTGTAGAGGACGTTTCGGATCTGTGGGCAATGGAAAGAACAGCAGTTTTTAAAGGTCGATATCACGTCCTTGGAGGCACCTTATCCGCATTAGATGGTGTTGGTCCCGGTGAATTAAAAATTCCAAAATTAGTAGGACGACTTGCTACTGAGGAAGTTCATGAAGTTATTTTAGCTTTAAATGCTACGCTGGAGGGACAAACCACAGCACATTATATTGCTGAACAAATAGAAAATGACGTTTCAGTAACCTCACTAGCAAGAGGAGTTCCGATGGGAGGTGAGTTAGATTATTTAGATGAAGGAACTATCTCGGCAGCTTTAAATGCAAGAGGCCGAGTATGATCCTGATCATTTCAGTAAACAGTTTTAACTACCTTTTTCTGGTCCGGCTTCTCCGTCGGGTAAGTTAAAGAAACTATCTGCATCACGATAATCTTGACTTTCACCCGATTTATCCTCGTCTTGTTCATCCCTATTTGCGAAATTTTCCACATCAGATAATGAGCTAGGTACTTTATCTTCTACGTTAATTTCCAGAGATTGTTCAGTGCTCACCAACTTTCTACGCTCATCATCGTTCATGACGTCACCAGCAGCAACTTTTTTATCTGCTGCTTTTTTTACTGCTGCATCTAGTTCAGATTGTTTACATAAGCCGAGGGCGACAGGATCGATCGGTTGAAGACTCGAAATATTCCAATGAGTGCGAGTTCGAATAGCTTGGATAGTGGGCTTTGTAGTTCCAATCAACTTGCTGATTTGTCCATCAGTTAGTTCTGGGTGGAATTTAACAAGCCAATATATTGATGCTGGCCTATCCTGGCGCTTTGAAAGGGGAGTGTACCTTGGTCCACGGCGCTTTTCTTCGCCAATAGCAGCTGGATTAAATTTTAGTTTTAGGCTGTATAGAGGATCTTGCTCACCTTTTTTAATCTCATCTAATTCCAGTTGGCTATTTGCAACAGGATCAAAACCTTTAACACCCAATGCTACATCACCATCTGCGATTCCTTGGATTTCAAGCTCATGCATACTAACAAATTCACCTATTTGTTTGAATGATAAAGTTGTGTTATCGACCAGCCATACAGCTGTAGCACGTGCCATAAGGGGTTTTGCCATCGTCTCTTACTCCTTTAAAAAACCCATAATTGAGCTTATATTGTGTCGCCATGTAGGGAAACTTCGAAGTTTCTATAGCTCAAGATTTGGCATTTTAAAAGGGATAATAAAATCGAGACACCGTTGTAGGACTGTTCATTCATTTCTTATGTATCTCAAAGTATATTGAGCGAGCGATACACCAAGTAAATACCTCCGATACATAATGATAATAAAGTAATTAGCCGAAATCTATCCTGATTTAAATATCTTTGGATATTAACCCCAAATAGCATCCCTATCATTGCTGGTAAAACCATGAAGGCTGACAAGATACCTGTCTCATTGTTAAAGATACCAGTGTAGAGATGGGCAAATAATAAAAATATTGAGCTGAAGGCAAATGTTAAACCCTGTACTAAGATCTGTTTTTGCTTTGGGGTTCCAATCGATGTTAAATATAAGACAGTTGTTGGCCCCCAGATTCCAGTACCCCCTCCAAGCAAACCTGTAACAGCACCAAAAACAATCGATAGCAAAGTACTATTTTTTCTTTTTGGTGTCCTTATCTGAATTAATTGGACAAATGATAGTATCAAAACGACGGCACCAATTCCGCCTACCAACATATTGAGATTAGCTGCAACGAACAAATTTGCACCTACAATTAAACCAAACAAGCAGGCAAACAAAAAAAACCTAAATTCACCGATACTAACAATCAGTTCCCTTCGCCCAAACAGACTACTTTGATATATATTTGTAAATAAGGTAGGTAAAATTAAGACTGCTAATCCTAATGATGGTTGCTCAATTGCCGCTGATCCCGACAAAATAATCATCGGCATAGCAAACCCCACAATGCCTTTAACGAAGCCCGCAACAAAACACACTGCTACAAAAAACAAAATAGTTGACGTTTCAAATTGGAGAATCACATTTACCATTAAGTGTTAATATTTAGTACAATATGCTGCGGCGCAATATTTTGCCTCGTAATTTATGAACAAATTGCCACACTTCTTGGTATTTATATTGCGCTGCAACTGCAAAATGTATATGGAAAGCGGAAATCTAAAAGGACTGATTCATGGCACATGACGGACAAGACTTGGCATTTCAACTGGAAAACTCTGCAACGATTGTTGATTTATTAGAAAAAACTCGTGGAGCTTCAGCGGCGCTAAAAGTACTTTTTGAGACCGCAAGGGAGCAAATGAAAAGTGAGGTAGTGGTTGATGGCAAAACTTCTGGCAAATTGTTGGAAGATAACCAAGATGCAGCGCATGGCTTAGCTTGGCTTGCAACATATTCGACGGCGATGCAGCAGATGCAATCCTGGGCGGAAAAACTAGAGGCAGACGGCGAGTTTGGCGAAATTGAGCAGCTGTTACATCAAATTGGATGCGGTGAGTACCATGCCCAAGTTCTTGGTGGAATTCCAATGTCACAGGGCGAAATAATACGCCTTGGTGATATCGGTCTTTTGAAGACAGCTGTAGACAAATATAGAACGAAAGATGTTTTAGAGTTGTCAAGCAGAGGTAACAATCAGAACGCTAGAGTACGCTTGGTTCAACTGATGCAGGATCATTCTGCAGATATTATCACTGGTAAGTCTGGTCTTGATGACGAGCTTGAAATGATCCGAGAGCAGTTTCGGAAATTTTCTATCGATAAAGTTCTACCCCATGCGCACGAGTGGCATTTGAACGATGATTTAATCCCAATGGAAATCATCGAGCAGCTTGCAGAACTTGGTGTTTTTGGACTCACTATTCCTGAGGAATATGGTGGCTTTGGGCTCTCAAAGGCCTCAATGGCGGTAGTATCTGAAGAACTATCTCGTGGCTACATCGGCGTAGGTTCGTTAGGAACGCGTTCGGAAATTGCAGCTGAGCTAATTGAGTGCGGTGGCACAGAGGAGCAAAAACAACAGTGGCTTCCTAAAATTGCAATGGCTGAGATACTACCAACTGCAGTTTTTACCGAGCCTAATACGGGTTCAGATTTAGGGAGCCTTCGTACCAGAGCGGTAAAAGATATAAATGGGGACTACAAGGTAACTGGTAACAAAACTTGGATTACTCATGCTTCCAGAACACACGTCATGACCTTGCTGGCTAGGACTGACCCAGATAGTACCGATCATCGTGGGTTATCAATGTTTTTAGCGGAAAAAATTCCTGGCGATGACGAGAAACCTTTTCCCACGGAAGGCATGTCTGGTGGGGAGATTGAGGTTCTAGGGTACCGCGGTATGAAAGAATACGAAATAGCCTTCGATAACTTTCAAGTTAAAAAGGACAATTTACTTGGAGGAGAAGAGGGTAAAGGGTTCCGTCAATTGATGAAAACTTTTGAAAGTGCAAGAATTCAAACTGCTGCGCGTGCAGTCGGCGTTGCGCAGCAAGCTATTGATCTATCATTTCAATATGCGATAGACAGAAAACAATTTGGAAAAGCCTTGATTAAATTTCCACGTGTTGCAAGCAAGCTGGCAATGATGGCTGTGGAAACGACAATAGCACGCCAACTGACCTATTACTCCGCCTTTGAGAAAGACAATGACCGTAGGTGTGATTTAGAAGCAGGAATGGCTAAGTTACTTGGAGCTAGAGTTGCTTGGGCAGCCGCTGACAACGGTCTTCAAATCCACGGCGGTAACGGTTTTGCTCTAGAATATCAAATAAGCCGTGTCCTTTGCGATGCCAGAATACTAAATATTTTTGAGGGTGCTGCAGAAATACAGGCTCAGGTTATTACCAGAAGGCTCATGGAGTAGTTTTTCATGAAGTGCTATTTATTGAAGGTTTTTTAGCCTAATATTCTCTCTTTTCATATTGGGTTTAAAAGCATCAGGTATTTCATCGGTACCGTCGAAAATCAAGCCAATTAGTACTCTCGCTAATTCAGGAGCCATACCAAATCCTATTTTGAAGCCTCCATTTATAATGTAATCTCCCTCCATAACTGGGTGGTTACCCACAATCGGTGCTCGCGTTTCACTCCTTGGCCGAACATCTGCCCAACGTTTTATTGGCTCAAGTTGTCTTAATTCCGGTATCACCTCTCTCGAGTTCTCGATAAGGCTTTCCAAACGATAATCTGTTGCATTTGGGGAGCTAAAGTCATTTTCTGATGTAGATCCTACGGCTAAGGTTCCGTTAGAGTGCGGCACGAAATGGATGGAATTAGCAAACAGTTGAGGGTAATCCATACACTTAAAATTAAATAGCGCTGCTTGACCTTTTACAGCTGTTCTAAAATTTACATCGTTAAATTTAGAAATTCGGTCTAAATCATGTACTCCAGTAGCCCAAACAGTCTTTACATTTTCATATTTTTTTGAATCCATCTCAAATAAACCACCCCGCTTTTCAATTGCACAAGCCAAGCTAAAACATGCCTCGATCGGGTTTATACGTGCAGACAAGTTATCAAATACCCATTTTTTTGTTCTTGAAGTCAATGACCATGCCCCACTATTGTCGACAATTTGCCATTTTGCTAATCCACACCATAAGTGCTTTGAACTTTCCAGTCTATTTCTCGCAAGTAGTAATGCCTTTTCATCATCAATTGGCTGCAGTCGTCCTAATCTTGAATAACCGGAGTCAAGCCCGGACTCTAAGTCGACCTCATTCCAAAATCTCTCTGCATTGATCAAACTTTGAAATTGAAACTGTTTTTTCGAGTTCCAATTCTCGGGAACATGTGGGGCAAGAGCACCAACTATTCCTCCACTTGCCATGCCTGCTATACCATTTGGGTCAGATATGCAGACCTTTAAACCGCGTTTGGCTGCTTCCCATGCTACTGTTAATCCTAAAACACCAGCCCCATGAACAACTAGATCTACCATTGCTATTTAATTCCAATTAGATGCATTATATTTATTGCTCAACCCCTCTTATAACAAGGTAACCATGTCTAAAAAATACGTAAAGATTTCATGGACAGAAAATACAGTACCAATTTCTGATAAATTTAATGACGCTTATTATTCTTCGGAAAACGGGTTGCTTGAGACAAATTATGTTTTTATCGACGGAAATAGGCTTCATGAGCGGCTCAATCACGGCTTTCAAATAGCAGAATTAGGATTTGGGACTGGATTAAATTTTTTAGCATCATGCGCAGCCTGGAATAACACTTCAAGAAATGGGAAATTTAATTTCGTTAGTTTTGAAGGGTATCCAATGAGCCCTTTAGATCTCCAAAAAGCTCATTTGCCTTTTCCAGAGCTAGCAGAGTATTCATACATTCTTCAAAATAAATGGGGAGAAATTATGGCGGGTATTCCTGTGGATTTCGGCTTTGCAAATCTCAAGGTATTCATTGGGGATATTTCGAAAACATTAAGAACATTTAACTCAGAAGTTGATTGCTGGTATCTTGACGGCTTCGCGCCAAATAAGAACCCCGAAATGTGGACAGAACATATTCTTGAAATGGTTGCTTTGAGAACAAAAGCTGGGGGAAGCTTCTCTAGTTACACGGCAGCTGGACATGTTAGGCGTACACTGCAACATGTTGGCTTTAACGTTACGCGAAAAAAGGGATTTTTTAAAAAAAAACATATGATTCAAGGGATAAGAATCTGCAATGATTAACCAAAATGAGCGCCTTGGAATATTATTAATGATAATCACCACCGTTGTTTTTGCGAGCCAGGACGGATTATCAAAATACTTAGCGACCGAATATAATGTTTATATGGTTGTCATGATCAGATATTGGTTCTTTGCGGCCTTTGTTATTTCTATATCTAGCCAAAAAAACGGTGGGATCAGGCAAGTTGCGAAAACTAAATCACCAATATTGCAGATATTACGAAGTCTTGTTTTGGTCGCTGAAATATGTGTTACAATCCTCGCATTCACACTGTTAGGGTTAGCAGAAACCCATGCTATTTTTGCCTCCTATCCTTTAATTATTGCAATGCTATCGGGGCCCATATTGGGGGAATATGTGGGGTGGCGTAGATGGCTAGCCATTTTTTTTGGTTTTGTTGGAATTCTGATAATTCTTAATCCAGGAAGCGATATATTCAGCCCCTATGCTTTGGTTGCATTGGGTGGGGCCATTCTTTTTGCGTTATATGGCTTATTAACCCGTTATGCCGGTCAGTATGATAATTCAAGTACGTCTTTCCTCTGGACTGGTGTCATAGGATGCATAGCAATGAC
Organism: uncultured Rhodobacterales bacterium; assembly: GCA_963999845.1. Classification (GTDB taxonomy): domain Bacteria; phylum Pseudomonadota; class Alphaproteobacteria; order Rhodobacterales; family Rhodobacteraceae; genus Salinivivens. The sequence goes on along the minus strand of CAXEVV010000009.1, from coordinate 44,886 downwards.
GGTAATTGGATTAAATTTTTGGGATCCAGTGTCAAAAGCAGACTGGAGTATAATGCTGCTTCTGTCTGCATCAGGAGTTCTTGGCCATTATTTATTAATTAAGTGCTATGAAGTCGCAGAGGCAAGTGCTGTTCAACCTTTTGCTTACTTGCAGTTAATTTGGGCGTCCATTATTGGCGTAATTATTTTTGGAGAGCAAATAACTACAAACGTTGTAATTGGCGCAGGTATTATTGTAGCTGCAGGTTTATTCACTCTTTGGCGTGAACGAAAAATAAGCTGAACTACCCAAAAATTCAGAAAAGTTATGATCTATTTCATTTTCTTCTACTAAGGCTTTATAAAGTGTAAGACTTTCAGTAATTCGCATCACATAATTACGGGTTTCTCGAAATGGGATCATTTCCACCCAATCGATGAGGTCAGTTGTTCGGTCTAGTGGATTTCCTAAATTTTCAATCCATTTGTCAGCATTTGTGGGTCCAGCATTGTAGGCCGTTGCAATTAGAATAGGGTTACCCCTATATTTGTATGATAACTCTTGCAGATAAGTTGCTCCAAGTAAAACATTGTATTTCCAACTTGTCAGAAGAGACTCTTCCTCGAATGGAATCTGCAAAACCTTTGCCATATCTTTAGCTGTACCCGGCATCACTTGCATTAATCCCATTGCACCAGCAGATGACTTAGCATTTTGATCAAACTCGCTTTCACGCCGAGCGATGGACAATAACAAATCTGAAGGAACTACCCATTGATAGTCTACCATATCATGTAGAGCGAAATACGAATTGAACATGATAATTCCCGTACCTGCCTGACGCTTCCCAAATCTAATTTGAATGTGCGGATCATCTAGTTCAATTAAGAAACTCTCCAGTTTAAGGAGGTTCTGCTCCGATAAATCCTCAGACAAGTGGGTCAGAAATCGTTCGGCAAGGCTTTTTTCGTCGGCAGCCAGCATTAATATCGCAGCCTGAAAGACGGTTGATTGAATAAACTCCGCGTTTCTCCACTGAAGTTTTACATTCCGTCTCATGATATCGTATGGTAAATTTCTTCCAAGCTTTTCCAAAGCCAACTGACCATAGTAAGATGTATAGTTTTCTGAGGCTCTATCATATGAACGTCTCGCACTATCAAGGTTATTCAGAGCCTCATGGGTACGCCCCAACCAATAGAAGCCACGACCTACCGAAATAGGACTCTCAACGATCTCTAGAAAGCTTTGAAAATGGTCTAGGGCAGAGTTTGGATCCTTTAGTTTCCTTAATGCTATGAAACCCGCCAACCATTCTAGCCTCGCACGCAATCTAGTATCTTCTACGATGTGACCACTCAAAATATTATAAGCGTTTTTGTAGTCACCGTCCCAAAGCAGTTTTCTAGCCAACCTTTCGCGGTTCACTCCCCAGACCTCCGGCCTTCCTAAGTATTCCTTTGCTCCGCTTACTTCGAATAAAAGCTGGTAAGCACGATCGTCATATCCAAAGTTCAAACGCCACTTGAACCTAGCGAAGTTAAGAACGGGGTGATTGCGCAATGTTTCTGGCACTCTATTAATTAGAAGATTCACACCATCTTTCTGATATTTCCTAAGTGCTACAACGGCTTTTACGAGCTTTTTGTAATCGTCTGATAATAAGGGGGTGAGGTCTTCTAGCGCTTGGAAGGCATCTCTCCACAATAACTCAATCGATCTTTCATCATGAAGGTGAGATAGAGCTTTATTATATTTTTTAAGGTACAAAGTACGCATATCTGAGTCCATTATTTCAGATATCCACTTATCCTGCACAATTAACTCGGCTTTCTCTTTATTCCCTGTTTCGAGAAGAGCATCAGCATAAATGATTGCTGCACGCTCTGACTTGGGTGGGTACTTATCAAACCAGCCTAAAATCTCATCTCGTCCAGTTTCAAAAAAGGCTTGCTCGCCTTTTTCTTTCATATAAGGCAAGCCTGGCCAGTCTGTGTTGCGTTGTAAAAATTCTCTCAATTCAACGGGATTTCCTCGCCCAGCTCTAAACTCGTGCCACAGAATAATATCTCTTGCCACTTGACCATCTGCTTCAGCAAACTGTTTTGCTTCGTACCAGTATCCGGAGCGCATCGCATCAAATGCTTTCTCCAAAGGGCGTTTGATCGTCCCTTGTGCAGATATGCTAGTGCTAAACGCTAGTAAGATAGAAATCAAAAAATATAGTTTCTTCATACGTCTAATAACAATCTTCGTTTTCAGTTCAGGTAGTTGTCTTTTAATAAGTTTACTTGAGCTTTAATCAGGGTTAAACCACGTTGTGAATTGATCATAAACTTTTTTGTTAAAAAAATTTGAAATAGTGTTTTAAGAGGAGATAAATATGCTGAAAGGTTCGATGCCAGCATTGGTTACACCCTTTAAGGACGGAAAACTCGATCTTCCAACACTTGAAAGTTTAGTAGATTGGCATATCGAACAAGGAAGCCATGGCTTGGTACCAGTTGGCACAACTGGCGAGAGCCCAACCTTGAGCCACGAAGAACATGAAATTGTGGTCTCAACAGTTGTACAGAAAGTAAATGGGAGAATTCCAGTTATTGCAGGTGCGGGCTCTAACAACACATTAGAGGCACTGCATTTTATGCAGCATGCGAAAACTGTTGGAGCGGACGCCGCACTAGTTGTTACTCCTTATTACAATAAACCCACACAGGGTGGTCTAATAAGACATTTTACTGAACTGCATAATCAATGTGATCTTCCTATTGTAATTTATAATATTCCAGGAAGATCTTCAATTGATATGACCCCAGAAACAATGGGGCTTTTGGCTGAACTACCAAGAATTATCGGTGTTAAAGATGCAACAGGTGATTTAGCTAGGGTTTGCTCACAGCGCATTGCATGCGGCCCTGATTTTTTGCAAATTTCCGGTGAAGACGCAACGGCTCACGGGTTTAATGCACAAGGAGGGGTTGGGTGTATTTCTGTTACAGCAAATGTGGCGCCAAAACTATCTGCCCAATTACAAACCGCGACATTAGCCGGCGATTATGACAAAGCCCTTGAGTTGCAAGATAGGCTCATGCCTTTGCATCATGCAATTTTTACTGAGCCAGGACTTGTTGGCGTCAAATACGCGATGGCTCTTTTAGGGTTATGTTCGGAAGAAGTAAGACTACCATTAATTCCAGTAACCGAAAATACTAAAATGCTGATTAAATCTGCTATTCAAAGCGCAGGTTTAGCGTAGTTCATTTCAGTATCTATAAAATAATTACTCATAAATTGTATTATAATGGCTATTTAATTGCGTCGGCAAAGCTCATTTCATTAACCGTATTTTTAAACCATCTCCTTAGGGTGGCTCTCTCGTGATCTTCCATATAGGTTATATTGGCAGGTGGCATTGCATGAGTGATAGCTGAATGCATGTAAATTAATTTAGCATTTTTTGTTATGTCGTTTGATGTTTCTAAGTAGACCTTGCCGGGTGCCCAATTAACGCCCTCCCATACTGGCTCTCTCGCATGGCACATAGAGCACCTACCTAACACGATCTCCATAGTTTCAGGAAATTCTTCTGCCCTTTCGAAAGCGATTTGCTTCTCACTCATAAGAGCCAATTCCTCCTTTTCTGAGTTTATTGCAGGTGCCATGGATAACCACATAATCACAATAAAAATTGTTATTGTAATTGGCCAAGTCCATATTGGGTTACCTGCTCGAGCATGAATAGTGTTAAAATAGTGCCTGATTGTGACCCCCATAAGAAATACGAGCGCAGCGATAATCCAATTCCACTCTGAAGCAAAAGCAAGAGGATAGTGGTTTGAAAGCATCAAAAAAATTACCGGCAACGTCAGATAGTTATTATGCGTTGATCGTAATTTTGCAATTTTACCAAATTCTGGATTGGGAATACGTTTTGCAAATAAATCATCTACGACAATTTTTTGATTTGGAATTATAATCAAAAATACATTTGCAGTCATAATTGTTGCGGTAAATGCGCCTAGGTGTAAAAAAACAGCTCTACCAGTAAATATTTGATTATAAGACCATCCCATTAGAACCAGAATTAAAAATAGGATCGCCATTAATAAAGTAGGTTTGTTTTTAAACCAGGACTTACATAAAAAATCATAAACCAGCCAACCGAGAACAAGAGAAGCAGCTGAAATAACAATCCCCTGCCATAGTTCAAGATCCGACTTAGTACTGTCGATGAGGTAGAGTTCGCCCCCAACCCAGTAAATAACAACCATTAGCGCAAAACCGGATAACCAAGTTGAGTAGCTTTCCCATTTAAACCAGGTTAAGTGGTTAGGAACTTCGCTTGGCGCTACTAAGTACTTGCGAATATGATAAAACCCACCGCCATGAACTTGCCATTCCTCACCCTGCACTCCAGATGGTAATTTATCATTTTTTTGGAGGCCAAGATCTAACGCAATAAAATAAAATGATGAACCTATCCACGCGATCGCAGTTATTACATGTAGCCAACGAAGAGCGAATTCCAACCAATCCCAAATTACCACTATTTCCGCCAAATTACATACCTTGATAAAGTTAAATATTACTCATTCTGAACCGAATTAGCTTCCCCGGTAAGTGGAATATCCGAAGGGCGATACTAGGAGCGGGACGTGGTAGTGCTTATTTTCACTCATTCCAAAACGTACTGGGACTAAATCTAAAAAAATATGCTCACCATGACGATGTTCAAACTGCCTGAAATAATCACCAACATGAAAGATAAGCTCAAATGACCCAAATCTAAAATCTGCTTCCGTCAAAACAGGTTTATCTGTTCGCCCATCGGCGTTTGTCACTAAAGAACAGATTACATTAGAACGGCCATTAATGTATTCAAAAAAATCAATCTTTAAATTAGCCGCAGGCGTTCCACGGCTAGTATCTAACGCATGAGTTGTTAAGAACCCGCCCATTCTTTAGCTCCAAAAAGATTAGCTTTTTCAATTAAACACAGTGACTATTTTCTGCACACTAGTTCATAAAAATATATGTTTCAAAACAAAATTTAGAGTATACTGGAGTAAGTCAATAAAATTGGAGTACCAGGTGGATCGTTATGAACGAGATATGATTGGTTATGGTAAAAACGCACCAAAAGCGAACTGGCCTAATGAAGCAAAAATTGCAGTTCAATTTGTCATTAATTATGAAGAAGGTGGAGAAAACTGCATTCTACACGGAGATGGCGCATCGGAAGCTTTTTTATCTGAGATAATTGGAGCAGCGCCTTGGCCAAATCAAAGACATTGGAATATGGAAAGCATCTATGAATACGGCGCAAGGTCCGGATTTTGGCGCCTTCACAGATTATTTACTAAAATGGAAGTACCGGTAACAGTGTATGGTGTTGCATCAGCGCTAGCAAGAAGTCCTGAGCAAGTAAAAGCTATGCAAGATGCAGAATGGGAAATAGCCAGCCATGGTTTGAAGTGGATAGAACATAAAGATATGCCACTAGAGGTTGAGAAAGCTCAGATCCAAGAAGCTATAAATTTGCATAAGCTGATCACAGGTGAGCGACCATACGGCTGGTATACAGGAAGATGTTCGGAAAACACCGTAAGGCTAGTATCAAATGAAGGCGGCTTTGATTATATTTCTGACAGTTATGCCGACGATTTACCATATTGGTTGGATGTTGATGGCCATGACCAATTAATTATTCCTTATAATTTAGACACAAACGATATGAGATTTGCGACGGCACAGGGTTTTTCAACGTCAGGGCAGTTTTTTGATTATTTAAGAGATACCTTTGACACCCTGTATTCTGAGGGAGTGGAAGGATCTCCAAAGATGATGTCAATTGGTTTGCATTGCAGACTGATTGGCAGACCTGGACGGATTACGGCGATTAAGCGATTTATTGAACATGCAGCCTCATTCAAGGACGTTTGGTTCGCTAAACGAATTGAAGTTGCAAAACATTGGCAAAAGCACCATCCACCCAAAGAGTTTGAAAAACCATCAAAGATGTCGCATCAAAGGTTTGTTCAGACTTTTGGGGGCATTTTTGAAAAATCACCTTGGGTTGCGGAAAAAACTTGGAATTCTGAGTTGGGGCCAGCTCATGATACAGTCAAAGGTCTACATAACGCATTTTGTCGTATCTTCCGAGCAGAAGAAAAAGAAATTCGCCTAGCGGTATTAAAAGCTCACCCAGACTTGGCTGTAAAACTTTCTAAAATTGAGCATCTCACAAAAGAGAGCCAGCAAGAACAGGCTAGTGCAGGTCTGGACAATTTAACAACAGACGAATTCGAGAAATTTTCAGAGTTAAATAGATCTTACATGGACAAATATGGTTTTCCATTCATTATTGCGGTGAAAGACCATAACAAGTTTGAAATTTTAGATACATTCATTTCTCGTATTAAAAATACACACGAAAAGGAATTTAATGAAGCCTGTGCTCAAGTGGAACGGATAGCAGAACTTAGATTGATGGATATAATTTAATGGCACACAAAATTGTTATTGAACGCCTAACCAAAGCAAATTTTCAAGATTTTGGAAATATAATCGATACAGACGGTGATCCAGATACGTTAATCAATCAAGGTTTATGTGAAAGATACCATGATAGAGCTGAAATAGATGTCGGAGTCGATGGAAAAGTGGGTTTAAGTTTATTTAATGCGGAAATACGCTCACTGCCAATAAAACTCGATATGATGGAGCGACATCCAGAGGGAAGCCAAGCCTTTATTCCTATGTCTACCAATAAATTTCTAATAATTGTCGCAAATGATAAGAATAATGGACCCGATATTCCAAAAGCATTCATAACAGCGCCTGGGCAAGCCATAAACTTTTTCAAGGGTACCTGGCATGGCGTTTTAACTCCTATAGGCGGCTCTGGTCTCTTTGCAGTCATAGATAGAATTGGAAAAACTCAAAATCTAGAGGAATTTTTCTTTGACGTACCATATATAGTTGATGCATTATAGCGCAGCTGCCTTAAAAAAGGGCAGAAAGCAAAGTTTAATAGTCAAATAGGGAGACTAAAATGAGTGATAATGCTATGGGTTCTTACAGCGATCCCAATATTACACCCCCAATGGGTCAAGCCGCCCCACTGGGATTACAGCATGTCTTGGCAATGTTTGCATCAAACGTAACTCCTTCTGTAATTGTTGCAGGAGCTGCAGGGCTACAATTTGGTGGTGCAGAGCAAGTATACCTAATCCAAATGGCAATGCTTTTTGCAGGTATAGCTACGCTATTTCAAACTATCGGTTTTGGGCCAATAGGTGCCAGGTTGCCAATAATGCAAGGTACAAGCTTCGCATTTGTTGGTGTTTTAGCAGGTATTGCAGCAACACAAGGCTTAGGTGTCGCCTTAACTTCCTGTATTATTGGTGGCTTAATTCATTTTGCTTTAGGTTCAGTAATTGCAAATATCCGATATCTTTTCCCACCTCTTGTCACGGGGTTGGTTATTCTTGCGATCGGGCTTTATCTAGTACCAGTGGGCATAAAGTATGCAGCAGGCGGAGCAGCAGATTTTCAAATGGCAGCAGAAAGCTTTGGCTCTCTAATGCATTGGACGGTTGCCCTTACAGTCATTGTTGTAGCACTTGTATTTAAGTTCATGACAAAGGGCATGTTATCAAATGCTGCAATATTATTAGGCCTAATCGCAGGTTATTTGGTAGCGTTTATGTTTGGTATGGTTAATTTTTCATCCGTCGGCAAAGCGAGTTGGATAACTGGCCTTCAAACTCTGCCATACGGATTTGAATTTAACCTAGGAGCAGTAATAGGCGTAACCTTAGTTTCAATTGTTTCAGCGGTCGAAACCGTTGGCGACACTTCAGCTACCGCTAAAGCCGGTGCAGGACGTGAAGCAACAGATGAAGAAATATCTGGTGCGACTTACGCCGATGGCCTTGGAACTGCTGTAGCAGGTGTTTTTGGCGGTTTACCAAACACTTCTTTCAGTCAAAATGTGGGCATCGTCGGCATGACAGGTATTATGAGCAGACATGTTGTTACGATAGCAGGCGCAATTATGGTTTTATGCGGTTTGATACCGAAGATAGGAGCAATCATTGCCTCTATGCCCCTTCCAGTTTTAGGTGGTGGCGTTATTGTAATGTTTGGTATGGTTGCTTCTGCGGGTCTCAACGTATTGAGCGAAGTAAAAATGTCTCGCAGAAATATGATTATTATAGCATTGTCACTATCGATTGGTTTAGGTTTTAATTTGGTACCTTCAGCGGTGCAATATTTACCGGGAATTTGGAAAACCTTAGCAACGTCAGCTGTTGCACCCACAGCATTTCTAGCTATTATTTTAAATCAAATCCTACCAGAAGAATAAATTTTTAAATAAATCTTTTAAGAAACGCCCTGAGATTCAGGGCGTTTTTTGTTGTATTGATTTCATCGTGAATCATTGTACATTGAGGTATGAATAGTTTTGTTCCTATTGCAAATTTCAATAGCAATTTAGTTAGTTTTCAAAAACCTGAGCTCACTATTATCTTATCATTATATGGGCGTATGGTAGCCACAGGTGAGTGGCGCGATTATGGCATTTCCTCACTTAAAGAAGTTGCAATATTCTCAATATTTAGGCGTACAGCAGAAAATCCAATCTATAAAATTGAAAAAAGACCTAAACTGCGAAATAGACAGGGTGAATATGCAGTAGTTGGCATAGATGGGCAAATTCTAAAGCGTGGACACGACCTGAAGTCTGTTTTAGGTATTTTAGAACGAAAACTAATTAAGTTAGTTGATTAATTAATTAGTGGACAAATTTGTAAGAATTTTATCTCTAATTGATTTACAAATTTTTTAAGTAACAAATTTTTATTTTTAATATAATTTTTTAAATATTTTATCTTTTAAACTGGAAAAGAACAAAAGAAGAACATATTTATACGTTTATGTTTTCTGAACTGTCTATTACATCAAACTTTAGCTTCCTCCAGGGAGCATCACATCCCGAAGAGTATATGGAACGTGGAGCTTTTTTAGGCCTAAAGGCAATTGCAATTGCAGATGTTAATTCTGTGGCTGGAATCGTACGTGCGCATACACATGGACAAAAAATTAAACAAACTGTTTCAGAACGCCAACGTATAGAACCATTTGGACCTCCCTGCCCGAAGCACCTAAAAGAATATAGTTCGATACATGTTGAAAATATACCTCGTTTAATACCAGCTGCACGCTTAATTTTTAAAGAAGGAATTAGTGTTACTTCAATTATTCAGACCCATGAAGGTTGGAAAACACTTTGTAAGTTAATCTCAAAAGGCCGTTTAAGAAGCAAAAAAGGTGAGTGTGAACTAAAAATATCAGATATACCTAAAAACTTTTCTGGAATAATTTTGTTACTGCATGTTCCTCAAACTTTGCCCAAAAAAAATGATACTTGGTGGAGTGAGGTAAGACATTTAGCAAGCAAATACAAAGGCTGTTTATATTTAGTAATGTCGCCATACTATGACGGATTAGACAAAACTCGGTTTGATAGATTATACCAGCTATCTAAAAGCTTTTCACTACCAGTTGTAGCAAGTGGCTTTCCTTTAATGCATCATGGCAAACGGCGACGGTTGGCAGATATATTATGCGCAATCAATCAAGGCAAAAAGATTGAACAGTTAGGAAAAAGTGCCTTAGTAAATGCCGAGCAACGTTTACGAAGCCCCCAAGAGATAAACAAGTTATTCTCTAAATTTCCAATTGCCATAAAAAATGCAAATAAAATTTCTGCAAGCTGTGCGTTTACACTTGATCAGCTAAAATATGATTATCCTAAAGAGAGTATTAGTGGGAAAACACCATCAGAACGATTAAGTGAGCTAGCGATGGAAGGTTTAAAGTGGCGCTACCCTAAGGGAGCACCAGAACGAGTGAATCAAATTTTAAATCATGAATTAAAGCTTATAAAAAAATTAGAATACGAACCATACTTTCTTACTGTAAATGACATAGTCCAGTTCGCTCGCTCACGTAATATTCTTTGTCAGGGAAGAGGATCTGCTGCAAATTCTATCTTATGTTATTGCCTAGGCATAACGTCGGTAAGCCCTGAAATAGGCACAATGGTTTTCGAGCGTTTTGTTTCAGAAGCAAGAAAGGAACCACCTGATATAGATGTTGATTTTGAACATGAGCGCCGCGAAGAAGTAATTCAGCATATATACGAAAAGTATGGACGCTATCATGCTGGATTATGTGCAACAGTAGTTCACTACCGTGGGAAGCGTGCTGTACGTGAAGTCGGTACAGCTATGGGATTAACAAAAGATACTATTAGTGCACTTTCCTCACAGCTTTGGGGGTTCTCTAGTAATGGAAAGATTAGTGATAAGTGGTTAAAAGAAATTGGCCTAGACCCAAATGATATCAATCTGCAAAAAACACTATTATTAGTTCATGAAATAATAGGCTTTCCTCGCCACCTTTCTCAGCATGTAGGTGGATTTATCATCACAGAAGGCCGTTTAGATGAACTTATTCCAATTGAAAATGCAAGTATGGAAGGCCGAACTGTAATTTGCTGGGATAAGGACGATATTGATTCCTTAGGAATTTTAAAAATCGATATTTTGTCCCTAGGCATGCTCACTTGCCTACGCAAATCATTTGATTTGATTTACCAGCATCTTGGCCAGAATTTTGATCTTTCCACTCTTCCTACTGAAGAACCTCAAGTCTACGATATGTTATGCCGCGCTGACAGTATTGGAGTGTTTCAAGTTGAAAGTCGCGCACAAATGAACTTCCTTCCTAGAATGAGACCACGTTGCTTCTATGATCTTGTCATAGAAGTTGCAATAGTAAGGCCAGGTCCCATTCAAGGCGATATGGTTCATCCTTATATTCGCCGACGCAATGGAGAGGAACAAGTTGAATTCCCGTCAGACGCACTTGGAGGTGTATTGAGTAAGACACTGGGAGTACCACTGTTCCAAGAGCAAGCTATGCAAATTGCTATTGTTGGAGCAGGCTTCACTCCTGAAGAAGCAGACAAATTGCGTAGAGCCTTAGCAACATTCAAGAAACACGGCTCAGTAAGTGAGTTAAAAACCCGATTTTTAAGGGGAATGCGCCAGAACGGCTATGGCAAAGATTTTTCAGAGAGGTGTTTCTCCCAAATTGAAGGTTTTGGGTCTTATGGTTTTCCTGAAAGCCATGCAGCTAGCTTTGCATTATTAGTATATGCTAGTGCTTGGATAAAATGTCAGCACCCAGCTGTTTTTGCATGCGCTCTATTGAATTCTCAGCCAATGGGGTTTTATGCTCCAGCCCAAATACTGAGTGATGCACGTTCCCATGATGTTACTATTTACCCAATTTGTATTAACAATAGCTATTGGGATAATACTTTAGAAACAGACAAAGATGGAAAGTTAGCGTTAAGATTGGGTTTTAGACAAGTAATTGGATTAACCAAAGAGGACGCATCATGGATTACTGCTGCGCGTGGAAATGGTTATAGTACCATAGAGGATATATGGCGACGTGCCGGCATTAAGTCTGTTACACTAAATCGGTTAGCCGAAGCTGATGCATTTATCTCAATTGGAATGAACCAACGCGAAGCAATTTGGCAAGCAAGTGCCATTATCAGTAATAAAAAATTACCCTTATTTGATCAGGACATTGATGGTGAAATTGTAAAAGAAGCATTTCCCGCATTACCCAACATGAGCCTTGGAGAGGCTATTGTTCAAGACTATACTGCTACGAAATTCTCATTGCGAGCTCACCCCCTATCTCTGTTAAGGGATATTTTAACACCATCATATCAAAGTATTGATAACTAAAAAGGTGCTTTTGACCTAAATCTCGAACCAAATCCACTTTCCGGATGGTTCACTCTGAGTTCCTCTGAATGTAACATCATTCTACAATGTGAGGAAGCTTTTCCATATATAGGATCTCCTAAAATTGGATGGCCCAACTCCATGCAGTGTACCCTCAACTGGTGCGAACGCCCAGTTTTGGGGACCAAGCGCAATCTACTTTCATTTTCATTAGAACTTAGTTTGTACCATTCGGTTACTGCCACCTTACCAGTTTCGTGACAAACCATCTGACGAGGTCTATTTTCCCAGTCAACAATCAAGGGTAAATTAATTAGTCCAATTCTTTGCGTCACTACTCCGAAAACACGCGCTACATATACTTTCTTAACCTGACGCTTTTCGAATTGCATGGACAGCGATCTCTGGGCGTATTCGGTTTGAGCAAAAATCATAACACCCGAAGTATCCCTATCAAGCCGGTGCACCAATAGCGTGTTAGGAAAAGCAACCTTCAATCTGTTTAGAAGACAATCCGCTAGTTCAATTCCCTTGCCAGGAACAGAAAGTAAGCCTGCCGGTTTATTCACTACTAAGATGTGCGAATCTTCGTGGAGAATATCAAGTGGGTCAGTCGGGGGATTATATTCCATATCTATACTTCGCCTAAACAAGAAAATAAAAAAAGTCTATAGCCATGAAATTTCACTTGATTTTTTCATAAGCTGCTAGCACCGTATTTGTAGTTTGTTTGTGGAATACTCATGCATAATTTTGATCCAAATGCTTCATCAACCTTGGGCGCTGATCTTCGATCACTTCGGAAGTCTCGGAAAATGACGATTAAAGAATTATCGGAGGCTACAGAAAAGTCACTGGGATGGATCAGTCAAATAGAAAGAGACAAGTCTCAACCATCAGTTGATGACTTAAGGGACTTGGCTCGTGTTCTTAACGTTCCTCTATCAATATTATTTGGACAATCATGTTCAGGCTCAGACGAAGAAGGATACATTGTCAGAAAATCAACACGCCGAGTCATAGGTTCAAATTCATCTGGTCTTAAAGAGGAGTTGCTTTCTCCTGATCTTACTGATGATTTCGAAGTGTTACACTCAACATTTGAACCAAATTCAAAATTAACAAGAACACAAAAGCGACAAACACAAGAAGTTGGGTACGTAATAAGCGGAAGTCTTGTTTTGAATATAAACGATAGAGAATTCACAGTAAGTGAGGGCGATAGTTTTAGAATAAAAGGGGAAGCACATAGGTGGGCGAACCCTTTCTCAAAACCCTGCAATATAATTTGGGTAATTGCCCCACCAATTTATTAAAAATGTAAATATGCTTTAAATAAGTATTTAGGGAGATAAAAATGTCTGAATTTCCAAAAACTGCAAGGGTCGTAATAATAGGAGGTGGGGTCGTAGGGGCCTCAGCACTTTTTCATCTTGCTAAAGCAGGATGGACCGACTGCATACTTATTGAAAAAAATGAACTGACAGCCGGTTCTACGTGGCATGCGGCGGGAAACGTTCCAACATTTTCCACAAGTTGGTCAATAATGAATATGCAGCGTTACTCAACTGAATTGTATAGTGGGTTAGCACAAGAAGTTGACTACCCTATGAATTATCATATGACCGGTTCTATAAGGCTCGCTCATTCCAAAGAACGCATGCAAGAGTTTGAACGTGCTAAAGGCATGGGTCAATATCAGGGCATGGATATTAATATTCTTGGATTAGACGAGATCAAAAATATATATCCATTTATAGAAACTCATGACCTTTCAGGCGCTCTTTACGATCCAAGTGACGGGGATATTGACCCAGCGCAGCTAACGCAAGCACTGGCTAAGGGTGCCAGAGATCTGGGTGCAGAAATTATCCGATTTTGCTCAGCAAGTGGCGTGAGTAGAAAAAATAAAGAATGGATTATTCACACCACAAAGGGGGACATTCGATGCGAATATGTCGTCAATGCTGCTGGTTATTATGCACAAAGGGTTGGAGAATGGTTCATACCCTACGGCGGAAGAACTGTCCCTATGATGGTTATGAGCCATCAATATTTATTATTTGAGGAAGTCGATGCCGTAAAAGATTGGTCTTCTAAAGAGCAACCAAAACTTCCGCTGCTCCGCGATGTTGATAGTAGTTATTACCTTCGCCAAGAAAAGTTTGGTTTCAATCTTGGACCATATGAGCGAAATTGTAGGGCTCATTGGGCAAAGCCCGAAGACCCAATGCCAGAGGATTTTAGTTTTCAGCTATATCCCGATGATCTAGATCGATTGGAATGGTACATTGAAGATGCACTTGCGAGAGTACCGCTATTAGGTGAAGCGGGCGTTAGTAAAGTCATTAACGGACCCATTCCTTATGCACCAGATGGGCTACCATTGATAGGCCCAATGCCTGGGGTACCTAACGCATTTGAGGCATGTGTATTTACCTTTGGGATTGCTCAAGGCGGTGGTGCCGGAAAAGTTTTGTCAGAATGGATAATTGAAGGCGAAACAGAATGGGATATGTGGTCGTGTGATCCGCGACGTTACACAGATTATACAGATCATGACTATTGTGTGGCCAAGGGTATGGAGATTTATGGGCATGAATATGCTATGCACTTCCCATGGCATGAGTGGCCTGCCGGCAGAAATAAAAAACTTTCCCCCGCACATGATCAAATAACAAAAAAAGGTGGTCAAATGGGCGCTTACAATGGTTGGGAACGCGCAAACTGGTTCGCCCATACTACTGATGACATTACAGAGAAAGCAACCCAAACCTGGAAGCGTTCAGGGCCTTGGGAACAACGAATTAAAGAAGAATGTTATGCCGTGCGAGATGAAGTAGGAGTATTAGACTTACCCGGTTTCAGCCGCTTTGACATTGAAGGCAAAGGTACCGCAGCATGGCTTAAAGAAAGGATAGCAGGATCCTTACCGAAAATTGGACGTCTTAATTTGGCTTATTTTGCAGATAAAAGAGGCCGCACGCTTAGTGAGATGTCGGTAATACGGCACTCTGAAGAAAAATTTACTCTGATAACAGCCGCCTCTGCTCAATGGCATGACTGGGATATTGTAAATAAAGCATCTTCTAAAAATATATCTGTGACAGACAATACAAACAGCATCAGTACTTTGATAGTTACGGGACCAAAGTCTCGCGACTTACTTGAAAAAATTGGCACCAATGCGGATCTATACCTTCCCTGGCTGAGCCATCAAAAAGCAAAAGTATGTGGCCAACCCTGTCATTTGATGCGCGTTAGTTTTGCAGGCGAACTAGGTTGGGAAATTCATACTAAAGTTGAAAATATATCCAAACTCTACAAAGAAATTACTGAAGCAGGCGCAAAGCCATTTGGAATGTGGGCTTTAAATTCTCTTCGGATCGAAAAAGGGTATAGAGCCTGGAAGGGCGACTTATCAACAGATTACAGCCTACAGGAAGCTGGTTTATCAAGATTTATTCAGTTTGATAAAGAGGAAAATTTTCTGGGAAAAGCTGCATTGGAGATAGAAAGACAGCAAGGAATTAAAAAACAGTTTGTAACACTAATCGTAAGTGCCGGAGAATGTGATGCGCCATATATGTCTACTCTGTGGAAAAATGGTCAAATCGTTGGAGAAACTACATCTGGCGCGTGGGGGTATCGTACAAATTCTTCAATAGCCCTGGGAATGATCAGAAGTGATTTAGCTTCGGCAGGAACAGAAATTGAAGTTGAAATTTTCGGAGACCGCCACAATGCTGTCGTTCAAGCTAATGGATCGATTTGGGATCCGCTTAACGAAAGATTGCGTGCATGAAAAAAGCAATCACCCTTCTTGATGGATCTGTCGGGCAAGAATTGGTTAAACAATATGGTAAAAAACCTACTCCACTATGGTCAACAGAAGTAATGTTAAGAGACCCAAATATGGTTTCAAATATTCATAGCGCTTACTTTGAGGCTGGGGCAACTGTTGCGACAACGAACAGCTACACAATCCTCAGGGACCGTTTAAAGCACTTTAAACTTGAGCATGAAGTACATAATTTATGGAACTCTTCAGTTGCTGCGGCCTGTAAAGCCCGTGATAAATTTGGAACTGGTCGTGTTGCGGGTTCAATTGGCCCTTTAATAGCATCATACAGACCCGATATTTGTCCCCCAGTAGAACAAGCATCAAAAATATATGAAGAGAAAGTCGAAAGTATTGCCCCGAAGGTAGATCTATTATTGGTTGAAACGGTATGCTCTTTGAAACAAGCCAAAGGGGTCTTGGCGGCAACAGATAAAAGCAATAAACCTGTTTGGATATCTTTTAGTGTCGATGATGTAGATGGCACAAAGCTTCGCTCTGGCGAAAAACTAGAAGATGTAGAAGCTGTTATCAATAATCATTTGGTTGAGGCAGTTCTCATCAACTGTTCGCCACCTGAAGTAGTGGATAACGCTCTATCTATACTTTCCAAGATGGGTAAAGCTTTTGGGGCATATGCAAATGGATTTTCTAAAATATCGTCAGAATTTCTGAAAACGAGACCAACGGTTGATGCTTTAACAGCTCGTAATGATTTGGGGCCTGAAGAATATAGTAATTTTGTCACTAATTGGGTTAGAAATGGAGCCAGCATCGTTGGTGGATGCTGCGAGATTGGCCCGACACATATCTCAAAGATCTCTCAAAAAATCCATGAATTAGGGTACAAAACATTATAAGGATATTAGATGACTATAATACAAGATAAAGCAAAAGTTGTTATTATAGGTGGAGGAGTCATTGGATGCTCTGTGGCCTATCATTTAAGTAAATTAGGATGGAGTGATGTTGTTTTACTCGAACGCAAACAGCTGACCTCTGGTACAACTTGGCATGCAGCAGGATTAATCGGCCAACTAAGAGCCAGTGCTAATATGACAAAATTGGCAAAATATACACAAGAACTATACTTCGATCTAGAAAAGGAAACTGGTGTATCGACAGGTTTTAAGAGAGTTGGTTCAATAAGTGTTGCTCTAACAAATGAGAGAATGGAAGAATTAAAACGATCTGCAGCCATGGCTAGAGCTTTTGGAGTTGATGTGGAAGAAATTTCTCCTCGTGAAATTCAAAAAAGGTACCCTCATATCAATCTAGAAAGGGTAGTAGGCGGAGTATTTCTAGGCAAAGACGGCCAAGGAGATCCGGCAAATATTGCTCTGGCCCTTGCAAAAGGTGCACGACAGCTCGGTGCCAAAATTCACGAAAGAGTTACTGTAAAAAAAGTATTTAAAAATCAAAATAAAGTCACTGGTTTGGAGTGGATTGATCAGAATGGTGACCATGGACATATAGCCTGCGAAGAAATAGTTAACTGTGCTGGAATGTGGGGGCACAGTGTCGGCAAAATGTTAGGTGCAAATATTCCACTTCATGCATGTGAACATTTTTACATAGTTACTGAGCCCATAGCAGAATTAACCCAGCTACCTGTGCTTAGAGTTCCTGATGAATGTGCCTATTACAAAGAAGATGCAGGCAAAATGTTACTTGGTGCGTTTGAGCCTAATGCAAAGCCCTGGGGTATGTCTGGAATATCCGACGATTTTGAATTTGACCAACTTCCTGAAGACTTTGAGCATTTTGAACCAATTTTAGAAATGGCTATAAACAGACTTCCAATGCTTGAGAAAGCTGGAATTCATACTTTTTTTAATGGGCCAGAAAGTTTCACGCCAGATGACGCCTATCACCTCGGCCGCACACCTGAAATGGAAAATGTTTGGGTAGCAGCAGGCTTTAATTCAATAGGTATACAATCCGCCGGGGGCGCAGGAATGGCACTTGCACAATGGATGCAAGATAAGGAAAAACCATTTGACCTAGGGGATGTGGATATAAGTCGCATGCAACCTTTTCAGGGAAATAAAAAATATTTATTTGAACGCTCAAAAGAAACACTTGGTCTGCTCTATGCTGATCACTTCCCTTTTAGACAAAAGGAAAGTGCCAGAGGGGTCAGAAGGACACCTTTCCATGAACATCTCAAGTCAAAAGGAGCTGTCTTTGGAGAAGTAGCTGGTTGGGAGCGTGCAAATTGGTTCTCTTTTGACGGGCAACATGATGAATATGTTTATAGTTGGAAACGGCAGAATTGGTTTGAAAATTCAGCAAAAGAACACATGGCTGTAAGAGAGAATGTTGGCCTTTATGATATGTCTACTTTTGGTAAAATACGAGTAGAAGGTAAAGATGCTGAACGTTTTCTAAACTATTTGTGCGGTGCCAACCTATCTGTCGATATAGGAAAAATAGTATATACCCAATTTTTGAACTCAAAGGGCGGTATAGAAGCAGATGTTACCGTAACCAGACTAAGTGAAACGATATATTTGATCGTAACACCTGCCGCTACTCGGCTGGCTGACGAGACTTGGCTACGGCGTAACCAAAAGGACTATAATGTAGTTATTACAGACGTTACTGCAGCAGAGGGCGTTCTTGCATTAATGGGGCCAAATTCAAGAGCTCTATTAAGCAGTATTTCGCCAAATAATTTTGACAATGAAATAAACCCTTTTGGAACTGCGCAAGTGATTGAAATAGGAATGGGACTTGCCCGAGCGCATAGGGTTTCTTATGTGGGTGAGCTTGGATGGGAACTATACATTAGCAGTGATCAATGCGGTCATATATTCGAGACAATAATTGATGCTGGTTCAGATCATGATTTAAAATTATGTGGAATGCATATGATGGACAGTTGCAGAATAGAAAAAGCTTACCGACATTTTGGGCATGATATTACGTGCGAGGACCACGTGCTTGAAGCCGGGTTAGGCTTTGCAGTAGATACTGATAAACCTGATTTTATAGGCAAAAAAGCTGTAATCAATAAAAGAGAAGTGGGCCTAGAAAAGAGGTTGGTACAATTCCAACTTACAGAACCTGAACCGTTATTATATCATAATGAACCAATAATAAGAGATAGTGAAATTGTAGGTTACATTAGCTCAGGTAATTATGGTCATAAATTAGGCGGAGCAATCGGTATGGGATACATACCATGTGAAGGTGAAAGCCCAGAAGAACTTCTTTCATCAAAATTTGAAATAGATGTTTCAGGTACTATTTGTGCAGCCAAAGCTTCTTTAAAACCCTTATACGACCCACTCAGCAAGCGCACAAAAGCCTAACTTAGGATGTCCGTTTAATTTAAAAAGTCACCTAAGTCTCGGTGGTTTGAGGTTTTGTCTGGGCGTTATAACTGTATCACTAAGAGTGATTTGTTCTTTTCTATCTTTTTGAAAATTAAAAGAGACACCAACCTGTCTAATTTTCTTTATATCCAGGCTCTCACTTTTCAGAAAAATAACATCAATTGAGCTACTCTCTTCGGATATAAAAGTGAGTGCTTCATTTACTGCTTTAGCTATTGCACCATGCATCTGCGCATTTACATCCACAAATGCAATAATTTGTGACTTATGACCACTTTCATAAACGGCTTCAGCGCTCCATACCTCTGCGACAAATTCAGATAAATATTTCAATTTCTTATGTAATAAATCTCTTACTGAAACTGGAATGCTTGGCTCACTAAACTTCGTTATTTTCTCATTTAATTTTTCTGGGAATTGCTCAACAATATTTTGCAGCCAATCAATATCACTACTGCCAAGCAGTATCTCTGACGGCACTGCTAAATTTAAATTTAATCCCAGACCAAGCTTTTGCTCTTTTAACATAGGCAGTGCCATGCGTCCCGTAAGGGCTAGATAAGGAGAGCTATATCCCGTGAATTCAACTAATCTGGAGATGGTATCAAAAACTATGGCGTATTTATCATCCGATGTTTCAATTAACTTTGGACAAACCACACCGCCTTCAAGTTCTTTTTCAAGTAATAAATATAATTCAGTATCAATTAGTGCCTCATAAAAGCAAAATCTTGATTTTTCATCATGGTCCGAGCCATCAGCCAACTCTTTTAGCCTATCCAGCTTGGTCAATTTTTTAGTCATATAAAATTCTTCTAACTACCTTTAAAGGCTACCCACACTTTGAGTAACCACAGCTCCGACAAGTCATGCACCCCTCGATCATTTGAAGATCGAACTGACCACACGAAGTACAAGATTTCTGTTTAAGCCTTTTCAGCTTTTCTACCTTCGAAAGGTCACCTTTTTGATGACTAAGCATTTCATCAGAATTTATTATGAACCCAATCTTCACCATATGTTCTTCCAGAACACCACCGATTGCTGCCAAGATCGACGGAATATATTTTCCATTTACCCAAGCGCCTCCTCTAGGGTCAAACACGGCTTTGAGTTCGTCAACAACAAAAGAAACATCACCACCCCGGCGGAATACTGCGGAAATCATTCGTGTTAAACCAACCGTCCAAGCAAAATGCTCCATATTTTTAGAATTTATAAAAACCTCAAATGGGCGCCTTTGATCATTAACGATTATATCATTGATGGTTACGTAAATAGCATGCTCGCTATCTGGCCACCTTAATTTATAGGTATTTCCATCAAGAGTATTAGGTCGTTCAAGGGGCTCTGACATATAGATAACTTCACCATCTATCTCTTTTTCAGATTTAGATTTTTCTTCGGATGCAACTGATAAAACTGATCCTGTTACCTCATTTGGTCTGTAGGTCGTACAGCCCTTACAACCAGTATCATAAGCCTGCATGTATACTTCTTTAAAGTCATCAAAACTTATGTCTTCTGGGCAATTTATAGTTTTTGATATTGAGCTATCAACCCACTTTTGGGCAGCAGCCTGCATTTTAACATGATCTGATGGGGTTAGATTTTGAGCGCTGACAAAATAGTCTGGTAATTGCGCATCACCAAATTTATCCCTCCACATTTGAACTGCATAATCTACGACTTCTTCCTCAATATGAGAACCATCATTTTGCAAAACTTTTCGCGTGTAGCTGTATGCAAAAACCGGTTCAATACCAGAGCTGACATTCCCCGCATATAAAGAAATAGTACCGGTTGGTGCAATTGATGTTAAAAGAGCATTTCTGATCCCAAATTTGCGGACTGCTTGTTTAATATCATCGTCCATTTGTTTCATATTGCCTGACGCAATTAACTTTTCAGGATCAAAAAGTGAGAAGGCACCCTTTTCCTTCGCCAAATTTATTGACGCCTTGTAAGAAGCGCGTGCTATTAATTTCATCCACTCTTCAGTTTTCTCAACTGCTTCATCAGAGCCATAACGCAAACCAACCATCAGCAAAGCATCTGCAAGACCCGTCACACCCAACCCTATACGACGCTTGTTTAGTGCCTCGAGCTTTTGCACTTCAAGCGGGAATTGGGATACTTCAATAACATTATCCATCATACGCACTGCTGTAGCTACTAAATTTTCGAGCTGAGAAACATCCAAATGCGCATTTTCACCAAATGGATACTCAACTAATCTGGCCAAATTTATGGATCCCAACAGACATGCCCCATAGGGCGGCAAAGGCTGTTCACCACAAGGGTTCGTCGCCGTTATGGTTTCACAATAGCGTAAATTATTTGCCTCGTTTATTCGATCAATAAAAATCACGCCCGGCTCTGCATAGTTATACGTTGCACGCATAATTTTATCCCAAAGGTCAGCTGCTTTTATAACTTTGTATATTTTATCATTAAAGGTAAGTCGCCAATCTTCACCTTTTTTCAAAGCTTCCATAAATGCATCAGATACCAATACAGATAAGTTAAACATTCTAAGCTTTTTAGAATCAGACTTTGCTGCAATAAATTCTTCAATATCTGGATGGTCACACCTCATAGTAGCCATCATGGCGCCGCGCCGTGAGCCCGCAGACATAATAGTCCTGCACATAGAGTCCCAAACATCCATAAATGACACTGGCCCAGATGCATCGGCTGCAATACCTTTTACGATTGAACCTTTCGGCCTAATAGTACTAAAGTCATACCCTATTCCCCCACCCTGCTGCATCGTTAAGGCTGCTTCTTTCAGCATATCAAAAATGCCACTCATACTATCGGGTATCACTCCCATCACGAAGCAATTGAACAATGTCACATTTCGCGCTGTTCCCGACCCTGCTATTATTCTACCAGCAGGCAAGAATTTAAAATCAGTCAAAGAATCATAAAAAATACTTTCCCATTTTTTTGGATTAGCTTCTGCTTTTGATAAAGCTACCGCGATGCGACGCCAAGTATCCTCAACTGTATGCTCAAGAAATGCGCCGTTTTGATCCTTTAGTCTGTATTTCATATCCCAAATCTGCTGAGAAATTGGCATTGGAAAATCTGACATTTGAAATCCTTTTTGAAGCACTAGTTTCTTAGATACGAAAACTAGAGTACGATAATTTAGCTGTTAACTAGATTTGCGTCAACACAGCAAAAATTGAAGAGATGTAGGAGATAACTAGGGCACAACCATGACTGCAACTATACACCTGGTAAAATTGAGCGTAGGAACAGCAAGCATTGGCGATTTACAAAACTGGCAATCGACAAAGGTAGCTCAAGGCAAAGATGGCCTTCCGCGCCATGTCACCAGAATGTGGCCGAAGCGCGATAAAGAATTACTTGCAGGGGGATCAATTTATTGGGTTATCAAAGGAGTTATTCAATGCCGTCAGAAAATTTTACGCTTTGATGAAGTAGTTAGGAAAGATGGTATTAGAAGATGTGCAATAGTACTTGAACCTCAGTACACCAGAACAAGCCCAGTATTAAAAAGACCATTTCAGGGATGGCGATACCTCAAAATCGACAAGACCCCACCTGATTTGGGACTACACCGCAGCTCAGATGATGAATTGCCACCAGAATTAGCTGGAGAGCTAGCAAAAATCGGCGTTATCTAATCGCTTAAAATACGATCCAAAAAGATACTTTCAGCAGCATTTTTTTTCTCACCGCGAAACGCAGCCATGGACTTGAATAATGTAGCTTCTGAGCTGTGTATCAGGCCATCATCTAAAATTTTCAAGTGGTTTGCTTTCAGCGTTTCGCCAGTAGAAGTTATGTCTGCTATAGCTTCGGCGGTCTCGTTTTTAACAGTACCCTCAGTAGCTCCCTGGCTATCAACAAGTTGATAATCAGCCACACCTGCTGACTTTAAAAACTCTTGAACAAGGTAGTGGTACTTAGTAGCAATACGCAAACGAAACCCATGTTGATCACGAAAAGCTTCTGCTGCTGAGTCAAAATCATCAAGCGTATCAACATCTATCCAAAACTTGGGCACAGACAATACAAGATTAGCAAAGCCAAAGCCCAAAGATTTAATAGAAACTAAATTCTGATCCCAAGTGGGTAATTTTTCACAAACTAAATCTGACCCAGTAACACCAAAATGAATCCGTCCTTCATTCAGCTCGGTAGGTATTTCATTTGCGGAAAGAAGTACAAGTTCTACGCCTTGTATGCCTTTGACATATCCTGCATATTCCCTTTCAGATCCAGTGCGTTCAAGATGCACACCACGCGATGCAAACCAAGAGAAGGTCTCCTCCATTAATCGTCCTTTTGAGGGCACACCAAGCTTAATCATTATCTTCAAAACCTTTTGATTGAAGTATTAAATCTGGTCGGACTACACCACCAACAGCAGGGATCTCTCGCCCTTTACCGATATGCTTAGTTAGAGCATCGTATCTTCCACCAGTAGCTATAGGGGGTAGATTAATGTTATTCTCAGAGTAAAAACCAAAAACAAACCCGTCGTAATATTCCATGGAAGTCCTGCCATAGCTAATCTCAAAATCAATTACGGATAGATCAACATTCGCTTTATCTAAGGCTGACAATCGCCTTTCAAATTTTTCAATAGCGCTCTTAAGAGCAGGCATATCAGGTAAAAGAGCTTTTAGCTGAATTAATGCTTGGGGACATTTTTCACCAATGTTAAGCAATGAATTTAAAACACCCCGTTCTGTTGTTGAAATTGGGGCTGCCTTACTATCTAGTAGTAAATTTTCAATACGCTTAATAACCTCAGACTTACTCCTTAAGCCAATTTCCTTGGCTTGCTTATCAAAACTAGTCTCTTCGTCAAAGTCATCAAATCTCTCTGTTGATGAGCTTAGGTCGTTAGTAAAATTTTCTAAGGTAGTAATAAACCTTTTGGGCCGCCATATATGGCGCAACAGAGCTCTTTTCCGTCTATCAGTCGTTTTTAAACCCGATACGGCAGCCATCAGGATACCAATATCGCCAGTAACTATTCGAAGTGGCAAGTCACCCAAAGCCTCTTTTATTATACAAAAAGCATCTGTGTCAGACTTAACCACGTCTGCGCGATCAAAGATCTCATACCCTACCTGTAAATATTCACTCGCTCGGTCTGAGTTTCTCTCCTGACGCCGAAACACTTTACCGCAATAAGCATAACGGGCAGTTTCGTCCTCCATTAAATCATTCATATGTTTTTTTACAATCGGCACAGTAAAATCAGGCCTTAGCATCATTTCACCATTAAACGGATCACTGGTAACATAGGCACGCGCTCGAATATCTTCACCATATAAGTCTAGCAAAGTATCTGCCTGCTGCAAAATAGCAGGTTGGACTATTTTTGCTCCTGAGTTCGAAAACAACCGTAGAATTCGGTCAGCTTCAAATTCTATCTTTTTTTGCTCATTCACTTTTTCAAAGCTCTCAGGATCTCTTTCACCTTAGAGACCATTTCGTTTTTGGGCACAGTAAATTGACTTGGTCTTTCCTTCCACTCATCCAAGGAGGCACTTTCGGCAAGTCGCGCACCTAATATTAAGTCTTTAATTTGGATGAGGCCTTTATCTCTTTCCTCACTCCCTTCTATTATGGCTACTGGTGAACGCCGTTTATCCGCATACTTCAATTGATTGCCAAAATTCTTTGGATTTCCCAAATAGATTTCTGCACGAATACCAGAGGATCGTAATTCAGACACAATACTAAGGTAATCATTGAGCCTTTCTCGATCCATAACTGTTACCACAACTGGCCCAATAGTATCCTTTCTAGATCCATTTTTCTCTCTCAATGCAGCCATAAGTCTGTCTACGCCAATTGAAACACCTGTGGCTGGAATAGCTTGACCAGTGAAGCGTTTCACTAAGTCATCATAGCGACCTCCACCTGCAACAGAGCCAAACTGTCTTTTCCTTCCCTTTTTATCATGTATCTCGAATGTCAATTCTGCTTCAAATACAGGACCGGTATAATACTCGAGGCCTCTTACAACTGACGGGTCTAGCTGAACCCGCGTAGAGGAATAATTACCCGCAGTTAAGAGTTCGGCCATCATATCCAACTCTGATATACCCTCGGATCCAGTAGTCGAGTTTCCGACAACTTCACGTAAGTTCAAGAGCGTTTTCTCATTTGTGTCGCCCTTTGCAGTAAGAAATGCAAGAACAGGCGCTGCTTGCTCTTTTGATAGACCTACCCCATCAATGTATGCCCCAGAAGCATCCAGTCTACCAGCACTTAACAGTTCTGCTACCCCCTCAGCACCAACCTTATCAAATTTGTCGATGACCCTTAAGACCGAAAGGCGTATAGACTGGTTTTCCAGTCCTATCATTTCCAATACGCCATTAAGAATTTTTCGATTATTTATCCGCACCATATAATCACCAGAAGGTATCCCAACCTCCTCCAAAGCATCGGCTAACATTGCACAAACTTCAGCATCAGCAGACACATTTGAAGCCCCAATTGTATCAGCGTCACATTGATAAAATTGTCTAAAACGGCCTGGACCAGGTTTTTCATTTCGCCAAACGGGCCCCATAGCGTACCGACGATACGGATTCGGCAATTCGTTTCTGTACTGTGCATAAACACGAGCGAGCGGTGCAGTTAAGTCATATCGTAATGCAAGCCACGAATTATCATCTTCCTGCCATGCAAATACTCCATCATTTGGCCTATCAACATCTGGTAAAAATTTACCCAACGCATCAACATTTTCAACAGCTGATGTTTCTAATGCATCAAACCCGTAGTGATGATAAACACCCGCAACCTTTCGTAACATTTCATTTCTTTCAGAAACTTCTTGATCAAAATAGTCACGAAAACCTTTTGGAGTTTCGGCCTTTGGTCGCGATTGTTTTTTGTCCTTAGCCATTTCAAATGGATCCCACATCATATTTTCTCGGCATGATTTATTACAGAGTAAGCAAATGAGCAAGAAATCTTCTTGAATGTTCCTTGCTTGCTTCTATGTCCAAGTTAATGAAAAGAGCTTTAATATTAGGCGCGTCTGGTGGAATAGGAGGCGCGGTAGTAGAAATTTTACGGGAACAACATTGGGATGTAACATGTCTTTCCCGATCCGTAGATCAGATCGATATCACAAATGAGGATAGCGTGATGGCTGCTTTCACCTCTGTGAAAGGGCCATTTGACTTCACATTAATTGCGACAGGAGCTTTGGAAATTAACAGCTCCCCGGAAAAAACAGTAAGCCACCTCCTAGAAAATAATATGATTGACCAGTTTACTACCAATGCTATCGGTCCAGCTCTTATTTTAAAGCATTTAAGATCATTTTTAGACAAAAAGTCATCGCCGATCGTTTCAGTATTATCGGCTAGGGTAGGATCTATTGAAGATAATAAATTGGGAGGATGGTATTCGTACAGAGCAGCTAAAGCAGCATTGAACCAGATTATTAAAAGTTTTTCTATTGAATTATCTAGGACTCACCCAAATGCCTGTGTGCTTGCAATTCATCCCGGAACCGTTGATACAAATCTTACCTACAAATATGCTAGTAAGCATCCAACTCAAACTCCTGCAGTGGCAGCAGAAAATATCTTAGATGTAACCTTAAATAAGGACTCATCTCATACCGGTAGATTTTTTGATTGGGCAGATAAGGAAATCCCTTGGTAAAACCAAATTTAATCCTAGTGTTGGGCGATCAATTGACTTTGGATCTCGCCGCAATTAAGCGAGCAGACAAATCAAAAGATATAATAATAATGGCTGAAGCGGATGCAGAAGCTGAATATGTAAAGCATCACCCAAAAAAAATCGCTTTCATTTTTTCTGCTATGAGGCATTTTGCAGATACCCTAAAGGCGTCAGGTTGGAAGGTTTTATATAGTAAAATAGACGATCCACAGAATTCCCATAATATTATTGGCGAAATTCTTCGTTACGCGGAGAAAGTAGAAGCAAATGAAGTATTTGTCACAAAGCCCGGTGAATGGCGTCTAATAGAATTACTTGAAAATACCCCTCTTAAGGTCTCAATAATCGAAGATGATCGATTTATTGCATCACACGCAGAATTTGAAAATTGGGCGCATGATAAAAAAGCATTGCGAATGGAATTTTTTTATCGCGAGATGAGAAGAAAAACTGGTTTGTTAATGGATGGGGATAAACCCACTGGTGGAAAGTGGAATTTTGACCAAGAAAACCGAAAATCACCACCTAAAGAAATCATAACTACAGAGCCTTCAATATTTAAGCACGATGAAATAACAGAAGAAGTGTTAGCTCTCGTTAATGAACGCTACAGCTCACACTTTGGTGAAATATATCCCTTCAATTATGCAGTTACGCCAGAAGATGCTAACATCATTCTTGATAAATTTATACACCACTCTCTTCCCTTTTTTGGGGATTACCAAGATGCAATGATGCTCAATGAGCCATTTCTTTATCACGCTCTTATTTCTTTGTATCTTAACACTGGTCTACTCGATCCGCTAGAAACCTGTAGAAAAGTAGAAGAGGCCTTTATTAAGGGCGACGCACCATTAAACGCTGTGGAAGGTTTCATACGGCAAATAATTGGGTGGCGTGAATACATAAGAGGAATATACTTTCTAAAAGGGCCAGGATATACAGATCAAAACTATTTGAAAGCGAAGCGAAAACTTCCAAGTTTTTATTGGAGTGCCGACACAAAAATGCGTTGTGTATCTCAAGCTGTTTTACAAACTAAGAAGCACTCTTACGCTCACCATATACAGCGCCTGATGGTCACTGGTAATTTTGCTCTTTTAGCAGATGTAGACCCGAAAGAAGTTCATCAGTGGTATCTTTCTGTTTACATCGATGCTTTTGAATGGGTTGAAGCCCCTAACACTTTGGGAATGAGCCAATTTTCTGATGGAGGGCTGGTTGCATCAAAACCATACATCAGTAGCGGTGCATACATAAATAGAATGTCCAATTATTGCAAGAGCTGCCATTATGACGTTAAAGATAAACTAGGCGATGTGGCTTGCCCATTTAATGCACTATACTGGGACTTCCTTATCCGACATAAGGATAAATTTTCTTCAAATCCACGCATGGCACAAATGTATCGAAATTGGGAAAGACAAGACGAAAATATGAAAACTTCCACCTTAGCTAAGGCCAAAAAAACTCTTGCTGAAATATCGCAAAACGGTGCGATTTAATTACACCTGTATTTATTCATTGCCAGTGGAAGCCTCAATATCGGTGTCAGTGATTGCAGTCTCAGCATCTATCAGAGCACCATCTTGCCACTTACCTTTAGCCGATCGTCCATTTGCGAATTTGATTATGCCTTCCCCTTGACGGCGTCCATTAACAAAAGTGCCCTTGTAAATATCGCCATTAGAGTACGTTGCTATCCCCTCACCGGTTATTTCACCAGCCAACCATTCACCCTCATATCTGAACCCATCCGCCAGTGTTATTATACCAATACCGTGGCGTTTTCCGTTTAAATAGTCACCCTCATAAATCATACCATCAGCAAATTTTGATAAACCCTTCCCGTGACGATTGCCATCCATCCAATCGCCCTCGTAAATATACCCATTTCCATAGTCCATTATTCCAAAACCATGGTTACGAGCATTTTTAAATCCACCATCATATACTACGCCGTTTGAATACTGGGCGCGGCCGATACCTTCGATCACACCAGCCTTCCACTCACCATCATAAACTGAACCGTCTGGATACTGAATTTTACCATTGCCACTAGCCAAACCATTTACAAAGTTTCCTGCATAAAATGACCCATCAGGATAAGTAACTTCACCTTTGCCTTGGATTTGGCCTTCGGCCCACTCCCCCACATATTTGTAACCGTCGGAACCTAAAAAAGTGCCCTGACCAGCTCTTTGATCTTCTGTAAATTCTCCATCATATACATCACCGTTTGCATATTCTACGATACCGTTACCATTTCTCTTACCGTTTGAAAGTTCGCCCTTATAAACATCTCCGTTTGGCTGTATTAATTTTCCCAATCCGTTGATCTCACCGTTTTCCCAAAAACCCTCAAATATTAATCCTTCTGGCATCTCTAAAGTGCCCTTGCCTTCTCGCGCACCTCGTATCACACTTCCGTTGTATACGGAGCCGTCTGGATAGGTAATTTTTGCTGAACCTTCCTTAACTCCGTTTACCCAATCCCCGTTGTAAACATAACCATCCGAGTTGGTCATAATACCCTGACCATGATGCATGGCTTCCAGAAAACCACCTTCAAACCGAGAACCGTTTGCATAAACAGCCACACCCTGTCCTGTTATTTTCCCATCTAACCAAGTTCCTTCGTAGGTACCCCCATCTGCAAAAATAATTTTGCCGGAGCCTTCTGGCTTACCTTTGATAAAATTCCCTTCGTAAACGGAGCCATTTGGGAATTTTGCAACACCAACTCCTAAAATCTGCCCATCAACCCATTCACCACTATATTCGTACCCATTCGGCAGCCGATACGTCCCTATTCCATGCTGCAATCCATTTTTGAATGTGCCTTCATACATACCACCGTCATCATATTGCTTTGTGACTACGACATCTTCTTGAGCACTAACACCCAATGGAACTAAAAACACCAAAAATGCAGATAGAAAAAACTTGACCAAAAATTTCATAGTACGCCTATTTGTGCTTAATTTATTAATTTCTAAAGCCTACTTTAGCTTCAGTAAAATGACAATTGCTTTCGTACCTACCAATGTGGTGGTGGTTTGTCAGCCATTACTGCACTTTCAGTATTTTGGCGCTCAAACTCTCGCTCTAAAAGCCATTGCAATCTATCTCTCATTTTTGAAATTTCTTTATCTTGAGCGGCAACAACATCGGATAAATCTTCATTACTTCGTATTAATTCAGAAATCACTGCCTCAATTTTCTCTATATTTTTTTCTGTTTGTTCATTCAAAATCATTAACCTTACAAAATACTAACACTACAATGAAATATAACTCAGAGAATAATGTGTCTACAGTGCAATCGTTATGATCAATAATTATTTTATTGTTTTCTTTTAAACCAATGCCTGTATAACATCTTCCTTAAAAGTGGCTTGGTGTAAATGAGTTCAATGTCTAAAATTAATATGGCACAAAAACAAAAGCAAAATCTTTTACTAGGCAGCCTCTGAGCGTGCCATGAAGGTGCGTCCGCTCAGAGGAGGCAGTTACCGCATCGAACTTAAGTAAAAATACCAAACATAGAGATCCTAAATGACAAATAATAACTATAGTAACAGGGTTGTAATTTTCGATACAACTCTTCGAGACGGTGAACAGTCACCTGGTGCAACTATGACCCATGAAGAAAAGCTCGAAATTGCCGAGCTTTTAGATGACATGGGCGTAGATATTATCGAAGCCGGTTTCCCTATTGCTTCTGAAGGAGACTTTAAAGCAGTTAGTGAAATTGCTCTGCGTTCAAAAAATGCAACTATATGCGGATTAGCTCGGGCGAATTATAAGGATATTGATCGGTGCTGGGATGCTGTAAAAAATTCTAATGCGCCTCGAATACATACGTTTATTGGAACATCTCCATTACACCGAGCTATTCCCAATTTAAATAAAGACCAGATGGCCGAACTGATCCATGATACAGTAACACACGCTCGAAACTTATGTGATAATGTCCAATGGTCCCCAATGGATGCCACCCGCACAGAACACGAGTACTTAATGCGTGTGGTAGAAATAGCAATTAAGGCTGGTGCATCGACAATAAACATTCCAGACACAGTAGGTTACACTGCGCCAATGGAGTCTGCAGAATTAATTCGAGTGCTTATAGAGAATGTGCCAGGAGCAGATCAGGTGGTATTTGCAACTCATTGTCACAATGATTTAGGTATGGCGACAGCAAATGCTCTCGCAGCGGTCGAAGGAGGCGCTAGACAAATAGAGTGCACAATTAATGGACTGGGAGAGCGCGCCGGTAATACAGCTCTCGAAGAAGTTGTAATGGCCCTTAAAGTTAGAGCTGACATAATGCCCTACCATACAGTTATAGACACAACTAAGTTAATGAATCTATCAAGGAGAGTTGCAACTGTTTCTGGCTTTCCAGTGCAATTTAATAAGGCAATTGTTGGCAAAAATGCATTTGCCCACGAAAGTGGTATACACCAAGATGGTATGCTGAAAAATTCCGAAACTTTTGAAATAATGCGTCCTGAAGATATAGGATTGTCAGAAACAAATCTGGTTTTAGGTAAACACTCCGGTAGGGCAGCACTAAGAGCTAAACTTGAAGATTTGGGCTATCAGCTGGCTGATAATCAATTGAAAGATGTATTTTTTCGATTCAAAGAGTTAGCAGATAGAAAAAAGGAAATTTATGACGAAGATCTTATAGCGCTTATGCGTGCTGGAGAAGATGCAGAAAATGATCATATAATTCTGATGTCTTTGGAGGTTAAATGCGGTACGCACGGACCGCAAAGTGCTGAAATGAATTTGGTTATCGATGGCAACGAAGTATCTACCATAGCCACGGGAGATGGACCTGTCGACGCAACCTTTAATGCAGTTAAGGCGTTATACCCTCACAGTGCACGATTACAGCTTTATCAAGTTCATGCGGTTACTGAGGGTACAGATGCACAAGCTACAGTAACCGTTCGAATGGATGACAAGGGAAATATTTCTACGGGGCAATCATCAGATACTGATACTGTGGTTGCATCTGCTAAAGCATATTTAAATGCTCTGAATAGATTACACATTCGACGTAGCAGGCTGGGTGAAGATAAAAAAGAAATTAATTATAAAGATACTGCAGTTTAAACCCAGTGTAATTAATAATAAAATTGATTTACTTTAAAGAGTTAACCAATTGGGGCGAATTCTTGCTCGCTGTAGCTCTATCAAACCCATTGACGTCCATCCGACAAAATTGGTTTCGATGGTGTCTCTACGAAGCGAAGACTTGATCGCATTTTCTAAAGTTTTACGATTCTGCCTCGACATGGGTGCGGGATCTATAACTACTTGCCCACCCAGACCTCTTAAACGCAATTGACGTGGTAGATCTTTAGCCATAGCTAAATTAGCTTTGAGTCCTGCAGCAAATGACATATCTCCACCAGTATTTACATCGATAGCTACAAAGGCCCTGGTGGGTTCAATATAATAGTTACTATTATTTATAATTACTTTTGAATCTTTAAGTTCATCAATTAATTCTAAAACCCCATAATCAGAAAACGCACCATTTCTTTTGTCTACAGTAGGTATATCGCTCCATTCCCTCCACGCCATTTGATGCGGTGACTGAGCTCGATATATTAAACCAATCTGGTTATTTTCATCTGATAATACATTCTGAGCTGCACTAATCATGTTTCTACAATCATCAATAATTTCATTATCACTAGCGGAGGCGCAAGCAGATCTAAGAATCATACCGTAAGGAATATGTTCAAATCCCTCTGTGACAAGTTGCTTTAGCTGACTTTTTCTCTCAATGTCTTGGATGCTTTTGGCTATATTTAAGCCATCAGCGAATGGTGTCACAATCACATATCTACTTTTAAAAAGTAGTTTTGTTGAGACTCGCGGCAATTTTTCGCTATCACCATAACTACTAACTTGAACTAGAATAAATTTACCCGGAGTTATGCTACTTGTTTGATGTAAAAAAAAATCACCATCTGGACTTTCAACAAACACCCCTCCAGATCCCTTTAATTGATGCTTAACCTTGACCCTAAAAATAGCGCCAGGTGCTTTCATACCTGGTTCTGTGAAAAAATCGTGCAATTTACCATCGATTAGCAATGCAGCTGCCTCTTTACCCTCGAAGTTATCAAGTAAAGCTATCTTACCTTTCATTCTTTGACTTTTCGTATTGTGTAACCCGCTTCGCAAAGCAAGTTATCTGTTTC
Organism: uncultured Rhodobacterales bacterium; assembly: GCA_963999845.1. Classification (GTDB taxonomy): domain Bacteria; phylum Pseudomonadota; class Alphaproteobacteria; order Rhodobacterales; family Rhodobacteraceae; genus Salinivivens. The sequence goes on along the minus strand of CAXEVV010000009.1, from coordinate 11,954 downwards.
AAAAAGAGGCAGACCAACTATGGCTGAAAAAGAACCTGCTATCCAAGGAATGAATTTACTAGCAGAACCTTGGATCCCATAAGCTCCAGCTTTTCCATTCCAATCGCCAGTAGATATATAATCTTCAATTTCTTTTTTCGAAAGAACCTTAAATTTTACAGTATTTACAACATCTTTTGTCCAAGTTTTATTATTGCTTCGCACAGCTATTGCTGTTATTACCCTATGTCTTCTACCTGACAGAGAAATTAGATACTCAATTGCTTGTTGTTTATCTTTTGGTTTTCCAAGTATGCGCCTACCCAAAGCAACGGTAGTGTCCCCACAAAGAATAACTTCATCTACTTTACAAGGCAGTGCGTTCAGCTTGGCCAAGGTTATTCTATTGCAGTAGGTACGAGGTAACTCTCCCTTTGTGCATTTTTCATCAATATCAGGCCTTCGAATTTCATCAGGGAACACACCTATCTGTGATAACAACTCCAGCCTACGCGGGCTACTTGATCCAAGAACAAGCTTCAAGTGCTACTTGTGGCGATAATTTATACGCCCCTTAGTCAAATCATAGGGTGTCATTTCTACCTGAACACGGTCACCAGCAAGAACACGAATTCTATTTTTTCTCATTTTACCTGCCGTATGCGCTATTATTTCGTGACCGTTTTCAAGTTCAACTCGGAATGTAGCATTAGGGAGTAATTCTTTTACAACCCCTGGAAATTCGAGTAATTCTTCTTTGGCCATTTTATCTCCTAAAATAAACGAAAGCAGTAGCAAAACCGCGCTTTATGCAACCAGTGTGTAGTCTTGTTTATCAGACAAATTCAAGCATTCATTTTCTGGCTAATGTTCTTTGTGACATCTTGGCATCTTATTTACATGTTACTTTTAATAAATGACTCAGGTAGTTTGAAAAATATCTTTAGATTGTATTACTAAGTTACTGGGAAAGTGATTGCGAAAAATTTTTAATTACAGGGCCTATATAGTTAACAATCGTCTCAATACCTTCCTCGTTTGGGTGAATACCATCAGCTTGTAGCAAATTAACTGAAATTTTTCTTGTTTTTTTATCTATTAAAGGAGAGAAAAAACTGTCTATGTAATAAAGATTATATTCCTTTGCCAAAGTAGGATAAATCTCATCGAACTCTTTCTTGAATTGGGGACCATAATTTAAGGGAGAAATAGTACCGACAAGTGTACTCGTAATCCCCTTAGATTTTAAATTCCTAAATATTTTCTCTAAATTATTTTTTGTAAATTCTGGATCAAAACCGCGCAATAAATCATTTCCACCTAATGCAACGACTACGCCATTTATATCAGGGGATAGCAACCAATCCAGCTGCTCGAAACCCCCAAGGGTCGTATTGCCAGATACTCCACCGTTAATAAGCAAGACTTCTACATTATTGATTGATAGCCAGCGTTGGAGTACTGGGACCAATCCATTTTTTTCTGTCAAACCATATCCTTGGGTTAAACTATCACCTAGCATCAGTATTTTTATTTGATTATCTGCGTTTGCAAATGACGAAAATACAAATAGTAAGATGATCGTCTTGCTGAAGACTAAAAATAAACCATATTTTAATATATTAACTAAAATCATAAGCGAGCTTTCATGCGAGAACCGGTAATTTCTTTACAAAATGTATCTTTGACGCTGAAAGGCAACGCGGGCAATGTAAACATTATAAAAAATGTTTCCCTAGACCTTCATGAGGGTGAGAGCATTGGATTAATCGGTCCATCTGGGTCAGGAAAGTCTTCTTTATTGATGCTAGCTGGTGGACTGGAGCAAGCTACAAGTGGAAAAATAAAAATTTTTGGTCAAGTGATAACTGGGATGTCTGAGGATAACCTTTCTATGCTACGTAGAAATAATGTTGGCGTGGTATTTCAATCCTTCCACCTAATACAAACACTTACTGCCAGTGAAAACGTGGCTACTCCCCTAGAAATTTCTTCATCTAAAAATCCAATCAAACATGCCATGATAGCACTCGATAGAGTAGGATTATCCCATCGTGCTGATCATTACCCCTCTCAACTATCAGGTGGTGAGCAGCAACGTGTGGCATTGGCACGAGCTTACGTTTCGAACCCTCAGATCCTTTTGGCAGATGAGCCCACTGGAAATTTGGATGAGGAAAATACGAAAGCTATAATTGATTTGCTTTTTGAGCTGAAAAATGAGCATAACACCACCCTTTTTCTAGTCACGCATTCCAACGCACTCTCAACTAGATGTGACAGGACCATTAAAATAAGAGATGGAAAACTTCTGTGATCAGAACTGGAAATTTCAGATTTTCAATACTAATGGCAATTCGAGAATTGCGATCAGGTATATCTGGATTCCGTATCTTTCTCACCTGCTTAGTGCTCGGCGTTGGAACTATTACTGCAGTTGGAACTATAAAAAGTGGCATAGAATATACGATTGGTGAGAAAGGATCTGAATTACTAGGAGGTAATGCAGAGGCAGAATTCACTTACCGCTTGGCAAATGATAAAGAACTTCATTGGCTGAAATCGATATCCCAAGATATGTCAGAGATCCTAGAATTTAGATCGATGGCCATTATTGAAAGCGATGGGAAAAATGAACGAGCACTTACTCAGATAAAAGCTATAGACGATCGTTACCCACTAATTGGAGAGGTTCAACTTGAAAGTGGTCGATCTCTTAGAGAAGTGTTGATCAAACCCAAAAGTGCGATAATGGAGCGCGACCTTGCATCAAGATTAAGCATTTCTTTGGGCGATACCTTCAGCCTTGGACTTGCTGATTTTATTCTCAGAGATATCATTATATCATCACCGGACGACTCCGGAGCTAATTTTGGATTAGGACCCCGAACCATTGTAAAAACCAAGGAACTGAAATCATCTGGATTACTTGCACCCGGAACACTTTTTACAGCAAAATATAGGTTGCAAATCGATCCAAGTAAAAACTTGGAAGCGCTAGAGTCTATCGCAAAAATGAAATTTGAAGAGACTGGAATGCGCTGGAGAGACTCCAGAAATGGTGCGCCAGGTATATCTGAAATTGTGACTAGGTTATCTGCTTTTTTCATTATGGTGGGTCTGGCAGGGCTAGTAGTAGGTGGTGTTGCAATCGGGTCTGCAGTGAAAAGCTACCTCAATCAGAAAATATCTACGATAGCTGTCTTAAGGAGTTTGGGAGCTACAAATTCCCAAATTTTTATGACATACTTTATCCAATTGGCTATAATTTCTTTAATCGGAATATGTTTAGGTTTATTGATCGGCGCTATTACACCACATCTTTTTGCACCTCTTCTTAATATCGTTATTCCACTCCCAATTACGATAGTTTTCTCTTTTACACCCATATTGGAGGCGGCTTTTTATGGAGCCATTATTTCAACCTTATTCACGCTATGGCCGCTATCAAAGTGTGAAAATATACAAGCCGTTGCTCTATTTCGCGCAATGAATTTACAAAGCGATGGATTGCCACGTTTTAAATACTTAGTTTGGAGCTTTGGTCTATTAATTTCTCTGCTAGCGGCCTCTGCCCTATTTAATCAGAATCCTCAACTTACCTGCTGGTTTTCACTTGGTTTTGCCGTCGCCACATTAACTTTGTTTCTGTCAGCGCGTCTCTTGATGTATTTTATTAAAAAATTAGCCCGTGTTATTAAAGGTCACCCATCAACCCGTTGGGCTCTTGCCGCAATGAGCGGTACTCAAGAAGGAACATCCAACTCACTACTGGCAATAGGAATAGGATTGGCAGTGCTAGCGACGATCGCTCAAATTGATGGCAATCTGAGAACTTCAATCAATAACGATCTACCGGAGGTGGCTCCATCTTACTTTGTGATTGACATTCAAAAGTCTCAAATTGAGGAAGTTAGACAGATTTTGAATTCTTACGAGGGCGTTACTTCTTTTGATGAAGCTCCTATGCTTCGTGGCATAATCACAAAAATAAATAACAGTCTGGCATCTGAACTAGCCGGCGATCACTGGGTTATAAGAGGCGACAGAGGCATTACATACTTTGAGGAATTACCAGAAAGATTTAAACTTACCGAAGGTCAGATGTGGCCTAAAAATTATACAGGAAAAACTCAAATTAGTTTTGGTGCCGAACAAGCTGAAGAACTTGGGATTGGGATTGGTGATAGTTTAACAGTGAATATAATGGGAAGAGAAATTACTGGAGAAATTACAAGTCTCCGTAACGTAGATTTCTCAACTGCAGGAATTGGTTTTGTTCTGGCCATGAATCCAACTGCACTTGAAACTGCACCTCACAGTTTCATTACTACTATTTATGCAAGAGCAGAGTCTGAGGATGAAGTTTTCAATGCGTTATCACGTAAATTCCCAAATATTACGCTCATAAAGGTAAGAAATGTTATAGAACGTGTTGGCGAACTATTAGGCTCAATAGCCACCACAAGTTCTTATGGTGCACTCACCACATTGGTAACCGGTTTTTTAGTACTTCTCGGATCAGCGTCTGCTGGACAAAATGCGAGATCGTACGATGCATCCATCTTGAAGACTTTGGGAGCTACGCGAAAAAACCTAATGATTAGCTATATAATTCGATTTTCTTTAGTAGGAGCTACAGCAGGTTTTGTAGCAATATTTTTTGCAATATTTAGTGCCTGGGGGATAACAACGTTTGTGCTAGAAGTTCCCTTTCAAATAATTTGGTCTACCGCATTTATGGTTGTAATTGGTGGACTTTTAGTAAACCTTTTGGCAGGTTTATATTTCGCCACACAATCACTTAAAGTAACTCCCGCTAAATTTTTACGATCTTATTAACACATGAATTACATGCAATATTAAATAAGTTAATACAAAAGCAGAATTTATTGAGAGAATTCAGAGGCTAAGTAAGCTGAAAATTTTCAGAGATGGTCTAGCATTACATTTACCTAGAAAGTATATTTTGACTGTAAAAAGATAATAAAACGCAGTGTGGCACCGAGCAATGCGGCGCGCTTACAATATAAAAGTTTGAGGACAATGAACGAATCTGAAGAAAGACAGCGTAAAAGAAGGGAGTACGAGCGCAGACAGGAAGAGTTGCAGCTTATTGCTCAAGAAAAAAAAAGAGCTCTGAAAAAGATTTGGCTCAATTTTGCGGTCCTATCACTTTTAATCTGGGTGATCTACGGAGTTTTTCCCAACAGTCTCAAAGTTGAGTACATATATATAGTAACAGTTCTGATTATTCAGATCTTGTTATTGTTTTGGGCTCTACTTAAGAGACGGAACCGAAATATTTAAAACCTAACTTTTTTAAGTTTATTTGGATATTTGGTGGAGCCTAGGGGGATCGAACCCCTGACCTCTACAATGCCATTGTAGCGCTCTCCCAGCTGAGCTAAGGCCCCGAAATAACACCAAATTCCTTCTAACTCTACTTAGATAATGTTACATGAGAACAAGTTTCAGAACCTGCACTATCATTTTAACCTTCGTCTTCTTCTGAAGGAACATCGGCTATTTCATCCAAAGAAACATTATCATCTTCATCTTCTTCCAAAAGATCATCATCCATTTCAGCGTCCATATCGTCGTCTTCCAGTACAACATCTTCATCCGCATTTTCGCTTGCGGTCGACCTACGCACGGACAGGTCCTCTCCATCAGCTTGGATTAAGCGAGATTTAGTATCGTCCAACTTAACCTCTTCACCAGTGTAAGGACTTACTATTGGATTACGATTTAGGTCGTAAAAGCGCTTGCCAGTCGTAGGACACACGCGCTTAACACCCCATTCTTCTTTGGGCATAGGAAATTCCCTTTAAATGTTGTACATACTTAAAAATCGCCATGTCGCACAAGATGAGCAATATGTCAAAGCATTATCTGATCAAATTAATAAAATTTTAGCGAGATTATGAATTTTCATGTCAAAATCGATATATTTTACAAAAGAACCTCAAATAAAAGTAATGGTCAGGACGGTTCGGAGTTCTCGAAGATTATCACTTAGGGTTTCGTCGATTAGTGAAAATGTAACGCTTACAGCCCCAGCAAATACACAGCATGATGTTTTATTGAATTTTTTAAAAAGTAAAGAAGCTTGGGTACGGGAAAAAATACAAGGGGTTTCAAGTAAAAAAATAGAAGTGGGCACGGGCAGTTTTATTCCCATCATGGGTAATAAAGTGGAAATAAAACTATGTTTAAACGCTACAAGTGTGAAAAATATTGGCAATAGTTTGCTCGTGCCATCAAAAATAGCTAACCGTGGTCTGGCCATAGAAACTTACCTAAAAAAGTTAGCTAAGGCAGAGCTTACAGAGCTTGCCGCTTATTACTGCTCTAAGTTAGGCGTATCATACTGCTCACTTAAATTACGGGATACAAGATCACGCTGGGGATCTTGCTCAAGCACGTATAATTTAATGTTTTCTTGGAGATTAATTATGGCACCCAAAAATGTAATTAAATACTTAGTTGCTCATGAAGTATCCCACCTGAAACATTTTAATCATTCAAAAGCTTTTTGGTCAGAGGTATACTATCTATTCGGACCATATCATAATGAGCGAAAATGGTTACGCAATGAAGGTACAAATCTTCATTTTTATAATTTTAAGGTTGACCAATAAAAATTCTGTGATCACAAATAATTATGGAAAAAATAAAAAGTAGTTTTGACAAGAATTCTTTAGCTCATGACCGAGTCTATAGAGCCCTGCGAATGAGGATTATGTGCGGTGAAATCAAACCAGGCCAATCTTTAACTCTTAGGGGGATTGGTAAAAGCTATAATGTTTCAATGACTCCATCGAGAGAAGCAGTACGGCGATTAGTGGCAGAAGGTGCCCTTGCAATGACTTCATCAGGAAGAGTTCTCACACCAGAATTAAGTAACGAGCGGATAGAAGAGCTTGCAGCAATGAGAGCATTAATAGAAGTTGAGCTATCGAGCAGGGCATTACCCAGAGCGCACTTGGCTCTAATTGATAGGCTCCAAGCAATAAATGCTCGCGTTGCACAAGCAATCGACGATCACGACGCCGTGACTTATATAAAAACAAATTTAGAATTTCATAGAACACTTTATTTACGGGCTCAGGCGCCTGCAATGTTAGCAACTGCCGAAACAGTATGGCTACAATTAGGTCCAACCATGAGGGCACTATACGGAAAACTGCGACGGAAAGAGCCACCCCATTTTCATAAATTAATTCTCTCCGCATTAAGTGCTGGAGATGAGCCCAGCTTGCGAATTGCCGTTCGGTCTGACGTTACTCAGGGCTTAAGAATGTTAACAAGCTAAGTTAAGAGGCTAAGCCCTGCTGTCCAAGAGAGAGAAATTTATCTCTACGGTGCTTTATTAAGTCTTTTGGTTTCTTTTTGATTAAGTCTGACAAGGCTTTATCAATAGCATTTTTAACTTCCATGAAAACTATTTTTTTATCCCTATGAGCTCCACCCGTAGGCTCTTCAATTATAACATCATTCACACCTAGTTTTGTAAGATCTTGTGCTGTAAGCCTCAATGCTTCTGCCGCCTCCCGCATCTTCTCAGAGTCTTTCCATAAAATTGAAGCACAACCTTCTGGACTTATAACTGAATAGACAGAATGCTCTAACATTATGACCTTATTTGCTGTTGCAAAAGCAACTGCTCCACCGGATCCGCCTTCGCCAATTATTAGAGAAATAATGGGCACACCTATCTGCAGACATTTTTCGGTAGATCGGGCTATAGCTTCTGACTGTCCACGCTCCTCTGCACCTTTCCCAGGATATGCCCCCGGAGTATCAACCAAGGTTATCACCGGCAATCCAAATTTATCTGCCAAGCTCATCAAACGGATCGCTTTTCTATAGCCTTCAGGACGCGCCATGCCAAAATTTCGCTCTATACGGGTCTTTGTATCATTACCCTTCTCGTTTCCAATAACCATAACAGGGATATCACTGAAACGCGCTATGCCTCCCACGACAGCGTGATCATCTGCAAAATTTCTATCACCTGCTAAAGGGGTGAATTCTGAGAAAAGCTCATTTATATATTCGATACAATGAGGTCTTTCAGGATGACGTGCCACCTGACATTTTCTCCAAGGCGTGAGGTTCTGGTAAAGATCGTTAAGCATTTTTTCTGCTTTTTTGTCTAAGGCCTCTGCTTCAGCGTCAACATCCATCTCATCATTCTGGCGGGCTAAAGCTCTCAGTTCCTCTGCTTTTCCCTCTATTTCTGCCAAAGGTTTTTCAAAATCTAGATAATGTCTCAAAAAATGCTCCTAAATTTTGATAAATAATACGCAAAGCTTTGCACTGTGGGATCCTTTAAGTGATAAAATGTTAAAAGAAAATGATTTTTCAAAGGCTAATCTACCGTCCATACAAAAAATTATTTTATAAACCGTCTTTTTCTACCTTTTTCACAGTACAAACTTACTCAATAAACCATATTCTATTATAATTGCACTTTCATAACAATAAGACTAAATCCTAAATTAAATGTAGGAGTTCCAAACTATGAGAACCGTTTATTTGAATGGACGCTTTATTCCCGAAAATGAAGCCAAAATATCAATTTTTGACCGAGGATTTTTAATGTCAGACGGTGTTTATGAGGTAACTTCAGTAGTTAACAGAAAACTAATTGATTTTGCTGGACACTATTCCCGATTACAAAGGTCACTATCCGAGCTAGACATGGCAACTCCAATGAGCCATGACTCTCTATTGTCGGCTCATAGGACAATAATTGATAAAAACAACGTGAACCAAGGCCTAATTTATTTACAAATAACACGTGGGTCAGCAGGTGACAGAGATTTTATCTTCCCTGACCCGGAGACAACACCTCAAACTGTGGTTATGTTCAGTCAAAATAAAGAAAATCTTGTGGATAACCCTTCAGCTGTTTCAGGTATCAAAGTTATATCAATTGAGGATCAGAGATGGGGACGCCGTGACATCAAAACCACACAGCTTCTTTATCCCTCAATTGGCAAAATGATGGCCCAAAAACTAAATGCAGATGATGCTTGGATGGTTGAGGACGGATATGTTACCGAGGGGACGTCGAACAACGCCTATATAATTAACGATGGCAAAATAATTACGCGTGCCAAATCATACGCCATTCTGCATGGGATAACACGTTCGGCCATAATACGCTTTGCTGAAGAAGCTGAAATGGAGATAGAAGAGAGAAATTTTTCAATCAATGAGGCAATAAATGCAGATGAGGCTTTTATAACTTCCGCTTCCTCTTTTGTTACTCCAGTTGTTAACATTGACGGCCAAAATGTTTCTAATGGGTCCCCTGGGCCTATGACTCAGAGATTACGACAAATATATCTAGATGAAAGCATGAAGACTGCTATTTAGTTACCAGTACAACGTAATTTCGCGATCGGTAATCGCATTATCTACGGAAGAATAAAAATCGTTTTCGTATTCTTGGGCACGAGGGTACCTAGGATTGTTTCTATCATTGAATACACCACAATCCCATCCATCAGTAGTTTCAAAAAAATTTGAAAACCCTTGTTTTCCAAACCTTTGTAAAAATCCCATCAAAACCACGTCAAGATAACTTAATAAAATCGGACATTTTTCAACACTACAAAATTTATGATCTGGTATCCGATAAAAAGAAATACTATCAGACTTTAAGGATGTGTGCTCAATCATTTCCGATCCAATAATTCGGTCATAGCCAGCCTCTCTTTCATCTAGCTTTCTCCAGTTACCATCAGGTACAAGTGCAATAACGCCATCGATACTAAAATTATCAGATCTATGCACACTCAAAAATGAGAAATCTCTTAAATTTGTTCGTTGCCATACTCTGCGCCATCCAACTAAACGTGCGTTAGATATATTATGGAAGTCATGAGACGAAGTATTTACTAAACTACCATAGCCAAAGAAAAATTGATTACTCATGCTTTTGATGTGCATAAAAAATTTGGTACTGTCAAATGACATTTGCCTTGAAAAGAACTACGCTGGCGTCTATCATTTAATGAAATGGTGGGAGAACTGGACAATCAGTGCCGAAGGAGCAACCGCCCCGGAAACTCTCAGGCAAATGGACCACTGTTTTATAAAATCTGGAGAGAGATGCGTTAGCATCCGCCGAAGGGATAACGATCTCAGGCAAATGGACAGAAAGGGGCATCATATTACGGCGCACGCCGTAGTACATTGATGCCAGACTTTTTATAAAACTGGCTAGTAGTGTAGGAAAATTGATGTCTGATAAGCTCATGCAAACACCCTTAAATAAATTGCACCAAAATAATAATGCAAGGATGACAGCTTTTGCTGGTTACAATATGCCACTTCAATATGAAAACGGTATTATGAGCGAACATCTTCACACACGAAGCCACGCTGGACTTTTTGATGTAAGCCATATGGGACAGATAGTTTTACGAGGTAATGACTTCAATCAAGTAGCAGAGGCACTGGAAACCTTAATCCCAATGGAGGTTAAAACATTAAAAGCCGATCGCCAAAGATATGGATTTTTCACAAACAGTACCGGCGGAATACTTGATGATTTTATGTTTTCTAATCGAGGTGACCACATTTACATGGTCGTTAACGCTTCTCGGAAAGAAGACGATATTAAACACCTACGTGAACATTTAGAACCGCTCGGGGTCAGTGTCAAAAATTTGGAAAATAGAGCCTTAATTGCTCTGCAAGGACCAGCCTCTGAGAAGGTACTTTCAGAACATTACCCAAAGATTTCTAATATGAACTTTATGGATGTCGCCACAATACCGATAGCAGGAGCAGAATGTTGGATATCAAGATCAGGATATACTGGTGAAGATGGGTTTGAAATTTCAATTCCAAACAAGGCCGCAGAAAATGTCACCGAAACTTTGTTGAAACACAAATCTGTAGAACTTGTCGGACTTGGTGCTCGAGACTCTTTGCGACTAGAAGCTGGACTGTGTCTGTATGGGCAGGATATTGACACTAAAACCTCCCCTGTTGCTGCGGGGTTAAAATGGGCCATGCATAAATCAAGATTAAGCAAAGGACAAAAGGAAGGCAGCTTTCCTGGAGCTAATACAATATTATCCGAAATAAAAAATGGTGCTGAATATAAATTAGTGGGATTTGTGCCTCTTGGGAAAGCCCCCATAAGAACAGATACCCAGCTTTTTGATAATGGCACTTCTTCTGTTCCGATAGGACGGATAACATCAGGGTTATTCAGCCCCACACAAAAACATCCGATTGCATTGGGCTATATAAAGAGTGAGTTCTCACATCTAGGTAACAGAGTGAATGCACAAGTTCGAGGTAAATTGCTAGAAGTAGAAGTAACTTCGTTACCTTTTGTTAAGAAAAACTTTAAAAAACATTAACTTTTGGAGGAATTTATGAAATTTACAGAAGAACACGAATGGTTAAGAGTTGAAGGCGATCTAGTAGTTGTTGGAATAACCGAGCATGCCAGCTCTCAGTTAGGTGATATTGTATTCGTGGAGTTACCAGACGAAGGGACAACAGTATCAAAAGATGACGAAATCGTTGTAATCGAGAGCGTAAAAGCTGCGTCTGATATTCTTTCCCCCCTTGATGGGGAAATTGTTGAAATCAACGAGATTCTGGTGGATGAGCCAAGCAAAGTAAATGATGATCCGATGGGAGATGCTTGGTTCTTTAAAGTTAAGCCAAGTAATATCAATCAAATAGAAGAGTATATGGATGAAGCAGCTTATACAAAATTAATTGGCTAATCGTTCAGTTTACACCTTACTAACACTTAAAATTTTAGAGGTCCAAAATGCCGTTTACACCAACTGATTATCTTCCATATGATTTTGCAAATCGCAGGCACATAGGCCCATCTCCATCGGAAATGGAAGAAATGTTCAAAGTGTTAGAAGTCGAGTCTATTGATCAACTCATAAATGAAACAGTTCCAGAAAGCATTCGTCAGAAAG